>CALBSO010000103.1 GCA_937968015.1 uncultured Thermomicrobia bacterium
CCCGCTTCGCCAGCGCGCCCGCCACCCCACCACTCGCCTCGTACCCCCGTAGCGTCAGCAGTTCCCCGTCCCGTTGCCGCCACAGTTCCCGTAGGGCATATTGCAGCAGCGGCAGCGCTCCCGGCTGGTTCTTTACGTCCGTGAGAATCGTCTCCACCAGCCCCGCCTCGAAGCGTAACCCCACCCGCAGCGCAGGCGTGACGATCGCGGCACGGAGGTCATCGTCGCGCATTGGGCCGACGAGATACTGGTAGGTGGAGAGGAGCTGGGCGAGAGCGGGATACGCCTCACACCGCGCGTAGAAGTCGGCACGCAGCGTTGGCACGATGAGACAACGGCCCTCCGATTCGGTGGCGGCATAGGCGAGCGCCGCAACAAACTGCGTCCGCTCCACCTCGTCGGGGCAAAGGGCGAAGATCTCCTCGAACTGGTCCACCACCACCAGCACTCGCTCCGTTGCCGGGCGGTTGCGTAGCGCATACTGGGTCGCCAGGTGCAGGACACGCGCGTCGCGCCGCAACTCATCAACGAAAGCGAACGTCTGACCCCGCGCCTCCTCGGGTGTCGTGTCCGGCCGGATTAGCGGCACGAGCATAGCGGCGAGCGCCTCCAGCGGCCGCGAGCCGGGAGTCAATGTGCGAATCGCCCACCGATCGCTGCCCAGCAGCCCCCCGCCGCGCAAGGTCGGGATCAGCCCCGCCTTGACAAGCGACGACTTGCCGCTGCCCGATGCGCCGACCACCGCCAGGAAGCGGGCGCCGCGTGCTCCCTCCATTGGGATATCAGGTTCCCCGGCGATGCCGCCGCGCGCGTCGTCCGTAGCCATCTCGCCACCCGCCGTGGCCCCCTTCAATCGCTCGACGAGCCGCTGGATGTCCGCCTCGCGCCCGAAGTAATACTCCGCCGATCCCTCGTCAAACGCCTCCAGACCCTGGTACGGGCAGACCCCCTCCTGCACCTCCCACGCCAGCGTGCTCTCGTACGGCACCCGTCGGATCGCACAGATCAGCCGTTGCAGCGCCTCCGCATCCTCGATCCCCGCCCGGAAGTCAACCCAGGTGCGGCTGCTGAGGAGTGGCGGGAGATCAGCGGAGCGGAAGCCCTCGGGGCAGCCGGGTAGCAGCACCGGAAAGGCAGGGTAGTCGGGGTCGGCGGCGGCGCGGTCAGTAGCGACATCTACTTCCTTCGCCTGGTAACGGCCGATTCCGTGCTCGCCGACGAGGACGGCGCAGCCGGCGGAGCGCTCGATGCGTTCGCGCAATTCCGTGTTGTAATCGCGGCCGGGAGTGAGGCCGTAGCGATCCATGAAGGGGGCGAGACCCTGGGCGCGGAGCTGGTCGTGGATCCGCTCGACGAGTGCGGACTCGCGGCGGTTATAGGAGAGGAAGACGTCGTGGACGGTCGGGGCGGCCGGAGAGACGGCGGACATGCGCACTCCTCAGAAAGTTTCACAACACTTCAGGCCTGGTGCGATGGTAGCAGTGAGAAGATCGGATCGCAAGACTCGTACGGGTGGTGACGCTCTCTAGCGACGATAACCATATGTTGTTCCTCCTGTCGCTACGGCTATGTGATTTTACTTCGATGTCGCTACGATGTAGGATGTGCGATAATGTTGCAACCAGCACGCGGTTGGATAAGCGGTCGCTCCGTCGCCATCGTGTGGATCCTTCGCCGGCGCTTTGGGAACACGCATTGCCGACTCAGGAAGGACGGCACATGATGGGAGATGAACGGCCACCAGAAATACCCACACGAAACGACCGAGAGACAGCCGCGGTCAAGAAGAACGGAACCGATCGTACGAACCAGATCGGCGGCCGGTACCGCATCGATCATGTGCTCGGTGAGGGAGCCTTCGGGCGTGTCTACCTCGCGACCGACACCGTGTTGCGCACCGACGTCGCGATCAAGGAACTCCTCGCCGCGCCCGACGCCACCGATACCGAACGGCACGCGCAGTACGCCGAGCGGTTCCGGCGGGAGGCGCGGGCGGCTCGCATCTCCCAGCATCCGAATATCGTGACAATCTACGACCTCATCGAGGACGGCGGCGGGAACCTCTACCTCGTGATGGAATATGTGGACGGCACCAACCTGCGGGAACTACTCGCGCAAGCCAGATCGTTACCGGTCGAGCGCGCAATCGCAATCGCGAGCGACGTTGCGCAAGCATTGGAAGCGGTGCATGGCCACGGCGTTGTCCACCGCGACCTCAAGCCCGCCAACATCATGGTCACGCGAGGCGGCATGGCGAAACTGGCGGATTTCGGCATCGCGCAGATGGCGAGCGAGGAGACGATGACGGAGGCCGCAGCCACGAATCCCGGCACGCCGCTGTACATGAGCCCGGAACAAATGGCGACCCACGGCGCGCTCGACGGTCGCAGCGATCTGTACAGCCTCGGGTTGGTACTCTACGAGATGCTCGTCGGTGAGCCGTATGCCACGAAGCGCCGCCCGCTCGGGACGGACCGGCCTGATCTGCCGCCCGGAGTGAGCACTGTCACCGACAAACTGCTGCGAGAAGACGCAGGTGAGCGCTATCAGAGCGCGTCGGAGACCGTGCTGGCTCTGCGCGGGGCGAGCCTCACCGGAGGTCCCGGACAGCCCTCCGACACCGTCGAATACCCTGCCCTTGCGGTGGCTGCGAGCAAGGCGTCACGGGCAGGTCAGCGAAAGTACAAACAGTGCGTCGAGTGGGACCTGGGGCTGCTCGTCGTCGGCGGCGCATTCAGCATCCTCTCGGGCTTCAATGGCCGCCTCGCTCAGGATACGGGAGCGATCGTCGCCGCCACACTGATGGTGGGGTCCATCGCAATCAAGGCGACCAACCGGATCAGCCATTTTGACCGCGCGTGGTTCGATGGGCGCGCGGTCGCTGAGACGGTGAAGAAACTGTCGTGGTTCTATATGATGGGTATCGCTCCATATGATACGACCGAGAACGATGCGGACAATCAGTTCCTCGATCGGCTCAAAGAAGTCAACAAGGAGCAGGGCGCGTTGCATCTGGAGCGGGCGGCCCTGTCGCAGAATCCGCTCCAGATCACGCCGAAGATGCGGGAGGTGCGATCAGGCGACTTCGCGCGGCGCAAAGCGTACTATACCGAGCAACGGATGCGCCACCAGATTGCCTGGTATGCCCGGAAGGCTGAGGAAAACGCGCGCGCCGCCACGTTCTGGTTCTGGTCAACGCTTGCCCTCCAGGCCGCCGCAGTCGCCGCTGCCCTGCTGAAGGTCGTCGTCGGGGGGCCGAATCTCGTGGCGCTGCTGGCGGCGTTCGCAGCGGCGGGGACGGCGTGGAGTCAGGTAGGGCGGTACGACGAATTGAGCAAGACGTACGCGCTCACAGCGACGAACCTCACGTTCGCCCTGACGAAGATCGCGACACTTCGCGAAGAAACAGACTTGGCCGACCTCGTGAACGAGACCGAAGACTATATCTCCCGGGAACACCAGATGTGGGTGGTGAAACATTCGTAGCGCGAACGCGCTTCCTCCGGTGCAGCAGCGAGATTCGCCAAGAGACGTTCGCGGACCAAGTGCGTATCCGCAGCGACGAGATCAATGCGGCTGGCACGCACCGTGATGATGCCGTGGAGTAGAAATGGGTTCGCCGCGCACAGCGGTCATGTTTCCCGATGTTCAAATGGTGAGAGTTAGCAACCCCCTCCCGACGTGGGAGGGGGTTGGCGAAAGGAATTTACCGCGGCGGTTGCGGGCCGCGTGGATCGTTGTTTGGTGGCCATCCACCCTGACCCTGCCCGCCTTGCGGCGGGTACTGCGGCGGGTAGCCCCCTTGTTGGGGTGGTTGCGGTGGTTGGCCGTACCCGCCTCCATACGGTGGCTGAGGTGGCTGCTGGGGCGGATACTGACCGCCATAGGGCTGCTGCGGTGGTTGGCCCTGTGGTGGCTGACCATACGGCGGCTGACCGTATTGGGGCGGCTGTTGCCCGCCATATGGCGTGCCCTGGGCAGGATACTGCCCCGCCGGATAACCGCCCGCCGCTGGCGCTGGCTTCGGGCCGCGTCCGCGCCTGGCGAAGAAGAGGCCCGTGCCGCCACCGACAATGACAATGAGGGCGATCGCCAAGACGATCCAGAGTGTCTTATTTCCACCGCCACTGGTTGTGGTCGTCGTGCCTCCCACAACGTTCCCGACTTGGCCGCCGCTCTTGTCCGATTCGACGAAGATCGTTGCCTTCTTGTCGCCGGCCTTGAAATTCCACGAGACGGTGGACTTATCCTGCTTCGCCAGCGCGTCTTTACTGATGATCTTCCCCGGCATCGTGAACGCAAGATTGACAACGCCGTCCGCCGCGCCGAACGACTTCGGATCGAGGCCGGGGATCGCCGTGCTGCTCGTCGGATCATTCAGACTACTGAGCGGGTCCACGGTGCCATCAATGCGGACGCCGTTCGCGGTCGCCTTCGCCGTAATCTTAACGATATCCTGCTGCGAGCCGGTCGAACTCGTGCTCGTCGAACCCGTCGTCTGGCTCAGCGCCGAGTTACTGCCAAGCACGGTATTGATCTGCGTCTGCATCTCTTCAAGCGACTTGAACGTGAATGACGCATCGACGCCCTGAAACTTGTCATTCTGATACGGCTTCGACGTACCGCCGAGTTGCGCGATCTGTTTATTCAGGTCGGCGAAGGGGTCTTGCTGCGCGGCAGGCGTCGTCCGTGCGCTTGACGCGCTTGGTGTGCCGAGGCTGCCCGCAAGCCCCCCGACGAGCAACAGCGCCTGCTTCGAGAGGCCGAGCCGGATCTGCGACGTGCCGGTGAAGTCCGTCTTGATCGTGCTCTGCTGATTGACCTCGATGCAGGCCGACAGCAGCAGAGCCATCACCGCGAGCAGACTGATCGGCACGGCCCGCCGCCAGAACCGTCCGAGTCGCGCCCGCCATGCGAACTGTTTCAGCGCCATGTCTAGTCCCTCCTCACCATCCGCTTATGCGGTACCGCGCGATACACCACCGCGCCCATCACACTGTCGGTTCGGTTGCTTCAGCGGTCACCCATACGAGGAAAGAACAATGTGCAATGTGCGTGGAACAATCATAGCAGATTGCCACACGATGCACCTGATTCTCACGTAAGAAACGAACCAGACGCAAAAAGGTTCTCAGGTTCACACTCGCTCTGCATACTCAACTGTGTACGTGTATCCCTGCTCGGCGAGGAAGAGCCGCCGATGCCGCGCATACGGCACTTCGCTCGTCCCGGTCGTGACGAGTGTGTAAAAGACGCTCGACGCGCCATTGTTGTTGGGGCGGAGCAGGCGACCGAGTCGTTGCGCCTCCTCCTGCCGCGATCCGAAGTGACCGGAGACCTGAATGGCAACCGTCGCTCCGGGCAAGTCCACACCTTGATTCGCGACGCTTGAGACAATCATTGCGCGTGTCCGACCGTCGCGAAATGACCGATAGAGCCGCTCGCGTTCCGTAGCGGGGGTATCACCCGTAATAATGGGCAAGCGCAGCCGGCGTGCGAGCCGGTGTAGGAGATCGAGATGCCCGCCAATGACGAGCGTCGCCGCGCCGCGATGCCGGCTGAGCAATCGCTCGACGACCGCGTCTTTGTACGGATTGAGCGCGGCGGCGTTTGCGTCTGCCGCGCCCCCTGCCCGCGGCCAACCGGGCGCAAGCGGCACGCGCACCTCGACACAGCGAGCCGGAGCGATCCACCCCTGCGCTTCCAACTCGCGCCACGGGCGGTTGAAGAGCACCGGACCGATGAGGGCGAAGACATCGGTCTCCCGGCCATCCTCGCGAATCAGCGTCGCGGTTAGCCCCAACCGCCGCCGCGCCTGCATCGCCGCGCTCGCGCACAAGCGGAAGCCATCGGCGGGCAGCATGTGCGCCTCGTCGTAGATGACCAGCCCCCAATCCGCGTCGGTGAATGTACCGAGATGGCGCGGCAGATCCGCACCGCGCGCCCGCGTTGTCAGCGCCTGATACGTCGCAATCGTCACGGGATAGAGCCGCTGCCGACTTCCTTCAAAGATGCCGACCGTGTCGGGCGGCAAATCCGTCCATGAATGGAATGCGCGTTCCCACTGCGCGGCATTCGTCCGCCCCGGACAAAGGACGAGCGTACGCGACTGAAACCGTGCCGCCGTCGCGATGCCGACGAGCGTCTTCCCCGCGCCGCATGGTAGGAGGATCACGCCGCCCGACGACCGCGCCATCGCCGCGACGGACTCCCGCTGGTACGGCCGCAATCCCGGCGCGTCGGGATGGAGACTGAATGGCAGGTGTGCTCCTTCGACAACCCTGAGTTCGTCCCGTACCGGGTAGCCGAGGGCCGCGAAGGCCAGTTTGACCCGCCCGCGCTGTTCCGGCGCGATGACGACGCGCCCCGTACCATCCGCATCGTGCATAACCGGCGGCAGCGGCAGCCCCGACCGCTCGGAGAGCATGCCGAGGAGTGCGGGGTCGGCACTGGTCAAGGCAATGCTGCCGGCGGACTCTCGCAACTGAATCGCGTTCGCATGGGCAACCGTCTCCTGGACGAACGCTGCCGTCTTCGGCATGATCGGAGATTCCGTGAGGTCTCTGAGCGTGGTAAGAACCGCCACGGCATCGAGGCCGGTGGTCGCGGCATTCCAGAGCGAGAGCGGCGTGAGACGGTAAGTCGCGAAGCCGCTGCCGAGGCGTATCAGTTCGGCAAATGGCCGCAGCGCGTCACGTATCGTGGGCCAGCGTGGATCATCGGTGCGAACGAGGAGCAGGTGATCGCGCTGGAGTACGACGAGTGGCGATCCCCGACCAGGCTGCGTCAACCGGCCGCCTCGCTGATGTCCGGTACGAACGGGACGGGCTGATGTGGCCAAACGGGCTGGAGGATATCCCACTGGTCGGGCGCGACGAGGATCATCTTTTCGAGTTCACGCGCGACCGCTTGCGTGTCGGCGGCGCGACGCTGTTCGGGCGTGCCAATAACTTCCGGTAACTGCAATTCGGCCAGGGCAACGGCGACGGAGCGCGTGTTGCCAACGCGATACGCATAGGCGGGCAGTAATGCCGCACCGGTGCGGCGGGCGAGGAGCGCGGGGCCGGCGGGAAGCATCGTTCGCTCGCCGAAAAAGATCACCTCATCACTGCTCGTGCCGACATTGCGGTCCGCCAGCATCATCACGACTTTGCCCTCGCGAAGCGCCCGGACGATTTTGCGCACATCTTCGGGGCCCGTCGTGAGCAGTTGCACGCCCTGATTTGCCCGCAAGGCGAAGAAGTACTCATGCAACTTCGGATCACGGATATGCTCGACGACCGCAACGGTCGGGTAGCCGAGGCTGCTCACATATGACGGGACGAGATTGTAACTACCCAGATGCGGCGCGACAACAATGACACCCTTCCCACGGGCGTGCGCCGCAGCGAGATGTTCAATGCCACGTACGTCGAAATAGGCGAGCAAATCCTGCCGCGAAAGCGACGGGAGACGAAAGAGATCGTGGTAGTTCTTCGCGACGGAAATGGAGACGCGCCGGGCGCTCCGGGCAACCGCACGGCGCGATGCGTGCGGTAACAACCGTCGCTGGTTCGCGATCAGCGTCCGCCGCACGCCGCGACACAAGATGAACTGCCCGACACCGCTGACCCGCGCCAACGCATACGCGACCCGTTGTGGCAGCACCGACGCCAACCATTCACAAAAGCGATAATAGCGGTAGAGCACCGTTCCGACCGTCTTCCCTCACGCAGACTCCCCATGCGCCGCACTCCACTCGTATTGTAGCCAAGTCAGCGCAATGAGCAATGAGCAATGAGCACCAAGTGCCCATTCAGCACTCGGTACTCGGCCAGAATGGGCGAAACATATACCATTGCGCGGGGTGCGCGACGATTGCGTGTTCCAGGGTCGTCGCAATCCGCTGTGTCAGCGTCTCGGCGTCCACCGGTGCGTCCGGGTCGGCCGCGCCGAGCGAGGCGAGTTCACAGAAGCCATCGTATGTCACCATGTCCGGTCGCCTGAAGAGACCGGCAACGACGATCGCGCAACCCGTGCGGAGCGCCAACTGCGCGACGCCGGCCGGGAACGTCGTCCGCTCACCAAAGAACGTCACGGAGATACCCTGCGGATCAGGCGTGTCTATGAGGAGAACGAGCGCTTCACCCCGCTGCAAGACGCGATACATTTCCCGCAATGCGCCGGGTTTCTCGACGGCGATCGCGCTCATTTTGAACTTCTGCCGCATCCGTGTCACCCATTGATCGAGTGCCGGCGGCGCGAACGTGTCCACGAGCACCGTCGCTTTGTAGCCGTATCCGGTGAGGACGGCGCCCGCCCGATCCCATGAACCCATATGCCCGGTCACGAGGATGAACCCCTTGCCTGGCGCGGCGGCGCGTTCGAGGGCCTCAAGCCCCGTGACGCTCGCGGACGCGTTAATCTCCGTGTGTGCCGCGTACGGCAACCGGAGGAAATCCACGAGTACGCGGGCATAGTTGCCGAACGATTGCCGCGCGATCTTCCGCACGTACGGCGAGGTTTTCGGCTCATTCAGCACCCGGGCAAGATTATCCGCGGCCCAGCGGGAGTGCGACGGCCGCACGAAGCAATACGCCGCCCCGATTGCCCCCGCGAGAGCATACGAGAGACGTACGGGTATGACACTGAGAAGCGCGGACGCGACACGTACCGCCCAATACCGCGATGCATCGGCCATCGTGCTCACAGATTTGAACCGCCAAGATGCCAAGGGCGCCAAGAGACGCGGAGGAAATTCCGGCAGAGAATTTGTATTCTCTCTACCATTCTCCCTCCCTCCTTGGCGTCTTGGCGGTTCCGTTATCCGTCGTTGCTGCCGGTTGCGACAGCCTTCGCGGCCTTCTTTCCCTGAGCGGCATCTCGCGCGTACGTCTGGATGAAGGTTTCGGTGTCCTGCCGCGCCCGATCGTCCGTCACCTGCACGGGCGGCGACTTCATGAAGTAAGACGAGGGGGCGGTGAGGGCGCCTGAGAGGCCGTGATCGAGGGCAAGGCGGGCGCAGCGGATCGCGTCAATGACGACGCCCGCTGAGTTCGGGCTGTCCCAGACTTCCAATTTCAACTCGAGCGAAAGCGGCACGTTGCCGAAGGTTGTCCCCTCCATGCGGATGTTCGCCCACTTGCGGTCGGTCAGCCATGGCACGTAATCGGACGGCCCGACGTGGATGTTCTCTGGCGCGATCTCGTATGGCAACTGGCTGGTGACGGAATTGGTCTTGGAGATTTTCTTCGACTCCAACCGATCGCGTTCGAGCATGTTAAGGAAGTCGGTGTTGCCGCCGAAGTTCAACTGATACATCCGGTCAATTCGGACGCCGCGATCCTCGAAGAGGCGTGTGAGAACGCGATGCGTGATCGTCGCGCCGACCTGACTCTTAATGTCATCGCCGATGATCGGCAACCCTTTGTTCATGAATCGCTTCTGCCAGTAATCCTCACGCGCGATGAAGACCGGGATACAGTTCACGAATGCGCAGCCCGCGTTCAGCACCTGCTCGACGTACCACTTCGTCGCCTGCTCCGCGCCGACCGGGAGGTAGTTGACGACGACCTGCGTGCCGGTGCTCTTGAGGATGCCGGTAATGTCGGCGGTCGGGCCGGGCGCTTTGGTGATGACCTCGGCCAGATACTTGCCGATACCGTCGTGCGTCATACCGCGGTGGACGCGCACACCGAGGTGCGGCACATCTGAGAACTTGATCGTGTTGTTCGGGTCGGCCCAGATCGCCTCAGAGAGGTCCTTGCCGACCTTGGTGACATTGACATCGAAGGCGGCGGTGAACTCGATATCGCGGATGCGGTAGCCGCCGAGATTGGTATGCATCAGACCGGGGATATGCTCCTCGTCCGCGGTGTTCTTGTAAAACTCGACGCCCTGCACGAGCGACGACGCGCAGTTGCCGACGCCAATAATTGCCACGCGAATCGGGTTCGTTGCACCCACGACTTGGCTCTCCTTCACCCCACACATGTGGGGACAACGAATGCGCACTTCCCAACACCGATAATGGCGACCGGATCACCCCCACTATGTGGGGACTGGACGAGAATACGCCGCGCGCCGGGGTACTGTCAATCCAACATCATTGCCGTATGGGTGTTCCCGGGCGTGAATTTTCGGCGTCAAACACGGCGAACGCATGTTCTTCTAATATGTCGTTCAGGTGCGTACGTTCGCACCTTTCCACCATACGCATATTAAGGTATACTGTGACGAGTAAGGACGCACGATCCTGGGTTAAGGACTTCAGAAGCCAGGGTGCTTCGTTCTTCGCCCTCAACCCTGAGTACTGATTTGACCGGAGGAAGATGGATGGTTGATAGCAATGAGCGGGGTCTTGTCCGCTTTGTAAATCTCGACACGGAGATGCGCAACTCGTACCGCGATTACGCGATGAGCGTCATCGTCTCGCGCGCGCTTCCTGACGCGCGAGACGGGCTTAAGCCTGTCCAGCGGCGCATCCTCTACGCGATGCATCAGATGGGCCTCCGGCCGAACACGAAGCACCGCAAGTGCGCCGGTGTCATCGGCGAGGTGATGAAAAACTTCCACCCGCATAGCGACACCGCGATCTACGACGCCCTGGCTCGTATGGCCCAGGAGTTCTCTATGCGCTACCCGCTGATTGACGGGCAGGGCAACTTCGGTTCGGTGGACGGCGACCCGCCCGCCGCGATGCGGTACACCGAGGCGAAACTCGCACTGATCGCCGAAGAACTGCTGCGCGACATCGAGAAGGATACCGTTGATTTTGAGGACAACTATGACGGCGAACTGAAGGAGCCGAAGAAGGTTCTGCCCGCCCGCCTGCCGAACCTCCTCTTGAACGGCTCAACGGGCATCGCCGTCGGTATGGCAACGAATATCCCCCCCCACAACGCGAACGAACTCTGCGACGTAATTATCTATTTGATTGACCATCCGGACTGCGCGCTCACCGACCTGATCGAGCGGCTGCCGGGGCCGGATTTCCCGACCGGCGGCATCATTCTCGGCCGCGAGGGGATCAAACAGGCATACTCGACCGGCAATGGCCGCGTCGTCGTCCGCGCCAAGGCATACATCGAGGAAGGGCGGGCAAACCGCTACCAGATCATCGTCACGGAACTGCCGTACGCGGTGAACAAGGCAACCTTGATCGAGAAGATCGCTCACATGGTCAAGGACGGCAAACTTGACGGCATCAGCGACCTGCGCGATGAGTCCGACCGCTCCGGCATGCGGATGGTCATCGAACTGAAGCGCGATGCCCAGCCGATGAAGGTGCTCAATAATCTCTTCAAGCACACGGCGTTACAATCCACCTTCGGCGTCAACATGATCGCCCTCGTGGATAACGGCACGCAGCCGCACACGCTGACGCTGAAGCGCGCCCTGCAAGAGTTCATCGCGCACCGGCAAGTCGTCATCCGCCGTCGCACGGAGTACGAACTGCGTAAAGCGCGCGAGCGTGCCCACATCCTCGAAGGACTCAAGATCGCCCTCGACCACCTCGACGAAGTGATCGCGACGATCCGCCGCTCCCAGACGACCGAGACGGCGCGCAAGAATCTGCGGGCGAATTTCAAACTGACCGAAGTGCAGGCGCAAGCGATCCTCGATCTGCGTCTCGCCCGGCTCGCCGCCCTCGAACGGAAGAAGATCGAGGAGGAATACAAAGAAGTCCTCAAGGCAATCAAGGATTACGAGGACATCCTCGCCCGCCCGGAGCGCGTGCTGACGATCATCAAGGCGGATTTGCGGGACATCAAGGAGCATTACGGCGACGAGCGACGCACCGAAATCCGTGCCGAGGCTTCCGGCGACCTCAGCGAGGAGGACCTCATTCCCGATGTGGATGTCGTCGTCACGCTGACGAAGACGGGGTACATCAAACGCATCCCTGGCGACACATATCGTACGCAGCACCGGGGTGGGCGCGGTATCACGGGGGTGCGGCCGAAGGAAGAAGATAAGGTCGAGCACATCCTCCATTGCAGCACGATGGACTCACTCCTCTTCTTCACTGACCGGGGCAAGACATTTCAGGTGAAAGTCCACGAACTGCCCGACGCCTCGCGCACCGCCAAGGGCACACCGATCATTCAACTCATTAACATCCAGCAGGATGAAACCGTCACGACGCTGCTCGCTGTCAAGGACTATAACGATTCGTCGTTCCTGACGATGGTAACGAAGAACGGGCGGATCAAACGGACGGAACTAAAGGCGTTCGCCTCCGTGCGTTCCTCCGGGCTGATCGCGCTCGGTCTCGATGAGGGCGACGAACTGCGCTGGGTGCGCGTGACGACCGGGAACGATCAAATGATTCTCACGACGCGGCGCGGTTCGGCGATCCGGTTCAACGAGTCGGACGCGCGGGCGATGGGCCGCACGGCGGCGGGCGTCCACGCGATCTCCCTGCGGGAGAATGACACCCTCGTTTCTGCCGATGCGATCCCCGCCGAGCGCGCGAAGGACCTCTGCCTCTTTGTCATCGCACAGAACGGCATGGGCAAGCGGACGCGCGCCTCGGACTTCCCGGTGCAGAAGCGCGCCGGGCTTGGCGTGATCGCCATGAAGGTGACACCGAAGACGGGCGCGATCGTCGCGGCAGGGATTGTCGAGACGACCGACGACCTGATCTTCATTTCCGGAAAGGGGATCGTGATGCGCACGAAGGTCGCTGATCTCCGCGTCATCGGGCGGGCGACACAGGGCGTTATCATCATGCGGATGGACGAGGGTGACCGCGTCGCCTCATTCGCCCGCGTCCCAGCCGGAGCGGACGAGAACGGCCTCATCACGGAGACCGGCGTCGAGCCACACGTCGCCGAGGATGTGCTGCCGACGAAGCGCCGCAAAGCCGTCGAACCCGCCCTCGTCCCCGCCGACGGCGACGGAGACTAAGCGAATTCTGTTCTCGCTTTGCGTCCTTTGCGCTCTTTGTGTCGTTACGGTTCAGTCGCTTTCAAGGCGGTGTGAGTGATGAGTATGCCCACGGTGCCGACGCTCCCCGCGCCCGAATCGGCGACCGCGCGCATGCCGAGCGAGATGATCCGCGTCGGCCTTGCCCAGGTGCGGCCCTGCCTCGGCGATCTCGACGCGAATATCGCCACGCACGAGCGCGTGATCTCTGAGGCACGGGACGCGGGGGCGGACTTGCTCGTCTTCCCCGAACTCGCGCTGACAGGGTATTTTCTTCGCGATCTCGTTTCCGAGGTGGCAATGCGGGCGGACGACCACCGGCTCCGCGCGCTCTCCACGCTCGCGGGACCAACAGACCTCGTCCTCTCCTTCGTGGAAGAAGACGCGCGAGGTCGTTTCTACATCGCGGCGGGGTACTGGAGCGGCGGTGAGCTCATCCATGTCCACCGCAAGGTCTACTTGCCAACCTACGGTTTCTTCGATGATGGCCGGTTCTTCGGTCGTGGTGACCGCGTGCGAGCGTTCGGTACCCGATTCGGGCGCGTGGGTGTCCTGATCTGCGAGGACTTCTGGCATTTGAGCATGCCGTATCTCCTCTGGCAGGATGGTGCGGACTTGCTGCTCTTCTGCAACAACCATCCCGGCCGGGGCACGGACAGCCGGACGGGCGATATTGCCTCGATTGAGTTTGTCAGCGCGCTCTGCCGCTCCTACGCGGGCAGCATGACGGTGCCGATCGTGCAGTGTAACCGCGTCGGCTGGGAAGACGGCATCAACTTCTGGGGCGGCAGTTTCGTCGTGGACGCGGGCGGCGTCGAGATCGCCCGCGCCCCGGCGATGACTGACCATCTCCTGATCGCCGACCTCGACCGCGCGGAAACGCGCCGCCGCCGCGTCTCCTTCCCCTCCTTACGCGATGAACGCCCCGACCTCGTGCAGCGCGAACTATCCCGCATCCTGCGGGAGCAATGAGCAATGAGCAATGAGCGACGAGCAATGCGCAATGAGGTTTCTCGTACCAACGCATTGTTCATTGCTCATTGCTCGTCGCTTCGATACAGCCCATGCTCCTGAATGTACTCCCAGACATCCGCGCGCAACTGATAGCGGGAGGGTGCGCCGCCGCTGAGGCGTTCACGCAGTTGACGGGAGGCAATGTCGAGCATCGGGATTGGGATGAAGTCGCAACACCGGACGATGCCGGGGATCGCCACATCGAGCATCGCGAGGTCCGCGATATCCACCTTCCAGCCGGGGCGCGTGACAACCGCGAGGCGCGCGTGTTCGACGATCCGTTCCGGGTGTAGCCAGTTCGGGACATCAAGGATTGTGTCCTCACCCATAATGAACCAGAGGGCTGCATCCGGCTCGCTGCGGCGAAGGATCGTCAGCGCATCCGCGGTGTAATGTGGACCGGGCCGGTCGAGGTCAATCGTGCTCAGGGCGAAGAGCGGATTGTCGCTAATTGCCAGTTCGACCATCCTCTGGCGATGCACCGCCGCCGTCATGCCGTTGTTGGTCTTGTGGGGCGGTTCACCGGCCGGGAGAAAGAGGACGCGGTCAAGCCCAAGCACGTACTGGACTTCCGCAGCCGCGACGAGATGGCCAATATGGATCGGATCGAAGGTTCCGCCATAGACACCAATGCGGCGCATCGCTCCCCCATCCTCTCTGGAGGCGCAGGCATCAGCCTGCGCCTCCAATGACCTTCAACTCCCGCTCGTGATCTTTGCGCCGGGGAACTGCTCGCCTAGTGCCGCAATCGCCTCCGGTGTGGGATTATGCAGCCCCCGGTACCAGAACTCCACCTGCATCTCCGCCGCGCCGTCCGCGAAGCCAACGATCTTGGTTTGCGGCGCGGGCTGAGCGATCAGCGTATCGAGACTCTGGATTGCCTCGCGCGCCTTCGCACCGATCTCATCGGGTGTGCCCGTCACGTTCGTCAATGTCAGTGTCGCATGGCCAACGCCGGACGCCGATCGGTTCGTGACGATCTCCGTGAAGATGATATTGTTCGGTACGAGAATCATCACACCCGCATCCGTTTTCAGCGCGGTCGTGCGGATATCCACCTCCTCCACTGTTCCTTCCGCGTCGCGCACCTTGACGCGGTCGCCAATCGTGAACGGTCGCTCGATCAGCAGGTAGATACCGGCGATAAAGTTCTTGAGAACGTCCTGAAAGGCGAAGATGATCCCGGCCGTGGCGAGGCCGAGCGACGTGATGACGGCACTCGCCGGTACACCAATCACGGAGAGGATGATCGCGGCGCAGATAATCGCGCCGAGCAACGTGACACCGTTTCCCGCGAGCGCGACGATGTTCACCGGCATCCGCGCGCGGATCAGGACGCGGCGTAGCAAGCGTTTGAAGAAACGCGCCGCGACAACGGTGATGCAAATCGCGATCGTTGACCAGAAGAGCGCGAAAACGATATTGGCCAGCGTGTGCTGCCCCTGAAACCGATGCCGCAGCGCCTCCCAAAAACCCGTCATGAAATCTTTACACTCCCCGAACGCCATCAAACACCGGCGGGAGTATAGCATTCCGGGAGAGCCGACAGTAGCCAGCCGGCAGCGAGCGGCAAATCACTGGTTGGACCGTGGAGCCGGCCCTTGGTTGCGCCAAACAATCTGCTCGCCGCCGGCTGCTGTCGGCTGTCGGCTGTCCGTGGTATCATCGCGTGAGAGAAAGGAAGGCCACTACCTGATGTACGAGTATCACACGCATACGACGAATTCCCCTGATAGCCGAGTGAAAATGCCCGAATACTGCGAGCGGGCTATCGAGATCGGCATTGAGGAGATCGCCTTCACCGACCATATTGACCACGATCCGGCGGACCGCACGCGCGGCCACAACAAATACCCCGCGTACATGGCGGATATCGCCGCCTGCCGGGAACAGTACGGCGACCGGCTGACCATCCTTGCCGCTGCGGAGGTGGACTGGAACCGGAAAACCGCGCCCGATGTCCGCGCATATCTCGCCGATAAGGCGTTCGACTTCATCATCTGCTCCGTCCACTGGATCAACGGCGAATACCTCGGCGAGCGCGCTCTCAACCACCCAAGTATCGAACTCTACCGCCAGTACCTCGACGAAATCGAAGCGCTCGTGACGACGGAAGACTTTTTCCACGTCATCGGGCATTTCGACCTCGGCAAACGATACGAGGCGGTCAATGGCCGGATTGATCTCGACCACAATCGCACCCAACTCGGCCGTATTTTCGACGCGATGGCCGCGCATGGCAAAGGATTCGATCTCAATACGTCGGCGGTGCGCGCGGCGGCGAACGAGCCAATGCCGGGGCCGGACATCCTCCGCCTCTTCCGCGAGCATGGCGGCGAGCACGTCACGATCGGCTCTGACACGCACATGGTGAGCACCTTCGGCACCAATATTGATGTCGCTGTGCTTACGCTGCGTGATGCCGGCTGGACCACCGTGAGCCACATCGAAAACGGTCGCCTCGTCGCGGTGCCGCTCGAACGCGTCATGGACGCCCTGCGGATCGCCACGCCAACCTTCGCCTGAAGATGGCAGAAACGCCAGCGGCAAGCGGCCAACCCGCCGCTCGGCGCCAGTCTGCCCTTCCCCGGATCGGCGCGCTACACTGGTCTGGCGCGTTTGATGCGATGGCGCCGTACCTCATCGTCATTATTGCTGTCGCAATCGCCCGTCACCCATTCGCCTCACTGTTGCCCGCCACGGTCGCCATTGTCGTGGCGATCATCCTGCTTGCCGCCGGAACAGGTGCGACATTCTTTTGGGAGAGGTCGGACGCGCATCTCACCTGGCCCGTCGCCCTCGTACTCCTCGTGCTGCTGACACCGCTTCTCGCGCTCCATGTATCGCTCGAAAGCCGAGCGCTCAATGCACCGGCGCCGATAAACCTCCTACCGCTCGTCTTCACATGGACGAGCCTACTGATCGTGTCATTCCTGATCGCCGGTTTTCTCTACGCCACGTCCGCGAACTATCCCGGTTGGTTGGGAGTAACCGTCGCCCCCGTCGCGCTTCTCATCGGTTCCGTACCCGCCATCAGTCTCGATGCCTCGCAACATGCGCTACTGACCGCGCTGCTGTACGTGTGTACGCTGGCTGAAGTGGCGGCAGGCGTCGGTTGGCTCCTGCCTGAACGCTACCGATGGTTTCTCATCCCAGCGACGTTGGCAACCGGTGGGCTGACGGCCGCACGGATCGTGCAGACGACGTCGCATCACCTACCGGGTCGCTGGCTACTCCTCGGCGATGCCGCACTCGCGTCCGTGATTGGACTGATCGCATTGGGATCGCCGCTCCTCTGCCGCTGGCTTGCGGCCGCCAGAAAGTAGCGAAGAAGCGTTCGCACCGACGCGCTCCTCGTTACTCGTTACTTCTTCAATGTCCCCAATCGCGCAGATAGAGGAAATCGTGCTCGATCGTGCGGGCGCTCAGTTTCGCGATCGGTGGCATGCGGCGCTTGTATTGCGCGGAACGGACCAGGCGGACAACGCGCTCAATCACCGGCGCGGGAAGACCGCGCTCGATCAATGCCGCGGGGCGCATCCGGCGATCCACGAGTTCGTAGAGAATCTCGTCAACTGCCTCGTAGGTTAATTGTAACTCGTCTTCGTCGGTCTGCCCCGGCCAGAGGTCCGCGCTTGGCGGCTTGCCAATGATGACCGCAGGCACGCCGATCGCGGCACTCAACTGCCGGATTTGCGTCTTGTAAAGGTCGGCAACCGGATGGATCGCGGCGGCGGAATCGCCATAGACGGTTGAGTAGCCGAGCAGCATCTCCGTTTTGTTCGATGTGCCGATGACGAGGCCACCGTACCCCTCGGACTGGTCGTAGAGGATCTTCATCCGCTCGCGCGCCATAATGTTGCCACGGCGGCGATTCGATATCTCTGGGAACTGCGCGAAATAGGGATCTACTTGCGGCGTGACGGGGATCGTCACATTTTTCACGCCGAGTTGCTCGATACACAGGAGGCCATGCGCGAGGCTGTCGGGATTGCTCGTCCGGTACGGCATCAGGACTGCAAGCACGTTCTCCGGCCCAAGCGCCTCCGCGGCAAGGGCGACGACGAGCGCCGAATCAATGCCGCCGCTGACGGCGACCAAACCACGCCGCACGCCGAACTTGCCGATCTCTTCCGCGATGAACTGGGTGAGGACGCGCCGCGTCAGGTCGGGATCAATCCAGAGCGCCGCCCGCCGCCCGTCAATCGCGTGGATCGCCGCCTCTGCCCTCTGCTCGATCGCTCGCGCCATCGTGGAACGCCCCTTGATCGTGCAATGCTTCACAAATACTACCGCCGAGAGGATACCATGCGGATAGGTGAAAGGGCAATCGCCGCACCGCCGCTCACTCAATCAGCGCGATCATCAAGTCATTGACATTTGTCCCGGTCGGTCCTGGCCGGAACAGCCCGCCCACCTGGGAAAAGAAGGTATACGCATCGTTACGTGCGAGCGCGACGGCGGCATCCAATCCAGCGGCACGGGCGTGCCGGAGCGTCGCACTCGTGGCAACCGCGCCTGCCGCATCGGTCGTGCCATCGCCACCGTCCGTCGCCAGCGAAGCGATCACGATTCCTTCGGTATCGTCCAGAGCGAGCGCAGCGGCTAAGGCAAACTCCGAGTTGCGCCCCCCTTGCCCATCTCCTGTTACTGTCACCGTCGTTTCACCACCGGCAAGGAGACAGCATGGTGCGGCGAGCGGCTGCGCGTGGTCACGGACCTGCCGTGCGATGCTTGCCCACATCCGCGCCATCTCTCGCGCTTCGCCTTCCAACGTGCTGGAAAGCACGAGCGTTGGCAGACCCATCGCTTCCGCCGCGCTCGCCGCCGCGTCGAGCGCCATCGGCGCGTTTGCGATGATGTGCGTTTGCGCCGCCGCGAAACAAGGATCACCCATCTTCGGTGTCTCGGGATACTCGCCGCGCGCACCCGCCTCAAGATACGCACAGACCGACGCCGGCACGCTCGCGCGAACGCCATACCGATCGAGCGCCGCCAGTGCATCCGCGAAGGTCGTTGGGTCCGGGACCGTCGGGCCGGAAGCCGTCACATCCAATGGATCGCCAACGACGTCCGATACCATCAGTGTAATCAGCGTCGCGGGCGCGGCGTGCCGGGCGAGTTGGCCGCCTTTGACGGTCGAGAGGTGCTTGCGCACCGCGTTCAGCGCGGTAATCGGCGCACCCGCACGAATGAGGCGCTGCGTTGTCTGCTGGATATCCGTCAGGGCCACCCCGACGACGGGCTGCTCAAAGAGCGCGGACCCGCCACCGGACACCAGGCAGATGACCAAATCGTCGCGGGTGAGGTCGCGGAGGGAATCGAGAATCGCGGCGGTGGCTTCCATTCCGGCTGCGTCCGGTGTCGGATGCGCCGCTTCGCGAACCGCAATCTTCGCCGTGGGCTTGCACTGGCCATACTTCGTAACGACGACACCGCAGGTAATGCAGTCACCGAGTACGGCCTCCACAGCCAGCGCCATCGGAACGGCGGCCTTACCAAAACCGATGACGACGACGGAGCGCACGGCGCTCAGGTCAAACGTCGCCCCGCCCACCGTCAACCTCTCGCCATCCCGGCACAGAGCATGCAGCGTCGCGGCGTGTGGATCAACCGCGCGAATCGCCGCATGATAGAGAGACCGACAGATGCGATAGCCCGTACCGCCGGTCAATGATCTGCCGTGATACGACCGATCGCGTGCGCTCATCTCGGTAGTATAGCGGATTACTCACTGCTACGGAGCGCCGCGAGCACACGGCTGAGATCGTCAGGCAGGGGGCTGACGAACGATCGGCGCGCCCCATTCGGCAGCGTGAGTTCGAGTGACATGGCGTGGAGGAACTGCCGAGTCAACCCGCGGGGCGGCGTCCGGCGCGGCGCGTATCGGCGGTCGCCCGCCACCGGGTGCCCGATATATGCGCAATGGACGCGAATCTGGTGCGTCCGCCCGGTGCGGAGATCAACCGAAAGAAGCGTGTATCCGGGCAAATGCTCGACGACATGCAGGATGCTCGTCGCTTCCCGACCATTACGGACAACCGCCATTCGCGTGCGCTGCATGGGATCCCGCCCAATCGGCGCTTCAATCGTCAGATCGCGGGGCACAATGCCGTGGATAAGCGCCGTGTACACCTTGTGCGCGGTACGGTCACGGAGTTGCCGCGCGAGGAATTCGCGTGCCACATCATGCTTCGCGACAATCAGGACGCCCGATGTCTCCTTGTCGAGCCGATGGACGATACCGGGCCGAATCATGTCGTTCGTCCGCACCTCCGGGGCATGTGCGAGGATGCCGTGGACGAGTGTCCCCGTCCAGTTACCCGCGCCCGGATGAACGACCAGTCCGGCCGGCTTATCAATGACGATCACGTCTGCGTCTTCATAGAGGATCGCGAGCGACATCTGTTCAGGGATGAGCGCCGTCCTCCCTGGCTCCTCCGGAACGCTGACCGCGATCTGCTCACCACTGCGGAGACGGTGGCTCGCTTTACGAGGGCGGCCGTCCACAAGAACGTCGCCTCGCTCGATGCGCGTTTGCAGATAGGCACGGGTGAATTGGGGTAGTTCCGTCGCGAGAAAACGGTCGAGGCGTTCGCCTGCGTGTGCCGCCGCAACGGTAAGCGGGTAGGATTGCGTGGCGGGCATGGTCAGCCGGCACGACGCGCGGATCGGTCCATAAAGAGGAGATAGATCGCCAATGTAATCATCCCGACCGTGATGCAACTGTCCGCGATATTGAAGGTTGGATAGTGCGTGACATGGATCCAATCCGTCACGTAGCCAAGCCGGACGCGGTCAATGATATTCCCGACCGCGCCACCGAGCACGCCGCCAACGGCGAGACGGAGGACCGGCTGCCCCTGCGGCAATGCCCGGTAGTAATAAATGAGGACGCCGATCACGATGACGCCGATCAGGAGCAAGGTTGTGCTGCGCCCCTGAAAGAGGCTGAATGCCGCGCCCGTATTCTCATCGTGCCGGAAATCGAGCAAGCGGGGGATAATATCTTTCGACCTGCCCGCCTCGGGTGGCCCGAAGGCGCGAATCACCATCGCTTTGGTGACCTGGTCAATCATCACGACGATTGCGGCGACCACAACCGGCCAGATATCAAACCCGCGCAGACGCGTGGCGATGCCTGACGTGCGATCGGAGCGCTCGACCACCACGGCGTTATCGGACGCTCGGAAGCGGCCGAAAAGTGCCCAGCACCTCGCGCTTCTCTTGCGCCTGCACCGTATACCGCGCATACGGCAACGCTTCGAGGCGTGCGATGGCAATCGGCTGATTGGTATCCTCGCAGATGCCGTACGTGCCCGCCTCAAATTTCGTCAATGCGTGCTGAATTTCCCCGAGCATCACTTCGATGTTCGCGCGCACGGCGAGATCGTTCTCCTGTTCCTGCGCGTCGCTTCCCTCGTCCGCCATATGATTGCCGACGCCCGCGCCGTCATCGCTCTGCGATTGCCCGAGCCGGATCAACTCCTGATCAATCACACGCAGTTCAGCCTGCAACCGGTCGCGCTCCTCGACCAACTTCTGCCTTTGTGCTTTAAGAAATGTAGGCGTAAACGCCGCCATTGCATCCTCTCCATTCCGCCAATCGTCGTCCGTGCGGGCAACCTCACCGCGTGTGGTCTCGCAATAAACCGCGAGTATACCACGGTACGCAAGCGAAATCTCGCCACCCGCTACATGGCGGCGACGCCGACCGGTTCGCCGCGCCGCGCGTGTAGCATCCGGCGCAGGTAGCGACCCGTATGCGAATGCGTCACATCCGCGACCTGCTCCGGTGTTCCTTCAGCGATGATCTCACCGCCCTTATCGCCCCCCTCCGGGCCGAGATCAATCACCCAGTCCGCCGACTTGATGACATCGAGGTTATGTTCGATCACGACGACCGTATTACCCGTGTCCACGAGTCGTTGAAGCACCTGCAGGAGCCGCTCCACATCCGCGAAATGCAGACCTGTCGTCGGCTCATCCAAAATGTACATCGTCTTACCCGTCGCGCGGCGGGAGAGTTCCGTCGCCAGTTTGACGCGCTGTGCCTCGCCGCCGGAGAGTGTCGTCGAGGATTGACCGAGATGAATATAGCCGAGGCCAACATCGGTGATCGTTTGCAATTTGTTCGCGATCTGCGGGATGTTGCCGAGCATCTCCAGCGCCTCATCCACGGTCATATCGAGCACATCCGCGATGCTCTTACCGCGATACTTCACTTCCAGCGTTTCGCGGTTGTACCGCGCGCCGTGGCAGACTTCGCACGGCACGTAGACATCGGGCAGGAACTGCATTTCGATCTGAATAATCCCATCACCATTGCACGCCTCGCACCGCCCGCCCTTGACATTGAAGGAGAAACGACCCGGCTTATAGCCGCGCAGTTTCGCTTCCGGTAATGAGGCGAACAACTCGCGGATCGGCGCGAAGAGACCGGTATATGTGGCGGGATTCGAGCGTGGTGTCCGGCCAATCGGGCTTTGGTCAATGTCAATCACCTTGTCGAGATGATCCATGCCTAAGAGCGCATCAAACGGGTCGGGCCGTTCCTTGCTGTGATAGATATGCTGCGCGAGGCGGCGGTAGAGCGTGTCCGTAATCAGCGTGCTCTTGCCGGAACCGGAGACGCCGGTCACGACCGTGAACGTGCCGAGCGGGAAACGCACATCGAGGCCCTTGAGGTTGTTGCCTCGCGCGCCTTTCAGGTGGAGCGCCTTACCATTGCCGCGCCGACGCTTCGGGGGGATCGGGATACTCCGGCGGCCACTCAGGAACTGCCCGGTCACGCTCTGTGGGTTCGCACTGATCTCGTCAGCGGTCCCCTCCGCGACGATATGGCCGCCATGCTCGCCCGCGCCCGGCCCGATGTCCACGATCCAGTCCGCCGTGCGCATCGTCTCTTCATCGTGCTCGACGACGATCAGCGTGTTTCCCTGGTCGCGGAGGCGCAACAATGTGTTGATGAGCCGCGCGTTATCCCGCTGATGGAGGCCGATGCTCGGCTCATCGAGGATGTAGATAACGCCCATCAGGCTCGATCCAATCTGCGTCGCCAGCCGGATGCGTTGCGCCTCGCCGCCGGAGAGCGTCGCCGCCGCCCGGTTGAGCGTCAGGTAATCGAGCCCGACATCCACAAGGAAGCCGAGCCGCTCGCGGATCTCCTTGAAGATCTGCCGCGCGATGATCTGCTCGCGTTCGGAGAGTTCCAAATCCGCCGCCGACAGTTGAATCAGTACCGCCTCTTTACCCGCAACGCCGACGACGTACGTTTCGTGCGGCGGGCCGTCGAGCCGCCCGCGATGCGCGAGCGCGTCGAAAAAGCGTTGAGCGTCGCGGACGGTCATCTCTGTCACATCAGTCAGGTTATAGGCGGCGATGGTGACGGCGAGCGATTCAGGCTTTAGCCGCTTCCCCTTGCAGACGGGGCATGGCTTCGCCCCCATGTACCGCTCGATTTCCGCCCGGACATGCTCGGAACTCGTCTCCTTGTATCGCCGCTTCAGGTTCGGTATGACGCCCTCAAAGGTCGTGTCGTACGTGCGCGTCTTGCCGCTGCCCGTCTGATATTTGACCGGGAAATACTCGCCATTGTTGCCGTAGAGAACGACGCCCATCTGTTCAGGCGTGAAATTCCGCATTGGCGTGTTGACGCGAAACCCGGACTGCTCGCCGAGCGCGGTGAGCAGTTGCAGGTAGTATCCCTGCCCGCCTTGCGTCGTGCGCACCCACGGCTGGACCGCGCCTTCCGCGAGCGTCAGATCACGGTTCGGGACGATCAGATCGGGATCGAACTCCATCACCGTACCGAGGCCGGAACAGTGCGGGCAGGCGCCGTGTGGGCTATTGAATGAGAAGGCGCGCGGTTCGAGTTCCTCGAACGATTCACCCGTTTCCGGGTCGGCCAATTTCTCCGAGAAGAAGCGATCCGGCCCATCCACCTCAGCAGCGATCATCACGCCCTCGCCGTGCTTGAGCGCCGTCTCTACGCTGTCGGTGAGTCGCGTGCGGAAGCCCTGTGCCTCGTCGCCGTCCGTGTCATGCCGGATGACGAGGCGATCAACGACAATCTCGATCGTGTGTTTCTTGTACTTCGCCAGATCAATCTTCTCATCGAGATCACGTACGGTACCGTCCACACGCACGCGGACAAAACCCGCCCGTTTCGCCTCCTCAAAGATGCCCTGATGCTCACCTTTACGGTCACGGATGATCGGTGCGAGGATCATAAGCCGCGTGCCATCCGCGAGGTTAAGGATGTGCTCGACGATCTGCTCCGCGCTCTGCTTCTGGATAGGACGGCCCGTCGTTGGGCTGTGCGCGTGGCCGATCCGCGCGAAGAGGAGCCGGAGATAGTCATAAATTTCCGTCACTGTTCCGACCGTCGAGCGCGGATTGCGGCTGGTGCTCTTTTGATCAATGGAGATCGCGGGCGAGAGGCCGTCAATGTGATCAACGTCCGGTTTCTCCATCAGGCCGAGGAACTGCCGCGCGTAGGCGGAGAGCGATTCAACATAGCGCCGCTGCCCTTCGGCGTAAATCGTGTCGAACGCGAGGCTGGACTTTCCGGAACCGGAAAGCCCGGTGAAGACGACGAGTCTGTCGCGCGGGATCGTCAGATCAACATTCTTGAGGTTATGTTCGCGGGCGCCGCGGACAATAATCTGGTCGTGTGGCATACCTCTTTGTCCCCTCTCGCTCAACCGTCTACGACCCCTGTACGTTCACCATCGCATCGTGGCAGTGTAGCATTTCTGCGTATTTTCCGCAAGCGTTCCCGGCACACCATTTCTCTAATCCGCGACACGAAAAACGCGATACACGCCCAATGTCCGTACATAGTATATACGAACACGCGTTCGCGCGCATAGTCGTATCCTTTATCGAGAGAATTTGGGCGCTCCGATCCACTGTGCGAGGCTCTACTATGCGTCTATGCGTCGGATTTGTCTCGGCTCCCTCCTCCTATTGATGATTGTTTCCGTTCGCATCTCTCGTTTGCTCTGCTACACTCTGGGCAGAGGAACAATGTGATGACTGATCGGTCATTGAAGCTCATAATTGCGTGTGGTGGCACAGGGGGGCACATCAGCCCCGTAGTCGCGGTATTGAAGACCCTGCGGGAACGCTGCTCGGTAGATGCGACATGGATCGGCGGTACCTGGGGCATCGAGCGCGAGGCGGCGGCGCGCGCTGGCGTGCCGTTCGTTGCGATTCAAAGTGGCAAGTTGCGGCGGTATCTCTCGTGGCATACCCCCATAGACGCCGTGCGTATCCCCCTCGGTTACGCACAAGCGTATCAGCACCTGCGACGCATTCGTCCGGCAGTCGTCTTCTCCACCGGCAGCTACGTCGCCGTGCCAACCGCGCTTGCGGCCGCACGCCTTGGCATTCCTGTTCTGACCCACGAGCAAACCGCGCAACTCGGCCTGGCGACCCGGATCATCGCACGGTCCGCCGATGTTCTGGCCTTATCGTTTCCCTTGCCGGAGGAGACGCATGTGAGCGGCAAGTCACGCGTGATCGTGACCGGCAATCCGGTGCGGGCATCGCTCTTTGGGGGCGACGCCGCTCGTGGCGCGGCACAGTTCGGTTTGTCGGCGGAGATGCCGACGATCTACGCGACGGGTGGAGCGCGCGGTTCATCCCCGATCAATGAACGGATCGAGCGGGCCTTACCGCTGCTGCTCCCGATCACACAGATCATCCACGTGACCGGCCCAACTGACGCGAACGGCGATTTCCCTCGCCTGCGGGCAGTTCGTGACGCGCTTCCCGCCGAATGGCGCGACCGCTACGTCGTTGTCGAAACGCTCAGCGACGAACTGCGGGATATCTATGACCTCGCGGCGCTCGTCGTCGGGCGGTCGGGCGCCGGCACGGTCGCGGAGTTGGCCGCCCTCGGCAAGCCGTCCATCCTCATCCCCCTCCCCGGCACCGGCGGCGACGAAGCGACGAAAAACGCCCGCGTCCTCGCCGACGTGGGCGCGGCGATCCTGATCCCCCAGGCCGAGGCGACACCCGAACTGCTCGCCTCCTATATTCTCGCGCTCCTCAATGACCATCCGCGTCGTGCGCGAATGAGCGAAGCTGCGCGATCGCTCGCGCCGACGGACGCCGCCGAGAAACTTGCGGACGCGCTGCTCGATTTGGCAAGTCGTACAGAGTCAGAGGTCGGTGATTGATCTGATGGATAGGGTGATGGCAGCGGGCTGAAGCCGCCGCCACTCGATTGATAGACAAGTCCGCTCCGTCGCGAATGCTACGTCTCTTCACCGAGCGCGGCGGCAATTGCTTCGCGGACGGTGACGGCACGGGCAAGTTCCAAGCCCTCGGGCGGACGGCCACGACCGCGCCGCAACGCCGCTGGGACAATCGCCCGCTTGAAACCGAGGGAGGCCGCTTCCAACAGTCGGCGGTCGAGATCGCGCACGGAACGGAGTTCACCGGATAAGCCGACTTCACCAATGCAAACCGCGGTTGGGTCCACGCGCACACTCTTGAACGCCGACGCGACTGCGGTGCAGATCGCGAGATCCGCCGCCGGTTCCGCGATCTTCAATCCGCCGACGACGTTGACGAAGATGTCCTGATCGCCGAGCGCCAGCCCGACGCGCCGTGACAAGACCGCCGTCAGGAGGAGCAATCGGTTTGTATCCACGCCGTTCGCTGTCCGGCGCGGTGTCCCGTACGGCGTCGGACTGGTGAGCGCCTGCACCTCAACGAGAATCGGCCGTGTCCCCTCAACCGTCACGGCGACCGTCGAACCGGCGGCGTTCGTCACACGCTCCTGCAAAAAGGCTTCCGACGGATTCGTCACTTCAAGTAAACCCGCGCCCGCCATCTCAAAGACGCCGACCTCGTCCGTCGAGCCGTACCGGTTCTTGACGCCCCGCAGGATGCGATATTGCCCGAAACGGTCGCCTTCCAGATAGAGCACGACATCCACCATGTGTTCGAGGACGCGTGGCCCGGCAATCGCCCCTTCCTTCGTGACATGACCGACGATCAGGACAGGGATCTGGCTCGTCTTCGCCCAACGCATCAGGACCGCAGTACATTCGCGTACCTGCGTCACGCTGCCGGCGGTGGAGGCGATGCTGTCTAACGCCACGGTCTGGATCGAGTCCACGACGACAAGTTTCGGCTGCAATGCGGCGGCATGGGCGAGAATCGTCTCGACATCCGTTTCGGCAATTACGTAGAGGTCATCCTGCGCGACATTGAGCCGCTCGGCACGCAGTTTGATTTGCTGCGGCGATTCCTCGGCGGAGACGTAGAGCACCGGCCCCTGCTCGACGGCCAGCAGCGCCGCGACCTGCAAGAGCAGGGTTGACTTCCCGATACCCGGATCGCCACCGACCAGCACGAGTGAACCCGGTACGAGGCCGCCACCGAGCACACGATTCATCTCGCCGATGGCGAGTGGTAGGCGCTGGAAACCCTCACGAGAGATTCGGGCAAGCGGTTCCGGTCGCTGCAAACCGACCGGGAGCGAGGCAAATCCACCGCGCGTGGAAGATGTCATCGGCGTCTCCGGCAGCACGACCGTCTCCACCAATGTGCCCCATGCATCGCATTCCGGGCACCGACCGAGGAACGCCGGGCTTTCGTACCCGCACGCGCTACAGATGTACTTGACACGGCTCTTCGTTGTCGGTTTCTTCGCCATCTCCCGCCCCCACAATCCGAGGAGTCCGGATCGTTGGCGGCACAGATTTTCAACCTGCCTCACCCCGTCCGGTCATCATCCGCAGTATCGCACATTTGTTCGCGTATTGCGACGAAGGAAAGGCGCTGACCGCATGAGCCAGCGCCTGTCGCTCCATTCGATGCGCGTTTAGGTTTCGGCGCCAGCCGTGGCGAGTTCGCCCTCTTCCACGCCTTCGCGTTCTTCCTGGCTGAGGCGGAGGAGATCGTCCTCCACATCTACACGAATACGCTTGCCGGGCACGAACCGGGCGTCGAGTAACCCCTCAGCGAGCGGATCTTCGATCAAATTCGTGATGATCCGGCGGAGTGGCCGCGCGCCGAACTGCGGGTCGTAGCCACGCTTCGCGAGCAGGTCCATCGCCTCATCGGTGACGGTGAGATCAATATCCTGCTCCGCCAGTTGGACGCGGATGCGCTTCAGGAGCAGATCGGTGATCTGGCGGATATGCGTGTTGTTCAGCGCGTGGAAGACGACGATCGCGTCAATCCGGTTGATGAACTCGGGCCGGAAGGTCCGCTTCAGTTCGTCCATCACTTTCGTGCGCATATCGTCATACTGCCGTGCCTGCTGCTTCGCCTCGTCGCCGGTGATCGCAAAGCCGAGGCCGCTGTCGCGCTTCAACTGCTCGGAGCCGACGTTCGAGGTCATGATGATGATTGTATTGCGGAAGTCCACCTTGCGGCCCTTGGCGTCCGCGAGGTTCCCATCCTCAAGAATCTGGAGCAGGATGTTGAACGCCTCCGGGTGTGCCTTCTCTATTTCGTCGAGCAGCACAACCGAGTAGGACTTTCGGCGCACGGCTTCGGTCAGTTGACCGCCCTCGTCGTAGCCGACGTAGCCGGGAGGCGCGCCGACGAGCCGGGAAACAGCATGCCGCTCCATGAACTCGGACATGTCAATCTTAATCAGCGCGTCCTCGCTGCCGAACATGAACTCGGCGAGCGCTTTCGCGGTTTCGGTCTTGCCGATGCCCGTCGGGCCGAGGAAGATGAATGAGCCGATTGGGCGTTTCGGGTCTTTCAACCCAGCACGAGCGCGTCGCACGGCGCGGGAGACTGCTTCGATGGCGTCCTGTTGCCCGATGATCCGGTTGTGGAGCGCGGATTCCATCTGCAATAGTCGCTCGGACTCCTCGCCCGCAATGCGCATCAGCGGGATACCCGTCCACATTGAGACGACCTGTGCGATGTCCTCTTCGGTGACATATGCTTCGTCCGTCTGCTTCTCTTCCTGCCACTCCCGTTCCATCTCATGGATGCGGTCACGCAGGCGTTCCTCACGGTCCTGCAACTGCTTGGCGACATCGAAGTCGTCCGCGTTCTTGGCGGATTCCTTCTCGTTCTGGAGCGAGGCAAGCATGCCCTGCGCCTGCTTCAGATTCGGCGGCGCGACGGAGCGGTGCATCCGCACGCGGGAACCCGCCTCGTCAATCAGGTCAATTGCTTTGTCCGGCAGGAAGCGATCCGGCACGTACCGAGCGGCCAGCCCGGCGGCGGACTTCAGCGCCTCGTCAGAGATTTTCAGTTGGTGGTGATCTTCGTAGCGCGTCCGAATGCCCTTGAGGATTTCAATCGTCTCCTCGACGCTCGGCTCGTCCACCATCACGGGCTGGAAGCGACGTTCGAGGGCGGCGTCGCGTTCGATGTACTTCCGGTACTCATCGAGAGTGGTCGCACCGATGGTCTGGAGTTCACCGCGGGAGAGCGCGGGCTTAAGGATGTTCGCGGCATCCACCGCGCCCTCCGCCGCACCGGCGCCGACGAGCGTATGCAACTCGTCAATGAAGAGGATGCTTGAGGTCTCCTTGACCTCACCGACAATCTTCTTCAGCCGCTCCTCGAACTCGCCACGATACTTCGTTCCCGCGACGAGCGCGCCGATGTCGAGCGAGATGAGACGTTTGTTCTGGAGCGGTTCCGGCACATCGCCGGAGACGATCCGTTGCGCCAACCCTTCGACGATTGCGGTCTTGCCGACGCCCGGCTCGCCGATCAATGCGGGATTGTTCTTCGTGCGGCGCGTGAGAATTTGCATCACCCGCTCGATCTCGCTTTCGCGGCCGATCACCGGGTCGAGTTTGCCGCTCCGGGCGGCCTCGGTCAGGTCGAAACCGAGCGCGTCCATGTATGGCGTCTTGGTCTGCTGCTTGGATTGCTGATATGAGGAGGACTGGGAGACGACCTGCATCACCTGCTGACGCACCTTCTCCAGGCTCACTCCCAGGCTCTCCAACAC
>CALBSO010000104.1 GCA_937968015.1 uncultured Thermomicrobia bacterium
CCAGAGAAAAGACTTTGCGCGCCCGTTCGGTGAATTTCTCGAACTTGTCTGCCATCTGGCGGCTCCCTTATGCGGGTAACGGTGGCCTCGCAGGCCGCCGCGTCGGTCTCCAATGCTGCAATAAAGATACCACACAGCCCCCGCGAATCGCGGGGGCTGCACAGAGAATTGTCGTCAGTCACTCGCGTCCGGAAGGGACGAAACCAGTGGTAAGGAGCGGTCGTCCTGTGAGACGAGGAGGTCCGAAACTGCTCAAATCGCCTACCGCATCCGGCGCATGAACCGCCTCTCACTCAGTAATACGTACAGTATACCATAACGGATGCGCAACGCCAGCCTATGCCTCGACGCGCTGCTCCTTCGTCGTGTCAGCCTCCGCGCTCGATGCCGTCGCCGTCTTTCTCCCGGTGGTTTTCTTCGGTTTCGTCACGGCGCTCTGCTCCGCAGGCAGATCAGGCGCCGCACTCGGCTCAGTTTCCGGCTCGGCCACGGCGCGCTGATCCACCGCCGTTTCGGTTCCGGCGCCAGAATCCGCTGCTTCAACCTCGGTGGTTGCCGGGTCCATCGTCACCGCGCCACCTACAGTGAGATCGCCGGATGCGTCCTTCGCCTCAACGTGGGCTTCCTGCTCCATAACGGCTTCGGGATCGGGAGAGGTCGTCGGCTCTTCAGCCGCTTCGATCTGTTCCCCAATTGTCGCGGTCAGCGGCCCGTCGTCGCTCCGATCATCGCTCGCCGCCTCAGTATCGGCCTCTGCGTCCTCGACATCGTAGAGCGCGGCCTGCGCTTCCGCCGCCTGCATCTCGAGGTTCCGCTCGTTCTGGGCATCGAGGTCTTCCGGCTTTACCGGGTGGCCCATGTTGTCCTGAATGTAGCCGTCAATCGCGTCCTGCTCGGTGAATTCGAGCGCACGCCGCAGGCTGAGGCCCATCCGCCGCCGCTGCGGGTCAATACGGATGATGCGCAGGATCATCTCATCGCCTTCCTTGACGACATTGCGCGGGTGCGCGACGCGGTCGTCAGAAAGTTCGGAGACATGGATCAGCCCCTCGATGCCATCCTGGATGCGCGCGAACGCACCGAAGTTGGCGAGTTGGGTGATCGTCCCCTGCACCAACTGGCCGACCTCGTACTGGGCCGCGACGCGTGTCCACGGTTCGGCCTGCGTCCGCTTCAACGAGAGGGCAATCTTGCGCTCGTCCTCGTTGATGCCGAGGACATAGACCTCGACCTCTTCGCCGATCTTCAGCACTTCGCTCGGGTGACGCACGCGGCTCCATGAGAGTTCGGAGAGATGGACAAGCCCGTCCGCGCCGCCGATATCCACGAACGCACCGAAATCGCAGATGCTGGAGACGCGACCCTTACGGACCTCGCCCTCCTTGAGCGTGCCGATCAGCCGCTCCTTCATCGCGTCGCGTCGCTCCTGGATCGCCTGCCGTTCGGAGAGAATCAGCCGGTTGCGATGCCGGTTAATCTCGATCACCTTCAGGGGAATCGCCATGCCGATCAGGCGGGCCATGTCGCCCTGCTTGGAGGCCTCGTCGCCGCCACGGATCTCCGTGACCTGCGACGCCGGCACGAAGCCACGCACGCCATCCAGATCAACGAGTAAGCCGCCCTTGTTGTAGTTCTTGACAATCGCCTCGATGACCTCGCCTGCCTCGTACTTCTGCTGCAGGACGCGCCACGATTTTTCCTGCCGCGCGCGGTCAATGGAGAGGACGGCGTGACCATCCGCGTTCTCCGGCTGGACGACGAATACGAGCACCGTATCACCGGACGACAGCGCCTTCCGCTCCGCGTCACCGAGACTGGAAAGTTCCTTACTCGGGATGATGCCCTCGGACTTGGACCCGATGTCCACGAGCACTTCATCGCGGTCCATCTGCATGACGATACCCTCGAGTACGTCGCCGTACTTGAGCGTTCGCACATCCGTGTCAGGCTCCGCAAGCAATTGCTCCATCAGGTTCCGGCCCACCGGCGCCTCGCCCATCCCGGTCTCAGAAATCACTGCCGTGTTTTGCTCCATATACCTTCCCGCGTGTGTTTCACCCCTCACCCGGTCAACTGACCCGGTGCGAAACATTCATAACGCAGACACCTCATATACGACCTGTACATGACGGATGACGCTGCGACCAGCATTTCTCAGTATACACGAACTCAGGAACGTCGCGCAACCCGGCGAATACCGCACAGCGAGAGGTCGGTGTCGGCGTGGGCGGTCATTTCTATCACCAACAAATAGTCACTGCAACGCAATATGCATGGTATTGGGAACGTACGCTTCAGCCTGCGTCCGTTTCGCGCAGGCTGAAGCCTGCACCACCGGCAGCCGCGCCCTGCGAATCCGCCGCCGCTGGGGTGGGTGCCGCCGGAGTGATACGGCCTTGCTTCATGTCATCACGAATGAGGTCCGCGACATCGCCGCCGAGTTTGATCGAGTAGTTCGTCCCGCGGTCCTCCGGATAAATCTGCGTCGTGTTCGCGAGATAGATGTTCGGCAGTGGCGTGCGCATCTCCGGGATCAGCGACGAATAATGGAGCGGGACAATCGGCTGCGCGGCCCGCTCCCGGAAGACGCGGATTTCTCGCACCCACGCCGGATCGAATGCGGGGTTGATCCGCTGCAACGCGGGGATATAGTGCTGGAAGAGTGCATCCTGCTCCATCGCCCAGATCGGATCGGTCACTTCGAGGTATCGGGAAAGATAGACGAGATGGCTTCCACCGTACTGGTCCGGCGGCACAAAGTTCGTTTGCTCGATCACGCCCGTGAATGGCACCGTGTCGTCGGCGATATTCAGCCAGTAAATGTCAGTGAGCTTGCGATCCAGTTCGAGCAGCATGCAGCATGCCGCCTGATAGCCGGCGGCATCGAGTTTCCGCACATACTCGGCGGGCAGTTCCGGGACGAGGCGCTTGAAGACGGCGGATGGAGCCGTAATCACCGAAACATCGAAGACCTGTTCCGCCCCGTCCACACGAACCATGACGCCCCCATCGGCGCGGGGTTGGACGGCCTCGACAGTGACGCCGAGGTGAATGTCCACACCGAGCCGACGCAGTTCGGCATCGAGCGCGTCAATGACGACCTGGAAGGAGCCGCGCGGGTAGCCGAGCGTCTCTTTGGCGAGCGGGTTGCTCCGGTTCGTTGTGCGTAGTTGCACCTTTTTCCAGAACCAGACCATCGGGATCTTGTCCCACGACGGGCCGAACTTCGCCCGCAGTTGCGCGCCAAAGACGCGATCGAAACCATTCTTACCCGTGAACCGCTCGATCCACTGTGCGGCGGTAACGCGCTCATAGCCCGCATACTTCTTTTGCAGTTGCAGATATGCCGTCATCGCGCCGATGCGCAGGCGCGCGATCGGTGAGATATAGCCGAGTTTGAGGAGATCCCTCGCGCCATCCAGCGGCCAGATTTTTCCGTCGTGAAACATGCCGACGGTGCTGGGGAGCCACTGAAGTGTGTCCCCCACACCGAGTTCGTCCATCAAGTCGGTGATCGCCGTGTCGGAATGGAAGAGATGATGATAGAAGAATTCCACGCGCGTCCCCGCGATCGGGAAGGTCGCCGCCTGCCCGCCGAGGCCCGGCATCCGCTCCCAGAGGACGACCGTATGGCCGGCCTGTCGGAGCCGCAGCGCCGCCGCCATACCGAGCATCCCGCCACCAATGACGCCAACCCGCATAACGTCCTAACCCCCCGGCCCCCTGAAAGGGGAGAAAATACGGCAAGCGAAAGGGCGACTCGATTGCCGCCCTTCCGAGTACATGCCTATGATACTACGACGCACGCTACCGCTTAGATGAAGAGCGGCGCGAGCACGAGGGTCAAGGTGGCAAGCAGTTTGATGAGCACATGCAGCGACGGCCCGGCGGTGTCCTTGAAAGGATCGCCGACCGTATCACCGACAACAGATGCCGCGTGTGGGTCGCTCCCCTTGCCCAGCACATTGCCCTCCGCGTCGCGCAAACCGCCCGCTTCGATAAACTTCTTGGCATTGTCCCACGCGCCGCCGCCATTGTTCATGACGTTGGCCATGAGGATGCCGCCCATCGTGCCGACGATCAGCATGCCGCCCGCGCCTTCGGCCCGGAGCAGAAGGCCAATGAGGACCGGCATGCAGACGGCAAGCGCGCCTGGCGCGATCATCTCACGCAGCGCTCCGCGCACGGAAATGTCCACGCACCGCGCGTAGTCCGGGATCTCGGTACCCGCCATGATGCCCGGCCTCTCGCGCCACTGGCGGCGCACTTCACTGATCATATCCTGTGCCGCGCTGCCGACCGCGCGGATCGCCAGCGACGAGAACAAGAAGACGAGCATCAAGCCAAGGAACCCGCCGATAAAGACCTTTGGCTGCGCCAGATCAATGATGTGCGACTTCACCCATTCGGGACTGTTCGGCGCGAAGCCGCGTGACTCCGCGACGACATCGAGGTAGGCGGAGAAAAGCAGGAAGGCGGCGAGCGCGGCGGAGCCGACTGCGTACCCCTTCGTGAGCGCCTTCGTCGTGTTGCCGACCGAATCCAGCGCGTCCGTCACGTCGCGCACGGACTCCGGCTGGTTGCTCATCTCGGCGATGCCACCCGCGTTATCCGTGATCGGGCCGAAGGTGTCCATCGCGAGGATATAGCCCGCGCTCATCAGCATGCCAACGGTCGCGCAGGCCGTTCCGAAGATGCCGTCCTGCAATGTGTTGCCCGTGACGTGCGTGCGCGTGCCGAGGAAGAACGCACCGCCAATTGCGAGGGATATTGTGATCGCGGGCGCGGCGGTCGTTTCGAAGCCGATGGAGAGTCCGGAGATAATGTTCGTCGCCGATCCCGTCCGTGACGCCTCCGCGATCGTGCGCACGGGTCGCCAGTTGCCCGCGGTGTAGTACTGCGTGATATAGACGAAGGCTATCGAAGTCGCGATGCCAATCAGGCCGGCGAGCGCGAAGTAGAACCACTTGTCACCGACATTGAATACTGTAGTATCGGCATTCTTCCGCGATGTGTCATGGAAGAGCACATAGGTCACGAAGATCATAAAGATCGCCGAGAGGCCGGCGACGACGTAGTAGCCGCGATTAAGAAGCCCAAGCGCGTCGGTTACTTGTGCCGACGGCCGGACAAGCGCGACGCCGATGATCGAGGCGAGCAAGCCAAACGCCGTGATGATGAGCGGGAAAATGATCCAGTTATTGTTGTTGGTAATCGTCGCGAGCGCGACACCGAGGATCATCGCCCCGACGACTTCCGCCGCCGTGGATTCGAACAAGTCCGCGCCACGACCGGCGCAGTCGCCGACGTTGTCACCGACGAGATCGGCGATCACTGCCGGGTTACGTGGGTCGTCCTCCGGGATGTTCGCCTCGACCTTGCCAACCAGGTCCGCGCCGACATCCGCCGCCTTCGTGTAGATACCGCCGCCGAGTTGCGCGAAGAGCGCGACGAATGACGCGCCGAAGCCGTAGCCAACGATGTAGAACGGCGCGTCACGCGGGCCGTCCGTGATGCCGGTCGCGGCGAAGAGCGCGAACATCCCCGTCACACCGAGGAGCGAGAGCGCAATGACGAGGAGCCCGGAGACCGCGCCCCCGTGGAAGGCGGCCGTCAGGGCCGCGCCGAGGTTCTTGCGCGCCCCGGCGGCCGTGCGCAGATTCGAGCGCACCGCGACGTTCATGCCAATGAACCCGGAGACGCCGGAGAGGGCAGCGCCGATCAGGAAGGAGAAAAAGGTCAGCAGCGCGTGCTTCCCTGGGTGCTGGTCGTGCTTGGTGATGAAGTAGATGAGGACGGAAATGATGATCGCGACGATCCCGGCGATCGCGAAAATCGTGCGATACTGCCGGTTCAGATAGGCGCGTGCGCCGGTCAGGATGCGTCCCGCGACATCCTGCATTTCCGGTGTGCCGGTATCACTCGCGAGCACTCCTTGAGCGAGCGAGACCGCATACAGGACCGCCAAAATGCCAATAACGGGAACTGTCCACACAAGCCAGCTCACGCACTCCCCTCCTCACGGCCCCGATCCTGAGCCGCACCCATAAATAATGACGGACACCGCTCGTTGAACTCTCGGCACTCCCGCCGAATAAGGGATGCATGCGTGCGGCACGTTCCCCCGGCCGCAGCGCGGACGCGAGTGTACCATTCGCGCCGATACACCGCAATGCAATGGACGGGCATGTCGCTATCCTGCGGGTTTTCTCCCCATAGCGCGATGGATTCAGCGGGTGTCGGTATCGGGCGGTTGCATAGAATCGGTTCCCGATGGGTGCTCTGCCGCCTCGTTTGCGGGTTCGATGTGAATGACGATATCCGTCTGCGGCAGGGCGTCCGCGATCTCGTCTTCGAGATGCGTCGAGAGATCATGTGCCGCCGCGACTGACAAGTCGCTTGGTACAACGAGGTGCAAGTCCACGGCATGGCGACCGCCGACATGCCGCGTGCGGAGATCGTGATACTCGATGAAGTTCTCCGCGTGATCGTCGAGCACGGAGCGGATTGCCCGCTCCTCCTCATCCGGCAACCGGTAATCCGTCAGGCCACGGATCGCGCCGATCAGCACCCGGATACCGGCGACGGCGATAAATCCGGAGACAATGACACCAACGACGGGATCCACGACATGTCGTCCCGTCACTTGGACGACGATTAGCCCCAGGACGACGCCGGTTGCCGTGATGACATCCGTGCCGAGCTCGATGCCGGTCGCTTCCAGCGCGGGAGAGCCTTCTGACCGGCCGACTCGCAGTAAGTAGCGCGATATGCCGACGTTGACCACCGCCGCCCCTGCCATCACCACAATGCCCCACCCCAGATGCGACACGGCCGACCCGTTAATCAGTGCGTTGATCGCATTCCAGGCGCTGAAAGCGGCGACGATACAGATCAGGATACCCTCACCGAAACTCGTCAAGGTCTCGACTTTGCCGTGTCCGTATGGATGCGTTCGGTCCGCCGGGCGCTGCGCGTACCAGATCGCTGCTGACGCGAGCACCGCGATGAGCAAGTCCACACCGGAATGCGCCGCTTCGGAGAGAATGGCGACGGATCCCGTGCCGAAGCCGACGATCAGTTTCCCGCCGACGAGGATTGCATTTGTGATGATGGCGAGAGACGCGACGCGGGTAATGCGTCGCGAACGGGTATCCATGGAACGCTTCCGATGGAGAATGTCAGACCGACGAGCAGTGTCATCGTCGGTCCGCATGGCGAGCGGTACGGTTTGGGAATGATCAGTCCCCGGCGCCACTGGCGGCCGCACGCGGCGTGCCACGTCCGCGACGCCAGAAGGCGAGGCGTTGGATCTCACCGCGCTCCCAACTGACGAGCAACTGGCTCGCGTTGAAAATGGAGGAGTACGTGCCGCTCACCACGCCGATGAGCAGCGCCAGGACGAATTCACGGATCGTCGCGCCGCCGAAGAGGACGAGCGCGAGCAATGTGAAGACGACCGTCAATGAGGTGTTAATCGAGCGAACGATTGTCTGGTTCAGGCTGTAGTTGACGACATCGTCGAACGGCATCGCGGGGCGGCGGATCTGATTCTCGCGAATACGGTCGAAGACAACGATCGTGTCGTGAACGGAGAAGCCGATCACCGTCAGCAGCGCGGTGACAAAGAGCGAGTCAATTTCCGTGCCGACCACTTTGCCGAGAATGGCGAAGATACCGAGCACGACCAGCACATCATGCAGCATGGCGACAATCGCGCACGACCCATAGAGGAACGGCCGTTTCACCTTGCGGAATGCCCACGCAAGGTAGAGCAGGATGCCGACGGACGCCGCGACGACCGAGAGAATCGAGTTCTTGCTGACCGATGCGCCGACCGTCGGGCCGACGGAATCGAGCCGCAGCTCCTTGTAATCGCCATACTTGGCCTTCAGTGCGTTCGAGAGCCGCGTCTTTTCCGGCGAACCTTCTTCGAGGTGCTTCAGTTTGATCAGCGCGGTCTGCGTGTTCGGATCAACGCCGGTCGCGATCTGCACCTGCGGGTCCTGCTGGCCCTGGTCAATCAGCAATTGCCGCACATCGAGCGATTGAATGTCCGTGCGCGGGAACTGTAACTCCCAGACGGTGCCGCCAGTGAAGTCAATGCCGAGATTCAGGTGAAAGACGATCAATGCCACGAGGCCGGGCACGATAATCAGCAGGGAGAGCGTATACCAGAGTTTGCGACGGTGTACGAGATCGAGCATCGGCGGTGTCCCCCTAATCCCCGGCAGTAGTCGTTGCGGAGCCACGGCTCGGCGCGGGCGCGATGGATTCGCTATTGAAGAGCCAGCGGTTCGTCGAGACACCGCGCCAACTGAGCAGACAACGCAGGAAGGTCCGCGTGACCGTGATCGCGCTGAAGAGGCTGACGAGCACGCCAATCAAGAGCGTGAGCGCGAACCCGCGTACGACTGACGTGCCGGTAATGCCGCCAAAGACATAGAGGATCAGGCAGGTGATCATCGTCGAGGCGTTCGAGTCGCGGATCGAGGGCCACGCGTGGTCAAATCCCGCGTCAATCGCGCTGCGTAGCGTACGGCCCGAGCGCAATTCCTCTTTCATACGGGCGAAGATAAGCACATTCGCGTCCACCGCCATACCGATGGAGAGGATAAAGCCGGCGATGCCAGCGAGAGTGAGGACGATGCCAAAGACCTTAAAGAGGGCGAACGTGAGCACCGTGTAGACGCCCAGCGCGAAGACCGCGAGAACGCCCGGCAGGCGGTAGAAAACTATCATGAAGAAAGCGACCGCCGCGAGGCCAATCACGCCCGCGAGGAGGCTCTTATTGATTGAATCCTGCCCGAGGGTCGGGCCGACTGTCCGTGTTTCGATCACGTCGAGCGGGACCGCGAGGCGGCCTGACTTCAGGACAACGACGAGGCTCTGGACATCAGCCCGGGCCAATCCGTTGATCTCACCGCTCTGATCAATCCGGCTCTGAATCGTCGCGCTGTTGACGACTTGCTTGTCAACAATGACATTCAGGAACTGGCCGATGTGCGAGCCTGTGTAGTCACCGAACTTGCTTGCGGCATCCGAATTCAACTTGAAACCGACGACCAGGTTGCCGGTCTGATCGGTCTGTGGGAACGCGTCGGCTAGGTCTTTCCCGGTGACGATCGTCTGGTAGACCGGCCCCGCGGGAGCCGTCGCCGATGGGGAGGGCGTCGCCGATGCGCCCGGTGTTCCACTCGCTGCCGGTGTCCCACCCGTCCCGACGGCGGCGGCCGAACCGGATGGCGTGCCGGAGGCAGCCGCTGATGCGGTCGTGCTTGCGGTGCCCACCGGCGTCGCTGTCCCCACGGTGTTCGTCGTACTCGTCACGTTAGGCGTATTCGACGGAATACCGGTTGGCGCAGTCGAGGCGGCTGAGGTGGACGGTGTCCCGGTTTCCGCGGTTGATGACGCGGGGGTGCCATTGGGAGCGACCGTGCCGAGTGACGGCGCGACCGTGCCTGGGCCGGGTGTCGCGCTACTGATCGGCGATCCGTCCGGGTTCAACCCGACGGTTTCCGGGCCACCGAGTGAGGTCGTCACGACCGAACCAACCGGCAGCGCCGTCCGGCTGCCGACCAATTCGAGCAATGCGGTCCGCTTCAGCACCTGAACCGCCGCCGCCGGGTCCTGCACACCGGGCAATTCGACGACGATCTTGTCACTGCCTTGTGTCTGGATAATTGGTTCGCTTACGCCGAGACCGTTGACGCGGCGCTCGATCGTATCCCGGAGACCGGAGAGCACGTCGGCATCAACCTTTTGCCCCGGCGCGGGCCGGGCCTGTAAGACGGCATGCACGCCACCCTTGAGGTCCAGCCCCAATTTCGTTTGGGTGCGCGTCTTTGCGTTGAACAGATTGAGTTGCTGGCCCGGTACCACAATCCAGGTGGCGAGGATCGTCAAAACAACGATGATCGAAAAGACGTACCACGGACGAATTCGCACGGACGGAGCCTCCCCGAAGCGAAAGAAAAAAGACGCAGAAGGAATCGCCGCCCACGCCAATCGCAAGGGTAGCACCCGACCGTACAGGTGTCAAAACGCATCCGCGCCGATTTCGCCTCTGCTATGCTATGGCGAACATCACGATGAAGGAGACCGATTCACATGGCTGAGAATGCACACCGTCCACCGATCCGCTCCTGCTTCCCGCCCAGCCCAACCGGGTATCTGCATGTCGGTGGGGCGCGATCCGCGCTCTTCGACTGGCTCGCTGCCCGCTCCACCGGCGGCCAATTCATCCTCCGCATCGAGGACACGGACCGCGCCCGCTTGCAGGAAGCGACTGTCGAGGCGATCTTCGACGGCCTGCGCTGGCTCGGTTTGCAGTGGGACGAGGGGCCGGAGGTCGGCGGTCCGTACGGGCCATATGTGCAGAGTGAGCGCCTGCCACTCTATCACGAGTGGGCGCGCTGGCTCATAGACAATGGCCACGCCTATGAGGACTTTGACCCGCCCCCCCCACCGGGCAAGCCTCAGGCTCACACGAGCGATGAAACCGTTGGGATCACGAACATGGTGAGGGCGGAGCGGTCATTCCGAAAGTATCGCGATTGGACCGCCGAGCAGCGTGAGGAAGCACGACACACGATTGCCCATGCGCCCGCGATCCGGTTCAAGATGCCGCTCGATGGCGAGACCGTCGCGCGCGATGTCGTCCGCGGGGACATTCGCTGGAAAAACACCGAACTGCCCGTTGATCCAGTACTGCTCAAGGGTGACGGCTTCCCGACCTACCATTTAGCGGAGGCCGTGGACGATCACTTTATGAAGCGCAATGTCGTGATGCGCGGGCTGGAATGGATTCCGAGCATGCCGCTACACGCGCTCCTGTTCCGCGCCTTTGGCTGGGAGGAGCCGCTTTTCTGCCACCTCCCGCTCGTGACCGGGATGGACGGCAAAAAACTCTCCAAACGCCACGGCGATGCCGGGCTGCACGAGTACCGCGCACAGGGGTATCTGCCCGAAGCGATTGTGAATTTCTGCGCCCTCCTCGGCTGGTCCTTCGGAGACGACATCGAAATCTTCTCGAAGGAGGAGGCCATCGAGCGGTTCCGCATCGAGGATATTCGGCCGGCTCCATCGGCTTGGGATATGGACAAGCTGCTCTGGATAAACAGCCAATGGATCAACCACCGGCTGACGCTGGGCGACTTCGTCGAGCGTGCGTTGCCGTTCTTTGATGCAGACGGTCTTGACATCAACGGCTTTGACGGTGAGTACATTGCGAGTGCCTTTGCCTTGGTGAAAGACCGCGCCAAACTCCTTACCGAGGTACCACCGCTCACCCATTTCTTTTTCCAGGAGCCGAAGGCTGACATGGATATGGTGCGGCTCCTTACAAAACAAGGTAGCGATCAACCTACGGCGATCCTGGAAGCAACCTTCGATGCGCTCTCTGCCGCCCATTGGCGGACGCGGGATGACCTTATTTCCGCGATTGATACCGTCGTAACGCATTTCGGCGTGAAGCGCGGTATCCCGTTCGGATTGGTGCGAATTGCGACAACGGGTCGCACGGCAGCACCAGACCAGGCCGATCTGATGCTCGTCCTCGGCCCAGAACGAGTCATCCAGCGCATCCGTGCGGCTATTGACGCCTTGAAAGCGACTGGGGAAGGCTAACAGTGCGGCTGATTGCCGAACGGCAAGCCACCGGCGCGACGAAGGTCAGTGTCCGCACGGATGCGATCATCGCGGCCCTGTTCGCGTTGTTGACTGTTGCGACGCGATTGCCCTTCCGCTCGCATCGCGTCTTCAATTGGGATGCGGTGAATTTCGTCCTCGCCCTCCACGATTACGATGTGCGCCTCCATCATCCACACCCACCCGGCTACCCGGTCTTTGTCGGCATGGGGCGCGTCGTCCAACTGGTGATCCCCGACGCCAACAGCGCACTTGTTAGCGTCGCGATGCTACTCAGCGCGGGTGCGGTCGCGGCACTCTATCTGCTTGGGCGGACGTTGTTCGGGCAGGAAGCAGGGATCGTCGCGGCGCTCTATTTGCTGTGCAGCGTTACTTTCTGGACCAACGGAGCCGTCGCCCTCGCCTATCCCTCACTCGCACTCTTCGGCACGCTGATCGCGCTCTTCGCGTGGCGCTGTCATCAACAAGGCCGCGCCGCTCCCGTGTGGCTGCCGCTGGCGCTCTCCGCCGCCTACGCGATTGGTGGCGGCTTCCGGCCCGATCTCCTGCTGTTTCTGCTGCCACTGTGGATCTTCGGACATTGGCGACTATCGTTTCGGGCGATTGTTCTCAGCGGGATATGTGTTGTTGTTATCGTGCTCGCATGGTTCATTCCGACGATCGCGCTCTCCGGGGGCTGGTCGGAGTACTGGAAGGTCTTTCGCGCCTACACGAGCAACGATGTCCTCAAACGGTACTCCGTCGCCGAGAACGGCCCGCGCGCCCTCGTGGTGAATGTACGCGACACCGCCAAGTACACGGGTTATGCTCTGTACGCCCTCGCGTTGCCGGTCGCGGGCGCGGCGGTCTGGCTCGTGATGTGGTGGTGGCGATTCCGAGATAGGCGCAGGGCTGTCCGCCCCTACACACTGCTCTTTGGGCTTTGGGTGGCGCCGATGCTGCTCTTTTATGCATGGGTGCATATCGGCGATCCCGGTTATGTCTTCACCTTCGTTCCTGCGCTGCTGCTGATCGCGGCGCGATTCACGGTGGAGTCGCCACGCATCGCCGCGGCGCTTCGCCTAAGCCAGCTCCGGCAGTTCGTCCTGCCTGCCCTGACAATTGTTGTGGTCGCGGCCAATACCGGCATCTTCCTGTTCCGCCCATTGACGCTGACAGCGCACGGCATCCGGCAGCAGGACCGGACGATTGACGCCAAGATCGCCTACGTCCGCGCGCATGGCGACCCCGCGACGACACTACTCATTGCGTACGAGAGTTACCGTCACTGGCTCCTCTATCTGCCGGAATACCGCGTGCAGTTCGTGGACGTCACCTACGGCACGGACGCGGACCGCACCGTCACCCTGCCATCGGGCACGGCGCGGGCCGTGCTGATGGATGCGACGCTGCTCAACGCCATCGGTGGCACTCCGACGAGCGATGTGCAGCCGATCGCAGCGGATCGCGTCGGCATCATCACCCAACCATCTGGCACGACTATCCATTTCGCGCCCGTCGCTTCACCCCTCAGCAATCAACCATCGAAGCCATGATCCGCGCCATGCCGAGATTGGATCGCGCGCCCGGCGCTTTTTCGGCGTCCCGGCTTGACATGAGCGACACGCCGCCGTACCGTGCCGGATGCACGCAACCGCGTGCCGACCGTCGCCTGATGCATCCACGAGATGGGGAGGATTGCCGATGCCCGATACGAAAGACCGTATCGCCGGGGAGACGCGCGCGCTCATCATGGACGCGAAAGATAACGTCGCCGTTGCCATCCGCGAATTGTCGGCAGGCGAAACGCTCGTCATCGCCGTACCGGACGGTTCGGAGCGCGTCGTGACGATGGTCGAGCCAATCCAATTCGGCCATAAGTTTTCCACCGCCGATCTCGCGGAAGGCGATCAGATCATAAAATACGGCGAGCGGATCGGGCGTGCGACCCAATTCATCCCTGCCGGGTCGCATACGCACGTTCACAATATTACGAGCCAACGTGGCCGCGGCGATCTCAAGAGTAGGTCTGAGGACTGAGCCACAACGCATTGCATCCGTTGTCCTATAGACGCATCACAAGGAGTACGAACGATGATGACAACGACGCGCGCTCATACTCAGTCCTCAGTCCTCAGTCCTCAGTCCTCTTTCATGGGCTACCGGCGCGCCTATAGCGGCCGGGCCGGCGTGCGGAATCTCGTGCTCATAATTCCCTCGGTCGTCTGCTCGAATACCGTCGTGCAGCGGATCGCGCAGCAGGTGCCGGAGTGCGTCTTCGTCACGCACCAGCATGGTTGCTCGCAGGTCGGCGATGATGTCGAGCAAACGCGGGCAACGCTGATCGGCTACGCGACGAATCCGAATGTCGCGGGCGTGCTCGTCGTCTCGCTCGGTTGCGAGACGATCGAAGGCGACCGCGTCGCGCAAATGATCGCGGACACCGGCCAGGATGTAGAGTTCCTCGGCATCCAGGAGAGCGGTGGCATCAAGGCCACCGTCGAATTAGGGATCGAGAAGTGCCACGGCCTCCTCGACCGGGCGAATCGCTACAAGCGCGAAGCGGTGCCGCTTTCCGAACTGATCCTCGCCGTGCAGTGCGGCGGATCGGATGCCTTCAGCGGTATCACCGCGAATCCGGCGCTCGGCATCACCTCGGACATGCTCGTCGCGGCGGGTGGCACCGTGATGCTCGCGGAAGTGCCGGAATGCCTCGGCGCGGAGCATCTGCTCGCCGCCCGCGCCCGGACACCGGAAGTCGGCGAGCAGTTGATCGCCGCCGTACGCCGCTACGAGGAAGACGCACTGCGTATGGGCGTGGACCTCAACAAGGGCAACCCCGCGCCCGGCAACATCAAGGGTGGCCTGACGACGATCGAGGAAAAGTCTATCGGCGCGATGAAGAAGGGCGGTAGCACGCCACTCAACGAAGTGCTCGCCTACGCCCAACCACCGACGCAGAAGGGTCTCGTTATCATGGACACGCCGGGGAATGACATCGAGAGTGTCACCGGCAACCTCGCCGGCATGGCGCAGATGGTCGTCTTCACTACCGGGCGCGGCAGCGTCACCGGTGCGGCTATCGCACCGGTCATCAAGGTCGCGACGAACACGCCGATGTACGAGAAGATGTCGGACAATATGGACATCAACGCGGGTACCGTCGTGGATGGCACCCAGACGTTGCAGACCGTTGGTCGCCGCATCTTCGAGAAGGTTATCTCCGTTGCCAATGGCGAGCAGACCCGCTCCGAAGAATGGGGCTGCAACGAGTTCGGCATCAACCGCATCGGCCCGTCGCTCTAACGAAGCGCTGAGGACTAAGGACTGAGGACTGAGGATCTTGCTCCCCTCTCCATTGCTCTGGCAATCTGGCAATGGAGAGGGGGCTGGGGGGTGAGGCTTCCGATGCCCACACTACCAATGACGACGCTCGGACAAACCGGGCTGCGGGTGACGACGCTCTGTCTCGGCGGCGCGCCGCTCGGCGATATGCCGGAAACCTTCACCTACACCGTGCCGGAAGAACGCGCGCTGGCGACGGTGCGCGCCCTGCTCGATAGCCCGATCAACTTCATTGACACCGCCGCCTCATATGGTGATGGTGAGAGCGAGCGCCGCATTGGACTGGTCATCAAGGAGCGCGGCGGCTTGCCCGCTGGATGCGTCCTCGACTCGAAGGCCGATCGCGATCTGCACAACGGCGATTTCAGCGGCGACCAGATGCGCCGGAGTGTCGAACGGAGCCTGCGATTACTTAATCTCGACAAGATTCAGTTGATGCACCTCCACGACCCGGAGCACACGACCTTCAAGGCCGCAATGGCGCCCGGTGGCCCGGTCGAAGCCCTACAGAAGATGAAAGAGGAAGGCCTGATCGAGCATCTTGGCGTTGCGGGTGGGCCGATTGAGATGGAAGTTCGCTACGTCGAGACCGGCGTGTTCGATGCAGTGATCACGCACAATCGCTATACACTGCTCGATCAAACCGCCGACCCGCTCCTGACTATCGCGCACGAACGCGGCCTCGGCGTCCTGAACGCCGCGCCGTATGGGAGTGGCATACTCGCGAAGGGGCCGGACGCGTATCCGCGTTACCACTATCAACATGCGCCACCTGCGATGATCGCGCAGGCGAAGCGATTAGACGCAGTGTGCCAACAGCACGACGTTTCGCTACGCGTCGCGGCGCTTCATTTCTCGCTCCGTGACCCGCGCATTCATAGCACGATCGTCGGTATGAGCCGTCCGGAGCGCGTGCGTCAGGCGGTCGAAGACGCCTTGACATCCGTGCCCGATGCGCTCTGGGAAGAATTGGACCCGCTGATTGCCGCGTATCACGAGCAGTACGGCACGTTCGAGGACAAACGGTATACCCTCCCCGCAGGCCATTGAGTTGTATCCGTCGCAGGAGGAATGAAGCCATGCCACTCTGCCACTTCACGACCTCGTACAATACGACGCCGCGCCTCGGCTGGGCGGACCTTGGCGGCGTGTACGATCTCTCCGCATGGGAGGGCGCGGGCCTGCACTCGCTCCGCGATGTCCTCTCGCGCCCGCTCGCGGAGGTGCGTCAATTGCTCAACGACGCACCGTTCGACCGACTTCCTGTCTGCACGCACACCGAGGCGACGCTGCACAAACCGCTCGACGCGCAGGAGGTTTGGGCGTGCGGCGTGACGTACCGCCGCTCGCGCGATGCCCGGATGGAGGAGAGCAGCGAGCAGAGCGTCTATGACCGCGTCTACGGCGCGGAGCGGCCGGAAATCTTCTTCAAAGCGACGCCATCGCGCGTCGTCGGCCCCGGCCAGCCATTGGGAATCCGCCCGGACAGCACCTGGGACGTCCCCGAACCGGAACTGGCGCTCGTCGTCAACGCGGGGAGTGAGATCGTCGGCTACACCATCGGCAACGATGTCAGTTCGCGCTCCATTGAAGGCGAGAACCCGCTCTATCTACCGCAAGCGAAGATGTTCCGCGATTGCTGCGCGCTTGGCCCGTCCGTCGCTCTGACGGACGAGATTCCGGACGTGGCAAATCTCGCGATCACGATGGTGATTTCGCGTGGTGGGGATGACGTGTTTCGGGGCGAGTCGAACACGAACCAGATCGCCCGCCCGCTCGCGCACCTCGTCGAGTACCTCGTCAAAGCGAACGATTTCCCGAACGGAGCGATCCTGCTGACCGGCACGGGCATTGTGCCACCATCCGACTTCACGCTCGAAGTGGGCGACATTGTCAGCATCACGATTGACGGCATCGGCACACTCGGCAATCCAACGTACCGGATCGCGGGCTAACAACCTGCCCCTGTGGTACAATCGCGCAACGAATTCGCTGCTACACAGCGTGTTTTTCTTTCTGATTGCGCGCCAAGGGGATGACGATGGGGCGTATCGCCTTCGATCATGTAACGAAGAAATATGGTGATGTCGTCGCGGTGAAGGATGTCTCACTCGAGGCCGCCGACGGTGAATTTCTTGTCCTCGTCGGCCCGTCCGGGTGCGGCAAGACGACCGCACTCCGCTGCCTCGCGGGCCTTGAGGAAGTCACGGATGGCACGCTGTACATCAGTGACCGCGATGTCACATCGCTGCCGCCGAAGGACCGCGATATCGCGATGGTCTTCCAGAACTACGCGCTCTACCCGCATATGGATGTGTACGGCAACCTCGCGTTCGCGCTGCGGCTCCGGAAACACGAGATGGCGGCAGCGGCAGCGAACGCCCCGACGGATGGCGAGCAGAGCAACGGCGCGGCGGCTTTCCTCGGGCGTTTGTTCACGAAAAACGCGCCGTTGCGTGGCGCGGACGCGGAGATTGACCGGCGCGTGCGCCGCGCTGCCGAAGTGCTCGACCTGACTGACCTCCTGAAACGCCGCCCACGGCAACTCTCCGGTGGCCAGCGGCAGCGCGTCGCGCTCGGTCGGGCAATTGTCCGGGAGCCACAGGCATTCCTGATGGATGAGCCGCTCTCCAACCTCGACACGCAACTGCGAATGCAGACGCGTGCGGAAATCCTCAAACTGCATCAACGGCTCAAAGTGACGACGATTTACGTCACGCACGATCAGCAGGAAGCGATGACGATGGGTGATCGTCTCGCTGTCATGAAGGCGGGTGAAATCCAGCAACTCGACACGCCGCAACGAATTTACGACCATCCGGCCAGCCTCTTCGTCGCCGGTTTCATCGGCAGCCCGGCGATGAACATGCTCCCCGTGATCGTGCAGCGTAGCGGTGACCAGATCATGCTCGCGAACGGCGATTTCGCACTCCCCGCGCCCGGCCGCGTCAAAATGCGCCTCACGGAAGCGGTCGGCAAGGAGATGACACTCGGCATTCGGCCCGAACATGTCCTGCCACTGCCGATGAACAGCAACGGGGCGGACACCCAGGACCGTATGGCCGTCAATGTGGACATTGTCGAGCCGCTCGGCGCCGAAATCCTGATGTATATGTCCGGCACCGGCGGCAGGCAGGTCGTCGGGCGCTTCGATCCGTCCCAGCGCGCCCGTACCGGCGATCGGCTCTATGTCGGGTTCAAGCCGGAGCATCTCCATCTCTTCGATCCGGAAACGGGCAACGCACTGATCTAATGCCGGTGACGTAGGCTTGAGTCTGCGGTCTCTCGCGCAGATTCAAGCCTACGCCACTCCATCATGTGAGGGTTGAATGCTGTACGAAATCCACCATTACAGTGCCCCGGACACAACTGCGCTTGGCGCGCTGACGACCTGGTTCAGCGAGCATGTCGTACCGGCATGGAAGGCGGTAGACATGCGCGTCGTTGGATGCTTCACGGCAACGATTGGGCGGTCACCCCGTCTCACAACGATCACCGCATGCGAAGACTTGAACCAGCGCATGGCAACGCGTGAGCGCCTCACCGCGTCCGATCAATGGAAGTCGGCGTATGCGGCATTGTATGCGAACGGAGACGGCCTCATATCCGGGGTTGACACAGCGATTCTCCGCCTCACCGACTACTCACCGGATCCGTTTACGTTCCACAATGCGGCCGCGCCGGGATTGTTTGAGGAGCGGATCTATCGCGGGAAAACGTCGCGCACGATGGCGCGCGTCAATCAGCGGTTCGAAGAATATACGGTCCGCCTGTTCAACGAGCACGGCATCACACCTGTCGCCTTCTGGAACGTTATCATCGGCGCGGACCAGCCCTCCCTTTATTACCTTGTCCGCTACGACAGTCTCAGTCAGCGACAACCCGCGTGGGACTCTTTCCGCGCTGATCCGGAATGGCAGCAGGCATACAAAGAATCAGAGAGCGCCGGCCCGATCCTCCTGCGCACCGATAGCGCGATCCTGACTCCGACGCCGTTCAGCCCGATGAAATAGCCGCGACGAACTCGCGCGCCCACCGGTCTGCCGCCTGGATGCTCTCCAGCGTGAGCGGGCCGTCCGGCGTATGCGCGTCGAGCGCCCGCTGGACGCGCGCGGAAATATCGAGAAAGCCGATCTCGTCCCGAAGGAAACGATCCACCGCCACCTCATCCGCCGCGCTGAGGACGGTCGGATAGGTGTTCCCTGCCACACCTGCCTCGCACGCCAATCGCAACGCCGGAAAACGCACAAGGTCCGGTTCCTCGAAGTCGAGATGCCCGACGGTTGGCAAGGTGACGCGGCGGAACGGGTTGGGCCAGCGATCGGGATAGGAGAGGCCATATTGGATCGGCAAGCGCATATCGGCCGGGCCAAGTTGCGCGATCAGCGAGCCGTCCGCGTATGCGATATACGCGTGGACGACGCTCTGAGGGTTGACGACCACATCAATGTGGTCATATGGCATATCAAAGAGCCAGCGCGCCTCAATCGTCTCCAGCCCCTTGTTCATCAGCGTCGCGGAGTCAATCGTCACCTTGCTGCCCATGTCCCACGTCGGGTGCCGGAGTGCGTCCGTCGCCGTCATCGCACGTAACTGTGCAATCGGCGTTGTGCGGAATGGCCCGCCGGAGGCCGTCAGGATGAGGCGTTCCGGCTTCGCGCCCGGTCGCGCCGTTTCCAGGCATTGCCAGAGGGCAGAATGCTCGCTATCAATCGGGCGCAGGCGATCTCCGGCCCGCCGCACCTCGGCCATCACCAGTTCTCCCGCGCAGACAATCGTTTCCTTGTTCGCCAGCGCGACAATCTTCCCGGCTCGCAGCGCGGCGAGGGTCGGTTCGATGCTCGCATGCCCCGATGTCGCGACGACGACGATGTCGGCATCGGGATGCGTTGCCGCCGCGCGCAAGCCCTCCGTGGCGACAACACGCTCGACACCGACCGGCCGCCAATCATCCGCTCCGCCATCAGCGAGACTGACGAGCGACGGACGGTATCGCTCGGTCTGGGCGCGGAGTAATTCGGCATTGCGGCCCGCCGCGAGCGCGACGACGGAAAGTTTCTCCGGGTGGGCGTCCACGACTTCAAGCGTGCTGCGCCCGATAGACCCGGTGCTGCCGAGAATAGCGAGGCGGATCGACATGTAGCGACCCCTCCTGTAGCGGCAGGCCCCAGCGCCCGCCCAACCTTCGCCGCAATCTGTCACTGGGCAAGCACGGGGGCTTGTCCTTACGATCCAACCGCACGGGCGACATAGTAAACGACGACAAAGACGAACAAGAGGCCGTCAATCCGATCCAAAACTCCGCCGTGGCCGGGGATCAGCGCGCCGGAGTCTTTGATTCCCGTTTGTCGCTTCATGAGCGATTCGGAGAGATCGCCAACGGACGCGGCGAGGGCGATTAATACGCCAACCAATGCCGCGACGACCACCCGCATCCCGATACCGAAGCACCAGTTTGCGATCACTGCCGTCAGTATCGCACCGGCGATGCCACCCGCGAACCCCTCCCACGTCTTCTTCGGGCTGACCAACGGCGCCATCCGGCGCCTGCCGAACGCCCGACCGCAAAGATACGCGAATGTGTCCGTAAACCATGTCGTGATGAGCGCGAGGAGGAACCACGCGAGACCCAAGGCCGTGCTTCGGAACCCAAAGGCATCTTCAAGGTTCGTCAGCCACGCGCCGGCCCCAGACGTGTCACCCGCGATGTGACGGACCGCGACGATATGGCCGAGCGGTACGGCAATGTACAGCGTGGCGAAGACCGTCGCAATCCATGATGGGAGCGTACCATCCAGCGGTTGGCAGAAAATCACGACGGCGCCGGGCGCGAGGAGCGTCGCGGCCACAAGCGCGCTGAAGACCCAGATAGGCCAGCCAACCGCGACCGCGATCACCATCAGCACCACGACGGCAACAGAGATCGGCAGCATGACTGTGTATGCGAGTTGACCGAACATCGCGCGGAGTTCCACCAGGGCGATGATGCCCAGCCCCGCGAACGCCACTGCTGCACCCCAGACGCCAAAGAGCGCCGGAACAACGCCGACGACGACGACACCGACGGACGAGAGCGCGCGCTGGCGGAACATCGGTTACGCGCGTGGGGCGGTCGGAGTGACCGGATCGGGGATCGCACCGAAACGGCGCTGCCGCTTCTGAAAATCGGTCACGGCATCGCGGAGATCGTCCGGGCCGAAATCCGGCCAGAGGATGTTCGGGAAATAGAGTTCGGCATACGCCCCCTGCCAGATCAGGAAATTGGAGAGCCGGAATTCGCCGGAGGGCCGGATAATCAAGTCAGGGTCCGGCATATCGGCAGTATAGAGGTAGCGGTCCACCGTCTCCTCCGTCACACTCTCCGGATCGAGGCCATCCCGCAGCATCTCTTTGATCGCCGCGACGACTTCGGCCCGGCCACCGTAATTGAATGCCAGCGTGAGCGTCATGCGTGTGTTGTCCGCGGTGAGGTCAATCGCCGCGCGCACGGCGCCCGCCAACTCCTCGTCCAACCCCTCCAGGCTGCCAATATGTCGCAACCGGACGCCCGCGTTGTGCAGCGATTCGGTCTCGATTGCAATGCGCTCGCTGAGGATTTGGAAGATGCCCTGCACTTCGTCTTGCGGGCGGCGCCAGTTCTCCGTCGAAAACGCCCAGAGGGTCAGGTACTCGATGCCGAGTTCCGGACAGGCGGAGACAATCGGACGGATATTCTCAGTCCCCGCTTCGTGCCCTTTGTTGCGCGGCAGGCCCCGCCGTTGTGCCCATCGCCCGTTGCCGTCGAGGATAATCGCGACGTGGCGCGGCGGCTTGCCGCTCACGACAACGGACTCCGCCGCTGTTGTTTCATCAGCGCCGTGCGTCGTATCAGTTACCGTGTTCGTCATACCTGTTACCTGTCCCTGACGCACGCATCAGACTTCAAGGATCTCGGCTTCTTTCTCCCGCCCGACTTTGTCGGCATCGGCGATGCTGCGGTCGGTCAGTTTCTGCACCTGTTCCTCACCGCGCCGTCGCTGATCTTCGGAGATCTCGCCACTGTCATCCAGTTCTTTGATCATGTGGATCGCGTCGCGCCGGATATTGCGGATCGCGACGTGGGCTTCCTCGACATTCCGCTTGGCGATCTTGACGAGGTCGCGCCGCCGCTCCTCGGTCAGGGCCGGGATGACGATGCGGAGCACCTGCCCGTCGTTCGTCGGGTTGAGGCCGAGATCGCTTGCCCGAATACCCTTCTCAATCGCCTTCATCGAGCCTTTGTCCCACGGCTGCACGACGAGCATGCGCGCTTCCGGAGCGGAAATACCGGCCAGTTGCTGAAGCGGCGTCTCCGTGCCGTAATAATCTATGACGACACGCTCAATCAAGCCGGGAGAGGCACGACCGGTCCGAATGCCAGCGAGATGGCCACGGAGCGCCTCGATTGCCTTATGCATGCGGTCGTCGGCGTCCTGCAAAATATCTTCGAACATCGTCCCGCCTCCCATGCGAAGCCGCTATCGGACAACGGTACCGAAACCTTCCTCGCCGCGCAAGACGCGCGCGATCATCCCCGGCTCCTGGATATTAAACACAATAATCGGCAGATTGTTGTCCATACAGAGCGCGAACGCGGTGCTGTCCATCACGCCCAGTTCGCGCTGCAACGCCTCCGTATAGGAGATGTGCGAGAAGCGGACGGCATCAGGAAACTGCTTCGGATCGCGGTCGTAGACACCGTCCACGCCGTGCTTGCCCATCAGCAAGACTTCGCACTCCAGTTCGAGCGCGCGCAGAGCGCCCGTTGTGTCGGTTGTGAAGTAGGGGTTGCCGTTGCCGCCCGCGAGGATGACGACCCGCCCTTTTTCCATATGCCGCAGCGCCCGGCGGCGGATGTATGGTTCCGCGACCTGCTGCATCTGAATCGCGGTCATCACGCGCGTCTGCACGCCCGCTCGCTCCAGCGATTCCTGCAAAGCGAGGGCATTGATGACGGTACCGATCATGCCCATGTAATCGGCCGTCGCACGGTCCATGCCGAGTTGCTCCGCGTTCCGACCGCGCCAGAAGTTCCCGCCGCCCGCGACAATTGCCATCTGCAAGGCGCCGTCGGCAACCTCGTCCCGCACCTGCCCCGCGAGCGCGTGGACAATCGCCGGGTCAATGTTGCGGCCGCCAACGCCCTCGAAGGCTTCGCCGCTCAGTTTCAGCAGGACACGCTGGTATTTCAACTCGCTCATGCGGTCTGCCGTCTCCTATTCTGCTGCTTCCCCCACGCACACAATGACGGCGAGGATGTATCCTCGCCGTCATATCGCACCTGTTTAAGCCCCCGCGCCGTCGTCGCCGGTATCGCTGCTATCGCCGACGACGGCCTCACCGAGTTCGTACCGGGTGAAGCGCCGCAGGACGATATTTTCGCCCAGTTTGCCAATCGCTTCCTGGACCATCTCGCCAACCGTTTGTTTCGGATCGCGTACGAAGGGCTGCGCGAGGAGGACAAGTTTGCGGTCCACCTCGATATCAGAGCCGTCATGGATACGACGCTCACGTTCGCGGATGTCGGCAGGCACTTCTTCTGAACGAATGTACTGTGGCGCCATGCCGATGATGTGCTGCGCGATGTCGCGGCCAAGTTGCTGAAAATCGTCGGTGCGCGCGACGAAGTCCGTCTCGCAGTTCAATTCAACGAGTACGCCGATGCGACCACCGTGGATGTACGCAATGATCAGCCCCTGGTTCGCCGCCCGGCCCGCCTTCTTAGATGCGGAGGCGATACCTTGCTTTCGCAGGTATTCTTCCGCCTTGTCAAGATCGCCGCCGCTCTCTTCAAGAGCGCGCTTACAATCCATGATACCCGCGCCCGTCTGTTCGCGAAGTTGCTTGATCTTCTCCATCGGTACGCTCAATGGTCGGTTCCCCTTTCAATGTCTCGTCTCTAATATGTCGGTCTGTTAGCGGCCCGGCGTTTCCGCATCGCCCTTCTCAGCCATCGCGGCATCGAGATCTTCGGCATCGAGTTCGTATGTCTGCTGCGGCTCCTCGCGGCGCGCGGTCGCGGCATAATATTGGCCGCGCCCTTCGAGCGCCGCGTCCGCCATTGTCTTGGTGAGCAGGCGCACGGAGCGGATCGCGTCGTCGTTCGAGGGGATGACATAATTGACGACATCGGGATCGGAGTTCGTGTCCACCATCGCAACGATCGGGATTTCGAGGCGGCTCGCTTCCTTGACCGCCAGTTCCTCGCGCCGCGGGTCCACAATGAAGACCGCTTCGGGCAGGCGGGTCATCCCGCGCATGCCGCCGATTGTCTTCTCCAACTTCTCCTTCTCGGCCTCGATGCTCGTCTGCTCCTTCTTCGGCAGGCTGAGGATCGCGCCGCTGTTCTCCAGCTCCTCGATCTCGACGAGGCGGCGCAAACGCGCCCGGATCGTGACGAAGTTAGTCAGCGTGCCGCCCATCCAGCGCCGGTTGACGTAGTTCATCCCGGCGCGGCTCGCCTCTTCCGCGACAATCTCCTGCGCCTGCTTCTTCGTGCCAACAAAGAGCACCTTGCCGCCGTGCGCGGTAACGCTGGTGATGAAGTCCTGCGCGCGCCGCATCCCCTCCGCAGTCTGTTGCAAGTCAATGATATGGATGCCGTTGCGCTCGCTAAAGATGTAGGGGCGCATCTTCGGGTTCCACCGCTTGGTCTGATGACCGAAGTGGACGCCCGATTCGAGCAGTTGACGCATCACCTGCATCGTGCTCGCGGGGTCGTACTGCGTCTGCATTGCCGTCGCCATGCCGTCTCCTCCTGATGTGGTTTTCCCTCCGCCACCCTCGTCGCCCGGCAGCACCCACGATGGGGACCATGTGCCGGCCAGATGGCGTGTGTAATCAGCGCAGGGGATCCCCACGCCGTCGGGGCAGTATAGCACAGGCGGCCGGCCCGACAAGGAGATCATGCGGGCGACCACGCGGCCAATGCCTGTGCGTGCGAACGACGACAGCGACTATACTCCCACCATGCGATGCCGCGTACTCTTCAATCCGCGAACGACCGCAGGCTATCGCCTGCACGACCGAAACAGGAGTGCATGATGCCCGTCCCCCTGTATCTCGTGAGTCCCGCAACTGGAAAACACTATCCGCTTGATGACGTCCGCCTGCTTGCGTATGGCGACCCGGATGCGCGGGCGAGCGGCAAGCACGTCAACCTCGTTCCTGTGTACCCGGATGGCGCCTTTACGCCCGAGACGTTTGCGTTGGCGTTTGCCCGGCGGCGTAGTCTGTGGGACTTCCAATCGCTGCTGCCCGTGGAAAACGAAGCGAAGCCCGTCACGATCGGTGAAGGCAACACCCCACTCATCGCTATCCCGACCGAGCATGGTTCCCTCTCTCTGAAAGATGAGTCGCGTAATGCGACGTGGAGCCATAAGGATCGCGCGATGACGGTCGCCGTCACCGTCGCGAAGGAACAGGGCCGCCGAACGGTGGTCGGCGCGTCCACCGGGAATGCCGGTGCGTCGCTCGCGGCGTACGCGGCGCGCGCCGGGATGCGCTGTGTGATGTTCACGGGCACGGACGTGCCAACGACGATGCAAACCTTTATGGGCGCGTACGGCGCACTCTTGTGTCGCCTCGAAGGCGGCGCACACCGGCGGGCGCTTGCCGCGCTCGGTATCGAACGGTATGGATGGTTCCCCGGTACAAATGTCACCGATCCACCGGTTGGTTCGAACCCGTACGGCGTCGAAGGGTACACGACGATCGCCTACGAGATCGTCCGCGACCTCGGCGCTGCGCCCACGGCAGTCGTCGTCCCGACATCGTACGGCGACAACCTCACCGGCATTTGGCGTGGCTTTCAGCGGATGCATGCGGCAGGCGTGATCGCCCATCTGCCGCGCATGATCGTTGCCGAACCCGCGAACTCGGCGCCGTACGCCCATGCCCTCGCGCACGGCGGCCCGGAGCAAGTGCCCGCGGCGCCGACGGCTGCCTTTTCGATTGGCGGCGGCACGGCGAGTTGGCAAGCGTGGCGAACGCTCAGGGATTCCGATGGCGGCGCGGCATCCGTCGCGGAAACGGACATCCTCCCGGCGCAACGGCGGCTCGCTAGTGAAACCGGCCTGTACCTCGAAGCGGCATCGGTCGTCGGCGTCACGGTGGCGCGACGGGTCGCGGCGGAGACGGACGGCACGGTCATTGTGATCGGGACGTCGAGCGGATTGAAGGACCCATCCTCAACGGCGCAGGCGCTGCCGGAACCGCCGACCATTCCCGTGGATCTCGACGCCCTTGCACATGCCCTGCAATCCACCTACGGTGTGCGGCTCGATGATCTCAGTGAGCACTAAATCGCACATCAAGACACCCCAAAAAGGAGAGGAATGCACGCCAATGCTCCTCATCTCCCTCTCGCGTGTTCTCGGTGTCCTGGTGGGTGAAATCGGCTTCTAGTAATACCGGCGAACTGGACGGGGATAATTTACCGGGATGCGAACCGGGGCGCGTTCGGGGCGGGATGGGGGCGGAAGCGCCTGCTCGACGGCATCGCGAATCTTCTCGCCCGCGCTCTTTATCCACTCTTTGATCGCCATCGTCTCGCAACCCTCTTGTTGTGCCGGTATGCGCCGTGCTGTCCCGTCACGAAGTTACCATGACAATGACCGCGCGTCGAGATGCCTTAGTGCTTGTCGGTAATCGCTGTCTGGACGACAACGCGGATGCGCGCCTTGAATTCTTCGCTGGCGTACGTCGCGCGGCCACACCGCCCGACGACGCGGAGAATGCCTTCTTCGAAGCGGAATGAGTCGGCACAGTGGCCGCACACCGTGAGGTGACGCTCGACTTCCAATCGCTCCGCGCCGGAAAGTTCCCGGTCAAGGAATGGCTGTAACTTCTCGACACATTCCTGACATGTCATCGTCATCATCACTGCACTTCCCCGTGTACGGTTCGTACTCACTCAGGCCGTCGGGCGGGACGTTGCTTCCGCCACGGACTGACCACGCAACGAATCGAGATAGCCCGACGCGACCGCATACTCCCACAATTCCTTCTGCAGCCGCCGCCGCCCGCGATGGAGGCGAGACATCACCGTGCCGACCGGGATACCGACAATGTCGGCAATCTCCTTATACGAAAAGCCTTCCACATCTGCCAGCAACACGACCTGCCGGAACTCCAGCGGCAACTGCTCCAACGCCTGAATGACGTCCGCCTCCGCGAACTGATCGATGACCGTCGCCTCCGGATTCGGCGATTCCGGCTGGACGCCGCTGTCAACCAGATGGTTGTACAGATAAAACTCCTCCACATCATCGAGCGATGTGGATTGCGGGTTGCGTGCCCGCTTCCGGTACTGGTTGATGAAACTGTTCGTCAGGATTTTGAACAGCCATGCGCGCAGGTTCGTGCCCGGTTGAAACTGATGCGCCGACCGGAACGCCCGGTAGTATGTCTCCTGCACGAGGTCTTCCGCGTCCTGCGGGTTCCGCGTCATGCGGAGCGCCGTGCGGTACAGCGAATCAACCTGTAATAGTGCCTCCTCTTCGATAGACGCGGCGCTCGCCGACGCCCCCGCGCTTCCATCGGATGCGCTCGCGGCGCTTTGCGCCGGACGCGCACCCTCCATCCCTCGCTCTTCGACCATTCATCACCCTCGAATTCTTTGAGCCGTCCGCACCGGTGCGTCCACAGGCCCGTGCGACTCAGTATACCTAACCAAACGTTCATCATGGTTATTCCGTGACGGTCACGCGGCCCCGTACATGCGGTAGAATGCGCGAGATCGAGGCAAACGCACCGAAAATTGCGGATCGCGAGGAGGAGTCTGTGCACGTCATCATTCCCGCGGCGGGGTTCGGGACACGGCTGAGGCCGCATACATGGAGCAAACCCAAGCCGCTTGTCAGCGTCGCGGGCAAGCCAATCCTCGGTCATGTCCTCGACAGTATCGCGCCGCTGAATCCGGAGCGCGTCGTCTTCGTGACGGGATATCTCGGCGACCAGATCCGCGAGTATGTCGAGCATCAGTACCACTTCTCCTCTTCATTCGTCCACCAAGCGGAAATGAAGGGCCAGGCCCACGCGATCCACCTCGCGGCGGACCATGTGCATGGGCCTGTCCTCATCGCCTTCGCGGACACGATCTTCGCGACCGATCTCACGGTTCTCGCGGAGACGGACGCAGACGGCGTCATTTTCGTCAAGGAAGTGGACAAGCCGCAGGCATTCGGCATCGTGCAACTCGATGGCAACCGAATCATGCGCATTATTGAGAAACCGAGTCATCCACCGACCAATCTGGCGGTGACCGGCATCTATTACTTCCGCGAATCAGCCCGGCTGCTCGCCGCGATTGACGCGATCATGGCGGCGGATACGCAAACGAAGGGCGAATTCTACCTCACCGACGCGATCCAGTTGATGATAGACGACGGCGCGCGCATCGAGGCCGCGATGATGGACCTCTGGCTCGACTGTGGCCGCCCGGAAACCTTGCTGGAAACAAACCGCATCCTCCTCTCGCGGATGGATGACGACGAGACAGCGCCGATGTACACCGGTAGCGTCATTATTCCGCCCGTCGTCATCGCGCCCTCCGCGCGGATCGAACGCGCCGTCGTCGGACCATTCGCGAGCGTCGGGGAGAACGTCGTCATTACGGACGCCATCGTGCGCGATGTGATCCTGAATCACGACAGCGAGATCGCCAATGTCATGCTGATGAACTCCATTGTCGGCGAAGGAGCCGCCGTGCATGGCGACTTTCATAGCGTGAATGTCGGCGATTCATCGGAAGTCAATCTCGGCGGCGCGAGCAGCGACAGCGCACCGACCGGAGCGAAATAATGCGTTGGCTGGAGGTGCGCGTCAGCGCGGATACTGAAGCGGTCGAGGCGGTCAGCGAACTCTTCGCACGCTACGGCTATCAGGGCGGCGTGGCGATCGAGGAGCAATATCTCCAGGATCGGGACGGCGATAATCTCCGGGTAGATACGAACGCTCCCGTCACTGTCGCCACGTATATCGCCGACACCCCCGCCGCGCGGGAGACGATTCACACGCTCGAACAGGCGCTCTGGCATCTCTCGCAGATGCGCTACGTTGGTGAGGTTACCGTGCAACCGCGCGAGGAGGAGGATTGGGCGAACGCGTGGAAGGAGCATTTCCATGTCCATCGCATCGGCCAGTCCATCGTCATCCGGCCGCCCTGGCAGGACTATGAAGTTCAGCCGGGCGACATCCTCATCACGCTCGATCCCGGCATGGCATTCGGCACCGGCCTGCATCCTTCGACGCAACTCTGCCTGATCGCCGTCGAGGACCTTGTACAGACCGGAGACCGGCTTCTCGATGTCGGTACGGGCAGCGGCATCCTCGCGATCGCCGCGTTGCGGATGGGCGCGGGGCATGTCCTCGGGCTCGATGTCGAGGAAGTCGCGGTGCAGGCCGCGCGATTGAACGGCGAGGCGAACGGCATCGGCCGCGATCGTTTTCCGCTGATCGTCGGATCGCTCGGCCCGGACGAACACTACGGCGCGTTCGACGGCATCTTCGCGAATATCATCGCGCGCATCATCCGTGACCTGGCGCCGTATCTCTATGAGAGTGTCCGGCCCAATGGCTGGCTTGTCGCGAGCGGCATCATCATCGAGCGCGAAGAAGAAGTGCGGACGGCACTCGAGGCGGTCGGATTCGTGGAGATTACGCGCGGGCAGATGGGGGACTGGGTCGCCCTGCGTGCCTGGCGACGGTAGCGCGGTATGCACCGATTCTTCGTTCCACCTGAGAGCCGTTCGGAAACCGGCATCGTCCTCTCCGGCGACATCGCGCATCAGATTTCGCGCGTCCTGCGCCTCCGTGCCAACGAAGAGATTGTGCTTATCCCCGCCGACAGCGCGAATGCGGTAGAATGGCGGGTACGCCTCGTCTCGGTCGAGGCGCGCGCCGCCCATGGCGTGATCGTCGCGGAAAGGATCGGCGTGTCGGAGCCAACCTGCGCGGTGACGCTCTGCCCGGCCTTGCTCAAAGGTGAGCGGTTCGATTGGCTTGTGCAGAAGGCGACCGAACTCGGCGTCGCGGCGATCCAACCGATCGTCACGGCGCACGCGATCCGCAAGATCGGCCCGGACGACGGACACGCGCTGGCACGGTGGCGGCGGATCGCGACGGAGGCCGCGGAACAATCGGGTCGTAGTCGCGCCCCAGAGATGCACGGGCCAGTTCCGCTCAGCGAGTTACCGAATGCCGTAGGCGCGCCAATCTTCATCGCGCACGAGACCGTCACGGCGCGCACATTGGCAGACGCGCTGCCGACGGGAGCCGATCGCGTTGCGGTCGCCATCGGGCCGGAAGGCGGGTTCAGCGATCACGAGGTAGAACGGCTCGTCGCGGAGGCACGCGCGATCCCCGTTTCACTGGGGCCACGCGTGCTGCGAGCGGAGACGGCAGCGATCACCGCCGTGACCCTGGTGATGGCGACAACAAACAATCTTGCGCCACCGCGCGAGTGCGCCTGGCACGACATTCGGAGCACATAGGAGCACCATGACCGATTCGGGTATAAGACGCTGGAAAATAGATTTGCATGCCCACACCTGGCATTCGGCCGATAGCCCGGTCAGCCCGGAGCGCCTGGTTCGCGCGGCGAAACGGCGCGGGCTCGATGGCATCGCGATCACCAATCATGGCCGGTTCGCGGGGCATGGAGCGGCGCGGGAAGCCGGTGGGCCGGACTTTCACGTCATCCCCGGCGAGGAAGTCTATTCCACTGCCGGGGAGATCATCGGCCTCTTCCTGCACGATGAGATCCCGAACGGCCTGTCGCCCGAGGAGACCTGCGCGGCGATCCGCGCTCAGGGTGGCCTCGTCATCATCCCGCATCCCTACGACCGCTACCGGAAAGGCGCGATTGGCGAGGCGGTGCTGGATCGGCTGGTCGCCGCAGGCTTGGTGGACGCGATCGAAGTCTTCAACGGGCGCATGCTCATTCCGATGGATAATACCGAGGCATACAAATATGCCGTTGCGCACGGTATCCCGATGACGGTCGGATCGGATGCACACGGCACATGGGAATACGGCGGCTCGTACATCGCGATCGCGCCGTTCACAGATGCCGCCTCGTTCCTCGCGAACCTGCCGGATGCCACGCTCCATGCGCATCGTAGCCCTGTCTGGGTTCATCTCATTTCGAGCATCGAGAAGAAACGGCGTACGCGGCATGCCTGCGAAGGCGCCACAGCGGAAGAAGTGCCCAACGCGCATCCCTTTGCCGCCGGAGAGGGGCACGCCCGATGAGAAAACTCTTCGGTCAGGGCGCGCTCGTTGATGCCGTCAGCCCGGACGGGATCGCGGCGCGCTATGCGATCCAGCCCGGCGACCGTATTCTGGCGATTGACGGCGAGGAGCCATCCGATCTGATTGAGTATCAACTGCTCACCGCCTATGAAGCGTTTACCCTGACCGTCCTGCGTGGCGACGAGCAGTTCGAGATCGAAGTGGAGAACGAGGAGTACCGGCCACTCGGCATTCGCTTCCCCTCCGCCGCCTTCGATGGCGTCCATATCTGCGACAATCATTGCACCTTCTGCTTCCTCAAGCAGGGCATTCCCGGCCTGCGGCAGACGATGTACATCAAGGACGATGACTTCCGGCTCTCCTTCCTCTACGGCAACTTCATCACCCTCACCAACCTGAAGGACGATGATTTCGAACGGATTGGCACGGAACGGCTCTCGCCCCTGCACGTCTCCGTCCACGCGACGAATCCTGCTGTGCGCGAGCGATTGGTGCGCTCGACCAACGGACGCGGCGGCAAGATTATGGAAGATCTCCGCCGCCTCGCCGCAATGGATATAGAGTTCAACACCCAACTCGTCCTGGTGCCGGAGGTGAATGATGGCGCGGAACTCGATCGTTCGATCGCCGATCTGCTCACGCTGATGCCGCATATGCAATCAATCGCCGCCGTACCGGTCGGCCTGACGCGGCGCGGCCTGCACCGCGAGGAGTGGTATCGCGAGCAGCATCGTATCCTCGACGAACCGGCGCTCCGGATGTTCACGCCGAACGAGATGCGTAGGATTCTCGCGCAGATCAAAGGCTGGCAGACGAAACTGCGCGCCGAATATGACCGGACGATCGTCCATGCCGCCGACGAACTCTATCTCAATACCGGTACCCCGCTGCCGCCCGCGAGCCGGTACGACGGCTTCCCGCAGTTGGAGGACGGTATCGGCCTGACGCGTTTGCTGATAGACGAATGGGCACGCGCGAAGAAACGGAAGACGCTCCCACGCAACTTGCATGGCCGATACGCCACCATCGGCTGCGCGACATTGATTGCGCCGACGATGCGCTCGCTCGTGCATGATGTCAACGCCGAGACCGGCGCGTCCATCGAGGTTCGCGCGATCGAAAACCGCCTCTTTGGGCCGGACATCACGGTCTCCGGCTTGCTGAGTGGCAAATGCATCCTCGAGGAGTTCGGTGGCGAGCGCACCGACGCGCCACTCTTTCTCCCCCGTTCGATGTTCGATGAGCGCGGTATCCTGACGGTGGATGACATGACACTACCCGGCCTCTCGCAGCAACTCGGCAGGGCCATCGCGCCCGCGAGCCAGTTGTTGGATGTCATCCAAACCCTCGCTCGTCTGCCCACGCACGGTATGGAGCCAATCTTTCTTCCCGTCGCCGCGATTGAGGAGGTCCATGGTGTCAGCACACACGGATGAGCACGACGCGCAACTCGCACGCGAAGGGTACATTGACCTCAATGGCAACGAAAATGTCGAGCGGCTCCGCCAGCATCAGATATACCTCGTCGGCCTCGGTATTCCGGCAGAAGTGGCGTCTACCCTCGACCACATTGGCGTGCAGGCGGCAACCACGCTTGCCTTCGAGCGCTTGCTGAGAATCTATAGCCAGGGCGCACGCGGTGCGACAGTCTCCGACCGTGGCGACCGGCGCATCGCGATGATTGACCGGGGCGACGGGCTGTACCGTGTCGAACTCTTTGAGCCACGCACCGGCCAACCGGCGCCACAGCCGGGCTTCGTCCATTATGCCTTCATCTGGCCGGGCTGGAAGCCGCGCGAGAACGAACTGCGCGGCATGGTGGAGTTGACGCGGACGGGGACCCTTGGCAATAACTGGCTCGCCTTTCTCGCCACCCCGGACGGCTATGAAGCGGAAATCGTTTCCGAACCCGTCGTCTTCGACTGATTGCGTTGAGCGATCTCGACAAGCTGAATCTGACCGGCGTAGATGGCGCGACGCGACTGGCGATCCGCGCCATACCACGCGCCGACCGGAATGCGCTCGACGGGGTGACGGAGACGGGGGCGTTGCGCGTCCGCCTCACCACGCCGCCTGTGGACGGCGCAGCGAACGTTGCCTTACTCGCCTTCCTCGCGGATCTGCTTGGCCTGCCGAAGCGGAGCGTCACGCTTGTCCGTGGCGAGCGGGGGCGCGAAAAGGTCGTGGCGATTGCCGCGCCGCACACCGTCATTCGGGAACGGTTGCAGGCTGTAATAAATCAGCAACGGCGCGGATAAGTAACGGCCACGCCGCTGTGGTGAAGTATCCCGGCCAATGATCGCAAGGGATTGTACGATAGTGCGTCGTCTCCGGCAGCGCCACGCGAAGTCTTGCCTCGGTCGTCGGATGCAACGCGCCGTGCCATGGACGAGGGAGGCGCGGATAGACGCCCTGCACCCAATCGCGCTCACCGAGGATGCAGCCGATTGTGGCGTCTCCCGCCCAATCACTCGGCACCTTCATCGGTAGTACGGCAGGCCCGAAGAAGACGAACGCCCCGACAGGAATCGTCGGGCGCAGCAGGGTTGCGGCGGTCTGCGCGATGGGCGCTCCCCCGCTATACGCGACAAGTGCGACCGCTTCCCCATCCTGCAGGGGAGTATCCGCAACATCCGCCCGGATAGCATCGGTGAGGAACGCCGCGTACCGCCCGATGGCGCGGCGCGTCAACGCGACAAAGGCCGGGATACCAAAAATTCGCCTGGCGCCGTACGGCCAGAGCGCCGACGCGCGCCACCCGGTCTCCAGCGCGAGGTGTTCGGCGAGCGCGGTGAAGAGATGCGGCGGCCGCACGCGCCCACCCTCCCCGACGCCTCCCGAGACAAAGACGCCATTGATGAGGTAGATGCGATAACGCGGCGCGCCATTCGTCCGTTGCATCACCTGGTTCACTTCCACGCTGGCGAAGCCGCTGCGTCCGTGACAACGAGAGATTCTACATCATCATTGCCCTCACTGCGGGAGGATCATGACAACGAAAGAAGCGGGCCGAAGCCCGCTCCCACTCACTCCTTTGTCTGTTACTTCGGCATGTTCTTGAGCGCGATATAGGACGGACGTGGAGACCCATCGCCGTGCAAAACGCCCCAGCCGTATTTCTCGTCATTGACCGCGTCGCCACCCTTCGCGGCGGCGAGCGTGACCGGGAAATTCAGGTTCCAGACGAACATCACACCCATCCACGGATACGACTTGCCGAGTGCAAAGGCCCGCGTCAAGTACTGTGCCTGCTGGTCCTCGGAGACATACTGCGCGTACTGGTAGTTCGGCACGGCGACGCTGCTGCTGTCCCAACCAAACTCGGTGAGCCACATCTTCTTGCCGCCGTCACCGTTCTGCTCCATTACACTGCGCAGTTGCAGGATACGCTTGAAGTAGAACGAATTATCCTTGGTGAAACTGCGCCCACCGTCCGGATCCGTGCCGCATGCATTCGAGGGGGGGTTGTCCGGGTACGAGTTGTCAGGCGGGTTGCAGTTCGAGCCGGGATGCGCGCCGAGGACATCGAAGTAGTTCTTCACCTCGCCGCCGTTGATCGCATAAATCTGCTGGAGATATTGCACATCATCCAGCGCGACTTCCGGGTGACCGGTCACACCGGTCGGCGTCTGACCACCGAAGACGACGGTGATGTTCGGGTCGCTTGCCTTGAGCGCCTGATATCCCGCCTTGAGGATCGGGATGTACGCGCCGACATTAACCTGCCCGCCCGTCTCGACTGCGTAATTCTCTTCGTTCCAGACCTCGTATGCCTGGACCTTGCCTTTGTAGCGATCCGCCATGAATTTGAGCAGATCGGCAAGGTCTTGCGGATTCTTCGGCAGGCCACCGCCCGTGCCGACCCAATCGGGAGAACTCTCGACACTCAGGAGAATCTTGACACCTTTGGCCGCCGTCGCGTTGACGAGCGCATCCACCTGAGTGACGTAGTTGTTGCCGAACTGGCCCTTCGCTGGCTCGTAGGAACTCCACCGGACCTGTTGGCGAATCCAGTTGAAGCCCGCGCCGGAGACCTGGCCGAACATTGTGTCCTTGCTGCCGGCGTCAAGACCGTTCGCGTCCACATTGAAGCCGTAGCCGTCCGCCCCATCGCCGACATGCAGGCCGGCGTAACTCTGCGGCAGCGGCTGTCCGACGCACGGGCCTTGCCCGATGCAGTCCGGCTGCGGCTGACCGGCCGGTTCCGGCGCGAGCAGCGCGGGATCGAGGTTGTCGTTCGCGGCCTGTGTCTGGCCGAGCAGGCCGAGAAGCACGCGATACGGGTCCTGATTCTCCGGATGGTATTCGAGACGGTATCGCTCAAAATACTGCACGCGATGGACTTGCCCGTCGCCGGCGGGCACGGGCGCATTCTGCTCGTCGAACGGCTCCGAGATTGGATAGCCGAAGACGATGATGCTCCGCTGGATATTGCCGTTCCCGGCGGCTTCCCAATACGCGCGGATCGCGGCATTGCCGGGATCGCTGCCGCCGATCGTGTGATTCGTCGTATCGAAGAAGAGTCGCCCATCCGTCGGCTTGGCAACCGGTTTGAAGTTTGGGTCCGTCTGGACCTTCGCCCCAGCCTGAATCACGCCGAGTAAGCGACCGAGGACCTCGAACTGCGTTCCTTTGTTCTCAGGATGCTGCTCGAAGACCGCGCGCTGAAGATACTGCGTCGGATACGTCTGCCCGTTCGTAGACTTCTGATTGAAGACCTTTGAAATCGGAAACCCGAAACGGAACAACCCGCCGTTACTGTTCCAGTAATCCCGGAACTGGCCGTAGAGATAATGCCCGGTCTCCTGGTAGTAATCCGATGCCGCGCTGACCGATGTTCCGCTCGATACGAGCATACTGAGCAGCAGCAGCAAAACGGCTCCAGCACTTGTCACACGAGTCAATCTACGCAAGCGCGTACCCCCTTCCATCAAGTCACCGCACTACTCCCCTTCTCATGTGCGTACGTACACACAATGAGTTTCAACGCACCTTACCATAATGTTCCGCAGAACGCACGATCTCGTACCAGATTTGTCACGGAATGCAAACGAGTGGCTCGCGGAACCGCCCGACGTTGTCTGCCCAACGTGTGGAAAAAGAAGCAATTTCCTCTGGGGCAACCGGCCTTTCAGCCTGTTTTCACCCGCCGAACGACCGATCTACGGTTTCTTCGTCGGTACCGGCGTTGCAGGCGGCTTTGTCGGCAGCGCCGCCTGGGTCGCCGTCGGTTGCGCGGGCTTTGTCGGTTGGTTAGGCGTCCTCGTGCCCACCACTGGGGTGTTTGGCGCGGTTGTCGCCCCCACGGTCTTTGGCGGCGCCACGTCTTTGCTCACAAGAAACTTGTTCGGCCACGCCTGATAATGCGTGTTGAAGGTCGCCTGCCGGACGATCTTGCCGTCGCTGGATTTCACGGTGCGCGTGATTGCCACATCCTCACCCTGCTTCGCGAATTCGACCTGCTTCTTCGTGCCGGGCGGTAGTTTCGGATCCACTTCGTACTCATCTTCCGGCGCGTTTTTCTTGTTTTTGATCACCGGGTCGCTGATATCCACCTTGTAGCCGAGGTCCGGACCGTAGATGCTAATGTAGAGGTTGCCGCTGTCAATCGCGGTCTTGACGAGCATGTACTTGTCGGTTTCGTTGCGGAATTTGAAATCCACACCGGGTGAGAAAACCGCCGCATCGAGGCCGATCGGGTAGCCACCCTGCTGGTAATACCCCACGATATAGGCATGCGGGTTTCGCTCCTCGATCGGCAACCCGCTGTACATCGCCGCGCGGAACATCGTCGTCGCGACCTGGCAGATTCCCCCACCGATGCCCGGTACTGTCTGTTCCGCGAGGATGACGTAACCCTCTTTGTATCCGCGCGCCGCCGAAATCTCGCCAATCGAGTCGAGGAACGAGAAGACTTCGCCGGGCGCAACTACGGTGTTATCCAGATACCCGGCCGCGACCGCGATATTTTTCGCGCGCGCCGCGTCCGAGCCGGAGAAGTTCGAGACGCCCCGACCGAGCCGCGTGGTGATGCCGAGCGCGCCAACGTCGTCAGTGATGCGCGGCTTGGCAATCTCGACAGGCAACGCGATGGTGCGGACATCACCCTTCCACGCGTTGATCCGGCTCAGGGTCTCCTCGACATTCAATCGCTGCCCGTTCTTCGCGGATTGACGGACGACCAGTTGCCCATCCCAGCCAATCACGGCGTTTTGGGGGTCCTGCTTCAAGGCGCCGGCAATCGCGTTGATCTGCGGCGTGAGCGCCGTCGCATCAATCCGCGCGTCGAGGCTCGCGTTGAACCGGAGCGCGCTGACGAGTTCATCACGAGAAAGGTCCCATTTCTGGTCATTGAAAGTCAGAACGAGCGGCAGGCCAACGAGCGCCTCCGCGCGCGCCTTCGCCTGATCCGCCGCATCGGTGGTGATTGCCGGTTTCGCGAACGTCACGGGGAGCGCGAAGGCCGCCGGCTTGAGATGCGCGACGCTGTCAAGCAATTGCTGTCGCAGCGCGTCACGATCGAGTTTCGTCCCGTCCGTGCCGGGTGTGACGACGATCTGGTTGCCCTTGATCGCGATCGATGCGTCGCGCGGTGGCGTGCCGAGTTGAATCTGCAAGCCATCGAGGTAGGCCGCGAGCGCCTGATCGTCCACCTGCACGTAGAGGGGGACATACTGCTTCGCGCCTTGCTTCATCTCGATTGCACGCCAGAATTTGCCGAGCGGCCCGCCGCTTCGTCCCGCACGGTAGGCCTCGTCCAGCGTCCGGTCAACATCCACGCGCATGCCGAGTTCGGTCAGTTTCGGCGTCCACTGCTTCCCATTGTTCGTCAGCGTGACCGGCCCACTGAGGTAGGGATCGAGCCGCGTGTTCAATGCCGTACGCGCAGCATCGCGCGTCAGACCACCGATGTTCTGCTCGTTGACGTAAACGTTGTCGTACAGTCTGCCATTGAGCGACGCATTGAATACGAAGCAGCCGACCAGCCCGACGAGAAGCACGACTGCCGCGATTCCACCGAAGACCAACGGTCGTGTCGGCAGATGACGGCGTGGCCCGCCCGCGTTCGGAGACATCGGCGATGCACCGCGAGAATCTTCATTGCCACCGAAACCGCCAGCGTCCCGCAGCGCGGGATACGTTTCATCTAATCGCGCCGGTGCGGCAAACGATGCGGTTACGACCGGCGATTTGCGGAAGACTCCGCGCTGCTGAATCATGCCCCGTCCTCTGATTGCCGAAATTGTTGCAAAGTTCACGATCCGCGTTCGTACGCCAACAGTATAACGAATGAGCCAGGAAATTGATGCGCAATATGCCGCTCAAGTTCCCGGCCGTGCGCGGCATCGGCCATGCGGGGCAACGATCACACGGGCGGCCGCAGCATGAATTGGAGGACGACCCGCCCGAGTTGCACGGTGTCGCCGTCCGCAAGCGGCTGTGACCCGCGAATACGCTGACCATTAACGTATGAGCCGTTCATGCTCTCGAGATCATCGAGCACCCAGCGATCCCCCACACTCCGGAAACGCGCGTGCTCGCTCGATGTGTAGGCATCGGCAATTTCCAGATCGGCGCTACCCGCGCGGCCAACGAGCGTTCCTGATATAACCGGAAGCGCCGTACCCCGGAGAATGCCGGATTCCGCGCCATCCACCATCACAATGTATGCGCGACCAGGGATCGCAGCCCCGCGGCGACCCGGCGGCACTGCGGGACTCGTCACGGTATTCGCCTCGGCGGGCGTCGCAATTTCGCGGCTCAGCACCCGCGCGATCATGATGATGAAGAAGTAGAGGGCAAAGATGAAGACGACACGCAGAACGAAGAGGATATATTCAACGGACAACGGAACGACTCCCCCGGCCCGGCGTCACGGCGACGCGGCGGGGTCGCCGACCCGGAAGAGCAACTGCGTGCTGCCCAGTTCCACCATATCGCCATCGCGCAGCAGGTGCTCCGACACCCGGCGACCATTGACGCGTGATCCGTTCGTGCTGCCGAGGTCAATCAACCGCAGGAGCGTCCCGGCCGGTTCGATCCGCACATGATGGCGGGAGACATCGTTGCTGTCGAGTACGACATCGTTATCCAGCGCGCGCCCGATCGAGACGTCCGCGAAGCGGAGCGGGAAGGTGCGCCCGGTCAGCGCGCCGGTCTGGACGGCGAGATGGGCGACGACACCCTGCGGCAGCGGCCCGGATGGCGCGCGGGGCGCCGGCACCCCCGCGACCGGCGCGACCATCCTTGGCCGAGCCTGCGGTGAGCCACCAAGGCGGGTGCGTTCCTCCGCCGCATCGTGTGGAACACCGCTCGATGGCATCGGATCGCGGGGCACGGGGCGTGCCGGCGCGACCGGCGCTTCGAGCGCGGTCTGCACCTGCACATCGCGCCTCCCGACCTGCGGATCGTCCACGAGCCGGACATGCAACGGCCCCATAAAGCGGTATCCGCGCTCGGCCGCAATCTCACCAAGCCACTGCTCAAACGACTGGCAAAGCGGTGACGCTATTTCCTTGAACGTGGCGGCATCTTCGGGATTCAGATGCACCCGGTAGTCGTTCGGGACAATCGTGCCGTCCACCGATATGAGCGGCCGGGCCTCCATTGCCCGCTCCAGCCGCCGCCCGATTTCCGCCGGTTGCACCTGACTCCGGAACATGCGCCCTACCGATCCTTCTACCGCCCGCTCCATCAGCCGCTCGAACCGGTCAATGCCGCCCAAAGCGCCTCCCTGCGTCACGCAATTATAACGATACGTCTCGCAACAGGCAATCCGCATCGCATACTACCTCTCGTCTCTTCGGACAATGCACTATCCGTGCCGGATTGCACGATGACCGTTCACCGCAACTCGATGAATTAGCCAAGCGCGTCCTTAATGCGGCCCAATATGCCGCGTCCCGGCTCATGCACGCGGACGCCGAATGCGGTCGCGAGTTGCCGCAGGAGGTCGCGCTGCTCCTCGGTCAGTTCGGCCGGTGTCTCGACGCGTACGGTCACGACCTGATCGCCCCGGCGACCGGAACGGACATCCGGCGCACCCTTGCCACGGATGCGAAAGACCTCACCCGTCTGCGTTCCGGCCGGGACCGTGATTTTTTCCGGCACACCATCCACCGTCGGCACGTCAATCTCCGCGCCGAGCGCGAGTTGCGCGATGTTCACGGGGAGTGCCAGATGGATCGTCAAGCCATCGCGCCGGAAGGTTGGGTCGTCGAGCACGCGCGCGACGACATAGAGGTTGCCGGGCGGGCCGCCACGCACCCCCGCGTCGCCCTGACCGGCGATGCGAATCTGCATGCCGTCGTCTATTCCGGCGGGGATGGAAACGGAAAGGCTCTTCGTCGTGCGGATGCGGCCCTCGCCCCGGCAGGTCACGCACGGCTCGGTAATCAACACTCCCTCACCGCCGCACCGGTCACAAGTCGTCGCGGTCATAAACTGGCCAAGAATTGTATTCTGCATGCGGCGAACCTGTCCCGCTCCCGCGCACTTGGGGCAGACCGCAGGCTGCTTGCCGCCCTCCATCCGCGTGCCGTGGCAGGCCGGGCAGGTATCGTGGTGCGTAACGGAGACTTCTTTCTCCGCCCCGAAGATCGCCTCCACAAACGTCAGGTTGACCGCCGCGCGAATGTCATCACCGCGCATCGGCGCGCTCGGCGACGCGCCGCTCCGACCGCCACCGAAGAACGAATCGAAGATGTCGCTGAAATCGAAGCCGCCGAACGGATTGCCGCCCGCACCCCCATTGACACCGGCGTGCCCGAAGCGGTCGTACGCGGCGCGTTTGTCGTCGTCCGAGAGCACTTCGTATGCCTCGTTGATCTCCTTAAACCGCTCCTCCGCGCCCGGCTCGCGATTAACGTCCGGGTGATATTGCCGTGCGAGGCGTCGGTAGGACTTCTTGATCTCGTCACTGTTCGCGCCGCGCTCGACGGCCAGCACTTCGTAGTAATCGCGTCGGGTTTGCGCCATCCGTCATTTTCCCTTACCGTGCGAAAGTGCGCGCCCCTAACCGGCGCGCATCCCATCAAATCGCGTACTAGTATACGCGTAAAATGGCGATTCGTGACATGGGATTCTGCACGTTTCGTGATATACGGCGTGACAACGTCAAGGAGCGATGGAGAGCAATGATCGTCGGCACACGGGTCACGCTACGGCCCTTCCGCCCTGAAGACCTTCCCACATTACGGCAGTGGCATGATGACCCGGAAGTGATGCGCTACTGGGGTGATCGCTACCCGATCGTCGCGGCGCATGCATTCGAAGCGGACATCGCGCCGAATGGCCGATTCACGCAATTCGATGAGAGCGGCTACTTCGGTATCTGCGACGAATCCGGGCGGCTGATTGGGCGAATTGACTATGAAGGGTTCAAACTACCCGAACGCGCGGCGGAGTTGAGTATCTTCATCGGTGAAAAAGATGCGTGGAGCAAGGGTTACGGCTCGGAGGCGGTCACGCTCCTCCTCGAATGGCTCTTCAACGATCGCGGCGCGCATCGCGTCTGGCTCGAAGTCTTCCCCGACAATATTCGCGCCCAGCGCACCTACGAGAACGTCGGCTTTGTCCGTGAAGGGACGCGACGCGAAACGTGGCTCGTGGATGGCCGGTGGCACGACGAGCATCTCTATAGCATGCTCCGGCGCGAATTCAACGCCCGCTACCACCCGGAACGCGCGTCATCGCATTGACGCTCGCTGTCGTTCCATGTACCATAAATCGTTGCGGATTGTTGATCCGCCTTTACGCATGTGACTGAATCTCGATGATACCGAGGAAGGAACCGCCGACGTGCTGAAACTGCGTTTGACCCGGATGGGCGCCAAGGGGCAGCCCCATTATCGTATCGTTGTCCAGGAAGCGCGCTCGAAGCGCGATGGCCGGTTTGTCGAGAACGTCGGCCACTACAACCCGCTCACCGAGCCGAGCACAATCGTCGTCAACGCGGAGCGCGTCAAGTATTGGTTGAGCGTCGGCGCGCAACCGACCGATTCCGTCGCGTCGCTCCTCAAGCGCGCCGGTGTCACCGCCGGGGCCGCCGCACCCGCCACCGAGGCGTAAATGGTAGACACCTCCAGCGAGGCGATGGAAGACCTCGTCCGCTACATTGCTGGGTCGCTCGTCTCCAGCCCGGACCAGATCGGCGTCCGCTCCAACCGCTTCGGCAACAATGTCGAGGTGCGTCTCACCGTTGCCCCCGAAGAAATGGGCAAGGTGATCGGCCGTCAGGGCAAGATCGCCCGCGCGATCCGCGCGGTGCTCGCCGCCTCTGCCGCGAAGCAGGGCGTGCGCGTCTCACTCGATATTGACGATTGACCATGCCCAACGAGACGCCGCAAGACGGCACGGAGATGCCGGACGCTCCCACGAATGACCCTTCACCTGCCACTGACACATCGCCCGAACGGCTGATGATCGGCATCATCGGTGCGCCGCACGGCACGAGTGGCGCGATGCGCATCCGCATCATCTCCGACTTCCCCGAACGCCTCGCGACCTTGTCACATGTCTCAATCGGCGACGATCAGCAACGCCGCCGTCTCCGCTCGCTGCGTGGCGCCAGCCCCAGCGCGATTTTGGAGATTAACGGCATCTCCTCGCGCGATGAAGCGAGCATGTATCGCGGCATGCCGCTCTACATGGACATCCGCGACGCCAAACCCCTCGACGAGGGCGAGTACTACTGGCATCAACTGATCGACATGACCGTCGTCAACGCCGATGGCGAGACGCTCGGTGTGCTCACGAGCATCCTGCAAACCGGCGCGAATGATGTCTACGTCGTCACGCAACCGGACGGCGCGGAATTGTTGCTCCCCGCGATCAAGGATGTCGTGCTCGAGGTTGATGTGCCGCACAAGCGCATGGTCGCGAAGCCTCTGGAATACCTCTAAGAGACTGTTTGGAAGTGCCGTTGAGACACCCGGGTGAGAGCGCGAGCGATACGCAAGCGTACAGCGAGTGGCGCTCAATGCCCCAAAGATCGCTCATGGAGGCTGTTCTCGGCACCTCAAGGCATATACCAAACAGTTTCTCAGATCGGTGTAGATCATCCTTGATCCGGTTGCCGGATACGCACATTCGTGGGTCAAATCTCGCTGTCGCCATCCGCGTCGGATCCCGATGATACATGCCAACGGCGAGCCGCCGCGGCGATTCGCCCGCCGAACCGTTCGGCGGTGATCCGGTCGCTCGCGGGCGGGGTCTCGTCCGGCCCTTGATCCCCGTTGCTCTGCGCCATCAGCCCCAGGAATGACCCGAGGCGATTCACGTCGTCCGCGCTGCCGCCACTGGTGTGCCAGCCGGGGAGTTCGCCCAGTGACACCCAGAGCATCCCATGCTGGGCGGCAAAGCCCGCCAATTGTTGGAGCGTGAGGAGCTTGTCGCCGCTCATGCTTGCCGAGTTCGTGAACCCGGCCGCCAGCTTGTCCTTCCACCGCTGTTCGCTCCAGCGGGGATGAAGCGTCTCCTCCATGAACGCCTTGAGCGCCGCCGACCCCGAGCCCATGTAGGTCGGACAGCCGAAGATGATCGCGTCGGCGGTATCGAGCACCTCCCAGTATCGCGTGCGCTCCGCGACGGGGATCAGGGTGACGTCCGTCCCAGCGACCTGCTCCGCCCCGTACGCAACGGCGCGCGCGAGGACGGCAGTGCGTCCGCGCAGGGCGGGATTTCCCTGGCTGCCGCTGTCGTAGATGATCGCGATCCGCACCGCCCCGCGGCATGACTCGTCTTGGGTGGATGCTCCGGGTCGTCCCATCGTCGCGCTCACTTGGCCAAAGCCACCGATTCCGGCACGGGCATCCGGGATGCGGCGCGTTCGAGGAAGGCGGCCACCGCAGTCGTGTCGAAGTAGAACATCTGCGCGCGAGTGAGCATGCCCGCGTGGACCTGGTAGAGGCCGAGCACCGGACATTCGAAGCGCTCTCCGGCTGGGCTGATCCCGCGCTGCCACCAGAGCACCACGACCTCGTTATCGCTCGCCGCCACGACGCGCGCATCCATCCGTCGCTCCGCCGCGGTCGGTTGCAGCGGGTCCCAGGTCTCGCCCCATGTGGAGACCTGCCAGTCGCGGCCCCGACCACTACCCCCGTACGGCAGCGAGGGCGGCCAGTGGAATTCGATATCGGGGTCGAAAAGGTCGCGCAACCGCTGCGTGTCGCGCCCCTCGAGCGCGTCGAAGATTTCGCGCATCACTGTTACATTATCGCTCGCACTCATGGATGGTCCCTTTCTCATTGCTGCACTGCGGCGATCGTCACCCCGCTGTGACAATCGCATGTCCCAGCGTACGCCTCATATGTCCCCAGAACAAGGCGCAATTCTGATACAATCGAGGGGGCTATTTACACGACCCAACGACGTACGGAGATTCGGAGGAATCATGCCTCGACAGGCTGTGGCGGTCGTCCCGCCTCCGCTCGATCTCGATCGCACAGCGACCGACCCGCTGCACCGCCAGATCTATGAGCGCCTCCGCGACGCGATCCTCGCGGAGCAGTTGTCCCCGGGCGCGCGCTTGCCCTCGGTGCTCGGTCTGGCGAGCCACCTCGGCGTCGCGCGCAACACCGTCGCCGACGCGTATGCCCAGTTGCAGGCGGAGGGCTACCTCGTCAGCAAGGTCGGGTCCGGCACGATCGTCGCCCCGGGCATTCCGGATCGCCCGCTTCCGATCAACAATACCGATCACTCGGGCATCGTGCCGCGGCCGGACCTCCCCGCATGGCAGGGCCCACCGGTCGTGGGCGACCCGCCGCCCCTCCGCCCAGGGGTGCCCCCCTCGACCTTTTCCCCTATGAGACATGGGCGCGCCTGATCGCCCACCACACGCGTCACTCTCTTCGCGCAGTCGCTGCCTATCAGGGCCCCGCCGGCTACCTGCCGTTGCGCGCGGCAATCGCGGCGCATCTCGCCGTCGCGCGCGGCGTCCGCTGCACACCGGAGCAAGTCATCGTCACGCCCGGGTCGCAGGGGGCGCTCGATCTCGTGGCCCGCGCACTGCTCCGCAGCGGTGATCACGTCTGGCAGGAGGAGCCGGGCAATCCGGGGGCGCGCGGGGCATTCATCGGCGCGGGTGCCGACCTGACGCCAATCCCAATTGACGCGGAGGGGCTCGCGGTCTCGGTCGGCGTGGCGCGCGATCCGCAGGCACGCCTCGCGTACGTGACTCCCGCACACCAATTCCCGCTCGGCGTCGCCATGAGCCTCACGCGGCGGCTGGCGCTGCTGGCATGGGCGAGGGAGACGGCTGCGTGGATCGTCGAGGAGGACTACGACAGCGAGTATCGCTTCCGCGGGCGGCCGCTGACTGCGTTGCAAGCACTGGACCACGCCGATCGCGTGATCTACGTGGGCACCTTCAGCCGGATCCTCTTCCCCGCACTGCGCGTCGGGTATCTCGTGAGCCCGCCGGATCTCGTTGATACCTTGGTCGCCACCCGCCGTTACATTGACCGGCACCCGCCGATCCTGGAGCAACTGGCGCTGACGGATTTCCTCGCCCGCGGCCACCTCGCCCGGCATGTGCGACGGATGCGGACAATCTACGCTGCCCGGGGCGCCGCGCTGGTGGCCGCCGTGGCTGCGGAGTGTGACGGATTGCTGGACATCCGCATGCCAGAGAGCGGCCTGCATGCCGTCGGGTGGCTGCGGCCGGGGATGGACGACCGGGGCGCCGCACATCGCGCGAATCACGTCGGGATCGGCGTGCTCCCGCTCTCGGCCTTCGCGCTGGAGCCGCTGCCGCGCGGTGGCCTCTTGATCGGGTACGGCGCGGTGTCCGAGGGGGATATGCGCGCCGTCGTGCGGCAGCTCGCGCGGGCAATCCGCTGAGAAACTGTGTGGGAAGTGCCGTTGAGAGACCTTGGACACCCGGGTGAGAGCGGTACGAAACCGCCTGCGCCGACGCTTACTTCTGCCGCCTCGGTGTGCGAGGCGGCGTGTCCACGGCATGCCCGCGCCGCGCCGCGAGGGCTTGCCAGATTGCCTCATCGGGCAACGCGGCGACCTTCGCGAGCACCAGGGCATGATAGAAAAGGTCCGCGATCTCATTCGCCAGGAGGTCACGACCGTTCGCGTCGCCGCGCTCGGCATTTTTCGCGCCGATCACGACTTCCGTCGCCTCTTCGCCGATCTTCTTGGCGATCTTGTCCACACCTTCACGAAACAGATAGGTCGTATACGAGCCGTCCGGCATCGTGCGCTGCCGCTCCGCGATGACCGCCACGACTGCGCGCAGCACCTCGGGGCCGATCCTTTGGGTCTCTTCCGTCACCTCGTATTCAGCGGCGATGTACGCTGGTTCGGTCATCGGGCGGTGAAAGCAGGAAGGCCTTCCCGTATGGCAGGTCGGGCCGTGCGGTATTGCGCGGACGAGGAGGGCATCACCATCGCAATCGGCGGTGACCGATACGACATCGAGGAAGTGCCCGGAGGTTGCCCCCTTTTCCCACAGTTCCTGCCTGCTCCGGCTCCAGAACCAGACGTGCGGCCCGACGAGCGTGCGACGCAATGATTCCGCGTTCATATGCCCGACCATCAGGATGGCCGCCGTCGTGGCGTCCTGCACGACCGCAGTCACAAGGCCATGCCCGTCCCAATCTATCGTCGTCGGGTCAATCAATGATCGTGTCGCGGTCACCCTCGTCCATCCCCTTTCGGTGTCGGCGCATCCCTCCTCTCGCACTCTGCGCGGCGAAGACGATGCCAATGCTATACTAGCATGAGTGGATGGCAACGGCGTTCCAATCATCGTGCGGAGACTCAGCGGCGGCGCGCTTGCCGTCGGCGCGGCCGGCGCGGCGGTTATCACGGCGATGTACGCATGCGTACGATATGGCGAGCGGGAAACAGTGCAGCGGTCCGCGGATGCCATTGTCGTCCTCGGCGCGCAGGTCCACCGGAACGGCCGCCCATCCGCCGCCTTACGGGGCAGGGTCCAACGAGCGGTGGCGTTGTATCATGCGGGTCTCGCACCGCGTCTGATCGTGACGGGCGGCGTTGGCGAGGCGGGCATCGCGGAGGCGTCAGTGATGCAGGCGCTCGCCATCGCGGCTGGCGTGCCGGAGATCGCGCTCGTGATTGAGCCACGGGCGAGGCGGACGTTGGAGAGCGCACGCGCCGTCGGAGTGATCGGTCGGCAGGGGGAATGGCGGTCGGTGATCGTCGTCAGTGATCCGTTCCACCTGTGGCGGACAATGCTGATGTTTCTCGATGAGGGGTTCTCAGTGCAGACAGCGGCGACGGATGATCGATACTACAGCGAACGGAGCCGCCGGTTCTATCGCGGTCGCGAGATGGCGGCCCTATTCGTGCAAACGGTGATCGGCGAGATACCGCCGCGCGCATGGCAGCGGGCGGCAAGGCAGAGGAGGGGCGTGCATGACGATTGAAGACGCATACGCAGAGCCGGTGGCGAAGAAAAAACGGAAAGACCGCGCGTTCGCGATCGGCATCCTGCTTGGCATCCTGGCGGGGGTGATCGCGACACTCGTACTCAATCGCGCCGCCGAGGACGACGAGATGCTGGACGACGAGCCGGTTGTCGAGTTGCAGCCGGCGTTCATCCCGCACGACGAGCAGCCGACCGGCCCGATTGCGGAGCCGTCGGTATGAAGATAACCCGTGCTGACAGCCGCCCGCGCATCGCGGTCAAGTATCTGACGCTGGGCCTCGTGATCGGGCTCTTTTTCGCGCCTCGCGCGGGTGCGGAGACCGTCAAGGCATGCGTCGCGTCACTGCAAGACCTGTTCGGTACATTCGGCGGCAACGAATTTACCGAACCGTCTTAGAAAAGAATTGTAGGCGACGTGGTCCCCTCACCCTCCCAAGTCCGCGCCCAGATGCGACGGCCCACCGCGACCTACACGATTATCGCGATCAATGTCGCGGTTTTTCTCTACGGTCAGACAATGACGGTGCGCGACAATATGCTTTTTCTGCTCAATTGGGCGCTCATTCCCTCTCGCTTTACGCGACCGGATACCACGCCGTATCGCGGTGTCCTCGACAGTCCGCGCGCGCTGACGACCGTCACGAGCCTCTTTTTGCATAGCGGGTTCGCGCATATCGCCTTAAATATGTTTCTCTTGCTCGCCATCGGTCGGATGCTGGAACTGGCGATTGGCACACCGCGCTTCGTCCTGCTCTACTCACTCGCCGGGCTCGGCAGCAGTCTCGCGGTCATCCTCCTTTACCGAAACTCGGACTCCCCGTTTATCGGTGCGAGCGGCGCGGTCTATGGCGTGATGGGTGGGTATTTCCTTCTCTTGCCTCCCGGCCCGGATCGGACAAAGACGATCGTCTGGATGCTCGCACTTATTCTCGTGCCGGCGCTTATCCCCGCGCATGTCATCCAGAACCTGACGGGTAGCGATTTCCTCGCCAATATCGCCCATTGGGGTCACGTCGGCGGCTTCCTGACCGGCATTCTGACGATGTATTTGATGACGCGCTATGCGCGGCGACAACGGGCGCGACAGTATACGGCGCGCCACGAGGGCGTTCCGACCGAGCCGGTTCAGCCCCCCGCATAAGGAGCGGCGATGTTCCCGATTGGTGACGACAACCGCGACCGCCTGCATCGCCCCGTCGTGACCTACCTGCTGATCGCGCTGAACATCGCGGTCTTCCTCTATATGCTCACGTTACATCGGCGCGACCAGGATCTCTTCGTGTTCAAGTGGGGCGTCATTCCGGCGCGCTTCACGCACACCGGCGCATTTCAGGCCGCGAACCCGGTGATTAACTCGCCGCTCTACCTCACGCTCTTTACTGCAATGTTCATCCACGGTGGCTGGCTGCATATCGGCGGCAACATGCTCTTCCTCTGGGTCTTCGGCGATAATGTCGAGGACGCGATGGGGCCGGGGAGATTCGTCATTTTCTACGTACTTGCCGGACTTGCCGGGAATTTCGCGCACATCTACTTCAATCAGAGTTCGCTCGCCCCATCAATCGGCGCGAGCGGCGCGATTGCCGGCGTACTGGGCGGCTATCTCGTGCTCAAACCGCGGGGTCGGGTGCGCAACGTGATCTGGCTGGGGATCATCCTCATCCCCCTGGTGCTCCCTGCCTGGATCGTGATCGGCTACTGGTTCGTATTGCAGGCGTTCAATGGGTTCGCGACGCTCGGGGCCAATTTCCGCTCCGGTGGCGCGAGCGGCGATAACGTCGCGTACTGGGCACACGTTGGCGGCTTCATCGCCGGTGTCGTGCTCGTCCGCCTCTTCACGGTGGGGCGGACGCGGCTCGCGGGATATGGATACCGGCCCAGCCTCCGATAGCCGGCAATCGTGTGCTGCATCAGGCGTCACGCGCGGCCATTCGCTCGACCAAACCGCCGAGCGCCGCGCCTGCCGGGCCGGATGCGCGTGATTCATTGAGCAATGCGGCCGCGTGCATGTGGTAGCGTTCGACCGTCTCCTGGCAGGCATCGTGGACACCGGCGTCATCGAGCATCTGAATGACCGTCGCGATTTCCTCCGGGGCGACCTCCGTGCCCGCGTACAGCGATTCGAGATAGCGACGATCCTCTACGCTGGCCCGCTCGTGCAGCATGATAATCGGCAGCGATTTTTTCCGGCGACGGATATCATCCGCCGCATCCTTCCCGGTCACTGCCGGATCGCCCCAGATGCCGAGCACATCGTCGCGCACCTGAAAGCCGATGCCAATCGCTGTCCCGAACTGCTCAAACGCGGAAACGCGCGCCGCATCCGCGCCCGCGAGCAGCGCACCGGCACGGGCGGCAAAGGCGAAAATGGCGGCGGTTTTGCCGCCGATCATCTCGAGATAATCCTGCGCGGTGATGTCCCAACGCGTTTCAAAGCCGATGTCGAGAAATTGCCCCTCGCAAATTCGCAGGACCGTCGCGTCGAAGCCCGCGATCAAATCGAGCACCGCATCCGCCGACACACCCTGCTCACGCAGCGCGAGGAACGCCTGATGCGCGATCGCGTGCAAGCCGTCGCCAACGTTGATGCCCTGCGCCATGCCCCAGATGCTCCAGACTGTGCGGCGGTGCCGTCGGTAGGCGCTAATGTCCTGAATATCGTCATGAACGAGCGTGAAGTTGTGGACTAACTCGATCGCCGCGGCGGCTGGCACGGCACGCGCCGGTTCGCCACCGGCGGCGGCACAGCAGAGCATGCAGACGAGCGGGCGCAGCCGCTTGCCACCATTGGCGCGCTCCGCCACGAACTCCGCCGTCGCCCAGCCCAGGTGATAGCGCATCATGCCGTAGAGCGGCGCGAGGGGCGGTGCGGCCGTCTGGAGATGCGCCAGCATCGCCGCTTCAACGGAGGCAATCGCCACACTCGTATCGAAGCCGGTGGCTCGATCTGAATGCTGAACAGGCATGCGTCTCTCCTCACTGCCGCCATCTCGTCCGTCGCCCAAATCCTATCACCGCCCGTGGCGCGGAATGTGCCGCACTCCTCGACGGTTATGGTACTATGATGGCATACGAAGCACGATACGGCGGGACGAGGGACTGCAACCGCCGTATCGGGCAAATCGTATCTAAAGGTGCCGCCGGTATCACGCAATGGTTCCTGGCGGCACCGGCGACGAGGCGCGGCGAGGGCCTTGCGTCCGGTCAGATCGGCGTCGCATCGGTACTCTTCTGGAGGTTCCTACAATGTTTTTCAGTCCGCTCTACTTCGCGTTTCTTTTGCCGAGTTTGTTTCTCGCGCTGTACGCGCAATGGCGTGTCAAGAGCACGTACGCCAAGATGACGCAGATTCCGTCGGAGAACCGGCTGACTGGCGCGCAGGTCGCCCGGCGGTTGCTCGACGCGCAAGGCCTGTACAACGTGCAGATCGAGCGCGTGCCTGGTGACCTGACCGACCATTACGATCCACGCGAGAAGGTGCTGCGCCTCTCCGACGGTGTCTACGGCAGCATGTCCGTCGCCGCGCAGGGCATCGTCGCGCATGAGACGGGCCACGCCGTGCAGGACAAGGAGAATTACGCCTACCTGAAACTGCGTGGCGCGATTGTCCCCGCCGTCAATATTGGCTCGAATTTCGGCTGGGTACTGCTGCTCCTCGGTATCTTTACTGGCGCGATCGGCATCGCATGGCTCGGTGTCGCACTCTTCTCGCTCGGCACGGTCTTCGCGCTCGTGACGCTGCCTGTCGAGTTTGATGCATCGAATCGTGCGATGAAACTCCTTGCGAGCAACGGGCTCGTCTCTCGCAGCGAGTATGGCGAGGCGAAGAGCGTTCTCGACGCGGCCGCGCTGACCTATCTCGCGGCGGCGGCAGGTGCGATCCTCCAACTGCTCTACTACATCATGCTCGTCTCGGGCATGGGCGGCGGGCGTCGCAACTAGCGCGGTCGGCCCAAGGTTTGGCGATTCGTCCGAATTGCGATCGGTCCCTCGGGGCCGGTCGCGTTGCGTGAGGGAGCAGCGAACATGACGGTTGAGATGACAAAAGAAACGGCGCTTCCTGCCCTGCCGCGTGGCGCGAACGTTTCGCTATATGATCTGCTGCCGGAAGAGTTAGAAGCGTGGCTGACGGATCAGGGCCAACCCGCATTCCGCGCCTCGCAACTCTACGCCGGTGTGTACGGCCGGTTCGCCTCCAGCGCGATGGCGATTCCCGGCGTGCCGAAGGCGCTCGGCGCTCAGATTGACGCGGTACTACCGCTTGACATCCTGCATGAAGTGACACGTATGACGAGCAGCGATGGCCGGACAACGAAATTGCTCTTCCGCACGCCGGATGGTTGCTTGATTGAAGGCGTCTTGATGCAGTATCGGGAACGCTCGACCGCTTGTATCTCATCGCAGGCGGGGTGTGGGTACGGCTGCACCTTCTGCGCGACCGGGAAAATGGGCTTGTCGCGCAACCTCTCGGCGGGCGAGATCGTCGCGCAGGTCATCGCGCTCGCCCGGCTCAGTCGCGAACAAGGCGAACCGCTCACGAATATCGTCTATATGGGCATGGGCGAGCCGCTGGCGAATTACGATCAGGTGATGCGCTCGATTGCGATCCTCAACGAGCCGCATTGCCTGAAGTTTGGCGCGCGCCGGATCACCGTCAGTACCGTCGGTCTCGCGCCGCGCATTCGCCGCCTCGCCGATGAGCCGTGGCAGGTCAACCTCGCCGTCTCACTGCATCAGACGACCGACGAAGCGCGCTCCGCGCTGATGCCGGTCAATATGCACTACCCGCTTGCCGAACTGCTGGACGCGGTGCGGTACTACGCCGCCAAAACGCATCGCCGCGTCTCGTTCGAGTACGCGTTGATCGCCGGGGTGAATGACACCGGGAAAGTCGCGAACGAACTGTCGGCGCTCCTGAAAGGGCTTCTCTGCCACGTCAATCTCATCCCATTGAACCCGGTCGCCGAGGCGGTTGGGCCGGATGGCGCCTTGCTCACGCGGCCCACACGCGAAAGCGCCGAGGCATTCGCGGCGCTGCTTGTGGCGCGTGGCATCCCGGCCAGCGTCCGATACTCGCGGGGGACGGACATCGCGGCGGGCTGCGGCCAGTTGCGTGCGGAGGTATCAGCGTCCAGCGTGACGGAGGCAGCATGACGCGAATCGCCTATTTCGACATGCCCGCTGGCATCAGTGGCGACATGACGCTCGCCGCATTCATCCATGCCGGTGTGTCGCTTGAAGACCTGACCGTTGGCCTCGCGCCGCTCGGGCTCTCCGGCTATACTCTCCGTAGCGAACAAGCCAGCCAGCATGGGCTTAGTGGCGCGCGGTTCATCGTGGATGTCGAGCCGGGCCAACCGCAGCGCGACTGGCGCGCGATCCGCTCGATCATCGAAGCATCCGGCCTGACGGAACGCGCGAAAGAACTGTCGCTCCGCATCTTCGGCGCGCTGGCGGTCGCGGAGGCGTCGGTGCATGACGTCGCGGTGGATGATGTCCATTTCCACGAAGTCGGGGCGCTCGACAGCATCGTGGACATCGTCGGGACGGCGGTCGCGCTCGACCTGCTCGGCATCGAGACAATGTACGCCTCGCCCTTCGCGCAAGGGCACGGCTGGACGCAATCGCAACACGGTCTGATCCCGATCCCCGCCCCCGCGACGCTCGCGCTTCTCGCTCACGTCAACGCGCCGACGGTCTCGCTCGACACCGACAAGGAGACCGTCACCCCGACGGGAGCGGCGATCATCACCGCGCTCGCCGAGGGCTTCGAACGCCCACTGATGACTGTGCAGGAAATCGGCTACGGCTTCGGTGCGCGCCAGATGCCCTGGCCGAACTGCCTGCGCATCTGGCTTGGCAATGCTGTCGCAACGCGTTCCGACAACACACCGTTCGCAAGCAAGCAGGCCGCGCACGACACATCCCAACCGAGCGCGGAACCGACAACCGACACGGAAGTCTTGCTCTCCGCAAACATTGACGACATGACGCCGGAAGCGCTGGCGTATGCGCTGGAGCGGCTTTTCGCCGCGGGGGCGCTCGATGCGTGGTTCACGCCGATCACGATGAAAAAGAGTCGTCCTGCCGTGCAGATCTCCGCGATTTGTCATGAGGATGAACGACTCGCGGTGACGGCGACGTTACTGCGTGAGACGACAACATTCGGCGTCCGCGCCACGCCGATCGCGCGTGAGAAGGCAGACCGGCGATGGGAGACAGTGGTGACGCAGTGGGGCCCGGTGCGCGTGAAAATCAAAGAATGGCAAGGCGTCATCCTCGACGCGGTGCCGGAATATGAGCAGATCGCGGCGATTGCGCGGGCAGCGGATGTCCCATTCCGAGAGGTCTACGCGGCGGCGGCGGAAGCGGGCCGTCAGTTCGTCGGCGTGCGCCCCGTGGAGGTATTTCCATGAGTCATCAGGCACTGACACTGACAGGTGACCTCGATGACGGGTTGACACTCACGCAACCCCTACCGATTGTCGCCGAGTGGCGCGACGAATACGTCACGATCAGCGCACCCGCAGTCGGCCTCCGCGCGATAGGTCAGTCGCCGGAAGACGCCCTAGACGATTTACGGGCGACAATTGCCGACCGATACCGTGATCTCGACGGGCGCGGCGCGAGCCGGACGCCGAGCGCTGCTGAAGAACTCTCGATTCTCCAAAACTACGTCACAACCCGCTGAAAATCACCGTTAACCTCCATGACGGGTGATCGTTTGGTCGGCTATATATTCTTTTTACAATTGGCCGGGCGGGCGGTATACTTCGCGGGTGAGGATTGCATGGGTGAATAGATCACAGTGAGCGCGACAGCACCACGTTTAGCGCAGCGACCGGAGGCAACCATCGTTCGGGCCGTCTCTTCGTCGCGCCTTGCGCGCATATCGTGTTTCTCATTCTCCTATCTGCTGATCGCGATAGCGCTGACGTGGCCGCTCGCCGCCCATCTCAACAGCGGCGTCACATCGGCTGTTGACCCGATAGATAGCATCTGGCGCATTGGCTGGGGTCAGTATCGTCTCCTGCATAATCCGTTCCATCTGTTCACAGGTAATACCTTTTATCCGTTCGCTGATTCATACCTGTTCGATGAATTGGTACTCGGCTCGGCGGTCCTCACCTTGCCCTTGGCGCTGCTGCACGTCGCGCCGCTCACGATCTATAACATCGCGGTGCTCGTCTCCCTGACGATGAGCGCCGTGGCGATGTACGCGCTTGCCCGGCGGTTTGGCGCAGCGCCGGTCGCCGCATTCATCGCCGGGACGATCTACGCGTTCGCGCCGATGCATCTCGATCAGATCGGGCATGTCGGCCTGCTCTCCGCGCAATGGTTCCCGCTGATCCTGCTCCTGTGTGACCGGATCATCGTCGCGCCACGCGTGCGGGACGCGCTCGCCCTCGCCGCGTGCCTCGTCATGCAGGCGATCTCGTCGCAATATTACGCGATCTATCTGTTACTGATCGTGCCGCTTTTCCTTGGCATCGCCACGCTCAGGCGACCGGAGGCGCGGCGTAAGGTGATCTGGGTACATCTCATCCTCGCGGGCGTCTTGGCCTTTGTCGTTACCCTGCCCGTCGCGGTCGGGTATCGGCGCGTGCAATCCGAGTACAATGTCAGGCGCACGTTTGGGCAGACGACCCATTATGCCGCGACCGTGACGAACTTCTTCACGGCGGATGGTCGGAATCGCCTGTGGGGAGGGATCACCGCGCCGCTTCGCACGTATGGCGCCTATACGTTCGAGCGAAACATGTTCCCGGGTCTGCTCGCCCTGCTGCTCGCTGCCGTGGGATTCTGGGTCGGCAGAAAACGGCCCTGGGAGCAGTTCCTCGCGCTCCTTGTCGCCGCCAGTGCCGTCTTTGCGCTCGGCCCCGAGTTGCGACTGACGCCGGACACGAAATCTCTCCTGCTTCGCCATCTTCCCTATGATATTTTCTATTGGCATCTGCCGGGCTTCGATTCGATGCGCGTCCCCGCGCGGTTCGGGACGCTCTTCCTGCTCGGCATCGCGGGGCTGGCAGCGACGGGCGCGACCGCGCTCCTCGGCCGCGTTGGTACGGTACGGCTGCCGCGCGTGCCGATCGCACGCGCCGCCCCGGTCGCGCTCTCCGTGGCACTCATCGCCGGTTTCGGCGCGGAGTACGTGAATCGTCCGCTTGCCATCATTCCGTTAGCGAGTGGTGATGCGGTCCCCGCCGTGTACCAGTGGCTGGCGGAACAGCCCGACGCGCGTGTGATCGAACTGCCGCTCGTCATCCCCGATCACGAGCGCACGCAGTCTGTCGCTGTGCGGGAGCAATACTATTCGCTCGCCCATCACCATCCCATCGTCAATGGCAACGCCACTGTTCTTCCGATAGGCTATAAGGCGCTCGTCCTCGATATGAAACACTTTCCGTCGGCGCGTGCCGTGTCGCTGTTGCAGGGATTGGGACTCACGCATGTCATCGTGCATTTTGACGAATACCCCGATGCGGAGCGCGCCGGACTCGCAAAGTGGCTCGACGCGCAACCGGAGGGGTTGTCGCGATCCGCGCTCTTTGGCGAGACCGGCGTGTACGCCATCGCGCGGTCGCCAAATCTGGCGGTGTTGCCGGGCATAGTCGCGCCGGGGGCATCCGTGCGCCTCTCCCGGAACGATCCGCTGGGCACCGGCGCCTACATGGGGATGCTCGGTTACCTCCTGCGCGATCATCCCCTTTATGCCCCCCTGCGGGTGACGTTCGGGCAAACGTACGTGGGCATGCCCGACGATAACGCGCGGTACGACTATGGGATCTTTTTCGCGCATGAGGATCCCGCCACATTCGGCTTCGCGAATGCTGCGATCGTCTGGCAGGACAACATCGTCCGCCTCTATCGCCAGAACCTATAGACACCGAAAACGCGAAACAGAAAATCCCCCTTCTCTCTCTTCTCCATGCTCGGCGCCCTTCGCGTCTTGAGCGATTCAGCCGGTTTCTCAATGACGGAAATGCCTCCGCCCCGTTACCAGCATCGCGGCTTCTCCGGCATCGGCAGCGGCGACGCTCTCCGCGTCGCGGACGGAGCCGCCGGGATGCACGATGGCCGTGATGCCCGCCGCCACACAGACCTCCACCGTATCCGCGAACGGGAAAAAGGCATCTGAGGCCATCACACTGCCGCGCGCGCGGTCGCCTGCCTTGGCAATCGCGATCTTCGCGGCGTCAATCCGGCTCGGTTGGCCGCCGCCGATCCCGACCGTGGCGCCATCTTTGACGAGGACAACACCATTCGACTTCACATGCCGCGCCGCACGCCACGCGAAGCGGAGATCGCGGACTTCCGTATCGGTTGGCATGCGCCGCGAGACGACGTTCCACGATTGCGCGTCGTCAATGACCTCGTCCTGTGTTTGGAGCAGGAACCCGCCCTGGACGGAACGCAACTCCCATCCACTCGGCGCGGCAGTGGGCGCACCCAACGCGAGTAAGCGGACATTTTTCCGCCGTGCGAACGCCGCGCGCGCCTCGTCGTCGAATGACGGCGCGAGGATAACCTCGACGAAGAGTTCCGCGATGGCCTCCGCCACGGCAGCAGTCGCCGGTGTCGTCAGCGCGATCACGCCACCAAACGCTGAGAGTGGGTCGGAGGCATACGCCTGCCGAAAAGCGATCTCCGGGCTATCTCCGAGCGCGATACCACACGGGATGTTGTGCTTGACGATCACACACGCCGGTTGCTGCCAACCGAGGAAATCGCACGCCGCCGTCCACGCGGCGTCCGCATCGAGAATGTTGTTGTAAGAGAGTTCTTTCCCCGCCAGTTGTGTCGCACCGAGCAAGCCTCGTCGCGGGCGGCCCGGTTCGTAGGCACGATAGAGTGCGGCAGCTTGATGCGGGTTTTCGCCGTAGCGCATCGGTTGGTGCAATGCCCCCGCAACACCGAATTCGGCGGGGAACACCGCGTCGGGCGCGCCGTCATTGCCGCGCAAATACGCCGCGATTGTCGTGTCGTAGGCGGCGACATGCGCGAAGGCTTTCGCAGCGAGGGCGCGCCGCTCCTCGACCGGGACAGCGCCCGCACGCAACAACGCAAGGACATGCTCGTAGTCCGCGGATTCAGTAACGACGAGGACGGACGGATAGTTTTTGGCCGCCGCCCGGACGAGCGTCGGCCCACCAATATCAATCTGCTCCAGCGCCTCCGCGACCACGACAGACGGGTCAGCGACGGTCGCGACGAAGGGATAGAGGTTTGAGACAACCATGTCCACGGCAGTAATCCCGTGGTGCGCAAGCGTCGTCATGTCATCCGCGTTGTCGCGGCGCGCGAGGATGCCGCCATGCACGGCGGGGTGCAGCGTTTTAACGCGCCCACCAAGGATTTCCGGGAAACCCGTCACGTCGGCGATGCCCGTCACCGGAATCCCGGCCTCCACGAGCGCACGCTCGGTATTGCCGGTCGAAACCAGTTCCCAACCGAGATCAACAAGACCCCGCGCGAACGTCACCAACCCCGTTTTGTCCCAGACACTGAGCATCGCCCGCATCGTCGTTCCTCGCTTTCGCGGAGAATGACGTCATCCGTCATGATGATGGGGCGCGGATACGGACGTAATCGCTGCCGCGCCGCACGTCAGGGGATGACGCGGCCCAGGCGAACGGCCTTCAATCTGCATAGCGGCTCCCCCGTGGTCGGCCCACGTTCCTTCGCCAGTTGCCGCCATGCATGGTCACATGCGACCAGCGCCGACTATACATGTTCCGCAGCGGTGAAACAAGCGGCTGAAGAGGAACGGGTTTTCGCGCGCACGGGCGAGCGGACGAACGTCTATCTCACTGCATCTGTGCTGTTCAGGCCGGCAATTTGAACCGCATCACCATTGTCGCGCGAGACAATCTCCCCCACGACGATCGCTGCCGGAATCCACGCGCGCACTTCGTCAAGGTGATCGGGTGAAACGGCTGCAATCATGCCGAGACCCATATTGAAGACGCGGTACATCTCCGTATTCGAAACATGTGCGGCATCCTGAATCGCCGTGAAAATCGGCGGAACCTCCCACCGCGCGGCATCGAACCGCGCGGTGAGGTGCGCGGGCAGGACACGCGGCACATTGTCCACGAGTCCACCGCCGGTGATGTGCGCGAGCGCATGGATACCGCCCGCATCGAGCGCGGGCAGGAGTTCGGCGGCGTATGAGCGGTGTTCCGCCAGCAGCAGGTCACTCAATGGTTGTGCATGACCCGCGGGAACGGTCGTGAGATGCACGCGTACGTCGTCTAGTGAACCGTCGAGGCCGAATGCACGCCGGGCGAGGGTGTACCCGTTCGTATGCAAGCCCGCCGACGGCAGGCCAAGCAGCAGATCGCCTTCCCGCACCGCGCGTCCATCGAGGACCTTCTCGCGCGCGACACTGCCGATAATGCACCCCGCGAGATCATAATCGCCCGTCGCATAGATGCCGGGCAGTTCGGCGGTCTCTCCGCCGAGCAATGCCATTCCATGCGCGCGGCAAGCATCCGCAACCCCACCGATGACGGCCGCGATCACTGCCGGATCGCTTGCCCCGACGGCAAGGTAGTCGAGGAAGAAAATCGGGCGCGCGCCGCAGCAGAGGATGTCATTGACGCAGTGATGGACGATGTCGCGTCCGATACCCGCGTGCGCTTCCGGCGTTCCCAGTGCGATGGCGAGTTTGAGTTTCGTCCCGACACCGTCAATCGAGGCGACCAGCACGGTGTCGCCCGCACCCGGCAATGCGTACATCCCACCGAAGTGACCGATGTCCGCGAGCACATTCGCGCTGTGCGTGGCGCGAATGCGTTCACGCAGCGAGAGCAGTGCGTTCGTCTTGGCGTCTATATCTACGCCCGCGCTCGCGTACGCACTCCGCGTCCGACGGCGGTCATTCATACTGCGGCGGGAATGGTTCGTTCGCGGGAGTCTGCTCGTCTTCCTGCGGTGGCTCCGATTGGGCGCCCTCCTCGCCAGTACCGGGCCAGAGCACATAGGCGGTCACGGCGCGGAGCAGTTCACCACGCGCCCGGCGGGTCAGGAGTCGCAACCGCCCGAGGTTCGCATCCGGCCGCGCGAGGACGAGGAGCGCGACATCGGGATCGAGCGGCGTGAGCAACACAAGCCCATCCTCGTATTCGAGGGTCGTCTGCGTGATGCCGCCCCGCTCCAGTTCGCGGCCCAATGCCTCCGCGACGAGCAACCCGCTCGCGCAAACCGCGCTGACCGCCTCACTGTCAATCCCCTCGGCGGCGCTGGAGGCGAGCAGCAACCCGTCGTTGCCAACAACCGCCGCGAGGTCAATGCCACCAATATCCCGCAACTGCTGGATCAGTTCGTTGAGCCGCGTGCCCGCCGCATCATTGCTTGCCATCCTCATACGCCCTTTCCGGTGGTCGAACACCACTACGCGTGCGAGTATAGCCGATGCGGCGGATGCCAGAAACGGTCAAGGGGTGACTTTCAAACCGCCAAGATGCTCTGTTCGTCTACGCGGGTGTAGCGATGCGATAGGGCGCGAGTTTGGCCGCGTCGCGCTGTGGGATCAACCCGTGCATCGTGATCCCCTGCTCGCCGTACTCCACGGATGCGACCCGCCCGCTGCGATGAAACCGCTCGACGAGCGCCGAGTGGTCGTACGGGATGCAGACCCGCATCTCCGCCATCGTATCGGTCAGGGCGGATTCGACGCACGCGAGCAACTCATCCAACCCCTGTCCGGTCATCGCGGAGACCGGCACGTACGCTTGCGGTAGTTCCAGCCCCTCGCGAAGGTCCGCCGGGACCTCGCCACCGAGCGCGTCCACCTTATTGAGCGCGACGATTGTCGGCTTGTCGCTCACCTTGAGTTCACCGAGCACCTTCCGGACGATCGCCGCCTGCTCCTCTGCGTTCGGATGCATGAGGTCAACGACATGCACAAGCACGTCCGCTTCGCTGATCTCCTCCAAGGTCGCACGGAAAGCGGCGACAAGTTGCGTCGGCAATTGATTGATGAAGCCGACGGTATCGGTCATCAGTGCGTCGCGGCCACTTGGCAACACGATCCGGCGCGTCGTCGGGTCGAGCGTCGCGAAGAGTTTATTCTCCGCGAGCACGGCCGCGTCGGTGAGGCGGTTCAGCAACGTTGATTTGCCCGCGTTCGTGTAGCCAACAAGGGCGATAATCGGGACGCCGGATTTGCGCCGCTTTTGCCGGTACTGCTCGCGGTGCGCGTGGACTTCCGTCAGTTCCTCTTTCAGCAGCATCACGCGCTCCTGGGCGCGGCGGCGGTCCACCTCCAATTGCGTCTCACCTGGCCCACGGAGGCCGACACCACCCATTGTCTGGCGCGAAAGGTGCGTCCACATCCGCGTGAAGCGGTTCATACGATATTCGAGTTGCGCCAACTCGACTTGCAACCGCCCCTCATGCGTCTGGGCGCGGCGGGCGAAGATGTCGAGAATGAGGGCGGTGCGGTCAATGACCTTCACCTCCAGTGAATCCTCGAGATGGCGCAACTGGCTCGGCGATAGCTCCTCGTCAACGACAAGGACATCGTACCGCAGCTCCTCGCGTGCCGCTTTGACTTCCTGGACCTTGCCCTTCCCGAGATAGGAGGTTGGGTTCGGTCGCGACAGGTTCTGCGCGACCGCGCCGACGACCTCGAGATCGGCGGACTCGGCGAGCCGGGCCAGTTCTTCGAGCGAGTCGTCGGTCGTCCAGCCATTTTCGTTCCACCGCACGGCGGCGAGCATCGCGCGTTCGGTCGGCGGAGTAGTCGGATGCAATAACGTGGGAATCGAAGTACCCTCCTGAAAAGTCTTCGCCGCGCGTAGGGCGCGCTGCCGCTGATCGGTCAGTATAGCAGGAAGTGCCGGATCGCCTCAGTCGCCTCATGCAACAATCGGTGTTGGTCCTGCGCATCGAGCCAGACGATCGTCTCGTCGCGGCGCAACCAGGTCATCTGGTGCCGTGCGTAACGATGGGTTGCCTGCTTGATGCGCTCGCACATGATGTGAAACGTCGTCTCCCCCTGTAGGTATTCCACAACCTGGCGATAGCCGATACCCGTCATGGCGGGGAGCGAAGGATCGTACCCAGCGGCCAATAACGCGCGTACCTCCTCGACGAGTCCGGCGGCAAGCATTGCCTCGACGCGCGCGTCAATCCGCGCGTACAGCATATCTCGCGAGACCGATAGGCCGATACGGAGATCATGATATGGCCTCTCGGATCGTCCGCGTTGCGCGCTGAACGGCCGGCCGGTGGCACGCATGACCTCCAGCGCGCGGATAATACGGCGAAGGTTGGGGCCGGTACGCGTGGCGGCTTCCGGATCCCTCGCGGCAAGTTCACTCAGGAGCGGTTCAACACCCTCGATTCGCGCTCGTTCTTCCATCGCCGCCCGGAACTGCGGATTCGGCGCGACGGCCGGTGGCTCCCAGCCATCAAGCAGCGCGGTCGTCCACTGCGCCGTACCGCCGACGAGAAGCGGGAGATGGCCGCGCGCGAGAATGTCCGCAATGGCCTGCGTCGCCTCCGCCTTCCACCGCGCGAGATCGTACGGCACATCCGGCGTTGTCACGTTGATCAGCGCATGGGGAATCTGCGCGCGCTCCGCAGGCGTTGGTTTCGCCGTACCGATGTCCATGCCGTGATAAAGCAACCGCGAGTCCGCCGAAACGACCTCGCCAGCGAACGTCTCTGCGAGCGCGAGCGCGAGCGACGATTTGCCTGAAGCCGTCGGGCCAAGCACCGCAATCAGCGGCTGTTTCTCAACTTTGTAGGCAATTTCACGAGACAATCTGCCGTCCGTTACGACTACTGTGCAGATGCACAGAAAGGGATAGGATTGTTTATCGGATCGTACGTAGAAGCGGCGGCCATCCGGTCGGTATCCTCATCTCAGGTACGGTTTCAGCGCGTGCATCCGCACGAGTGTAGCATGGAAGGGGTATGCGGTGACTGCAATTCTTGACCAAATCGGTGCAGATGCCCAAGCAAAAGACGTGATCGCGATGATTAAGAAAACGGGCGTCCAGTTCGTGGATGTCAAGTTCGTGGATCTGCTCGGCATGTGGCAGCACTTCTCCATCCCATCCGGCAAGTTCGATGCGGATGTCTTCACAGATGGTATCGGCTTCGACGGCTCCTCGATCCGGGGCTTCCAGAAGATCCACGAGAGCGACATGCTCCTCTTCCCGGAGGCGTCCACCGCGATCGTTGACCCCGCGTTGAAGGTGCCGACGCTCTCCATCATCTGCAATATCGTGGACCCGGTGACGCACGAGCCGTACACCCGCGATCCGCGCTACGTCGCCAAGAAGGCGGAGGCGTATGTCGCCAGCACGGGCATCGCGACGCAGACCTTCTTCGGCCCCGAAGTCGAGTTCTATATCTTCGATGATATGCGCTTCGGCCAGAACGCGAACAGCGGCTTCTACTACATTGATTCCGACGAAGGCATCTGGAATGCCGGTCGGAACGGCGGCTCGCCGAACCTCGGCTACCGGCCGCGTGTCAAGGAAGGGTACTTCCCCGTCCCACCGACAGATAGCCAGCAGGACCTGCGTTCGATCATGGCGCAGCGGTTGATGGAAGCCGGCATTGATGTCGAAGTGCAGCATCACGAAGTCGGCGGCCCAGGCCAGGCCGAGATTGACTTCCGCTTCAACACACTCGTCAATGCGTCGGACACCGTACTCCTGTACAAGTACATCGTCAAGAACGTCGCGCGGGAGTACGGCAAGGTCGTCACCTTCATGCCAAAGCCGATCTTCCAGGAGAACGGTTCCGGGATGCATGTCCATCAGAGCCTCTGGAAAGAGGGCAAGAACCTCTTCTATGATCCCAGCGGCTACGCGAACCTCTCCGAGATGGCGCGGCACTACATCGGCGGTCTGCTGAAGCACGCACCCGCCTTGCTCGCCTTCGCCGCACCAACGACGAACTCGTTCCGCCGGCTCGTGCCGGGCTACGAGGCGCCGATCAACCTGATGTACTCGCGCCGCAACCGCTCCGCCTGCATCCGCATCCCGGTGTACGGCACGAGCGAGAAAGCCGTTCGCCTCGAACTGCGCATGCCGGATCCGATGGCAAACCCCTATCTCGCCTTCTCGGCGATGCTGATGGCGGGCCTGGACGGCGTCAAGAACAGGATCGAGCCACCGACGCCGATGGACCTCGACCTGTACGAGTTGGAGCCGGAAGAGAAGGCGAAGATCAAGCAGACGCCCGGCTCGCTTGGCGAAGTGCTCACCGCGCTCGAAGAAGACCACGACTTTCTCACCGAGGGCGGCGTCTTCACCAGTGACCTGATCGAGACGTACATCGCCTACAAGCGCGAGAAGGAAGTGGACGCAATCGCCCTCCGACCGCATCCCTACGAGTTCCATCTCTACCACGATCTCTAGACGCTGACGGCCGCCGCGAGAGGGGAGGGCGTTTGCCCTCCCCTTTTTCGTGCCTGTGCAGCCGCCCAAGAAGATAAGGTCGGGGCTATGCAGGGGTACGGACTTCTTCGAACCGGATTGACACGTATCACTCACCAGTGATAATTACTTCGTTACCGTTTTCACACACGCGTGCGAAAGCGGCACACCAACGACGCAACCCGCGTTGAGTGGGAACAGTAGGTGGGTATTCCCCGCCAGCGATCCGGCGGCAGGTGGAAAGCCGGAATCGGGGCACGATCCACTGAAAGCAGCCCAGGAGCGGATGGCGACGATGCACGGAAGGGACGCATGCCGCACGGCGTGCGCGTGCATTCCGCCGGTGGATGGCTGCCACGTTGCGCGTCCTCCAGCCGAGAAGTGGTCGCGTGCGATAGACGCGCGGCAACGAGGGTGGTACCGCGGGAGAATGGACAGGTGTCCGGCTCTCGTCCCTCAGCGGGGACGGGGGCTGTTTGCGTTCAGCCCGGCGTTCCTGCACCGAATGATCGCGTCTTCGGGAGGGAACTGTCATGGATGCAACCGACCGGCACCTTCAGCGCACCGCATTCGACTCACTGATTGATGTTGGCGACTATGTCGGCCCCATCGAGCACGATGCCTGTGGGCTTGTGGCAATCGTGGAGCGGCACGGCGACCCCACGCGCGAGAACGTGACCCGCATCCTGCACGCGCTCGCAACGATGCATCACCGCTCCGGCGAGATTGACGGCGAGGGTGACGGCTGCGGCATCCTCACCGATATTCCGCGCGCACTCTGGGCACGCGATCTCGCGGTGTTCGGGTACGACGCGTCGCTTGCCGATGATTCGCGCTTCGCGGTCGGGCATTTCTTCGTGCCACCCGCCGACCGCGCGTACGCGGAAAGCAGTATGGCCTCGGTGGATGATCTGATCCGCGAATCGGGATGTGAACTGCTCGTCAGCCGGCCGATGAAGGTCGCGTCGCAGGCGCTCGGCCGCCTCGGTCGGCGGGAGGAACCGACGACCTGGCAGATTGCGTTTCTCACACCGCGGCTCGACACCGCGGCACGGGACCGGTTGCTCTTCGATCTCCAACTGGCCATCGAGGCGCGCTCCGCCGCGCTGATTGTCTCGCTCAGTGCGGACTCGGTTGTCTACAAGGTGCGCGGGACGGCTCAGGTACTCACGGCGTACTACCCCGACCTCAGCGATCCCGAGTTCGTCTCGGCGATCAGCATCGGCCACAATCGCTACAGCACGAACACGACGACCGCCTTCGAGCGCGTGCAGCCCTTCTCGCTTCTCGGACACAACGGCGAAATCAACACGATCGCGAAGTTTCGCACCGAGTCCCAGATGTTGCACATCCCCCTCGTCCCCGGCGCGTCCGATTCGCAGGACGTCAACCGAACACTCGAAGGGATGATCCACCGCTACAATCTCTCGCTGCGGGAAGCGTTGGAATTGATCTTCCCGCCGATCATCAACGAGATCAAGCGCATGCCGGACGAGATGGCCGATGTCCTGATGTACTTCCGGCAGGCGTGGGGGCCGTTCGCGCAAGGTCCGGCGGCAATGGCGATCCGCGCCGGGGATGAACTGATTGGCACCGTGGACGCCCTCGGTCTCCGCCCGCTCTGGCTCTGCGTCGCGAAGGATCGGATTGTCTTCTCCTCGGAGAAAGGCGTCGTGCCGGTTATGGAGATGGACGAAGACCCGAAGCCCCTCGCGCCAGGCGAAAAAATGGCGATCGTCCTCACACGCGGCGTCGGGGCGCAGGTTGAGACCGACGACGACATCGTGCGCGATGTGATGAGCCGGGCGCACGCACGCGGCATTCGCGCGACGGATTACCGACGCTTCCTCGTCTGTCACAGCCCGTCGGGAGACCTACCCCCTGCCCCCTCCCTTTTAGGGGAGGGGTTGGGGGAGAGGCATACCGAATCGCGGAACCGCCTGATCGCGGCGTGGGCATTCGATGGCGAAGAACTGAAGTTGACCGAGGCGATGGCGGAGAGCGGCAATGAGCGCGTCGGCTCGCTCGGTTACGATGGCCCGCTCGCCGCGCTCTCGTGGGAGCGGCAGAACCTCGCGGATTACTTCAAAGAGTCCGTCGCGGTCGTCACCAACCCCGCGATTGACCGCGAGCGCGAGATCGAGCAGTTCTCCACGCGCGTCGTGCTCGGCCCCCGCCCGCCGATTGGCATCGCCGATCACGACCGGAAGATTCCCTGCACGGAATTGATCACGCCGCTCTTCACCGGGGGCCTACGGCCAGGTGGCGGCAATGAAGATGCCCGTTTGCACCTGCATCGCGCCGTCGCGCACCAGTTGGGCACATGGACGCTCGAAGATTTCATGACCTTCGAGGGTGATACTCGGCCTGCCGTTCTGGCGATGGCGCAATGGCCGGGCGAACCGCTCCGCATCGCGCTGCACCGGCTCGGCGAGGAGGCGATTGAGGCCGCGAACGACGGCACGCCCCTGATCGTCCTCGACGACGCAGGGACGCTGACGCACGGCAATCGCCCGATTGATCCGCTGCTCGCGATCTCGGCGGTGGACACGGCGCTCCGCCGCGCCTCGGGCGGCCCGGACGGCTACGCGCTCCGGCGCGGCGTTGGGCTTGTCATGCGCTCGGCGGGCATCCGCACACTCCACGATCTCATGCTCGCACTTGGGATGGGTGCGGACGGCATTTGCCCGTATCTTCAATGGGAGATCGCCGAAGCGGTATCGCCGGATGGCCTTGCCAATCTCGTCTCGGCGCTCACGAAGGGGATCGAGAAAGTCATCAGCACGATTGGCATCCACGAAGTGCGCGGCTACAGTCGGCTCTTCGCATCGGTCGGCCTGCATGTCGAAGTCGCGCGCATGTTCGGCGTGGAGAACTATGGCGGCAGTGCAACGAGTGGGCTGACATGGGAGCAGTTGGAGGCCGTGGCCGAGGAACGGGTCCGGATCGCGGCGGGTCACATCAAGGCGAAGCCAACGCGCGTCACGCACTTCTATCCGAAGGTGTGGAAGAGCGTCCGCAATGTCGCGGCGGGTCTGGAGCCGTACCGCGACTATCGCGCGAAGGTGACGGCGCTTGAACAGGAGCATCCCGTCAGCCTGCGCCACTTGCTCGATTTCCGCTTCCCCCGTAGCACCGGCTTTCCAGCCTGCGATCCTCATACGTTGGCGCAGGCTGGAAAGTCCACACCCCCAGAATGTGCGCAGGCGGAAGCCTCCGCCACCGGGATTGACCCCGCCACCGTGGATGCGGGAATCGGCGGGCACGACTACCCCATCGCGATTAGCAGTATGTCCTTTGGCTCGCAGGGCGAGACGGCATTCCGGGCCTACCCGGAAGCGGCGATGCGCCTGAACATCGTCTCGCTCAATGGCGAGGGTGGCGAAATCAAGGACATGATCGGCAAATATCCTCAGTGGCGCGGCCAGCAGATCGCCTCGGGGCGATTCGGCGTCAACGCGGAATTGGCGAACTCATCCAACCTACTGGAAATTAAGATCGGGCAGGGTGCGAAGCCGGGTGAAGGCGGCCACCTGCCCGGCTCGAAGGTCTCGGAGAAGGTCGCGAAGGCGCGGAACGCGACACCGGGCGTGGACCTCATCTCGCCCTCGAATAACCACGATATTTACTCGATTGAAGACCTCGCGCAACTCGTGGATGAACTGAAGACGGCAAACCCGCGGGTACGCGTCTCGGTCAAGGTGCCGGTGGTGCCCGGCATCGGCACGATTGCCGTCGGTATCGCCAAGAGTGGCGCGGACATCATCACGCTCTCCGGCTACGACGGCGGCACGGGCGCGGCTCGGACTCACGCGCTCAAGCACGTCGGCCTGCCCTCGGACATCGGCGTTGTCGAGGCGCACCGGGCGCTCGTCGCCGCCGGGCTGCGCGCGCAGGTCGAACTCTGGGCGGACGGCGGCATGAAGACGGGCGCGGATGTCGTGCGGATGATCCTGCTCGGCGCGAACCGCATCGGCTTCGGCACATTGCCAATGGTCGCGATTGGCTGCACAATCTGCCGCGGCTGTCAGCTCGACACCTGCCACGTCGGTATCGCCACCCAGATGGAAACCGATGAAGAAGCACGGAAGAAGGGTGTCACGCACTTCGTGCCGCGCGTCTACGAAGAGGCGGTGCAGCAACTCGTCCGCTTCCTCGGCGCGATTGGCGAGGAGATCAAGGAACTGACCGCCGCGCTTGGCTTCACGCGGACGCAGGACCTCGTCGGTCGGTCGGACTTGCTCGTCCAGACGCGGATGCGTGAGCGCGTTGACCTCACCCGGATGCTCGCCCCGGCGGAGCAGGCGGCGTGGCTCGCGGAGATTGGCACGGACCGCACCCTGCGCGTGCTGCGGATTGACCGCTCCCAGCACGTCGCCGCGACGGTCGCCCGTCATGTCGCACGGGGGAATCAGCGAGTCGCGCTCTCCGAACCGACGGTACGCTCCGATCATCGCATTGTCGGCACCGTGCTCGCGGGCGAGATGACCCGCGCCCGGCTGTACGAACCAAACAATCTCCCGACAACGGCCACGCTCACCTTCGACGATGGCTCAGTCGTCGGCAACGGCTTCGCCTGCTTCAATGTGGACGGCGTGGACCTGACGATCGAGGGCGGCGCGCAAGACGGCGTCGGTAAGGGCGCGTTCGGCGGTATCATCGCCATCCTGAAAGGGACAAATGGGGACGGCAAGCGCGTGGACGGCAGCGTCGGCAAATCCTTCGCCTACGGCGCGCAGGGCGGCACCTTCTTCGTCCAGGGGAATGCGGACTCACGCGCGGGCATCCGGCTCTCCGGCGCGGATGTCGTGATCGGGGGCGAGATCACCGAGCCGATTGACGACAGCCGGGGTGGCATCGCGACGCGCGCGAACATTAAGGGGTTCGCCTTCGAGTACATGACGAATGGGCGGGCTGTCGTCCTCGGTGATCCCGGCCCATGGCTCTGCGCGGGAATGACCGGCGGTGTCGTCTATCAGCATCTCGTCCCGGAGATGGGCCTCGACCGCGCGGCGATTAACCGCCGCATGGCGAAGGGTGCGACAATCACGATGGCCGATCTCACCGAAAGCGACGTATGTGCGCTCGCGGACCTGCTCACACGCTATGCCGAGCGATTGGTCGCCAGCGGTCAGGATGCGGCTGCGAACCGGGTCCTCGGCATGCTCGCCAACCCGATGGCCGATTTCATCAAGGTCGTGCCAGAATCGCAACAGGTGGACCCGTCCATCTCCACGGAATAGCGGATCAGGTGGATCAAACAATTGTCGCGGTCAGCGTGCCCCGTCGTCATCGGCCCGCGCCATCCGATACGTCAGCAGCACGACGCCCGAGCGGAAGGTCCTCGTATCGGCGAGTCGCAGTGTGCTCTCGACCCCGTCGGGGAAAAGGCGCCGCCGTAGGGTGAGAACCAACCATCCTGCGCGTCAATCACCCCGTCCAAGGTGATGTTCTCGGTCACGATCAGGTCCCGCACGTTCACCCTCCTTGTGCCTGCCGAGGCGCCGTGGTGATGGACGAGGCACATGATGTTCCTCGCGCCCCAGGAGGGAACGATAGGCATTTGTTCGACCACATGCAAACGGACGTCGGGTATGCGTTTTAACGCGCAGTCCTCGGCACTGGTTAGAAGCCATCTCATAAATGGTAGGCTGTGTGCGAGGAGGAGCACGCAGCAGGGA
>CALBSO010000105.1 GCA_937968015.1 uncultured Thermomicrobia bacterium
GATGGTCGAGCGCGACTCCGGGCTGGCGTTGCTGCAAGCGCTCGACGATCAGGCGTTAGAGCGTGTTTAATATAGACGGTTGATGCGCTCATCGCAGCGTCATTCTGCGGGCAACGATGCTCTGGGGAGATCATTGAAGCGGCATCATCCCCGCGTTCGGCCACCCGACACGATCCTCATCACCAGATCCGCCAGCGCCCCCTCCACCTCGTCCCGACTAAGTTCGAGGTCGCGCCGCAGCAGCTTCCAGACGTATAGGTCCGTGACGGCGATCAGTTGGGCTATCTGTTGCGCACACTCCGCGGGGGCGGATTCGGCCAGCAGTGGCCCGAAGCAGCGCTCGACCCACGCGTGGTGATTGTGGCGGCCTACATTCGTGACCGCACGAATGATGGGCGTGCGCTGCTCCTGCGCGAGGCGGTTGAGCACCTGATCGCCCCACTGCTCATAGGTCTCGATCAAGACCCGGATCGCCCCGGCGACATCGCCGATCGGCGCGGCATCGCGCTCGCCCCTGATCTGCCGCCCCGTCCAGTCGGCGACTGCGGTGAACAGGCCCTCCTTGGAGGCGAAGCGCCGCAGCACCGTCTGGACCGTCACCCCCGCCCGCTCGGCCACGGCTTGCAGCGACACCTGGTCGTAGAGCGACGCGCCGAAGAGCTGCGCGGCGGCCTCGAGGATGCGCCGCGCCGTCGCGTCGCTCGCCGCTGCCCGCGCCGTCATCCGATACGGCCTGTTCATCACGCTTGACACCCCCTCATTTCCATGTTAGTGTCATTAACACGAAATCGTCGCACTGTCAAGCCGATGGAGAGGAGAAGCGCGATGCGGGTGCTCTTCACGACCCTCCCGGGCGCCGGGCCCTTCCATCCCCTCGTCCCCCTGGCACGGGCGGCGGCGGACGCGGGCCATGTGGTCGCCTTCGCTACCGCCGCATCCTATTGCCCCACCGTCGAGCGCGGCGGCTTCCGCTGCTTCCCTGCGGGCGTCGATCACCTCGTCGCGGACTTGGGGCCGATCTACGCGCAGATTCGCGGGGAGATGGCGGGGAACGGGATTGCGTTCTCGCCGCTGCGGGACGTCTTCGGCGCGTATCTCCCGGCGCGGATGGTGCCCGATCTCGAGGAAATCGTCCACACCTGGTCCCCCGACGTGCTCGTTCGGGACCCGATGGAGTTCGCGGGTTGCGTCGCCGCCGAGCATCTCGGCATCCCCCACACCGCCTGCGGCCCGCTCTTCATGTTCTGGCAGGGGGCGTGGCATCATACGTCGGGCGAGGTCGCCAAACCGAACCTCGACGCCCTGCGCGCCCAGTACGGCTTGCCGCCCGATCCCAACCTGACGGCGCTCCACCGCCATCTCTATCTCGCCTGTCTCCCGCCGACCTTCCTCGGCCCCGACCTGGCGATCCCGCCGACCGTCCAGTTCCTCCGCCCGGTCAGCTTCAACCAGTCGGGCGATGAGCACCTGCCCGACCGGTTGCAGCATCTGCCCGACCGCCCGACGGTCCACGCGAGCCTGGGGACGATCTTCCACCACACTCCCGGCGTCTTCCCGGCCATCCTCGACGCCCTGCGCGACGAGCCGATCAACTTGATCCTCGCGGTGGGGCGCGACCAGGACCCGGCGCAGTTCGGGCCGCAGCCCCCGAATGTCGCCATCGAGCGCTACATCCCCCACACGGAGTTGCTCCCGCACTGCGACGCGCTGATCACCCACGGCGGCTTCAGTTCGGTGATGGTCGGGCTCGAGCACGGCCTGCCGATGGTGCTCATTCCCTTGGCGGGGGGCGACCAGGGGGGGAACGCCCAGCGGTGCGCGGCGCTCGGTGTCGGGCGGGTCATCTCTGCGGAGAGGCGCACGCCGGAGGCGATCCGCGATGCCGTGCGGCAGGTCTTGGCGATCCCGACCTACCGGAACAACGCCGAGCACATCCGCGATGCGATGCGGGAGTTGCCCGGACCGGACTATGGCGTGACCCTGCTGGCGCGGTTAGCCGACGCGAAGCAGCCGTCGCTTGCCCCGCCCCGGATAGCCGGGCCGTAGCGCGTGCATCGCGACCGTCATGCGCTCTTCACGAGCCGACGCAGTAGCAGGCGGATGAACGCCACCTCGATCAGCGTCTCACTCGTCTGCACCTGCCGCTCGTCATCGATGCGCAGACGGCGGTTGCGCACCAGCCAGGCAAAACTCCGCTCCACCACCCAGCGCCGCGGCTGCACCGCGAAGCCCTGCGTCTCCGGGTCGCGCCCGACGATCTCTACCTCCCAGCCACCGTTTTCCCTGCACCAGCGCGCCAACTCTTTGCCTGCATACGCCCCGTCCGCCCAGATCTTTTGCAGCCGAGGGACGAGCGGCTTCAAACCGGCGAGCAGGCAGCGTGCCCCGACCTGATCGTGGACATCAGCGGGCGTGACGGAGATCGAGACAGGTAAACCGAGGGTGTCCACGAGCACATGCCGCTTGCGCCCCTTGACGCGCTTGTGGCCGTCGTAGCCACTGATGCGGGCGGACTCCTCGACGGTCTTGACGCTCTGGGCGTCCATGATCGCCGCGCTCGGCTGAGGATTCCTGCCGACGCGCACCCGTTCCGCCTGGCGCAGGGCAGCGAGGACGCCAGCCCACAAGCCGTCGAGGCGGAAGCGGCGGAAGTAATAATAGACGACTTGCCAAGGAGGGAAATCAGCGGGTAAGAATCGCCACGGGCAACCAGTTCGGAGCAGATAGAAGATGGCATCGAAAACTCTGCGGAGCGAATGGCGCCGCTGTCGCAGGGCCGTGGCGAGCGGCAAATGGCGGCGCAGGCATATCCACTGTGCGTCCGTCAGGTCGGAGGGATAGTGCGTGTTCATGCCAGAAAGCGTAGCCTACGCCCCGTACTTTCACCGCTTTAAACACGCTCTTAGCCGTATGAGTCAGGGTCTTCCGCAAACGGCGTGAATAATGCCTGTGCTTTTACACTCCTCCGCAGCGCTGACTGTATCGCGAAGGAGGTTCCCATGCGCCTTACCGCTCTCTTCCCACACTGGCGCGGACTGCGCGTCATGCACGTGTGCGCCGAGTGCGATCACCTCACCCTCTTTGCCGAGGCGATTTCCCGAGCGGCATGTTGCCCGCGCTGCCATCGCCCTTCGCGGGCCGTCCACAGCCGGTATCAGCGCCGGGTCGCCGATCTGCCCTGCGGCGGTCGCGCTGTCACCCTCGTCCTCCACGCCCGCCGCTTCTTCTGCCGCGCCCCCGATTGTTCCCAGCAGACCTTTGCCGAGCGCCTCACGACGCTCGTTGCCCCCGGTGCCCGGCGCAGTCATGCCTTCGACGCCGCCCTCACCCGGATCGGCGCGGCGCTCGGTGGGAAATCCGGCGCGCGCCTTGCGCGTCACCTCGCGATGCCGACGAGCGACGATACGCTACTGCGACTCGTGCGCGCGATGCCGCTCCCGGTCGCTGCCCCCGCGCAGGTGCTCGGCGTGGACGACTGGGCGTGGACGAAAGGACGGCGCTACGGCACCATCCTCTGCGACCTCGAACGGCACTGCGCCGTCCGGGTACCCTCTGGGTGGCATCCTGCCTGACCGCTCCGCCGATTCCGTCGCAGCGTGGCTTCGGGCATCACCCGGCATCAGAGTGATTGCCCGGGACCGCAGCGATCTCTATGCGGACGCCGCGACACGCGGCGCACCGGATGCCATGCATGCTGCCCAGAGGGCGCCCGCCGACCGCTTCCACCTGATGAAGAACCTCGGCGATGCCCTCGAACGCTTCCTGCAGCAGAAGCGTTCGAAGCTGAAACAGGCGAGTACGCCGACGGTCCTACCGCCTCCTGCTCGGCATCTGCAACCGTGGGAGCGGCGCATGGAGCGGGAGAGCGAGCAGCGCCACGCGCCATGGATCGACCGCTACGAGCGGGTGATCGCGCTGCACGCGAAGGGCGCGGCGATTTCCGATATCGCCCGGATGGTCGGGATCAGTGGGACAACGGTCTATCGTTATCTTCGTCTCGGTTGCCCGCCCGCTCGCAAGCAATACAACCGCCGACGGACACCGCTCGATCCGTACAAAGAGCACCTACTCCGCCGCTGGGACGAAGGATGCCACGTCGCGACGCGGCTCTGGCGGGGAGATCCGGGCGATGGGTTACACGCATTCCTATACCAATGTCTCGCGCTTCCTCGCGCAGTTGCGGCTCCCGGTCGGTCAGCGCCCGAGCATCTTCCGCGAGCACGGCACTGCGGATCGCGCGCCGACACCGCGCAAGATCGCGATGCTCTTCATCCGCCGTCCTGCCGATCTCACGGATGAGCAGCGGATAATCGTTGAGCGCATTTGCGCGGCGGATGCACCCTTCGCCCGCGTGTACACGCTGACACAGGAGTTCGCAGCGCTCCTCCGCGAGCGGGGAGGTGACCGACTCAATGCGTGGATCGCCGCAGCGAGCATGAGCGACGTGTTGGAACTGCGCCGCTTCGCGACCGGCCTGCTGCCTGATAAGGCGGCTATCCAGGCAGGATTGACGGAGGAGTGGAGCAACGGACAAACGGAGGGGCACGTCAATCGCCTGAAGACACTGAAGCGACAGATGTACGGGCGTGCCGGGTTCGCCCTATTGCGACAACGATTCTTGTATCCTCCGTAGCGTTCACGCCGTTTGCGGAAGACCCTGACTCATACGGCCAAGTCCACACGATGATGCTCCACAGATAGCTGGCACTGACCCCTGTCAAACACGCGACAAACCGGCGCACCACGCGCTGCTCCGCTCGCAGCGACTCGCGGACCGGAGTGGTAGAATCGTCGCACGCCTCACCACGCGTTCGCGCTCTCGCTCACATGGAGGGTCGCCATGCCAAGCTTCGGACGTCTCCTGCACGCCGGTCTCACCGTGCGCGATATGCGCGCCAGCGCCGCCTGGTACATGCGTGTGCTCGGCTTCCGCTTCGTCAAGGAGTTCCGCTTCGCCCCCGGTGAGGCGGGCATCCCGCGCATCCTGCTCCTGCATCCCGACAGCGGCTTCCTCGTCGGCCTCTACAACCACGAGCAGCGCTCCGGCGATGCCTTCAGCCCCTTCCGGACCGGGCTGGACCATCTCGCGTTGGCGGTGGGCAGCGAAGCGGAGTTGGCAGAATGGATGGCACATTTCGACGCGCAGGGAGTGGAGCACTCGCCGGTGCGCGACCTCGGGCACTCCGCCTTCGTCTCGTTCGAGGACCCGGATGGGATCCCGTACGAGGTTTGGTTCACGCGCACGCCCCATGAGGCGACGAAGGAGGCCGATCTCGATGCGTGAGCGCCGCGGCGTGGGGACGCGATCACCCGAGCGGGGGCCCCTTCCCGCCTTCCTCTTCGCCCTTGAGGTGGGATGAGGCGAGGCGGCGCGACGTTTGACAGCCATCACTGCCGGTCTTCGTGCAGCATCATGTGAGCCTAGTCCACTTCCCGAACCCGCAGGCATGTCTGCGGCTGGTGACGGCATTGTGCG
>CALBSO010000106.1 GCA_937968015.1 uncultured Thermomicrobia bacterium
CCGTCCGCGCAAGGCGTACACCAAGCGTGCGAACTTACCAGCACCTACTTAGATCATAACCGTGCCATTTCCGCCGCATCATCGCCTCCTGCCCAGCGTCGGGCATGATGACGCCGAGCCTCCCGGTCGGCTGGATTGCGCGCATGAACCCGTCCAGCACGCGGTCCGGCTCAATCAGCGGAACCATCGCGTGGAGGCCCTCGAAATGACCCGTGCAGAGCACGACGACGACCTCTGCGCCGTCCGCGACGATATGGTCTATTGCATGTTGGAGGAGCGGCGTTACACACTCTTTCCCGACACGAACTTCATCGGCATCGAAGAGCGTGACGAGGGGAATGTCGCCCTCGTTCGGATACAGGTAAGCAACGTCATCAGCGTCCAGGCCATCCAACGCGCCCGCTTCGATGATCCGCACTGCGGGACCGAGAATAGACTCATACGTCCGCCGAATGTCAGGGCGCGGACTCTGACCGATTGTGACGAGCCCCACCGTTGTTTCTGACATCGCCCACCACTCCTTTCAATCCGCCTGCATGATACATGATTTCTCTTCCTCAGAAGGGTGCCGTGGTACACTCCGACTGGTATAGGCAAACGACGAGGAGGATTGGGTGGACAGCGAGCAAACTTCCTCAGTGGCGCCGGACGACGGAGACGCGCCGATCCGCGTCTTTAGCGGCGCACGGCCGACCGGGCGCCAGCATATCGGTAACTATCTTGGCGCCATCCAAAACTACGTCGCGTTGCAGGACGAGGCGGAATGCTTTTACTGCATTGTGGATTATCACGCGCTGACGACCCTGGAACAAACCGAGCGCATCGCCCGCAATACGCGTGATATGGTGCTCGATTGGCTGGCGGCGGGGATTGATCCGGGCCGCTCACTAATTTTCGCGCAGTCGGACGTGCCGCAAATTACGGAACTGCACATGCTCCTCTCGATGATCGTGCCGCTGTCGTGGCTGACGCGCGCGCCCGCTTTTCGGGAGCAATCCGAGGAGCATCCGGACAACATCAACTACGGCCTCCTCGGCTATCCCGTGCTGATGGCAGGCGACATTCTGCTCTACAAAGCGACGACGGTGCCGGTCGGCGAGGATCAACTGCCGCATCTGGAGTTGGCGCGGGAGATCGCGCGGCGGTTCAATCATCGCTTTGGTGAGACATTCCCCGTTCCGCAAGCGCGGCTGACGTCGTTTCCGCGCGTGATGGGCATTGACGGCACGCACAAGATGTCGAAGTCGCTGGACAACCATATCGAACTTGCCGACACACCCGATGATCTGCGTACGCGCGTGCTCAGCATGGTCACCGATCCTCAGCGCCGCTATCGGACGGACCCTGGCCGCCCGGAAGTCTGCAACGTCTACACGTTGCACACCTATTACTCCACAGCGGAGGAGCAGGCGCAGGTCTATCACCGCTGCACCAATGCGCTCCAGGGCTGCGTCGAGTGCAAGGAATGGTTGTCCCGCAATCTGGACAGCGCGCTTGCACCATTTCGTGCGCGGCGGGCGGAATTCGCTGCCGATGCGGAGCGTGTCGAACAGATCCTCGGCGACGGCGCCGCGCGGGCACGCTTGGTTGCGACGGAGACGCTGAGGGAAGTACGTGAGCGCGTCGGTCTCCGCTCGTCACCCCGTTGAATTACCCCGCATTTCCGCGGTAGCAACGCGTTACACCTTTAGCGGTTTCGTACGCTGACGGACGAGCGTGGTCACAACCCGATTTGCCGTGACGTCAATGCCGTGACGCTCGCCGAGGCGGACGATTTCGCCGTTGATCGCATCTATCTCGGTGCGCCGGCCAGCGAGGACATCCTCAAGCATGGACGAGTGGTCAGTGCGGGTTGCCTCCGCGACGGCCCGCACAAAATCCACGGGATCGCGGGGCGGAGCCGGCATGCCCTCGGCCCGCATGACGCTTGCCGCCTCGCCGACGAGCCGCCGGACGACGGTCGTCATGTCGGGATCGGCGAAGAGTTCCCCGTTCGTCAAATTCGCTAAGGCGGTGAGTGCATTGATACCGACGTTGACGAGCAATTTTTGCCAGACGTGCTCGAATACATGGCGCGTCGTCCGCGTCGGGATACCGGCCTCGGAAAAAGCGGAGGCGACGGCTTCGAGTTCGGCGGGTCGTTGCCCATCCGGCAGGCCGATAATCGTCGGCCCGCGCGACCGATGGCGCACCACATTCGGCCCAAGTGATGTCGCGGCCTGCGCCGTGACGCCGAGCGCGATTTGCACGCGTCTTCCAAGCGCTCGGGCGATCGCTTCGTCGTTTCCAATACCGTTTTGGAGCGTCAGGATCATGGCCCGCGCCGGGATGCGCCCCGCGAATGGTCTCAGCGCGGCGGCCGTGAACGGCGTTTTGACCAATAGCACGAAGAGATCGGCGGCCAGCGCGTTACCGGCATCAGTCGTCGCTGGCACACGGACGGCGAAACGCGCCCCGTCCGGTTCTTCGATGGTCAGGTCACGTTTACGTAACGCCGCGACATGTTCGGATCGGACATCCACGAGCGTGACCGCGTTGCCCGCGCGTTGGAGAAGCGCCCCAAACAGGCTTCCCATCGCGCCCGCACCGATCACCGTCACTTGCATGCGGCGGCAACTCCCCACGATGGCGAGGCAAGCGGCCCTCGGGTCGGAGTACTCGTCACTTGGGCATCGCTTCGTACTTCGTGTAGATCGCTCGGGTAATCGGTGCGGCGTTTGAACTGCCTTCGCCGCCGGCCTCGATCATCACCACACCGGCAATCTGTGGATTCTGCGCGGGGAAGTATGAGGCGAACCACGAATGAGGATCTTTCGCCTGCTCTGCCGTTCCGGTTTTCCCCGCGACGGGCGGGCTGAAACCGACGAACACGCTGGTTGCCGTGCCGGTTGCCGTTGTTGTTACCTGTAGCAACGCTTGCTGCATCACCGCGAGATTGGCCGGTGAGGTCGGGATTTTTCCTTTCTCAACGGGTGGATAATCCTTTATTACCGAGCCGTCCACGCCGAGGATCCGAGAGACGAGCCGGGGTTGCCAGATCGTGCCGCCATTGGCAATGCTGTTGTAGATGTTCGCCATCTGCAACGGCGTCACGAGCAAATACCCCTGGCCGATCGAGAGGTTAATGGCGTCGCCCGTTGACCACCCATCGTGCTGGGTCTCGCGCTTCCATTTCGGATCCGGAACGACGCCGGGAGATTCCGGCACCCCTTGAATGCCGGTCAACTGGCCGAGGCCAAATTGGCGGGCATAGGTCGGGAGAATATTGGGGTCGGTATCGTCTAGTTTCTTACCGACGGTGTAGAAGACAACATCGCAGGACTGGACGAGACCTTCCTTGTAGGTGACGGTGTGGCGCGTCGGGTTCCAGTCCTTGTAGACGTTGCTGCCAAGATCGAATGATCCGCCGCAGGGCAACGTCTGATCGGCCGTAAAGCCGCCCCGTTCGAAACCGGCGGTCATCGTGACCACCTTAAAGATGGAACCGGAAGGATAGGTCGCCTGCGTCGCGCGGAAAAGTTGCGGGCGCTGCTGTTCGTCCTGCAGGTATGCCAACTCATCTTTCGTTGGCCCAAGAATGAAGATGTTGGGATCAAATGACGGGTGACTCGCCATGGCGAGCACATTGCCGGTTCCCGGTTCGAGCATCACGACACTGCCGACTTTGTTACCGAGGGCATCCTCAGCAGCCTTTTGGATGTCAATATCAATCGTCGTCGCCACATCCAGCGATTCCGTCTTTGCGCGCGAGGCAATTGTCGAGCGGATTGCGCCGGTGTCGGGGTCACGGACCGCAATCTTGCCGCCGCGCGTCCCCGCCAGCAATTCCTCGGCCCAGGCCTCGATACCTGATTGGCCGATCATGTCCCCCGAACGGTATCCCTTGGGCGCGAGCGTCTTCAACTGTTCGGGCGAGATCTGCCCGAGATAGCCAATCGCGTGGGCAGCCAATGTACCGTATGGATAGGTTCGCGCCTCCTGGGAATGCACCTCGACGCCGGGAATCGCATTCAATTGCGCGACGATGTCATCAGGTGTGCTGTTGGGGATGTTCCTGACTGGCATGAACCACGTCGGTTGTCCGCTCTGATACGCTTTCTTTATCGAGGCCTGATCCACCTTCAGAATCGCACTCAGCCGACTGAGCAAATCGGGTTCGTTCGCGATCTTGCCTGGAACAACACCGACCTGTTTGATCAGCCCTTCAACGGCGAGTGGCCGCCCCTTGCGGTCGAGAATCCGACCGCGGACCGGGTCATCGGGGTAGAAATGCACTTGGCCATTGCCGTCCAACTCGCGAAAAATGAGCGACGGCGTCCATTCGACCCGCCAGTACGGCCCCTCGTGGGTGAGGGGGATGACGTTTTCCTGCGTAAAATTGCCGACCACCGATGACGTAAATGCCACCTTGATCCGGAACTGCGATGTGCCGGGTTCCTGACCAATTATCTGCACTTGTAGGGCGGAAATACCTGACTCCGCGAGGATGTTTTCGTATCGTTGCTGGAATGCGTCCTGTGCGATCGCGGCTTGCGCGCGCGTCGAGATGATGCGATACATCGTCTGGTAGTCGGAGGCGTTCCAGGCCTGAACGTAGGTGTCGGCTGCGGACTGGGGATCGCTCAGGGTATTCGGCCCTGTCGGTATTGTCCCGTTTGCCGCGACGGGAATCGCACTACTCGCCGCTGGCGTACCCGGGGCGCTTGCACCGCCCGTTGCCGCACTGGCGGACGTGATCGTCGTTTTGATGGTCTGCACTGATCCGCCAGCGTTCCGTCCATGAATTGTCCACGCGAGCCAACTACCGCTGGCAAGAAGAGCGATGACGAGCAGGACGACGAGAAACTTCGGCCACAGCGGCGGGCGGGTCCGTGAAGAATAGGGAGAGTAATACCGCACGTCAGTCTCCTTGCCACCGAAGGCGTAGACGGATATTCGTACGGACGCCGCACATGCCGTAGAATTATTGTAAAGTGTACAAACGGTTGCGTCGCGGGTCAAGGGGAACACCGCGATTCGGTTTCACGCGGTCACGGCGAGAAAATTGTGCTATTGTTTGCGTGTACACGGATTTCCGGAGGCGGAATGGTATCAGGGCGCCACGACAAAGCAAGTGAACAACCGAACCTTGCGAAACCGGCTCGGCCGGCGTGCCTCCTCATCGCCTCGACCAGTCCCCTCAGTGGTAAGAGTGCGTTCGCCGTCGGCATCGGGCGCGCGTTGCAGGGGCAGGGGTACGCTGTTGGATACTGCCAGCCATTCTTGCTCGCCCATGACTACGACCAACTGGCGCCCGACCACGTCGGGTTCATTCGCGAAGCGCTGCGCCTGCGCGGTGAGACGGATGACGGCATCGCGCCGATTCATTTGTCTGCCTCGGACCTCGCTGAGGCGCTCCGCGATGCGCGGGTCGCTTCCCACGATTTTCAACAGAAGGTCATTCACGCGTTCGGGGTGCTCGCGTGCGACAAGGATGTCATGCTCATCGAGGGGCCGGACACGCGGGACGAAGGGAGCGTACTTGGCCTCACCGCCACGGACCAGGCAACGTTGCTCGATGCCCAGGTCCTGCTCGTCGTGCGCGGGCACGAGTCGGCGCTGCTCGATCGGGTCGTGGCGTTCCAGCGGGAACTCGGTGAGCGACTTCTTGGGGTGGTGCTCAATGTAATTCCGCGGGGAAGCCTGTCATACACGACAACGACGCTCGTGCCCGCGCTGGAACGCCTGGGCGTTGTCGTGCTCGGTGTCTTGCCGGAAGATCGCACGCTTCGTTCCGTCAGCGTCGGCCAGGTGAGCAGTTACCTTGATGGCAGGCTGCTCTGCGCGGAAGATCAGGCGGACGCGTTGATCGAGCATGTCGTCGTTGGCGCCATGTCGGTGGAGACCGCGATTGATCACCTCAAACGTCGCGAGCGGACGGCGCTTGTCACCGGTGGCGACCGCACCGACCTCCTCACCGCCGCGCTCGCTACCGCCGAGGTCGTGGATACGACGGCTGCCTTCATCCTCACAGGCGATTTGTACCCGTCGCCGCGCGTCCTTTCCGCGGCAGCCACGAAGGGCATCCCCATCGTGCTCGTCCGTCATGACACGCGCACCTCGACCGACCTGCTTGACAAGGTCTTTGGCCGGGTACGGTTCGCGCAAGTGCGGAAGATTGAATGCTTTCGCGCGACACTCACCGAACGGTTCGATTTTGTCCGCCTGGCGCGCTCGCTCGGTCTCGATTAGTGACCTTTCGCCCGCGAAATCGGGGCAGTGAGGCGGCGCATCGTTGGTGGCGCAGGCGCCAGCCCGATGAACAGTGCTATTCTCAGAATGGTGATTTACGTGATCCAGCCACGCCGACGGAGGACTTCGCTTCCCAGTAAACCGAGTAGCACACTCTTCGTGTCCGCGTGATACTCGAACCGGTTCCGCTCGAAATATTGAACGAGATAGGTCATGCCGTCCGTCGCGCTCTTCTCCTCAAATGGTTCACACAGTGGGAATCCATAGAGTGGCAGGCCCCCGTGCGTATCCCAATATGCCTTGAATGCGCCGCTGAGCGTGTGGCCAACCTCCGGGAAGAAGCGCTTGTCCGGTGTGTCATCCACACGCGCGACGGTCGTGAATGCCTTGTCACTGTTTCTACTCTGAGTGACCGTGACGCCGAGACGTCCTAACTCGACCGCATACGGTGTCCCAGCCTTATCGGGATGCACTTCGAATCGTGCGCGCTCGAAGTATTGGACCGTGTAGGTCTTCTTATCATCGGGATTGATATCACTAAAGGCTTCCGTGATTGGATAGCCGAATTGGATGAGGCCGCCATTGGCGTTCCAATACGCGAGGAAGTTGGGGCCGACATTGTGCTTCGTTTCGCCAAAGAACTTTACACCAGGGTCGGATGACGCCAATGCCGGGTCGGAGGGGTTGGGCTGGATGCTGATTTGCACGGCGTCGTCGCTGTCGAGTGGGCCGCCACCGTCTTGCATTACCGAGATCACGAATCGGCTGCGTTGCACCGTTGACGCACGAATGCCAACAGTAATCGTCGTGGATTCGCCTGGTTGCAACGTGCGCCCGATGCCCCACCGATACGGAGGATCGCTGCTCGCCAGGAGTTCAGGCCCCATCGCGACTCGCACGCCACCTCTGACACCTGGAAAGCCGCGTTTCGCATAGGTGTCGCCCTCGTTGTACACGAATCCCGGCGGCGGTTCCTGCGCGGTGAGCGGAGCGGAGCCGGTATTCTTAATCGTGACTTGCGCGGCGAGCAACTCGCGGGTAAACAGATTCGTGGCGCCCCAGGCCACCGCACTGAGCGTCGCATCAATCTGACTACCCTGCGTCACTGTCACTTTGACGACATCAGGCGGATTTGCCGCGACGGGGTCCGTAGCCGGATCGCCCGTCCAGAGCGGCAACCCCTTCATTTCGCGCCGGAGATTGTTCATCTTTGGGTAGAAGCCATCGCCCGGGCAACTCGTATTGATGACACCCCGGTGGCCGCTAATATTCATCACGTTATCGCGGTCAATGAAGAAACTCTTCCCGACAGGGTCAAGGTCACCTGCCTTCGCGCGGATAAGCGCGATCAGGGACGATCGTGCGGCATCACTGATCGTGTGGTCTGAGTAGGTACCGAGGATCGCGATGCCGATGCTACCCCAGTTGTACTGCAGGGCGTGGCCACCAACGACGCGATCGCCGCCGAACCTACCTTCATAGATCGTGCCCTGCTGGTCAATCAGGTAATTGTAGCCAATGTCTCCCCAACCCCGTGAGATCGCGTGATATTGATAGATCGCGCGCATCGTGGCACGCGGGTCGGTTTCGGGATCGCGCGTCACCGTGTGGTGGACGATGACTTTCTTGATCGCTCGATATTCCGGTGGCCAAATTTCCTTGTTCATTTTATCGAAACGCAGTTTTTCGTCGGCGGACCAACCCGCGCGTGGGACGATCGTGATGCCATTGATGGCCTCAGTGTGGTACACCGCGTTGTCCGACGTAGTAAGTGTGTTGACCGCAGTGAGCCGGAACGCACGCAGCACCGGTGGATTGGTGGCCGTCGCTCCCTGGGTCGCGGCTGAGAATTGAGCGAATCGTGCGGGGGCGCCGATGATGAGATCACCGAAGGTCGCGGTATCGCGGAGATCGCGCGCGTGGGTGTCCGCGTGAAGATGCTGCCAATCGCCCCACGTCGTACCGTCTCCACTCGTGCGCACTGCCAAATCTATCACCGTTCCCGGTGATACGATGGAGTCCCACTGCGATTCGAGGGCGTTAAATGGGAAGTCTGACTGGAGAATGGGTGACAGATACGGCGCATCGCCGAGGGGAATGTCGCGTTGATCCCAGTGTATGCTCGTCGAAAATGGCTCAGCACTGACCGCACGCGGCAACGCATACAGTGTCGAACCGGTTGCAAGAATCAACATACGGCTTCCGGCACGCAACACCGCCCGCCGGGTAATCTGCCGCTCGAACCCCATATCACCCCCCGCCTGAAAGAGACAGACGTACAACCCTCCGGCGCCAACGCCGTACGTACACACCGTACACGAAGCGGATTATTACGTCAAGTTTCTCCTTGCCGACATGGGTACGAACAGCTAGGATGGGTGAGAGTTGTGAGGAGGCGCCGTGGCTGATCGGTTCATTGTATGGCATCGAGACGAATGGGCGCGCCTTGAAGCGTTGCTCGCATCCCACGCGGATGCGGGGAGCGCGGGCCGCACCGAAGAACTCGGTTGGCGTTACCGCGAAGCGACCGCCGATCTTGCGCTCGCCCGCCGCGACTTCCCGACGGACCCAGTAACACGCTACCTCAATGATCTTGTTGCTCGCTCGCGACGCCATCTGTATCGGCGGCGGCGCCATGCCAGCCACGCGATATGGCGATTCTACCGCCAGACGTTCCCGCGTCTGTTTCGTGAGACGTTTGGCTATACGCTTGCCGCGTTCGTTACCGTGTTTGTGGGATTCGCGTTGGCGTATCTCGCCACATTTGTTCGGCCATCGTTAGCGGAGTCGTTCGTGCCGGGAGGGAGTGGCGTCATTGAGACGATCAAACAGGGAAAAACATGGTTCGACACGCCACCTGCCGAGCGACCGTTCGTGTCGTCATTCATCATGACGAATAACATCCGCGTCACGCTACTTTGTTTCGCGGGCGGCGTCTTGCTGGGCGTTCCGACGATCCTCGTGTTACTCCAGAACGGGTTGCAGATCGGCTCCATTGCGGGGCTCACGCAGGTCTACGGCATCAACGGCGCCCTCTGGGCGTTCGTCGCTGCGCACGGATTTCTCGAACTCTCCGTGATCTTCATCAGTGGCGGCGCAGGGTTGCGTGTGGCAAGTGGAATCGTCCGACCAGGGCTACGGTCGCGGCGCGAATCAATCGCGCGTGCCGGCCGGAGCGCGACATTGATCGCGTGTGGCTGCGTCCCGTTGTTAGTGATCGCCGGCACGTTGGAGGGGTTCGTGTCGCCCTCCGGCCTTCCGAATGGCCTGAAATTGCTGATTGGTCTGACAACCGGCGTCTTGCTGTATACCTATTTGTTCCTCGGTGGACGAGGGCCAGACGATCCGTTTGTCGAAGCGGCGTAGCCGCGTAAGGAGAAAATCATGAACGAGCGCACAGTCGAGCAGCGACTTGCGGACCTGGGCCATCAACTGCCGCCGGTCTCACCGCCGATCGGCTCCTACGTCAAGGGCGTCGTCGTCGGCAACTTGCTCTTTCTGTCCGGCAATGGGCCCGATCAACCTGGGTATACCGCCCCAAAAGGGAAAGGCGGCGCGCTATGTCGGGCTGAACTTGCTCGCGGCGGCGAAAGAGACCCTCGGTTCGCTCGACCGCATCCGGCGGGTCGTCAAAGTGCTTGGAATGGTGAATAGCGCGCCCGATTTCGGGCAGCAACCACGGGTGATCAACGGGTGTTCTGATCTGTTCCTCGCCGTGTTCGGCGATGCGGGCCGACATGCACGTTCGGCGGTCGGAATGGGCGCGCTGCCGAACGGGATCCCGGTCGAAATCGAAGCAATCTTCGAGGTCGAATAGCGCATCCGCCGCAAACGATCAATACGATAATCATCAGAGGGTAATCGTGAATCCCTGCGTCTGCAGCGCCTCCTTTGGGAGGTTCCCTTTGTCAACGCCGTTCACGGTATATGTGACATTATCCGGCTTGCCACAATAGATTGTGACCGTCTGTTTGGCTTCGATCTGGCGAGTTTCACCTGCATTGAGGTAGCCGACGGTTTTGGCAATCTTATCCCCATCGGCAAAGATTTCGACCCATGACGTGACGCTTGCGGTAATCGTCACCTTGAGACTCGTCGCGGGGGGCGCGGTCGCCGTGCCCTGCACGCTCGTTGCCGTCGTCGAGGCAGTTCCGCTCGTCGCTGATGAGATGCGGATCGTACTGCTCGTCGTTGCGGGTCCGATGGACGGTGTGCTGAGTGCTTGCGATCCCGAAATTGCGGTCGGTGTCGCGGCGACCGTCGGGATATCAATGATCGGCGTTTTCGGCGGTGTCTGCACGAGCAGGCTGTAGCCCCACGCCGCCACCACGCTGAGAATGCCGATCACGAAGACAATGACAACGAAGTTGGGCGAGAAGGGACCAGATGTGTTGACTGGCCGGCCTACGGGTTGCGGACGGTAGATTACCTCCGGCTCGCCACGCGCTTCGTTGAACAACCGGACCATTTCCTGCGGATTCAGTTGCAACCAGTTGGCATAATTATAGACGAATCCTCGGGCGTAGATACCCGTGGGCAGCAGGTGAAAGTCACCGGACTCGAGCGCCGATAAATGCCGAGCGAGAATACGTGTCTGACGTTCGGCGTCCTGAAGACTGCGACCCAGGCCGAGGCGGGTGTCGCGCAAGATGGCGCCGAACGTCGTCGGCTGAATCGGCCCCCCGTGTTGCCACGGGCTTTGCATCACGACCGTCGCGTCCTTCCCGAACCGCGCTCACGGTGAATCGTGTGCGGTCTGCGTTTCCCCCAGAAGCATCATCCGCATGATGCGACCGCAGTATACGCACCAAGGCCCCGTTTGTCACGCTAAGCTCGTCAACCCGCTCCCGGCCGCCGTGTCGCGGTTTGCCGTTTCTCCTCCGCTTGCATCTCCTCCAGCAAGGCATCCGCGAGTGGTGTTGCCGCCATCCGTTGGGCCATGGCCGCTTTTGCCAGCCACCATTGGTCATTGGCTGCCCACCACGTCCCAATACAGGACAGACACGCGAGATCATTCGGGCCGACAAGTTGCGGCGTAGGGAACGCGAAGCGATTTCTGCACCAACCACGGTCGCCGCCTTCCGCCGTCTGGAAATCGCGGCAATTCGCGCAGCGCTTCCCACGATGACGATGACGCTCAGCAGCATACCAATCGGCTTCCAACGGCTCAATTTGCCCGCCGCGCTGCATGATTTGCAGCCCTGTTGTCTCACTGTACGGCGATGACGTTTCTGCCGGGCGTGGCGGCGACGGTTGTTGATAAACCGGAGGAGCGGACGGCATCGGTGGGCCGGGCGGGGGAGTGCGGTGCGACGAAGTGGCTTGCTCAATGCCAGAGCGTTGTTCGCGCTCGGCGACAAAATTCGGCTCAAACGAACGGGGCGATTCTTCAGCCGTGGGCTGCGGTAGTGGCGGGTTCGCGAGCCTCGGACTCCCAACACCCTCGTCCCCCGTGATCGTCGCGCGCGGTGCGGGGCGGCCGTCCCGGCGTTCTATCGGCGGGCTGGATTCCCCCTCCGATGACGCGATGGAATTCAAGCGGCGTTGCGGCACTGTGTCACCGGACTGCTGCGCGATTTGCCTCCGCTCCAGTGCCCGGCGATGCGCTTCGCCAACGTTCGAGGTTCGGGATCGTGCTACCGGTATCATCGGTTCCTCGGTGACTGGTCGTGGTTGTTCGATTCCAACGATAATGTCGTCCGGCCGCATACCCTGATACCCTGAACGTTGACGCGCCGGATCCTGCGGGGGGCGGTTCTGACCGGGAAGTACATCGTTGGCACTTGACGCCGATTCATAATAGTCCTTATCCCAACCGATGCGACAGGCAATCTCCTGTCGCCGAACGAGCGCAAGCCCCACGATCTCCTGGCAGCGTTGATTTCGGCACCAACCAGTTTCGCCGATACCACTTTGCTCGAAGAAACGGCAGGAGCCACACTCGCGTCTCGTCATGTCGCACTCTCTTTCCGTCAGCCTTGTTCTCCCGCAGTCTATCACAGGTCGGGAGCACAACCATGCATCTTGTGCTCAAATCATACAATACGTACTAGCGTACGTACAGGCATACATGGGCCTAATCTCGCCGTACATTCTGGCTCGGCGCGAACCGCTCGCCAGGTGAGCCACTGGTCCGCGCGCAAAGAACGCGTGCCCCCGTATGTAACAAGGCGACGACTGGCGCGCCGTGAATTTCGCACGGTATATCATAGTTGGCAGGGTCACGGCGAATCGCCGATTGTTGATCCGCGTCTTCTGGCCCGGTGTCGGCCTCTGGGAATGTGCCAGCGGGTGGCATGAGGGTGACCGCATGCGCGAGCCGATCGAGGATAGCGTGAGCGCCATGGTAATCCCGGAAGGAAGCCACCGCGTGTACGCCGTGTGCGAGATCCCCGACCCCGGAGAGAACAATGATGCCAGGCATGTGGGCGCGGCGGCCCTCTCGTGACTCCGAGCGCGATAACAGAGACCATGCGACAGGTTCGGTCACACTGCCAATAAAGAATGTTCCGCGTGCGGAGCGCGTCAGCGCGTGCAAGGTTGCGAGATCGGCGATATGGGCGAGAATAAGACTCGATGCCGATGGCACGGATCGCGGCATTGTCTTGGTAGTGAGGGGAACCTTCAGAAGCGCCGGGTCAATATGGATTTGGCCGACATGGCGAGTGTCGCCGCCGGTGAAGGCGTACACACACCGCGCGACGGCCGACGTGACAGCGATTGCCTCTTCACGAACGTCACGCACGATGCCGGCGTATCGTGCGTGACGTTCACAATCGGCTCGGTCACTGCGGATAACCAGTGCGCCACTCCGCGGGAGCGTATGCATGGTCCCGGTCGCGGGAGCCGAGATCGTCCGCGTGACAAGACCAACCCTTCGCATACCAAGAGAGTTCCCCGCCTTGATCTCTCTCCCATGGTGACGCGCGAGATCGTCTGCCGCCTCATCAACGGATAGTCGGAGCGTCGCCGCATACGCCGCGATGGCAGCCGGTTCGGGCCCATGAGCGATGACATCGCCCGCCGCAACGGTATCGCCTTGTCGGACAGAAGGCACATCCGAGTCACCTAGTGGATAGATTGTCTCCATCGTGTCGCGAAACATCATGCTACCTCAGTACGACGAACGACGCGACACGTCACCTATTGCCAATGCGGGTCGAAGGCGCCCACTCACATTCGGGCGGGGGCCGGGTTGTGGTATGGCAGTGAGAGGGCGCCGCCGCGTATCCACAAGTATGCCGCCGGGGCCGCCCTGCGTGCGAATCGGTGCGTCATCCCTGCCGTTGCGCGTGAGCGTCACCGTTGTCGCGACGTCGCCCGCTATCGTCGCGATCGCATTGGGAAGGAGATCTACCGTCATAGTATGGTCGCCATGCGTGAAGGTTGCCGAGAGAGGTTCGCCTGCACGCTCGCCACTGAGCACAGCCTGGATCACTGAGCCAACAGGCAGGAGCGCATCATCCGTGAGCGGTCGGATCACGTCGTCAGGATAGCGCGAACCGAGAGCGCCGACCACCGCAAGAAGATCATCAGCATCTCCCGCGACGGTGGCAACGCGCACGGAGGGCATGAGATCAGCGATCATGCGGAGAGCAACCGCCGGCGGTCCGAGGCGCATGATTGACTGACCAACAATCCACACAGCGCCCTCAGGAATCGGCGACGTGATCGTGCCGAGAACGACGCGCAGCGCAGCGCGTGCCAATGCGGCGGCGACGGCACAATCTTCGTCGTCCGTGAGTATTGCCATCGGCCAGGAGACGCGGCGCAATGCCCACGTACGGAGGGCGGTTGCGTCGAGGGTGAAGGGAAGCCAGCGGGCAATCTCGTCAGGCTTGACACGGTTCAGCAGCCGGACCGCGCCGCGTGCGCAATCAATATCGGGGTGATGGTACACCGCCGCCGTGCCATTGTTCGCGACGATGACCGTTGTTCCGTCCGCGACATCGAGAAGGACACAGGGTACCCTGCGTGCCGAGGCAATGGCGCGGGCTGCCGCCGTGAGCGCCTCCGGCCGGGATACGATGGTTGCTTCGACCGGAAAGCGATCGAGGAGGCGCACGGCGCGCTCGCGATTCAAGGCGTCGGTCAGCCGTTCCGTCAGGCGGTCATCACGCGGGATGAGCAGTGCGCCCGGCGGTAGCGCAGTTGAGAGATCAGTATCTGATCCAAGTATCAGCAGTCGCGCATGTGCTGGGCATGGAATGTTGCTCAATGTCGTGAGGAGCGGCGGCACCCACAACGGGAGCGCGCCCGGTGGGATGACAACGAGGAGCGCCTCCAGTCGGCCACTCTTCCACGCATCGGCAATTGGCTCGAACCATGAGCGGTCGCGCGCGGGATGCCGCGGCGGCAGGATTGGCGGGGCGACGATGTGCGCGATACCGCACTGCTCAGCGAGGTCGAGGGCGGCTTGATCGGTCGTGCCGCAATCTCCGACAATATGCACCGCGAGGGGCGGTCCGGCCACGACCACCGCGCGAATCAGTTCCTCCGTGAGCGCGTATCCGCATTGCTCCGCGAGCCGATCCAGCGCACCCGGCAGGCCTCGGCGCGGCTCGTGGGTGATCGCCGGACTCCCCGTGACGAACCGCGCGTGCCCTTCGGCGAGCGCGATCAGGGAGATACTTATTTGAAGGGAATCAGCCGTGGCGAACAGTTGATGGGGCAGCATCGCGCCCTGCTGATCGGTCCGTGTGATGGGCGCGTCACCGAATGAGGTACGCACAGCAGAAGCCTCCACAACAAGCCGATGGATCAGGGGATGCATGCCGGAGAAGAAGCAATGGAAACGGGCGGACGGCAGATACCGACACCACATTCCGACAGAACCCTCGCGTATATGCACTCTCCTGACCAGTCTAGCATGACCAACGCGCGGCGTCAGGGTTTAGATCGCTCCGGATCGCAAATCGGCCGAATCGAGCCAGATTGTCAGGGGGCCGTCATTGATGATCGTGACGCGCATTGCGGCGCCGAAGCGTCCCGTTTCAACACGTAAACCCGCGCTTTGCAGTGCGGCAATCACCTGCGAGACAAGCGGTGCGGCGACTTCGGGCAGCGCCGCATGCACAAAACTCGGGCGTCGTCCCTTTCGGCAATCAGCATAGAGCGTAAACTGGGAAATGAGGAGAATCGCCCCACCGCTATCGTGGATTGAGCGGTTGATCTTGCCCGCATCGTCTTCGAAAATGCGCAAGGTCGCGATCTTCCGCGCGATGAGTAGAGCGTCGTCGGTCGTGTCGGTATCGCCAACGCCGAGGAGCACCGTCATGCCGGGGCCGATTGCTCCGACGATCTCGTCGCCGATGTGAACGGCGCTTTGTTCTACCCGCTGGATGAGCGCGCGCATTACGCAGGTTGCTCCTCTGTATGCCGGTGAATGAGTGCGATAGCGTGGGCGGCGATGCCTTCACCGCGCCCCGTGAAGCCAAGCCCTTCGCTCGTCTTGCCTTTAATGCTGACGCATTCGACGGGAATGCCCACCGTTTCCGCGATGCTCGCGCGGATCGTATCCGCATGCGGCTGTAGTTTGGGCGCTTCGCAGACGACTGTCGCGTCAATGTTGACAGCGTACCATCCCGCCGCGCTGAGAAGTCCGACTGCGATGCGAAGGAGATGGCGACTGTCCGCATCCTTCCACATCATGTCGGACGGCGGGAAGTGTCTTCCGATGTCCCCCATCGCCGCCGCCCCCAGCAAGGCGTCCGTAATCGCGTGGAGCAACACGTCGGCATCGGAATGGCCGAGAAGACCTTTCGGGAAAGGTATCTTGACTCCGCCGAGAATGAGTGGCCGACCGGCGACGAGGCGGTGTACGTCGTAGCCGATGCCGACCCGAATTGCCGAGTCATTCATTGGTCTGCCCCATCTGAGCATTCAGGAGTGCGCGTGCGACGATGAGATCTTCCGGCTCCGTCAGTTTGATATTCGTCCGGTCGCCGCGCACGACCGAAACTGGATGACCGTATGCCTCGATGAGACCCGCTTCGTCGGTCGTCGGGGCGGTGCCGTGCGTGTCGGACCAGTCGAACGCGTCATGTAGAAGTTGCCACCGGAACGCTTGCGGTGTCTGTGCGGCCCAGAGCGACGCACGATCGAGCGTCTCAATAACTTGATCGGCGATCACGCGCTTGATCGTGTCCGTTACGGGAATGGCCAGGATTGCCGCGCCGTCGCGCATCGCGGCCTCAAGGCACGCGCGGATCATGTCGGACGTGACCAGTGGTCGGGCTCCATCGTGGATCATCACGATATCGCATCCGCCGCGTAGATCGAGAGCAGCGACACCGATTCGCACGGAATCCTGCCGTAGGGCGCCACCGGGCACGATGTCGGTCTGTACGGGCCATGCTTCTCTCTCGCGGATTCGCTGCCAGGTAGCGACACGGTCGGCAGCGACTACGACGACGACGTGTTGGACGAAGGCCGCGAAGGCCGCGAGCGAGTAACTGAGCGCCGACTTTCCGGTGATGGCCAATGCGCCTTTGTCCATCCCGCCCATGCGCATGCCCCGACCGGCTGTGACGAGCACGAGGCCAACGTTCATAGTAATTGAAGACCATGGCTAAGAAACCAGCCTTGTGACGGTCTACGCGTCATATACTCTGCTCGCTTCGCTTCACACCGCTGCTCCACATGACAAATAGCGGACGATGCACGATATGGCGCGCGTTGTAACGCGAATAATGAGAAATCGCAAGCGGTCTCGACGCCGCTCTCGCATAGTACAATGCCCGGCGTATCTGCGACCGTCAAGGTAAATGAGTGAAGGAAGGGAATCGTGAGCGACATCATTGTAGTGGCGAGCAGCAATGGGAGTGTCGGAATCGGCGACGCGATCGAGGTGTTACGGCGGGGCGGCTCGGCGATTGACGCGGTTGAGGCGGGGATCTTGCCGGTTGAATCAAACCCGAATGATCACAGCGTCGGCTATGCCGGCCTGCCAAACCTGCTCGGTGAGGTCGAACTCGACGCCTCGATCATGAATGGTAAGACGCTCGCCGCCGGTGCAGTGGGTGCCGTTCACAACTACGAACACGTCATCACGCTCGCGCGGATGGTGATGGAAGAACTGCCGCATGTGATGCTCGTTGGCCCCGGCGCGGAAAGGTTCGCGGCGGAGATGGGCATGGAGCAGCGCGATCTGATGACCGAGGAGACGCATCATCAGTGGCGCGCGTGGCTTGAGGAAGTCTTCCCGCCCGAGCAGGTCGGCAGCGTCCGGTTTCAGGCGAAAGTGCGCGAGTGGGTGCGGAAGATGATCAACCCGGAAAAGAACACCGGGACGGTGAACTTCATCGCCCGAGACCGGAACGGCAACATCGCGACCGGCGTCAGCACGAGTGGTTGGCAGTGGAAGTATCCCGGTCGGCTTGGCGACAGCCCGATCATCGCGGCGGGCAACTACGCGGACAACCGCTACGGGGCCGCTGCGTGTACCGGGCGGGGGGAAATGGCGATACGCTGTGCCACGGCGCGGAGTGTCGTGCTCTACATGAAGATGGGCATGCGTATCGAGGCGTCGCTCGCGGAGGCAATGGTGGATCTTCAGTCGCTCGAAGACCCGTACGCGTCGGGGATGAACATCGTTGCGCTCGACCGCGAGGGGCGTCCTGCCGCCGCGACGAACCGGCCGGGAGCGACGTTCATCTATCAGACCGGTGATATGGAAAAATATACGCAGCAGCCCCGGATGCTCGTGCCGGACCCCCGTGGCGCATCGGGTTTCCTCGCATAGCATGAGAGACAAAAAATGCGGGGGCAGTCCTATCACTGCCCCCGCGGAAATGTGCGTTGTGGGTTTTTAGAGTGGGAACCGGGGGTCAACCGACCGGCGGGCGCGCTCGAGGTCCTTGCGGGCTTCCGTTGCGCTCGGCAGGCCGTCGCCGCCATTGCGGAGAATACGCGCATAATAGTCGTTGAACGACCCATCCGCGACGAGATTCCTCATCCACTTGCCAAACTTGTTCATGGCCGAACACCCTTTCTGTGTACTACCAGCGGGCAATAGCAACTTTCCCGCATCTTTATATAGGTACAGTATACCACGCGTCCGTACATTGTCAAGTGACTAGGCTGATCCGCGTGAGAATCATCGGAAAATACGTGAAATTAGCGACGAAAGGGGGCGGGGAAGAGCGATGCACCTCTCTGCATGAAAACTACCGCCGCCCACTTCGGGCGGCGGTAGCACCGGACAAACTGAGGCACCGTGTACCACGTGCCCAACGTTGGTTTGCAGTAGCAGTGGCAACATCGGGTTAGACGAAGCGTGCGGTCGGTTGTGGCGATTCATGCTGCGATCCGCGGGGTGCATACGGCAGCGGCGCACCACCTTCAACCACGCCATGTCAGACTGCTAGGTAGGTGGCCAGAGCAGATTAGACACTGGTGGCGGCGGGCTTTAGCCTGCCGAGTCTGGCGCAGGCTAAAGCCCGCGCCCACCGTCCAAATTCAGATGTCTACCCACTTAGGTCTCTTCCCCGCTGTACGCGGGGTCTCGATAGACCACTTCATCGCTTGGCCCGCGGACCTCAAGAATGTTTCTGTGGGGGGTGAAAAGCACCTGGCCGCGCTTACGCTCGGCGAAAGAGTCTGATAGGTCGCGATCCGTGGGCAGGCGATAGGGTGAACGATTGATAGAAATCCAGGAATAGGTAGATGTCGTTTTGCCCCGAACGGTCTCTGAGGACCCTTCGATCGGGCCGGTATACCGTAGGCAGGTTCCCCCGGCCAAATCCTTCTTCGCATCCCGCTTACCTGTCACCAATGCATATGTCACAGGACCGGCGACGACGAACCAGACTACGGTCATGCCCACGGCTAACCCCAACGCATGGCCGGTCACGAGACTGCGCGCGAGAACCGCGAGCACGACGACGGCGAGTGCGCCGACCACCCACCACGCGACCGTGTGTTGCTTCGTAGCGCGCTTCAAAAACGCCGCCATTGCCGGCGTTGCGGGGACAGTCTCAACGGAGGATTGGTACGATTCATGCTTCTCCATGTCAGTGACCCTTTCAAGACGAAGAGAGCATATCTCGTACGGTCATGGGTCCGTCGCTACGATCGGTCTGTGTACAAGGACTCTACCCGGTCGCCGTTTCCTTGCCAACACTACTGCACACCAACGCGGGGTATGTGGTGGCCTCGTCTGCACCGGGCAAGCGCTAAGCGCTGTCGGTTCGATCAGAGCAAGACCTTCCGAGCGAGGTCAAAGACAGGGCCGGAGAAGACGCCAAACAGGACGGTGCCGAGCGACGAAACTGCCAGACCGAGGCCGAGCCACGACGTTCGCTGCGGAACGATCTGCCGATCCGGCTCACGGAAGTACATGACCGCGACGACCCGAAGATAGAAGTATGCAGAGACAGCGGAATTGAGCGCGACGATCACGGCGAGCCACGTCAGATTGGCGTTGATTGCCGCCACAATGATGTAGTACTTCGCGAAGAAGCCAAGCAGCGGCGGCACACCCATCAGCGATGCCATGAAAATCGTCATCGCAATCGCCGCCCCCGGAGCGGTCGTGGCAAGGCCGCGGAACGATTCGATATTCGTACCACGCCCACGCGCCTGCATCCATGTGAGGATCGAGAACGCGCCGATGTTCGTGAAGGCGTAGGCGAAGGTATAGAACAGCAGCGCGCCGATCGCCCTGCCGTTGAAGTCCATCTTGCTCGCGCCGACCTGGTACGAGGCCAGCCCGACGAGCATATAGCCGGTATGGGCGATACTGGAGTAGGCGAGCATCCGCTTCACGTTGTTTTGTGCGACCGCGACGATGTTGCCGAAGGTCATCGTGATGACGGAGAGTACGATCACCAGCGGCACCCACTGGTCAGCCGCCGGTGTCCAGCCGTTGACGAGGACGCGCAGCATCGCCGCGAACCCCGCCGCCTTCGGCCCAACGGACATGAAGGCTGTTACCGGCGTCGGCGCGCCGTGATAGGCGTCCGGTGTCCACATATGGAACGGCACGGCGGCGATCTTGAAGCCGAGGCCGACGACAAGCAGGAGTAATGCGAGCAAGAGCGACGGATTGCCGGTCGCGATGCTTGCCCCCGCCGTGCGGATCGCATCGAGGTTGATTGTGCCAGCGATGCCGAATGTCCACGCCATGCCGTAGATGAGAATGCCGGTCGCGAATGAGCCGAGCAGAAAATACTTCAGCGCGCCCTCATGGGAAATCCGGCTCTGCCGGGAGAATCCAGTCAGGACATAGACCGCGATGGAGGTCAGTTCGATGCCGATGAAGACCATAATGAGATCGCCGGCGATGGCGACGACCATCATGCCGAGCACAGAGAACGAGAGAATCACGAGATATTCCAGCAGCGACATACTCTGGAGTTGGACGAAGTTTGCTGAAACGAGCACGGTCAGCAGCGCGGTACTCAACATGACAATCAAAAAAAAGATCGCCATATAGTCGTAGCGGATCGAGCCGCCGCCCGTCACCTGGCGATGGTCATAGGTAAACAGCAGGCTGACAAGCGCGGCGCCGTAGCCGATCACCGACACGAGCGACGCGATCTGGCCGACCCGGGCCGCGCGGCTGCGGCGCGAAACCGCATCCATCAACAGCAGCACGACCGCGAGGCCGGTGACAATCAAGTGCGGCACGACGGTCACATAATGGATGGGGGGAAACGAGACATCCGGCATCAGATGGGGTTCCTCTCTTTACGGTATGGCGTCTGCGGCGGCCGCCGCAGTCCCGCTCCCGACGATCGGCGCAAGGAGCGCCCCGATCACCGGCTTGAGCAGTTTCATCAATGGCACGGGATAGATGCCAACGTAGAGAATACCCAGGACGAGCGGTAACAACGTTGACGCCTCGATCCGCGTCAGGTCCGCGAAACCATGATGTTCCTCGCGCGGTTCGCCGAAAATGACGCGCTTGTAGAGCCACATCATGTAGACCGCCGCGAAGATGACGACGAACATCGTGATCGCCGCGTAGGTCTTGTTCGCGAGGCGGAAGGAACCAAGGGTGCTGAGGTATTCACCGACGAACCCGCTGAGGCCCGGCAAGCCGAGCGCGGCGAGCATGAAGACCATGAAGACCGAGGCATACGTGGGCATACGGTTCGCGATGCCGCCAAAGGCGCTGATTTGCCGCGTGTGCGCGCGTTCATAGAGGACGCCGACGCAGAGGAAAAGCCCGCCCGTTACGAGACCGTGGCTGAACATCGTGATGACGGCGCCCTGGAATCCCTGTGGATTGAAGGAAAAGATGCCGAGCGTCACGAACCCCATGTGAGTCACGGACGAATACGCCACCAACTTCTTCATGTCCGGCTGCACCATCGCGACGAGCGCGCCGTAAATAATGGCGATGACCGAGAGGATGAGAATCGGCGTCGCGAACTTGTGCGAGGCGTAGGGGAAGAGCGCGAGGTTGAACCGAATCATCCCGTAGCCGCCAAGTTTCAGCAGCACCGCAGCCAGAATGACACTGCCGGCCGTCGGTGATTCAACGTGGGCATCCGGCAGCCACGTATGCACCGGAAACATCGGCACCTTGATCGCGAACGAGATGAAGAATGCCGCGAATGTCCAGAGTTGAAAGGTATGCGACCAGCCACCGGGAATGGCAATCAGCGTGTTCAGGTCGAGCGTCCGTGTGCCCGTACGATTGAAGTACTCCGTGTACATCGCGACGATGGCGACGAGCATCAGCAGGCTGCCCGCGAGCGTGAAGAGGAAGAACTTGATCGCCGCGTAGACCCGATTCGCGCTGCCCCACACCCCGATAATCAGCGCCATCGGGATCAGCACCAGTTCCCAGAAGACATAGAAGAGGAAGAGATCGAAGGTCATGAAGACACCGAGCATACCGGTTTCGAGGATCAGGAAGGTGACATAGTAGGCACGGATATTCACCCTGATGCTCGTCCATGAGGCGACGAGGGCAATGACACTCGATAACGTCGTCAGCAGGAGAAAGATCGTACTCAAGCCGTCCGTGCCGAGGTGGTAGCGAATGCCGACACTCGGCAGCCAGTTGTAATTCTCTTCCCAGCGAAGGCTTGCCGTCTGTTGGGAGGAAAAGACGACGATCAGCGACAGCACGAAGGTCGCGAGGGTTGCGAAGAGCGCGGCATACTTTATGGTGTCGGGCGCGAGGCGCGGCACGAAGAGCACGAGCAACGCGACGACCGTCGGGAGATAGAGCATCACCGAGAGCAGCGGGAAGTGATCCACCAAATTCCTCCTCGCGGGCACGCGCCGTTGCGCCCCGGGCAGCGGTTAGCCGAACAGTTGCGTGAAAATATCTCCCCGTGCGATCAGGTAGACGCCGACGATCAGCACCGCGCCGAGCGCAATCGCGAGGGCATAGTTCGCGACGAATCCGGTCTGTACCCGACGCAGACGGCCTGACGAACGCCCGACGACGGTCGCAACCCCATTGACCGCGCCGTCCACGACATAGCGGTCGAACGCCCAGCATGCCATCGCGAATGCGAGCGTTCCCTTGACAAAGAGCACATGGTAGACCTCATCGAAGTACCATTTATGCCAGAGGAATGTCCAAAGCCAGTGCAGCCGGTCGCCGAGCGTGTACGGATTCGGGCTGAGGCGCATGTACATCGCAAAGGCAAGGAAGATACCGCCGACCGCGACAAGCGTCGAGAGGACGCCAAACGTGAGGGTCGTTGACGAAGCAACCGAGCCGTGGCTCTCGAATAAATCGCTGCGAATTGCTTTGCCGAGGAAGGCATGGATCGCACCCTTATCCGGTGGTATGCCAACGAGTGCGCCGATCACAATGGAGGGGATCGCGAGCATCACAAGCGGCACGGTCATCGTCGCCGGAGACTCGTGCGGGTGGACGTGTTCCTGGTCATAGCGCGGTGTGCCCTCGAAGGCGAGGAAGTAGAGCCGGAACATATAGAAGGCGGTGAGCGCGGCCGTCACAAGGCCAAGAATCGCAATCACCGGATAGCCGGCGTGATACGCGCCGACGATGATCTCGTCTTTCGACCAGAAGCCCGCGAGGCCGGTGACGCCGGAGATCGCCAATGCGCCGATCAGAAAGGTGTAGGCAGTGATCGGCATCTGTTTGCGGAGGCCACCCATCTTAAACAGGTCTTGCTCGTCATGCATGCCGTGGATCACCGAGCCGGAACCGAGGAACATCAGCCCCTTGAACATCGCGTGCGTCATCAGGTGGAAGATCGCCGGAATGTACGCGCCGACGCCAAGCGCGAAACACATATAGCCGAGTTGCGAGACGGTCGAGTACGCAAGGACGCGTTTGATGTCGCGCTGGACGAGGCCAATCGTCGCACCGAGGAATGCGGTCGCGATGCCGACGATGGCGACAACATCTCGCGCGCCTGGAGAAAGGTCGAAGAGCGGCCACGAACGCGCGACGAGGTAGATGCCTGCCGTCACCATCGTTGCCGCGTGGATGAGAGCGGAAACGGGCGTCGGCCCTTCCATCGCGTCCGGCAGCCAGACATGGAGGGGAACCTGCGCGCTCTTCCCGACGGCGCCACAGAAGAGGAGGAGGCAGATCGCGGTAATTGTGCCTTTTGTGATGTCACCACCGATGCCGGCTCGTTTTTCCAGTTGCCCGAACACGTCCGTGAACGTGAATGTGCCGAATGTCGTCCAGACCAGCATCGTGCCGAGACCGAAGCCGACATCGCCGACGCGGTTCACCCAGAACGCCTTGAGCGCGGCCTTGTTCGCGCTCTCCCTGCGGAACCAGAAGCCGACGAGGAAGTACGAGCACAATCCCACGGCCTCCCAAAAGACGAAGAGCAGCAGATAGTTGTCTGATAATACGAGCATGAGCATGCTGAAGACGAAGAGGGGTAAAAAGGCGAAGAAGCGGTAGTATCCGCCATCACCATGCATGTACCCAACCGAATAGATTATCACGAGGAGTCCGACACTCGTGACGACGAGCAGCATCAGGGCCGTGAGGTGATCGGCGCGGAGATTGATCGCCACCTTGAATTGCTGCGTGTCGAAACTATAGGCGCCCGTATTCATCCAGGTGAATAAATGATTGTTCAGCGCTTCCCCGGCATTGAGGCCGCGCACCTGAAAAAACGTCAACCATGCGCAGACGGCCGCGATACCGGCGCCGATGATCGCCGGCCAATGTGCCTGAGACTTCAGCACACTCTTTCCGAACAGGAGCGTGATGATGAATGCGGCGAGTGGCGCGGCGGGAATGACCCAGAGGAAGTTCTCCATTGAACCGTCCTATCCCTCAAACGTACCCGGTATCGGGGTCGAACTCACTCGCGCAGCGTATCAATCCGGCCAACATCCACGGTATCCTGCCGGCGTGCGAGGGCGATGACAATCGCCAGGCCAACCGCTGCTTCGGCCGCCGCGACGGTAATCACGAACAGCGCGAAGACTTGCCCGGTGGCAGAACTGATCGCGCGGCCAAAGGCGATGAAACTGATGTTGACCGCGTTCAGCATCATCTCGACGCACATAAAGATCACGAGTACGTTCCGGCGTGTCAGCACGCCAATTAACCCAATCACGAAGAGGACCGCGCTCAGGCTGAGATACCATTCCAACCCCGGATGCATGTTCCCTCCTGAGCCGACCGCTATCGCTTGATCGCTTCGCCGGCCGTTTCCGTCTCTTCCTCAGCATGCAGGATTAATTGCTCGTCGCGCCGTACGGTATACACCGACGGCGTGGCAATCGTGCTCTCCTGGGGATGCCCCAGCGAAATGGTGAAAAGGCTGCCGATCTCCCGGTCGCGCGAGGCAGTGTAATCCGGCCGGGCCAGGACGATCGCGCCAATTGCGCCGACGAGTAGGACGAGGGAGGAGATCTCAAACGGCACGAGGAAGTCCCCGTACAAACTCCGCCCAAGCGCCTGCGTATTCCCACCCAGTGCCGTAATATTCTCGGGCGTGAACGGCCCCGCTGCGCCAAGAGGCACGGTGGAGAGAATGACGGCGAGAATCTCCAGAAAGAGCGCAAGGCCGAGTATCGGCCCGACAAATCGCTGCACCGGATGGCCCCCGTACATCTCCGGCAAATCTTCCATACGTACGAGCATGATCGCGAAGAGGAAGAGGACGAGGACGGCGCCCGTGTAGACGATGATCTGCGTAACGGCGACGAACTCCGCGCCGAGCAGCACGTAGATACACGCGACGTTCAGGAAGGACATCACGAGGAACAACGCGCTGTGCGTCGGGTTGCGTTGCAGCACGACGAGCAGGCTTGTCAGGGCCGCAAGTCCGCCGAAGATCGCGAAGAAAATATCGCCGCTCATTGCGCAAAATACTCCCGTGCCGTTGCGCCGATTTCCGCCAACTGCGACTTCTGATAAATCAGCCCGTCCCGCGAGGTGACGCTCAACTCGAAGGCATTGCTCATGGTGATCGCGTCCACCGGGCACGATTTCGCGCACAGGCCGCAGTACATGCAGCGCCCGGCGTCGAGCGTGTAAATCACCACATCGCGCTCGCCCTCATTGGCGGGGGTGAACTCCATCGAGATGCACTGCGTCGGGCAAATCCGCTCGCACATCGAGCAACCAACGCAGATCGCTTCCTGCGTTTCCGGGTCGGTCCGCAGGACGGGCAAGCCACGAAAGCGCTCCTCGAGCGGGCGGCGTTCGTCCGGGTACTCGACGGTCAGGTCCTTCCTGAACAGGCGTTTGAACGTGACGCCGAAGCCTTTGATTTCATCGAACATGGGCATTCGCGACACTCCTTGATAGGTGAGGCAACCGATCAGAGGCGATCAATGAGCACCTTGACCGTCGCCGTGATTAGGATATTCGCCAACGTCAACGGGAGCAACACTTTCCACGCGATGCCCATCAACTGGTCATAGCGGAAGCGCGGCAGCGTGGCCCGCAACCAGATGTAGACGAACATGAAGAGCAGCATCTTGATAAAGAGCCAGATCGGACCGGGCAGGATCGGCCCGTCCCAGCCACCGAGAAAGACCGTCGCGGCGATACCGGAGACGACGAGCATGTTGATGTATTCACCGAGGAAGAACATCGAGAACCGGAAGCCCGAATACTCCGTGTGGAAACCGGCGACCAGTTCGTTCTCCGCTTCCGGCAGGTCAAAGGGCGCACGATTCGTCTCCGCAATGGCAGAGATGAGATAAAGGATGAAGCCGACGGGCTGGAAGACGATCAGCCAGATATGATCGCGCTGCCAGTTGACGATCGAAACCAGGCTGAGCGAACCGGAGAGCAGCATCACACCGACGAGCGCCAAACCGAGTGTCAGTTCGTAGGAAATCACCTGCGCGGCGGAGCGCAAGCCGCCGATTAGCGAATAGCGGTTGGCGGATGCGTAACCGCCGAGGATGATCCCATACACGCCGATGCCGCCGAGTGCGAGGATCAGCAGAAGGCCGACATTGAGGTCTGTCAGGAAGAGGTTGACGTGCTTCGCCGTGAACGGCACGAACGCGGTCCCGCCGAGCGGGATAATCATGAACGCGGTCAGCGCGGTGACGAAGACGACGATCGGCGCGAAAAAGAACACCCACCGATCCGCGCCGCTGGGGATGATGTCCTCCTTGAAGAGGAGTTTGAGGCCGTCGGCGGCCGGTTGCAGCAAGCCACGTGGGCCGGTACGCGTCGGTCCAAGCCGGTCCTGCATGAATGCGATCACTTTGCGCTCGTAATAGGTCATATACGCCATCATCGTCAAGGCGATAAAGAGTAGCACGACGACGGTGATCGCCGTGAGCCATCCCGGCTGACTGCTGAGAATATTGACGACCGCGTATGACATCGTTTAGTCGCCTCCCGCCGCAACCATCTCCGGCTGCGGTTGCGCTGTTGGTAGGACTTCCACCGCGCAGACCTTCAACTCACCAATCCGCCATGCACGGTCCAGTGACGGCGTCCGCGCGCGTGTATCCACGACGGCTCCAAGATCGAAATCGAGATGCACAATGCCGCGCTGCGTCTGCTCGCTTACGAGCGCCGTAACCGTGAGATCGCCGTACGCGGAGACAATCCGCACCTGATCGCCGGTCGCGATGCCACGACGGCGCGCGTCCTCGGGATGGATGACGAGATCGCTGAGCGGCCGGATGTGGCGGAGATTCACCGATGGGAAGTGTTCCGTCAGCCGCCCATGCGCGTCCGGGCCGCGGTCCGTCGTGAGCACAAGCCCGAACGGCGCGGCGGCGACTTCCTCCAACAGCGGGACGGTAATCGCCCGCATCTGTGCCTTGCCCGTCGCCGTTGAGAAGCGATCCGTGAAGAGTATGGGCGTACCGGCCTCGTCCGCTGAGCGCACCGGCCATTGCAACCCGCCGTCCCAATCGAGACGTTGATGCGAGAGCCCCGCATAGGTCGGCACGGCAGACGCGATGGCGTCGAAAACGTCCGCGGGATCGCCATAGCCGAAATCGGCGCCCATCAGCCCGGCGAGATCGTTGAGTGCGTCCCAGAGCGAGCGGCTACCACCGAGTGGCACAAGCGCCGGTCGGAGCAGTTGCACATGGCGATCAACATTCGTCAGCGTGCCCGCCACTTCCGTCCATGTCGTCGCGGGGAGGACGACATCGGCGCGCTTGGCGGTCTCGGTCATGAAGAGATCATGCACGACGAGGAATTCCAGCCGTTCCAGCGCCAGAGCGGCGCGCTCGGCGACGTGCGAATCGGGATCGCCCGCCGGATCGAAGCCCGACAACAACGCGGCCCGCATCGCACCGGACTCAGCGGCGGCGCGCATCTCGCCCAATCCAAGGCCACCGGCACCCGGCACGCACCCTACATCGAGGACACCCTGAAGGTTTGTACCGTCCCGCAAGGGCCAGATACCGCCTCCGGCCCGTCCGACATTGCCCGTCAAGAGGGCGAGGTTGATCATTGCCGCCGCCGTCTCCCCGCCATTCGGCAGGCGCATGATACCGGAGCCGAAGAAGGCTGCCGACGGGGGATAGAGGCCGGATTCCGGCGGTGGGTTGCGAACGTAGCCGCCCTTCGCATAGAGCATTGCCGCACGCTCGATCTCGGCAGCGGGAGTGCCGCAAATCTCCGCCGCGCGTTCCGGCGTCATGTCGCGGACGCTGGAGAGCCAGACATCGAAGCCTTCCGCCCTCTCAGCAACGAAATTCGCCGCATGCAGATTCTCGCGCGTGATGACATTCGCCATCGCCAGTAATGCGGCTACTTCCGTCCCAGGGCGCGCCTGCAACCAGACTGTCGCGACTTCGCAGAGGTTGTTCCACTCCGGGGAAATGAGCACCATCCGCGCGTCGCGCGTGCGCACGGCGATGTGCAGGTCATAGGAAAGCACGGGATGCGTTTCTGGCATATTCGTACCGACGAGGAGGAACATCTTGGCGTCAAGCAGTTCGGCTTTGCTGTTCGTAACCGCATTCTCGCCCAGCGCGGCGACCATCGCCCGATCACCCGCCGCGTGCAATTGACGCCCGACGACATCCATATGTGGAGAGGCCATTATCTCTTGCGTGAACTGCGCGAGGACGAACGCGTCTTCGTTCGTGAGCGTCGGCGCGGCGACGGCGGCGAACGAACCATCGCGATAGGCGACCAGGCGATCCGCGGTGAGCGTCAGCGCCTCCTCCCACGTCGCTTCGCGGAAGGTGTCGCCGGTGCGGATCAGCGGCGTCTCGATGCGTGCCGGGCTTGTGACAGTGTCATAACCCCAACGGCCCTTCACGCAGGTGTACGAGCGGTTGACGCCGTACTCTCGCGCCGAGCCTTGCGCCCGCTTGATGTCACCCTCGCGCGTCTGGACATCGAGCGAGCAGCCGACCGGGCAAAACCCGCAGATCGAGCGCACTGTCTGCATCTCCCACGGATGCTCGCCGTATTCGCGGTCCGTGAGCGCGCCGACGGGGCAGACTTGCACGCACATCCCGCAATGGGTGCAATCCGTGTCATAGAGCGAGTTTCCGAAGGCGGGGATGATCGTACATTCGAGGCCGCGATTGGCCATCGTGATCGCCGACGCTCCGATCACTTCCTCGCAGGTACGAATGCATTGCGAGCAGGTGACGCAGCGATCATGCTTGAAGTCAATCAGGTCAGAGAAGTGCTCTACTTCCCGCACCATCTTCGGGCGGTGAAAGGGGTTCTCCGCGACGCCGTATTCGTAGGTCGCATCCTGCAACTGGCACTCGCCGGACGCGTCACAGGTCGGGCAGTCCAGGGCGTGGTCAATGAGGAAGAACTTGAGCAGGTCCTGGCGCGCGCGATAGGAAACCTCGTCGTGTGTCGCCACCTCCATACCGTCCCGCACCGGCGTCGCGCAGGAAATCTGCGTCCCGCCACGGCGACCGAGGACATTGACGACGCACATCTGGCACGAGCCCCACGGACGCAAATCCGGTTGATAGCAGAATGACGTGATCGTGATGCCGATCTTCTTCGCGGCATTGATAATCGTCGTGCCCGCCGGGACGGTCACGCTCTTACCGTTGATGATGCAGGTGACGTCGTTCGCCATATCCTTCATGCCTTCCGCGAGGTGAACCCGGCGTCAGCGATCCACTTCACCGAGCACCATATCAATGGTGCCGAGAATCGCGATCAGGTCAGCGATCATCGTGCCGACCGAGATCTTGTTAACGATCTGCAAGTTAATCATGGACGGCGGGCGAATCCGCAGCCGATACGCATGCGGGGTGCCGTCCGAAACGATGTAATAGCCGAGTTCACCCTTCGGGTTCTCGATGCCGACATACACCTCACCGGGTGGCGGCGAGAAGCCCTCGATCACCAGTTTGAAGTGCCGCTGCATCGCCTCCGCCTCAAACATCACGGCATCATGCGGCGGGAAGACGAACTTCGGCTCATCGGCCATCAGCGGCCCGTCCGTCGGCATCTGCGCCATGCACTGCTCGATGATGCGGAGCGATTGTCGCATCTCTTCCATGCGGATGAGATAGCGATCATAGGTGTCGCTGTTTTCGCCGAGCGGAATCTCGAAGTCCAGCCGGTCATACACAAGGTACGGCAGCGCCTTGCGGACATCGTAGTTGACACCGGCCGCGCGCAGGAGCGGCCCGGTCAGTCCGAAGGAGAGTGCATCCTCGCGCGAGATGTAGCCGATACCCTTCGTTCGTCCGATCCAGATCGGGTTCGCGTTCAGCAGTTTTTCGTACTCCGCCAGTCGCTCCGGCATTACCCGCAGAAACTCGCGCGTCTGCTCCCAGAATGTGTCAGGGATGGGGCGCTGGAAGCCGCCGACTTCCATGATATTCGTCGTGAGCCGCGCGCCGCAGTAATTCTCGAACAAGTCGAGGATCATTTCGCGCTCGCGGAAGGTGAAGAGAGACATCGAAAGCGCGCCGATGTCCATTGCGTGCGTGCCGATGCCCACGAGATGCGACGCGATGCGCGTCAGTTCCGCGAGAATGACGCGGAAATACGTCGCGCGTTCCGGGATGCGATCGGTGATACCCAGCAGTTTTTCCACCGCCATGATGTAGCCGAGGTTGTTCGATGGCGCGGAGATGTAGTCGGTGCGATCGGTCCAAGGCGTAAACTGCACGTAGCGTGCATTCTCACCCAGTTTTTCTGTCCCGCGGTGGAGGTAGCCGATCACGAGATCGCACGCCCGGATCACTTCGCCATCGAGGCGCAGGACGACCCGCAGCACGCCATGGGTTGAGGGATGCTGCGGCCCAAGATTGAGGATCATCTCACGGTCGCCGCCTTCGAGGACGCGGTCACTCTCGACGCTTTGCTCGTCAATCCCCGGCATGTGTGGCATGTCGGCGATGATGGGGCGGGTTGTCGTTGTGTCAGCCATGCCTTGCCCCTTTCGCGCGGTTTAGTGGTACTGGCCCCACTGCTTGTGACCACGAAGTGGGTAGTCTTTCCGCAGCGGATAGCCTTCGTTCCAGTCCTCCGGCAGAAGAATGCGCCGGAGATCGGGATGCCCCGCAAAGTTGATGCCGAACATATCGTAGCACTCGCGCTCGAGCCAGTTTGCCGATGCCCAAAGATCGGACGCGGTCGCGATACTGTCGCCGCGCTCCAACGCATTGACGCCGCTCTTGACGCGCAACCGGTGGCGATTCGCCGTCGAGTAGAGTTGATAGACCACATCAAAGCGCGGCGCACGGACACGCCAGTCTACGCCCGTCAGATCAATGAGGAGGTCGTAGCGAAGCGCTGCATCATCCCGCAATAATTGAAGCGCGTCATGCACCGCGTCTTTCTGGAGGCGCAGCGTGATCTCATCACGGAAGGTGACAACCTCCTCGACCGCATTACCAAAGCGTTGCTGAACCGTCTGTACGGCGGGATGAGGGGGTGCTGGCGGTGTGTCCGCCGGTTCAACGGTCTGGGGTTCCTGGGCCACTCCGGTCCTCCTTGACCCGTCCCCATGCGCGACAACGGCGGCGCGCAGCAGGGGAACGTGGCGCTGAAACGCGTTAGATGTTCCGACCGGTCACGCCCACGACCATCTCCGGTCGCCGGTTGCGCGGCTTCTTCGCGAGCGTTTCGTTCTTGATGATCTTATTTTGCAGCGTCAGGATGCCGTAGGCGAGCGCCTCGGGCGTTGGCGGGCAGCCCGGCACATAGACATCCACGGGAATGACCGCATCAACCCCTTGCACGACCGAATAGGTGTCGAAAGGGCCGCCGACATTGGCGCACGAACCCATCGAAATCACCCACTTCGGATCGGGCATTTGATCGTAGAGCGTGCGGATGATCGGCGCCATTTTCTTTGTCACGGTGCCCGCAACGATCATGCAATCGGCCTGACGCGGCGAGGAGCGGAAGAGCATCCCAAACCGTTCCGCCACATCAAATCGCGGCATCGAGGCGGAGATCATTTCGATCGCGCAGCACGCGAGGCCAAAACCGAGTGGCCACAGCGATGACCGGCGTGCCCAATTGACGAGGAAGTCCAGGCTGGTAATGATGACGTTCTTATCAAACTGATCTTCTAGGCCCATTCAAACGCCCCTTTTCTCCATGCGTAGAACCAACCAAGAAGAAGCAGAATGATGAAGAGCAACATCTCAACGAGGCCGTACAACCCGAGGGAGTTGAAGATCACCGCCCACGGGTAAATGAAGATTGCCTCGACATCGAAGACGACAAAGAGGATGGCGACAACATAGAAGCGCGCCGTAATGCGGTTGACCGGGCTCGTTACACCGGGAACGCCACCTTCGTACGGTGACAGTTTCACCCGATTGGGCCGTTGCGGCCGCAGAAGTCCACCCAGCGCGATCACGCCGATGCCGAGCGCGGAACCGACGGTCAGTGCGAGCGCGACAAACAGCCAATTGCCAAGCATCGTGCTGCCTACCTCCCGAGCATCATCGCCGCGTATTGTGCAGCGTTGCACAACGCTCGTAGTGTACAGCGTTCCCATGGCATGAACAAGGGCGGACGATCAGTACGAGGCGAGTCGCCTCGCGTCGCCACCGGACATGCGCAATCTACCGTGCCGTCTAGTTCGACGTAACCGAGAGCGCGGGGATCGCCTCGCGCGGTTTTTGTGCGTTCAGTGCGGCCGGAACGGAGAATGTAAACGCACTGCCACTGCCATAGGCGCTTTCGACACGAATGGTACCGCCATTCAGTTCGACGAGTTGCTTCGTGAGAGCCAGTCCGAGTCCCGTACCCTCGTAGCGCCGATTATGTGATGAGTCTAACTGGCGGAATTTTTCGAATAACTTCGGGAAGTCTTCTTCCATAATGCCGATCCCGGTGTCGAGGACGGAGACGAGAATCATCGTCGGGTCGGCCGGGTCGGGCGCGATACGCAACGTGACTGTGCCGCCATCTGGAGTGAATTTAATCGCGTTCGATACGAGATTGAGAATGATCTGTCGAATGCGCTGACGATCGGCAAACACCAATACCGGCGCATGCGATGCGTCTGTGTGCAATGTATGATGCCGTGCGGTAATCAGCGGGGCGACGGTGCGCCCGACTGCCTCGAGTTCCTCACGGATATCGAAGACGACAGGTTTCAGTTCCATCCGCCCGGCCTCGATCTTCGAGATATCCAGGACATCATTGATGAGATTCAGGAGGTGCCGACCGCTGTTGAGGATGTCCTGCAGGCACGCGCTGACTTCCTCCGTGTCCGTCACGACCCCGTCGGCGAGCAGTTCGGAAAAGCCGATAATCGCGTTGAGCGGTGTACGGAGTTCGTGGCTCATCGTGGCGAGGAACTCTGATTTCAACGCATTCGCGTCAGCAAGTTCCTCGTTGAGGCGCAACATCTCGGTGACTTGCTGCTGGACCTGGTCATAGAGCAACGCATTGTTGATCGCAATTGCTGCTTGTGAGGCAATCGTCTGCACGACGGACACCTGCTGCACGGAATACGCATTCGGGCGCGGGCTACCAATCGAGACCGCGCCGACCACGGTCGAACCGACAACGAGAGGCACACCGAGTAATGATTGTGGCCGCTCTTCGAAATCGGTAATCTGATGAGTTGTGAGAAAGTCGTTCACATCGTCCTTTGTGAGGAGAAGCACGGGGGTACGGTGGCGGATAAGCCAACCAGAGAATGACGAATCGAGCGACACTGCCGCGACGGGAACGAGACGTCCGCCGCTGATCGCGATACGCATCGTGACCTCCGTCGCGTCTTCGGTAAAAGACGCGACGTACAGGCTTGATGCATCAACAATGTGACTGAGTTCATTCGCCACTAATTCGAATACGGCATCAAGTTCGAGCGTTGCGGCGAGGCGTGTGCCGGTCGCGGTGACTGCCGCGAGGTCGCGGTTCGCGCTCGCCAGGCTGTTGATGCGTGTATCTGCCTCGACATTGAGCCGCACATTTTCGAGCGCGGCGGAGACGTTGTTCGCCAGCGTCGTTATCAGGCTCAGGTCCGCGTCCGAGAGCCGGTCAATGCTCTCCTCCTCAAGGAGGACCGCGCCGAGTACCCGGTCCGGTGTGAGGATCGGCGCG
>CALBSO010000107.1 GCA_937968015.1 uncultured Thermomicrobia bacterium
TGCATCTCGGCTGCATCCTCATCCTGCTCCGGCAAGGTTTATGAGATGACTTCTAGTACGCTTCGAGGTAGTGTTCGATCTCCCACTGGCTGATGCACTTCCGGTAATCGTGCCACTGCTGGCGCAAGGCCGCAACGTACCGCTCGTAAATGTGATCGCCAAGCGACTCTCGGATGATGGGATCGAGTTCCAACTCGATGATCGCCTCGCCGAGCGTCATCGGCAGCATGCCGACATTGCGGGAGCGCAACTCCTCATCCGAAACGCTATAGAGGCTCTCCTCGAATGGTTCAGGCAGCGAGAGGTTCTGTTCGATGCCGTCCAATCCGGCAGCCAGCATCACGGCAAAGGCAAGATACGGGTTCGCGGCCGGGTCCGGACTGCGCAGTTCGATCTGCCCGGCACGTTGCGGCCCGGTATCCGCCGGAACGCGGATCAGCGCCTCATGATTGACGCGCGCCCAGATCAGGAAGACCGGCGCTTCATGCCCCGGCACGAACCGGCGGTAGGAATTCACGAGCGGCGAAAGCACGGCGGACATGCCGCGCGCGTGCGCCAGTTGCCCCGCCATAAACGCCCGCGCCGTTTCGGAAAGGCCATACGAATCGGATGCATCGGTGAAGACGCTCAGGCCGGAGTCGAGGTCATCGAGACGTTGGTGGATGTGCATCCCCGACCCATTGAGACCGGTGATCGGCTTCGGCATGAAGGTGGCGTGCAGATCCCGGCGGGCCGCGACCGCCTTCATCGCGGTGCGAAACGTGATGAGACCATCCGCCGTTCGGAGCGCGCCGTCCGTCGGGAAGTCAATCTCGTACTGCCCGACCGACACCTCGTGGTGGTATGCCTCGGTGCGGATGCCCATCTCGCGGATCAGCCGAACGACATCGCGCTGCACCGCCGCCGCCGCTCCACCGGCGGAATCGAAATAGCCGCCGCTGTCCCCTTCCGGTGGTCGAATCTGCTCGCCGTCGCGCCGCAGCAGAAAGAATTCGACTTCCGGGGCGACCGCGTATGTGTACCCAAGCGCGCGCGCCCGCTCGAGTTGGCGCGTGAGGACGGCCCGCGGATCGCCGAGGAATGGCTCGCCGTCCGGGCGATGCACGCCGCAGAGCAAGCGGGCCGTCATGCCACCCGCATCGGTCCAGGGCACAATGGCGAAGGTCGCGAGATCGGGGATCAAATACATGTCCCGCTCCGCGACGCGCGTCGTCCCCTCGACCGATGAGCCGTCGAACCACATGCCACGGGCAATGACGGTCGGTAACTGCTCGACGGAGATCGTGACGCTCTTCACCATGCCGAGGATGTCAATGAACTGTAGGTCCACGAACTCGACGTTCGCCTCTTGTGCCCGGTTGAGCACCGCCGCCGGGGTCATCGCCGTCCCGCCGTGCGAGAGGTCGCTCGCGGCTTTACTCTTCACTGTCGCTTCTGTTACTGCCATATCGCTACACTCCTATCTGAGATGCCGACCGCGACTTTGCAATCCCGTGCCAAGACCTCGTCTGCGTTCGTTCAATGAGCGCCACGGATGGGCGGCGCGCCCGGCATCTGCCGTACCTTCAACGCGAGATGCAGCAGTAAACGGTCATGCGGATCGGCGAGGATACGCCCGGTCAATTCCTCGATCCGTCGGAGGCGGTAGATGAGGCTGTTGCGGTGGATGTAGAGCCGGTCGGCAATCTCCTGCATCCCCCCGCCGAGATCGAGATACGCTTCCAGTGTTTGGACGAGACCACCGCCCCGCTTCTCATCGTATGCCAACAGCCCGCCGAGTACCTCGTCCGAGAACGCGACCAGACCATCTGATTGCCAGAGCGGATAGAGCAACCGATAAATGCCGAGATCGCCCGCCACGCCGCTGTCCACGACCGTATGTGGCACGGCGGCGGTCGCGCCGAGCCGTAGGGCGAAATATGCCTGCCGGAACCCTTGCGCGATACCGCGCCAGCCGGTATGCCGGTCGCTGATGCCGACCGCGATGCCCGTCAGACCACTCTCCTCAGCCAGCCGCCGCCCCGCCTCGACCACTTTCCGGCGCGATGCCTCACCATCCACGACGGGGAAGAGCACGGCAATTGCGCTCACCTCGCCGAGTTCCATGACGAACGCGCGCGGCTGCCAGCCCGCGACAGCGCTTTCGAGCGCCGTACGGATGACGCCAAGCGATTCCGCGTCCGGCGGCGGCGCGGCCAGCATCACTGCGGCGCCACGGTGGGGGTCGAGGCCGATCGCGCGGCATTCCGCCAGTGCCGCTGATTCCGTTTCCAACTTGCCGAGCAGCAGGTTCCGCAACGACCGGTCCATCTCGGCGGGCGTCGGGCCGAGTTGCCGGATCGCGGGGGAGACCGTGCCCACACGCATCAGCGCGAAGGAGCATGCGTACGCCGTCCGCTCGGCGACCAGGCGATCAGTCTCGGTGAAGCCCGCGTGGCCCGCCGTCACGGAGAGATACCCCCGCACGCCCTCGGCGGTACGCACGGGCGTGACCAATCGCCCGTCGCCGTCAGGCGACTGCACGATCGTCGTCCGGCCATGCGTGCGAGCGGCCTGCCGGGCCAGTTCGTCCACATACCCGGGTATCGCGTTGCCTGCCAGCACGATCGGCAAACCTGCCGTGTCGGTGAGAAGCACGCCGCGCCCGGAGACTTCCGCGGCGGTCGCGAGGAGGGCGGTCAGCGCGTCCGCATTGGCGCTCATGCCCGTCAGGCGGCGGTCGAGATCGGTGGTCAGGCGGTAGAGGTCGCTGCCTCGCGTCTGGATGAGCGCATTGAGATGGCTTTCCAGCGTGGCATCTACGGCAACGTCCGCGACGATCACCGCGATGTTCTCCTCCATCTCGCGCGATGCCAGCGGGTGATCCGGTTCGAGAACGATGGCCGACACGCCGTTCCGCCCCAGATCCGCCATCAGATTGCCGACGTAGCCCTCCACGTCTGCCCAGATCCGCCGGGGCATCAGGATCAACTCACCCCCGTGAAGCGGGCGCAACAGTGGGGGCACTGGCCGCATCGTCATCGCATACGTCACATCAACGGTCGTCGCGTCGCTGACCATCGCGCGCTCCACCTCAGCGGGCAGGCGGACGTGTAACCGACTGTCACGTCGGCAAAGGTCACGGATCGCGAGGAACGCGGGCGTCAGCGGGGCACTCATTCTCACCTACCTGACATACGATTGTGTAATCGCACAGACTTTCTCGTCATCACCGAGCGACAACACAGGGAATGCCATCAATCGTAGTGTATCGCGTCTCGCAAGCCAGGCACGTTGTACGGTTGCACGAATACAACGCGAAACTTTCGTCGCACTGTCCATAGTACGCGCGATGCAGGCCCGATATGATGCGCGTGGAGGGATGCGCGTGGCGTGGTCGCAGCGCTGCCGCTACCGACAAACTCGGATCTCGGCTGGGGTATGCCTCTCCCTTCCGGTGTTCACCAGTCGAACCGGATCGCCTGCTTGCGGGGTGCTGTCGTGCCTATCCACGATGGTATGTCGCGGGCAGGCTCTTTTTTTGCGCTCGCCGTGCCAATTTGCTAGGATTCTCGCCGTGGCCGCAATGGATACCGTGCGCCGCATGTTGCTGAGGTTCGGCGTTTGGGAGGTCACGTACTCGTGCGTTTTCTCATCCAGGCAATCAAGATCGGCGCGATCGTCGTGCTCGCGGGCCTCGCGCTTGTCGGCGCGCGGGCTGCCTACGACTACGCGAAGAGCGGCGCCGCGCGCCCGACCGGGCAGCCCGTGCAATTTACCATTGCCAAGAATGAATCCGTCGCGTCCATTGGCACGGACTTGAAAGCCAAAGGGCTGATTTCCGATGTCAACCTCTTTCGTGTCTATGTCTTCGTCAATCAAAAGGCCAAGTACTTCCAGGAGGGCACATACACGCTCCAGAAAGGCATGTCGCTTGGGCAGATCGTTGACCGTCTTTCCGGCACAGAAGTCGCCGCGATCGCGCCCGATGAAGTGAACGTGCGCATTCCCGAGGGCGTTCGGATCGAACAGATACCGCCGATTTTACGGGATGCGGGACTTGGAGCGGCAGCGGCGGATTTCCTGACGACCGCGAAGACAGGTACATGGAACTACGATTTCCTCAAAGATCGTCCGCCAGGCGCGAGCCTCGAAGGCTTCCTCTTCCCGGACACCTATAAGTTCACCCTCGATGCGGACGCGACGACCGTCATTAAGTCCATGCTCGATAATTTCCAGATCCGCTGGAAAACAGCGCTCGATACGCAGCCCGCGCTGGTGCGTGGCTCCGGTCCGAACGGGCTCAATGCCTATCAGGTAATGATTGTTGCTTCGATTGTCGAACGCGAGGCCGCTTCCGACACCGACCGTGCGGACATCGCCTCCGTGTACTACAACCGTTTGAAGTTCAAGCCGCCGCTCCCGCTGCAAGCCGATCCGACCGTGCAATATGCGGTCGGCAACGAGACGCAGTGGTGGAAAAGAGACCTTACGCAGGCCGATCTCAACCGTGACAGCCCCTATAATACCTATGTGAACCCATCCAACAAGAATGGCGCATTGCCGCCGACGCCAATTTGTAGCCCAAGCCTGAAATCCATTGTCGCTGCGCTCAATCCCTCAACCACTGACTATTTCTTCTTCGTCGCGAAGAACGACGGTTCGGGCACCCACGCGTTCGCGAGGACGGACGCGGAACAAGAAGCAAACAAGCGCAAGTATCTGACTCCGTGATGGCGGAGAGAAAACGGGCGTTCCTCATCGGTCACCCGCTTGGTCATAGCCTCTCACCGGCATTCCATAACGCCGCGTTCCGCGCCGCCGGCATAGACGCGACGTATCGCCTCGCCGATGTGCTGCCGGACGACCTGGCTGCGACGGTTGCGCTCTTGCGCGCTCGCGAGGTGTTCGGCGCCAATGTCACGGTGCCACACAAACAGGCAGTCCTGCCGTTCCTCGATGCCCTCAGTGATGAGGCGCGCGCGCTTGGTGCAGTCAACACGATCGTCAATCATGACGGGAGGCTGACCGGACTGAATACCGATGTCCCGGGCTTCGCGGCGGACTTGCACGCGCAGGGCATTGTGATAGAAGGCCAAAAGGTCGTGATGCTCGGCGCGGGCGGCGCGGCCCGTGGGGTCGCCGCCGCGCTCGCCGGAATGGGCGTGGGCCGGCTCGTGATCGCGAATCGCACGCCGGAACATGCGGCGGCGATTGAGCAGCGCTATCCCGCGATTGCTACCGCGACGGGCGTCACACCCCACGATCTCGCTGAGGCGCTTGCCGGGAGCGTGCTCCTCATCAACGCGACATCCGTGGGGCTGCACGGCGACGAAACGCCTATCCCTGCGGAGTCGCTGAACCTCTTGCCACCGACAGCGGTTGTCTATGACCTCATCTACCGCCCGACCCACCTGCTTCGTGTCGCGGAAGAGCGGGGATTGCGCGCGGTGGACGGCCTTGGCATGCTCATCCACCAGGGCGCGCGCTCCTGGGAGGCATGGACAGGCCGCGCCGCGCCGCTCGATGCCATGTGGCGGGCTGCTCGGGAAGCGCGAGGAATGTAAACCGAGATTGGTGGAGCAGTCTGCGCTATGGCTTTCGCTGGTGACCGTCTTGCGCGTCCCACGAAAGGATGGCCTGATTGCCGCCGTTGTTTGTCTCCAGATGAACGGTGCGGCCCCAGAGTTTGCCGACGTGCTCCAGCACATGCTCCGCGTAGCCGAGGTCGAGGTCGCGCCCTTCCCAGGCATGGCGAAGATACAACTCGCGATTGCCGCGATAATCACCATCATCCACTACGATCAGCGGCTTCCCATGCGTCGTCAACTCCGTGACGAGCATATCGCGGACCTTCTCCCAATCCTTATCGGTGACGACGATATCGTCGTCTTGCTGTCCATAGATATAGAGGTCAAGATCGTCGCAGAGTTCGCGCGTCAGGTAGTTTCGCAGCAGGGACGCATCATTCTCGATTTCCCGCACCTCGAACAATTTGGCTCGCGCGGCGGCCGGGTCTTTCCCGTCATCGGAAAAACGCCGCTCGATATCTTCGATAATCTTGTAGCCGAGGAAGTACGGGTTGATGCGTTTCGGCGACGGCTGCAAAACTCCGGCGTGCAAATCCGCGAACGCGATCACTTCATCGTCGGTGAGATCAAGTTCGCGCATGATGCGGACGTGCCAGTACGATGCCCAACCCTCATTACAGATTTTTGTCTGCATTTGTGGCAGGAAATAGAGCATCTCCATCCGAATGATCTGCACGATATCGCGCTGCCATTCCTCAAGGGCAGGCGCGTGCTCACTAATGAAGAGAAGCAGATCGCGTGCCGGATCGCCCGTTGGCCGCCCCGCGACCGGGATCAGCGAGTCAGTTTCATCTCGCTTCCACACGTCGTCGTACGGGCCATCTTTCTTTTGATCTGCCCGCCGCACCGGTTCCGGGCGGCCATCGTCGTTGTAGAGGGGGCGGCGCTTGTAGGTCGTCGCGCCCGCCTCGACGTGCTCCTGAATGGCAAGGACTGCATCGAGCACTGACTCGACCGCCTCTTTCCCATGCTCGAATTCATACTGACGCAGGCGGTTCGCGTTGACCGAGACGGATTCCAGCATCCGGCGCGAGGTGCGCGCATAGTACGCATTGTTGGCGAAATAATCCGAGTGCGCCAGGACGTGTGCGATGATCATCTTATTCTGCACAAAGCCGTTCGTATCGAGGAGGAAGGCGTAGCATGGGTTTGTATTGATAACGAGTTCGTAGATCTTCGAGAGGCCGTAGTCGTACATCGTCTTCATCTGATGGTACGCCTTGCCGTGCGTCCAGTGGGAGAAGCGGCCGGGCAGGCCGTACGCACCAAACTCGTAGAGGATAGACGACGGCACGATTTCGTAGTGCATGGGGAAGGGGCGCAGGCCCATCTCCCATGCCACATCCCAGATGCGCTCGCAGGCATCGGAGAGTTCGTCGCGCGTGGCGATTCGTGTCGCGGAGGTTGCGAGACTCATGCTCCCGCCCCTTACGATGCCAGCGCGGCGGCGGGCAGTTCCGGCGTCGTGGGCGTCTGCGGGCCGAAGAACTTCCGCAATGCGGGATAGACATCAGCCTTCGCACCGATCACGAGCGGCATCAGTTTCGGGTGGCTGATCTGCTCGAACGTGCTCATCAGCGTGCTGTGGTACGCGTACCGCCCCTGCCGGATTTCGCCGTAGCCGAAGAGCGCTGACTGTTCGAGCATCTGGGTCACGAGGTCCTTGCAGAGCGCGTTATCAGACGGCCAGTTGTCGCCATCGGAGAAGTGGAAGGGGTAGAGATTCCAGTCCTCGGGCCGATACCGCGTCTCGGCCAGGTCGAGCGCCAGTTGGTATGCAGACGAAACCTTCGTGCCGCCGGACTCGCCGCGCGTGAAGAACTCTTCCTCCGTCACCTCTTTCGCCTCGGTATGGTGCGCGATGAAAACGATCTCCACATTGTCGTACTTGGTGCGCAGGAAGGCGAGCATCCAATAATAGAAGGAGCGCGCGATGTATTTCTCGAACGAACCCATGCTCCCTGAGACGTCCATCATCGCCAGTACGACAGCAGCCGCCCGCCGATCGAAGGTCTCCTCCCATGTCTTAAAGCGCAAATCTTCGGGCTTGAAGTCGCCGACATACGCGTTGCCGAGCATCGCGTTGCGTCGCAGATTCTGTTTGAGCGTCTGCCGCTTGTCGAGGTTCGCGAGCGCTCCCTTGCGCCGGATGTCATTGAACCGGATCGTCGGGGAGGTGACGGATTGTAGTTTCTTCTCTTCGAGGTTCGGTAAGCCGAGGTCCTCGAAAATGAGTGCGGTCAGTTCATCGAGCGTGAACTCCGCCTCGTAATAATCAATGCCCGGTTCTTCCCCCGCGCCCTGACCCTTGCCGGGGCCTTGCGCGGTGCCGCCCTTCTGGAGGACGTCGCCGACCTGCGTGCCGCCCTGGCCCTGCCCGACGCCCTGCTGCCCCTCGTCGCCGAAGCGGAACCGGTATTCATCGAGGGAGCGGATCGGCACCTTGATGATCTTGCGCCCATCGGTCGTCAGGATACTCTGCTCCGAGACGATGTCCGCGAGATTCTTGCGCACTGCGTCTTTGATCTTTTCGTTGTGGCGCGCCTGATCAATCGGCCCTTTGCGATGAAGCGACCAGTCGCTTTGCGACAGGCTCGGCGCGGGAGGGAGGACTGAGGAGGGAGGACTGAGGACTGAGTGCCCTGGCTGCCTTTTGGGTGGGTTGAGCGCGGAATGGGATTTGCCGTTCACGGGTGATTTCCTCCAAGAAGGTGCTGAGTGCTGAGTACCGGGTCTCTCTCAGTCCTCAGTCCTTTTATCTGTTCAAGAGCGCACCCACGTACTTCAACAATTCATTCGCGGAGTCGGTTGTGTAGCCCTGCTCGCTGACGAGGCGATCCACAACCTGGTTGATTCGCTTCAGTTGCTCGGCATCGGGTGTCTTCGTGCTCGTCGTGATCTTGACGACATCGCGCAGGTCCGTGAAGAGTTTCTTTTCAATCGCCTCACGGAGCCGGTCATGCGATGCGTAGTCGAAAGTCACGCCGCGCCGCGCCAGCGAGGAGATGCGGATGAGAATTTCTTCGCGGAAGGCGCGCTTTGCGTTCTCCGTGACACCGATCTGCTCTTCAATTGAACGCATTAATCGCTCGTCCGGTTCCCCTTCTTCATCGGTGATCGGATCAACGACTTTCGTCTTGTTGCAGAATGCCTCCACGTTGTCGAGGTAATTGTTGAAGAGCGTCTTGGCGCTCTCCTCGAACGAGTAGACGAAGGCGCGTTGCACTTCGCGCTTGGCGATCTCGTCGTACTCCTTGCGCGCGTCGCTAATCAGGTTCAGGTAGTGTTCGCGCTGCTCCTTGGTGATGCTGGTGTGCTGGTCGAGACCGTCCCGGAGCGCACGGAGGGCGTCAATCGGCGTGATATTGGTGGTCCCTTCGCGGGCGAGGGCCGCCGAAATCCGGTTGATGACATAGCGCGGCGAGATACCATCCATTCCCTCGCGCTCCGCCTCATCCTGCAATTCCCGCGCGTCCTTCTCCTGATAGCCATCTACCGACTGGCCATCGTAGAGTTTGAGTTTTTTCAGCAGGCTCATCCCCGCCTTCTTCGACGGTTCGAGTCGCGTGAGGACGGCGAAGGTTGCCGCCGTTTCGAGGGTGTACGGCGCGATGTGGACATTGGCAATCGTACTCTGCTTCAGCAGTTTCTCGTAAATCTTCACTTCCTCCGAGACGCGCAGGTTGTATGGGACTTTGACGAGGATAATGCGGTCCTGCAACGCTTCGGAACGCTTGTTGCCAACGAATGCCTGGTATTCGTGTTCATTCGTGTGCGAGACGATCACTTCGTCCGCGTAGATCATCGAGAAGCGGCCCGTCTTGATATTCTGCTCCTGCGACAACGTCAGAAGGACATAGAGAAATTTCTCGTCGGTCTTGAGCATTTCGACGAACTCCATCAGGCCGCGGTTGGCGATGTTCAGTTCGCCATCGAACCGGTAGGCGCGCGGATCGCTCTCCACGCCGACCTCCGCGATCGTGCTGAAGTCAATGCCGCCCACCAGTTCCGAGATGTCCTGCGACTTCGGGTCGGATGGTGTGAAGGTGCCGATGCCGACACGCTCTTTCTCGGAGAAGGCGATCCGCTCGATCACGACATCCTCGGCCCGGCCACCGTAGGTATGTTCCAACTCGTACCGGCAGCGTGGGCAGAGGTCGCCCTCGATGTAGATGCCGTACTCTCTCTCGATATCCGCGCGAAGCGTGTCGGGCACGAGATGCAACGGCTCCTCGTGCATCGGGCACCCCTTGATGGCATAGACCGCGCCGTCGTCGGAGCGCGCATAGCGCTCCAACCCACGCTTGAGTAAACTGACGATCGTGCTCTTACCGCCGCCGACGGGCCCCATCAGGAGCAAAATACGCTTGCGCACTTCCAGCCGCGATGCAGCCGAGCGGAAATATTCAACGATCTGCTGGAGCGTATGATCTACACCGTAAATCTCGTCGTCGAAGAAATCGTAATGAACCGTTCCATCGCTGTTTGGCGCGGTACCGGCATCGAGAATCATGTGGTAAATGCGTGCATGGGAGAGCCGCGCGATGGACGGTTGCTTCGTTACCATGTCAAAGTAAGAGGAGAAGGAGCCGGTCCAGGCAAGTTTGCGCTCTTCCAAACGGTATGCTTCTAAACGCTCAAGAAGGTCCATGCGGGCGTGCCTTTCCGAGGGTATCGAGTATCTACCGGTGATACCCACCCAAGCAGCAGGGGGTTGTCCGAAATGTTGGAATGAATCACGCCAAACAGCGGCGTTATGTCAACGGATATGCATACGACGTGCCACCATACTTCCGCACAAATTGATAACTTTGGCGCGCGTTCACGCTGGCCTCAATCCGCACGGGGAATGCATCACGGTTCAGGTGCAATGTGGTGGAAGCATTGCGATGTCCCTACCGTGGCGGGCGCCACGTCTGCCGATACCGTCATATCACCCATTCACGGTATATACTACAGTCTGAGCACATCTCTCGCATTGCGCTTGCAAACTGTACATACACCTTGAATTGGGCAAAGTGTACCACCTGCGAGGGCACTTGTCAACGGCGATAGGTTGCATTTCTTCGCTCATGATGGAATTTGCGGAGATGGCCAAATGCGTGGTGATTGGTTTGGAGTTTTGCACAAGAAGTGGTGAGGTGAGTCGAATGAGTGATGGAGTGCGGCGTGTCGCGTATCTCGGGCCAATGGGGACATTCAGCGAGGAGGCCGCGACAATGTACGCGACAGAACAGGGCGATGCATTTCAGATGATCCCCTTCCCGAGCTTCCCCGCGGTCGCGCAAGCCGTTGAGACCGGTGTGGCGACGGATGGCGTACTGCCCTTCGAGAACTCACTCGAGGGGGCGGTGAGCGCGACGCTCGACATCCTCATCCATGACACGCCGCTCCGTATCCGGGGTGAAGCGATTCTCCCCGTGCGCCATTTTCTCCTGGGCAAACCCGGCAGCGAGATCACCGGTATCACGCGCGTCATCTCGCATCCGCAGGCATTGGGGCAATGCCGCCGCTTTCTCGACCGATTACTGCCTGGTGTCTCGACAGTCGCGGCCCTCTCGACCGCGGGGGCCGTCGAGCAAATCATGCGGGATGACACACTCGATCAGGCGGCAATTGGCACACTGCGCGCGGGCAACCTCTTCGGTGCGACGACATTGGCGACCGATATTCAGGACGAGAAACGAAACTTCACACGCTTCATCGTGCTCTCGCATACCGATCATCCGCCGACCGGGCATGATAAGACGAGCCTCGTCTTCACGACGCAGCGCAATATCCCCGGCTCGCTCCAGGCCTGCCTCGCGGAACTCGCCCACAGCCAAATCCAACTGATCCACATTGAGAGCCGCCCGCAGAAAATGACGATGGGCGAGTACTACTTTCTGATCGAGTTCGAGGGACACCGTGAGGACCCAGTGATCGCCGAGGCGCTCGATCGGCTGCGGTCGCGCGCGGATATCGTGACGATTTTCGGATCATATCCGGCAACGACGGTGCCATAAGCGCTCCGGGCAGTTGTCTCAACGCGCCCGGCGGTCGGGAGATTGCTCTTCGTCGTCGTGGTCGTCGGCTAACCACCAGGGCTGCTCGGGCGGTTTTGGCGGGCGCAATGACGACGATGGCCACCAATCGGGCGCCGACGGCGGACCCGCTTCCGGGGCACGCTCGGGGGGCGGCCAGGCGAACGCCGCACGGTCCGCCGATGGAGGCGGCGTCGGCACATCACCATAGCCGGGAGGATACGCGGGCTCCTCCTCACGAGCAGGCGGTTCGAGAGGTGGCACGGTTGGATCGCGCGGCGATGTCGGTCGTGGAGGTGCGCTCCCATAGTGGGATGCCGCCGCTTCCGGACGGTACCCGGCAGGCGCGACACCATCCTGACCCCGCTGCGGCGCTGGTCCGGGGAATGACTGATAGCCGGTCGGCGCGACGAAAACTGGTGGCGGCGGCGCGGGTTCATAGGGGACATTGCCGTACACCATTGCCTGGTAGAGTTGGTGGTAGCGCAGCGCGATCTGCTGCTGGGTGAAATAGCGCAAGACGCGCTGACGCCCACGCGCGGCGAGTTCGAGGCGGCGCACGCGGTCTTCCATCAACTCCCAGATGCGCAGCGCCAGTGTCTCTGCGTCGCCTTCCGGCACGATAATCCCCGCGTCGCCAATCACATTCGGTATCTCGCCGGAATCAGAGCCGATCACCGGCACCTCGCAGGCCATCGCCTCAATAATCACACGCCCAAACTGCTCTTTCCAGTTCGACCGCGTCAGCGAGGGGACGACGAGCATATCAATCTTACTCAGGACATTCGGCACATCGCGCGAGGGGACGGAATTGCGAAAGAAGATACGATCGCGGATGCCGAGCCGTGCCGCCTGCACTTCCAATTCCGTCCGGTAGTAGCCGGAGCCGATAATTTCCAGGCGGTACGGCTGCCGCAAGGACGCCACGGCATCGAGAAGAATCTGCACCCCTTTCTCCTCGACGAGCCGACCGATGTAGCCAACGGTCGGCGGGCGATTCGCGGGCCGCAGTTGCGGCGGCCCGGACTGATAGAGCGCGGGGTCCACGCCGAACTGCGGAATGACGAGCGACGGCTTCGCAAACCCCTTCGCCCGAAGGACATCGAGCGCCGCCTGATTGGCCGCGACGGCGACATCCGCGCCCGCATAGACGGATTTCTCGAATGACGAGAACGGGAATGGGTAGCGCTTCATGATGTTCTGGTACGTGAAGAAGCACATCCGCGCGCCCACGCGCTTGCCCGCTTTCATCGCGTGGTAGGTGGCGTAGTTATACGGCTCCTCATCAATATGGAAAACGTCCGGCTTGAGGTCCCGGATGATTTTGCCGATTGCCGGGTAATAGTGATAGTGGAAATGGCCGTTGAAGCGCATCTCGGTAACGATGAGATCGTACCCCTGCGTGAATTGCTGTTCGAGTTTTTGGACGCCCACGCGCGGTTCAACCCAGGCGGGCGGCACGATGACCGTCAATTCGACGCCGGGCAGCCGCGCGAGTTCCTCCGCCTTCTTCTGATACGACCCGATCACCATCGCCTTGGAAAGCAGTGCGATCTTCATCGGGCGATCTCCACCGGCTGCTCGCCCGCCGCCTGCGATAACGCCGGTTGTGTCGCATTGCGTGCGCGCTGGTAGACGGCACGCGTCGCGGTCGCCGTGCGCTCCCAACTGAACTGCTGAGCACGGTGGAGACCCTGCTGACGCATCCGCCGGGCGAGCGCATCGTCCGTGAGGACACCGATGATGGCCGTCGCGAATCCGACCACATCTTCCGGTGCAACTAACAAGGCGCCCTCACCGACTACTTCGGGCGTGCAACTCGCGTCCGCCGCGACGACCGGTGTCCCGCACGCCATCGCCTCAAGCGCTGTCAACCCGAACCCTTCGTAGCGGCTCGGCGCGACGTAGCAATCCACTAATTGGTAGAAGGCGATCTTTTCCGCGTCGCTGATCGCGCCCGCGAAGACGACGTGATCCATGATGCCGAGTTCGCGCGCCACCGGCACCGGATCGGGATAGAGCGCCGCGTTACCGTGCGCCTTCCCGCCGATGACAAGGCGGACATCGTCGCCCATTTCGGCGACAACGCGGGCGAATGCCTTGAGCAGCGTCGCAACATTCTTTCGCACATCAAGCCCCGCGACATTGAAGATGACACGCGTACCGTGCAACCGATATTGATCGCGTAATCGTGCAATCAACGCCTCGTCGCGCGTCGCGCCGAAGCCCTCACGCACCGCAAGCGGAATGGTCGTCACGCGCGCATCGGAGAGTTTGAGCACGCGGATCGCATCGCGACGCGAACACTCGGAGTCCGCGATCACCTGCGCGGCACGGCGCGTCCCGGCGGAGACGAGACGCAGATACGCCCGCATCGCGCGCCCACCGGCGTACACTGGCATCAGGAGCGGGATGACATCGTGGACGGTGACGACATGTGGGATCGCCTGGCGGAGCGGCGCGGCAAAGTATGGGATATGAACGATCTGTGCATCCGCCTGCCGCGCGGCGCGACCGATGCCGATCTGCTCCCACCAGACCTTCCGCACCCGCTCACTCGTGAGGAGGCGCGGTGGCCGGACAATGACCGCGCCTGGCTCCGTCGGCAGTGGCTCCGGGCTGAGAAGCACGATCTCGATCTCAGCGAGTTCGCGCAGCGCCGCAATCAGCGCCGCGCTATACTGGCCACTCCCCGTATGTGGCGTACGGAGCATCGCACCATCGAATCCCACGCGCAGTGTCACAGGTTCTCCTTTGCCCATCCTCGCTCACCGATGCAGTGTATCACATGACGAACGGACGTTCGCAGCGAAATCACCCGGAATACACTGCCATCCGGGTGCGTTGAGAGTGATGCACCGAAGTAGTTTCCGGTGTAGACTGCGGCCAGCAGACGATTGCGGCGGCATTGCAAAAAAAGGAGTAGAGTCAATGGCACATCCCGAAGCGGTAACGGACGCGACGTTCGATCAGCAGGTGGTGAAGGCGACTGGTCCCGTGCTGGTTGACTTCTGGGCGCCCTGGTGCGGTCCGTGCCGGATGGTTGCGCCAATTCTCGATCAGATCGGCGACGAACTCGGTGAGAAGATCACGATTGTCAAAGTCAATGTGGACGAGAACCAGCAGATCGCCGGCAATCTCGGCATCATGAGTATCCCGACGCTGATGCTCTATAAAGGCGGCAAACCCGTCGAGACGATCATCGGCTTCCAACCGAAGAACAAACTGATGGACAAGATTCAGGGCCACTTGAACTGATCGCGGTAGCACGCATTGCAACGCCCCCAGGTTGGGGGCGTTTTTTCATTTGCATGAGCACGATTGGGTGGCGGCGGGCTTCAGTCTGCCGCCGGTGATCGCCGCGTGCGGCGCACTGCGTTATTCGGTCGCCCGGTGCGTTCACGGACGAGCCCGTCAATCGCGGCGCGCATCTCATCCAGATCGGCGAAATCGCGATACACCGACGCGAACCGAATGTAGGCAACGAGATCGAGATCATGCAGGCGCTCGACGACGAGTTCGCCAATCGTTGAACTCGGCACTTCGCGCTGCCCGAGGTCAAAGAGCGCCCGCTCCACATCGCCAACGAGTGCGTCAATCGCCTCCTCGCTCACCGGACGCTTGATCGAGGCGATGCGGACCGCGCTCCGCAGTTTCCGCGGGTCATATTCCTCGCGGCGGCCATCTTTCTTCACGACGTACAGACTGACGGCTTCAACGCGCTCGTAGGTCGTGAACCGGCGGACGCACACCTGACACTCGCGGCGGCGGCGAATGCTCTCGCCGCTGCCGAGTTCGCGGGAATCAATCACGCGCGTATCCGGCGCCTGACAGTATGGACAATGCATCGGTACCCTCAGGTACTGGTGGAGCAGGCTTCTCAGCCTGCTCCACCATATGAAGCGACCTTCCTGCCGTCTGCCTCAGCGTCCGCGCAGGATATGGACGAACGGTGGCACATCGAAATCATCGTCGTCGCTGCCGGGTTTCGTCTCCGGCTGCCCGGAACGCGGTGGCGTGGGCGGTGGCCGCCGCTCATCGGCGCGCGGATCGGGCGAGCGCGTGCCGGAGCCACCAAGCGGCCCTTGCCCGGACGATCCGGTTGGGCGATAGGGTTGCTGCTGCGGGAGCGGGCTGGCGCCTGGCCGGCGGTACGGTTGCACCTGTGGAGGCTCATTCGCCGGCCCGGTACGCGGGAAGAGCGGCCGCAACCTCCCCTGACCCCGGTCATTGTCGAATCCCGTCGCGATCAGCGTAACGGACACTTCCTGTGAAGCCATATGCTCGTCGAGTGTCGCACCGAAGATAAAGTTGACGTTCTGATCCGCCGCCTCGCGCACGATTTCGGCCGCTTCGTAGATTTCCTGCAAGCCCATGTCACTCGGGCCCGAGATATTGAAGAGAATCCCCGTCGCGCCCTGGATACTCATTTCGAGGAGCGGGCTTTCAATCGCCATGCGCGCCGCGTCCTGCGCGCGGGTATCGCCCGTGCCGCGGCCAATCGCCATGAACGCCGACCCCGCACCGGACATGATTGTCTTCACGTCGGCGAAGTCGAGGTTAATGATACCGGGCCGGGTAATCAAGTCCGCGATGCCCTGAATGCCCTGCTTCAGCACGTCGTCGGCGAGGCGGAATGCCTCGATGAAGGTCATTTTGCTGTCCGCGATAGAAAGGAGACGCTGGTTCGGGATGGTGATTAGCGCGTCCACGCGCTCCTTGAGTAGCGCGATCCCTTCCTCGGCGTTTTTCCGGCGGGTCGGCCCCTCGAAATCGAACGGCTTCGTGACGACCCCGACCGTGAGCGCGCTCACCTCCTTGGCAATCTCCGCGATCACCGGCGATGCACCCGTCCCCGTGCCGCCGCCCATGCCGGCGGTGATGAAGACCATATCCGCGCCCTTGAGGACATCGTAAATCGCCTCGCGGGTCTCTTCCGCCGCTTTCGCGCCGATCGCGGGGTTCCCGCCCGCACCGAGGCCCTTCGTCAGCTTATCCCCGATCCGGAGGCAAAATGACGCCTGTGAATGCAGGAGCGCTTGCGCGTCCGTATTCACGGCGACGAACTCGACCCCGTGCAACTTCGCCTCGATCATGCGGTTGACGGCATTGCTCCCCCCGCCGCCAACCCCGATGACCTTAATCTGGGCAAAATTCTCGCCGCCATATGCGACATGAGATTCAAACATGCCCTTGTCCTTCCTCTTCGCCAATCCGCGCGATGAGGGCCGATCTCCCGCACCCACAGAACCCTGTGCTCATCTCCCCCGTTGGCTGTGCAGTATCGCTCACGGCAAGAACTCACGCAACCATGCTTGCCATCGGGTTTGCCCGATTCGCATTGGCTGGACAGGGAAATTTTCCCTATTTACTGCGGCGACACCGACGCTGGAACCGCCAGATCGCACCGACGCCGGAGGCGACTGAAGCCGTGGCTCGACGGTCGCACGCCACCGAAGCAGACCGAGGACGGCCGCAAACCCTGGCGATTGCAGCGCGGCAGGCCCGGCCACACCCCAGGCGCCCGCGACACGCACGGACATGCCGAGTGCCGCGCGCGCCATCGGCGCAAGACCGGAGAGGACGGCGCCCCCACCACACAATACGACCTGACCGATCGCGCCCCCGCCGCGGGTAAACGTCGTCGCCGGCCGTACGATCTCCCCAACATGTGCGAGCAATTGGTCAACCCGCGCGGTGATGATCGCCGCGACGAGCGCAACGGAGACTGCCGTCCGCGCGCCATCCGCACCACGGACGAGTACCTCGATCTCCGGCGTGCCGAGCCGTGCATGGCCGACCTCGAATTTCAGCCGCTCCGCTTCCATCGGATCAATCCGCAATATCGTCGCGAGATCGCGCGTGATATGGTCGCCCCCAATCGGAACACTGCCGAGGCAGACGACGGCGCCGCCGGAGAAGATCGCAACGCTCGTGTGCTCCGCGCCACACTCGACGATGACCACAACGCCGTCGTGCTCTTCGGGAAGCGCCACTGCCGCCATCGCGGACAGCACGCTCGGCACGATGCCGACGACCTCGAGACCTGCGTGCCGCGCGACCTCGCGCCACGCGGGTGTGCGATCCGTGGCATGCAGGGTTATCTCGCGCACTGCCATTGGAGATTGCAGGACGATACATTCGCGACGCGACGCGGGAGCGGCGAACTGGGCCAGGGGCACGCTGAAATAGCCACCGAGGACACGATGGCCCGCTGCTTTTTCCGCCTGTTCGACGGCGATGCGGATCGCGCTCCCCAACCGACGTGCATCGGAGACGGTTCCACGCGTCAGCCCCTGCGCGGGCGTGACACCGAGCCCGAGCACCCGTACCGGTGCGTCACCCTCATCAGCAGTCGCCGCCCCCGCTATGACAACGCGCACATCAACGTTGCCGGCATCAATGCCGACGACCGTCTCGCGCGCGCGTTGCATTTGGGGCCGCCACCACGTCACATGCACTCCATCCCCTTCACCATCTCGTTATCGCTTATGCAGCACGGGCCGTTCGGGATCACGCAGATCGGCCTCCGACCACGGCGGCTGCCGGAGCAACTCCTTCAAGACCGCAAGTTTCTTGCCGAGATGCTCATCATTTCCCAGTACCGCACGCCATGTGCCGGTCTGAACAATCAATCCCACCACCGGATCGAGCGTGATCGCCGCCTCGGTCAATCCGGCTTCTGTCGGCAGCCGCTCGTTGAGCGCCAGCGTCGCGCGGATCGGATCGCTGCTTACTCGGCCACCGGCCGCCGGAATCGGGATACCCGCGAGCGCCTGGAGGTGCGGCAATGGCGGCGCGTTCGCGTCGGATTGTCCCAGCACATCCCCGGCCTCATCAACGAGGTATGACTGATCGCCCGCGTCCCAGACAAGCGCCGCGTGCCGTTCCTCGATCCGTACGACAATCGTATCCGGCGCTTCGGTACGCACCTCACTGCGCTGCACACCGGGAAGCGCGGCAATGCGCCGCGCGACGGCGGCGCTATCCACACTGAAGACGCTCTGACCAAGCACGCCCGTCGTTTCCGCAATCGTTGAACCGGACAGCGCGGCGACACCCGTCACCACGACGCGGTTCACCGAAAAGCGCGCGTCTGTCATGACGAAGGCAAGCGACCCGCCCAATACGAGCGCACCGATCCCGGCGGGCAAGCGGCCATTCCGCAGCATGACCATCGCCCAACGCAGGGTGTGAACGCATGCCTGCCCGACGCGTTTTGCCGTCATGCCACGCGCCATCGCTCAGTCCTCCCCACGACGACGGCGACGACGGTCATGCCGCTCGATCGCGAGCGCGATCAGCCGGTCAACCAACTCGCCATATGAAACGCCGACGGCCTGCCACATCATCGCGTACATACTCGTGGACGTGAATCCGGGCATCGTATTGATTTCGTTGATGAGTACACGGTCGTTGGCTTCGTCGTAAAAGAAATCCACACGGGCCAGGCCCTGCGCGTCAATCGTGCGGAATGCCTCAACGGCGTATCGCCGTATCTCATCGGCGATGTGGGCAGGGAGATCGGCGGGGATGCGCAAGCGCGTTGTCGGGTCGGTGTACTTCGCCGCGTAATCGTAAAATGCATGCCCCTGTACGATGATCTCACCC
>CALBSO010000108.1 GCA_937968015.1 uncultured Thermomicrobia bacterium
GTCAGTGTTGCGTCCGGCGTCAGGTCACGCATCAGCGCGACGCCGGGCGTTAACTTGCCGTTCGTGTCCACCGTGAACAGCGCTTGCTGCTCCGGTTGGGGCGTCGTTGGGATGTCCGCGACAGATTGCCGACTTGTACCAAACTCCGTTCTCCGCCCTTGCTCCGGGTTGCTGCTCATGGCGTCACCTCCTTACCTTCCACTTCGTACTGTCCGTACACGCGAACGCATGTCCGTATCATAGCATATCCCACAACATTCTGTCGAGTTGTTTGCATAAATTCATCCGGGAGGTCAATTGTGCATCGCAAGGCTACCGCCACGATCCTGATCCGGCGCGCGGGCTTTCGGTTCTCAATCGCGAATACGGACGTTACTTCGCGTTCACCGGCGAGCGGTCCGCATTATTGGTGAGCATGGGGAGGCGCGAGATGAGCCGGTGCGCGGAGCGAGGCAGCAGAACCGTCACCGTCGTGCCGACATCCACGAAACTGGCGATGCCGACGCGGCCACCATGCGCCTCCGTGATCTGCTGGACGAGGCTGAGGCCGAGACCCGCGCCATGATGCTCGCTCGCGATGCCGCTCGCGCCGCGATAGAACCGCTCGAAGAGGTGCTCGATCTCTGCGGGCGCGATGCCGGGGCCTTCGTCGCGCACACGTATGGCGAGCCATTCTCGTTCGGGGCGCACGGTGATGGCGACCGGTGTCCCCGGCGGCGTATAATGGCAGGCATTCTCGACGAGATTGGCAATTAACCGTTGCAAGAGCCGCGTATCGCCTTCGATGACCGCGTCGCCGTCCACGTCTGTGCGAATCGGATGGTTGGGAAAGGTGATCGCCGCATCTTCCGCGATAGCCGTCGCGATAGTACCCACGTTGACCTGGCTCTGGATAATCGGCTGGCGGCCCGCGTCAATCCGCGCGAGCGTCAGCAGATCGGCGATCATTGTACTCGTCTGCACGACGGAGGCGCCGATCTCTTCGAGCGCGACACGGTACTCGCTCGCGCTCCGCTCCCGCATCAAGGCAAGTTCGGTCGTCGCCTGAATCACGGCGAGCGGCGTGCGCAATTCGTGGGCAGCGTTGGCGACGAATGCCTGCTGCTGAGCGAGCGAGCGCCGCACCGGCACCATTACCTGTCGCACGAGGAAGAGCCCACCGATGACAGAAAAGAGGATGACGCCACCACCGATGAGTGCCATGATCAGCCGGAGTTTGTTGAGGAGGTCATGGAGCGGCGCGTTCGGTCGCCCCGTCTGCACGATGACGGCGATGTGCGCGCTGTCCGGCTCGCCGATCCAGACGGGTTCCGTGAAGACGCGCGTGTCATTGCCCGGTGATGAGAGTGTGCGGGTGTCGGTCGCGCCATCCTCCGCGACTTTGAGGGGAAGCAGGGCGGGCAGGTTCGGCACGCGCTGTGGATTGGGGGCGAAGAGTTCTGTGCCGTTCGGCGTGAAGAGGTACACATCAATCCCCGCGGTGTTCAAGTCCCGCGCGAACGCGAGCGCATAGGTGTCTATGCTGCCATCCGGCTTGAGGACAACATTAGCGACATCGTCCGCACGCTGCGCCAGCGAGTCGTCGAAGTTTTCGCGCGTCCGGCGCGCCTCCACGCCATAGGTCAGGAAACAGGCGATGATCCCCGCGACGGCAAGGACGCCGACGATCCAGCCGGTCAGGATGCCGCGATTCCGCTGTAAGGCCAGCATGGAGCGAACTCCTTGCGTACCGCGCTACTACCCCGGTTCAGGATAGCACAGCCCGTCGACTCAATCGCGCCGCACATGGACGCCACGATTCCGAACGACGATGAAAGGGCAATCGCGAGAACCTCTTCATCCGCCAATAACGAAACCATATATGCGGAATCAGGACGCGGTTCGGACCGCCGGTACCCACATGCTGATGAGCATGAGCGACCCAAGGCAGCCGATGCCGCCGAAGACGAGCGTTTCGGGTACGCCGATGAAGTTGGCAATCGTGCCGAGGACCATCGAACCGAGGGGCATCATACCCATCGCGATCATCGTGTACATGGACATGATCCGGCCACGAAAATCGGCGGGGACGTTCAGTTGGATCAGCATGTTCGTCGTGGACATACTCATCGTCGCCGCGCCGCCGACAATGACGAGTAGCCCCAGCGAGAGCGGGAACGACCGCGAGGACGCGAAGCCGATCAGCGACGCGCCGAACGCCCCAATCGAGATCGTGAGCAACAGCCCGCGGTGCGAGAAGTTGCTCAGGGAGGCGATGGCGAGCGCGCCGATCAGCGCGCCGATGCTGGAAAAGGCCATCAACATGCCAAGCCCGGTCGCGCCGACATGGAGGACATCCCGCTGCACCGCCGGCATCAGTTGCGTGTACGGTCGGCCAAGCAGGCCGACGAGGCCGATGAGAATGAGCAGCGCGGCGACGGTCCGGTTGCTGCGCACGTATCCGAATCCTTCGCGCAGATTTTCGAGCATCGTCTGTTTGCGCACCGTCCGATTCGGTACGGAGGACATCAACCAGAGCGCGATAATGACGGCGAGGAAGGAGACGGCGTTGATGTAGAAGCAGGCGGCGATGCCGATGAAACCGAGCGCAAGGCCGGCGAGCGATGGGCCGAGAATACCCGTGCCGTTGAATGCCGCCGATTGCAGGGCGACGGCATTGGCGATGTACTCCTTACCGACGATATCCGGCACGAGCGCTTGCCGCGTCGGGTTGTCGAAGGATGCGACTGCCGCCGACATGAACGAGAGGATCATAATCATCCAGACCGTGATAACGCCCGATGAGGTCAGGATGCCGAGGATAAGGGCGAAGATACCCGCGAGCGACTGGGTGACGATCAGCAGTTTACGGCGATCCACGCGATCGGCGACGACGCCCGCGAAGAGCGAGAAGGCCAAAACGGGCACGGCGCGGACGAAGCCGACGAGGCCGAGCGCGAATGGCGAGTGGGTCAGTTGGTAGACGAGATAGCCCTGCGCGACCATCTGCATCCACGTCCCGATGTTGGAGACGATCATCCCCCACCAGAGTAGCCGGTAATCGCGGATTCGCAGGGAGGCGAAGGTACCTTGGCGCGGCGGCGCGACAGCGGCCGCTCCCACGGCCGTTCCGCTCACTGTCGCCGGTTGTGTGGATTTTCCGATCATCCTTCGCTCCCTATGCCGGTTTCCTTGCTTCGCTTTGTGCCGTAATGGTCGCGGCCGCGCGGGAAGTCCCCGCCGTACGAAAGTGGATCGAAAAGCGTCGGTACGGGAGCGGTGATCGTCGCCACAGGCTAGGGGTTTCCTTTCGATTTCTCGCGCTCATCACGATTGGCGGCGTCCGCATCGAGCATCATCGCCACATCCTGGATCGCGGCGAGGAGCCGTTTTTTCTGCGTTGTGTTGAGATGGCCAATCAGCATGCGGAGGCGCGCGTGCATGATTGCCTGATAGCGGGAGAGAACGGCGTGCCCTTCATCGGTCATCACGATCCGCACCTGCCGCCGGTCCGCCGGGTCGGGATGACGGACGACGAGGCCGCGCTCCGCCAAACCATCAATCATGCTCGTCATCGTCGGTACCGCGACATTCATTCGGCGCGCGAGGTGCGTCGTGAGGGCGGCGCCGTCCGCGCCGAATGCCTGGAGGCAGCGCAACTGCGACATCGTCAGGCGCCCCGGTCCCTCGGCTTGCTCAATGGCCGAACGGAGCGACCGCTGATAGCGACTGATCGTCCGGTCCATCGCCGTGACGAGCGCGGTATCGAGTTCGGCGGGTACGGTTTGTCCGGTGGGGCAGGCGGTCGTCTCTGCTTCTGTCGCTCGCATCATGCGCTCACAATCGCTAGAGCATCGTACTGTTAGTGTTTCTAATCGTCGGGCGGTTGCCATAACTTGTCAAGGTCATTGCGATGGAAAACGTTGTGCGAGCGCCTTCGGTCGCGCGTATCGTGGGCGGCGACGCTTGACGGTTGATCCGTGCGGTCGTTATTGTACGTACAATCTGACATGGATCTTATGGAAGCAAGGACGGGGAGATGACCGACGATCCGGAAATGGCACTCGACGGGACGATTGAGAAAATAACGGAAATTGAACCGGCAGGTAACGCCTCCGGGCAGGCTGCCGATTCGATTGACGAGAAGATCACCGAGCACAATGTTGCGAAACCCGTTGAGGCGCAGACGGAGGGACCGACCACGGAAGGCGGCAATGCCGTACCTCCCGCCGTCGCGACGACAGTCGCCGACGACGGTGACGAATTGCCCGTGCCCGCACGCCGGAGGATCAGCCAACTCGTCGGTACATTGCTCATCGCCGCGGGCATCCTGACGATCCTCCTGACAGTCGGCATCACCGCGTGGAACCGGCACCAGTACGACGCCGAGACGCAAGCCTTTCTCAGTCGGGTGACGACGCCGACCGTGCGTTCGACATCGGCGTCGCTCTCTCCGGCAACGCCCTTTCCATCCACCGTTTCTGGCGCGCTCGTGCCGGACAGCGCAACGACGCCGACCGCGAATGCCGGTACGCGGGCGGCGCAACCTGTCGCCACAACATCCGATGGCAGAGACCGGACGATCCTCGCGGCCGTACCAGCGCCGGTGGCGACTCCCGTACCGACGTCCTCCGATGCCGCCTCACCGACGCCAAAACCGAAAATGCCTGGCCCGACCCATCTGACGATTCCGGCGATTAAGGTGAACTCCGAAGTGATTGATGTCGGTGTCTCACCAATAGAGATTGAGGGCCAACAAGCATACATCTGGGATGTCGCTCCGTACGCTGTCGGCCATCACTTTTCCAGCGCGAACCCCGGCGAAGGCGAGAATGTCGTCCTCTCCGGGCACGACGACTGGCAGGGCGAGGTCTTCAAGAATCTCTATAAACTGAAGAAGGGCGACGAGGTGGATGTCCAGGCGGGCGACCGCCTGATTAAGTATCATGTGGACGAAATCCTGCTTCTACCCGAAGTCGGCCAGCCACTTGAGAAGCGTATCGAGAACGCCAAATTCATCGGTACGACCGGCGACGAACGCCTGACGCTCATAACCTGCTGGCCCTATGGTGTGGACGACCATCGTTTGGTCGTCATCGCGCGCCCGAATCAGTAACCAGCCGGCAGTCAGTGGAAGATAGTCCGCAGCCACGACGTATACGACGCTGTGGCTTTGCTATACTTGGCGCGATATACGCACGAGGTTGGGCCAACGCGCCGGCCTTCTGCCGACTGATGACTCTCTACCTGGAGGCGAAGCATGAGTAGCGACCCGACAGAACTGCGCGGCCGGACCCGCGTCTTCAACGAGGATCATTCGCTTGGCCGGACGCGGGCGGATCAACCTGGCAACGGCCCGGCGATCGGCACCCCGGTGAAGATGACGGGGGGCATCGCCAACGCGGTTGATCCGGCGACGGTTCAGCAGCCGGAGTCACTCGTCAACCCCCTCATGCTGATGGAGATGGGCAAGCGGATGTATAGCCGCTTCGTGAAGATGATCGGCGGCGAAGAGGCGGTCGCGTCCTTGCTGGAGCGGCAAATCGGTCTCCATATCTACCTCGATGCCGGAGGTGTACGCGTCCATTACCGTGGCCGCGTCTGGTGGGTGCCGGAATCGAACGCGGAGCCCTTCGCGGCGATCGTCAAGCAGAGCACAACGCTCGACGACATCATGAACGCCATACCGCAAGTCGCCGCACCGCAGGTGCGGTACGGGTAAGTCTGCGGTCAGCAGTCGGCAGAAGGGAACCCGAACCACTGCCAGCTGCCGACTCTGGAGGCAACGTGACGAAGATCACGATGATCGGTGCGGGGAGTGTCGTCTTCGCGAAGAATCTGCTCGGCGATATCCTCTCGCACCCGGAACTGCGCGACAGTCAGATCGCGCTGATGGACATTGATCCCCAGCGATTGCGCGTCGCGGAAATCGTCGCGCAACGGGTAGCGGAGGCGGTCGGGGCGAAGCCGTGCATCACCGCGACGACCGATCGGCACACCGCGCTCGATGGCGCGAACTACGCCGTCAACATGATCCAGGTCGGCGGCTACCGGCCAAGCACGGTGATTGATTTCGAGATACCGAAGCGATACGGCCTTCGGCAGACGATCGCGGATACGCTCGGCATCGGTGGCATCTTCCGCGCGCTACGGACGATCCCGGTCGTGCTCGACATCTGCCGTGACATGGAAGCGGTCTGCCCGGATGCCCTCTTTCTCAACTATGTCAATCCGATGGCGATGGTGACGGGCGCCGTGCAGCGCGCGACGCGGATTCGGACGGTCGGGCTCTGTCATAGCGTGCAGGGGACAGCGGCGCAACTGGCGCGCTACCTCGGCGTGCCGCCCGAGGCGATGGAGTATCGCTGCGCCGGGATCAATCACATGGCCTTCTATCTCGAACTGCGCGCCAATGGCGAGGATGCGTATCCGATGCTGCGCGAACGGTTTGGCAAGCCAGATGCCTATCCCTCATTGCCAACTCCCGATGACGTGGAGCGACCGGACAGCGCGCAATTGCGGATGCACGATGCCGTCCGGTTCGAAATCTTCCGGCGGCTCGGCTATTTCGTCACCGAATCGAGCGAGCATTTCGCGGAGTACGTGCCGTACTTCATCAAACGCGATCGCCCCGAACTGATCGAGCGATTCCATATCCCGCTCGATGAGTATCTCACGCGCTGCGAGAACCAGAATGCGCGCTGGAAAGCGATGCGCGACGAACTGACGAACAGCGACCGTCCACTGCCGGTGCGGCAGACAAGCGAGTATTGCGCCCAGATCATCCGCGCGAAGGAGACCAACATCCCTGCCGTCATCTACGGCAATGTGCGCAATGACCGCCTGATTACGAATCTGCCGGACGGCTGCACTGTCGAGGTGCCCTGCCTTGTGGACGCGAGCGGTATTCAGCCGACCGTGATCGGCGACCTGCCGGTGCATCTCGCCGCGCTGATGCGCACGAATATCAATGTGCAGGAAGTGACGATTGCCGCGGCGCTGGAAGGGAAGCGGGATCACGTCTATCATGCCGCGATGCTCGACCCGCATCTGGCAGCGGAACTGACGCTTGATGAGATATGGTCGCTTGTAGACGATCTCTTCGCCACACATGGCGCGATGATCCCGGAAATGCGCTGATTCGGAGGCGGGACTGTTGAACAGCCCATTGCAAAGCGGCCTGGCCTGTTTCACCCTCCATCCGCACATGATGGGGCGGCCCGCGCCGAGCCGGGTGCTTGCCCGCATGCTCGAATACCTGATTGACCTCGGCGATGTCTGGATCGCGCGGGCGGATCACGTCGCGTCGTGGTGGCGCGATAACGCGGGTGATCTGACGACATAACCACCTGCGCCACACACCTCGTTGGCATTGGCAATTCGCCCTAACTTGACAGAATGTGTATGATAGGCGCATCTTCCAGACGGGCATATGCGTGCGCCATGAAGGGGACATATCATGAACCACCCGCCCCGCCGCGCGAATCGCTGGTTTGGCGTTGCAACGTCGTTCATTCTTCTCGGCCTGATCGTTGCCGCGATCGGGTTGCAATCAGCGCGCGTGCGCGGCCACATCCCATACCTGAGCCGGCCAGCGCCAACCGCGACACCGGCGGGCGTCGTCCTCTCGCTCGGTCAACAACCAGCGGGTCCCGTTTCGGACGCAGTGGCCGTCCCTGCATCGCCAACGCCCGAGCCATCCGCGACTTCCGCGCCGACGCCCGCCCCGTCTGCCACCATCACGCCAACCACGGTCGCTCAAGTGGCTGCCGTTTCCACGAGCGCGACGGTCTCGACCGCGACATCTTCCCCAACGATCACTCCCGCGACGCCGACCGTTGCACCCACAGCGAAGCCGGAGGCGATTGCGTCCGCTACCTTCCTCGAACCAATGTCGCACTGGTTCCAGGGCTGGAATCAGTGCG
>CALBSO010000109.1 GCA_937968015.1 uncultured Thermomicrobia bacterium
CGTTCCTATCTCGCCCGTCCGTGGTATTGCCTACCACCAACTGCGTAAGTCCTATAGGTATTTGGAAAGTGAGAGCGATATATTTTTAGAACCATGGAGTATTATCCAGAGACGCTCTAAGTCCATCTTGAATCTGTTGGATTTCCTCCCTCCGCAACTGAGTTGTTGTCATTCCGATGCCCTCTCCTTGGTTCGTAGAATACGGTCGATAACCTCCTAGGGACTCGTCGCCTGTTGGGAGAAACGTCCGATCTTTCTCGCGCTCCAGTTCCCGCTCGATCCTGGCCAGGTCATGATGACTCTTGAGCCACCCTTCGAGGCACCGAACCTTGCTAGACAAAAAGCGCGGGCTTGTACCCGGTACTGCCATTACTACCCGCTTCATCTTTTCACCGGCTTCTATCAGTCTTTGTTCGCGATCGTCGACTGACAGCGATCTATAGTTTCTCAGTGGTTCAGTAATCGTTGTGGGGATCATCGAGTAAAGTCTTAGCAGTTTTTCCATTCCCCCTGGAATAAGATCGTTTTGCATGCCATGGCGAAACTCAGTACGCAGCACGACGAGGAATTCGATGTCTCTACGGCTGGGACTCGTAACATCGACTACGCGATCCTCGTCCATCACATCCTTCTTCTTTGTTCGCTCGGTCGCTATACTGTTTCTACTTTAGAGGGAGTACATCCGATAAGCAAACTATGCCCAAATAACGACAATTATTCATAGTTAAAGAATATAAGTACTCTGTAGAAGAAAAAGCGATTCGTTAGACGCGCCTTAGTGCATGAGTCGCGTAGACTCCTGTCTGCGAACGGGACGTAATTGCTGGATGGTGGCAGACTGGAAGCCTGCCACTATAAGGTTCTGATTGTTCCTAAGTCCGCACTACCACATGATGCACAATGCCGACGCGCGGTATGGTATCCTGCGGCGCGACGATGGTCGCCGCACAGGAGGAGGATGCCGGGTGAGCGTTGCGCCGATTGGCGTCGGGTTGTTGGGGTTGGGGACGGTCGGCGCGGCGGTCGCGCGGGCCATCGCGGAGCAGGAGCAGCACGTCATGCACCGGCTCGGGCGCGCGGTGCGGGTCGCGGCGATCTTCGAGCGCGGGCCGGAGCGCGCCGCGCGCGCCGATCTCTCGCCCGATCTCATCCAGACCGATAGCGCGATGGTGATTGACGATCCCGCCGTCCAGATCGTCGTCGAGGTACTCGGCGGCGAGGAACCGGCCCATACCCTGATCGCGCGCGCGCTGCGGGCTGGGAAGCCTGTCGTCACGGCGAACAAGGAGACTCTCGCGAAGCACGGCGGCGCGCTCTTCCCGCTGGCGGCGGCGCGGCGCGTCCCGCTCCTCTGCGAAGCCTCGGTCGGCGGCGGCATCCCGCTCTTCGCCGCGCTCCGGCAGGTGCAGGCGGCGAACACGATCACCGCCTTCCGGGGCATCGTGAATGGTACGACGAACTTCATCCTCAGCGCGATGGCGGAGCAGGGGACAAGATACACCGATGCCCTCGCGGAAGCGCAACGCCTCGGTTATGCCGAACCCGATCCGACCGCCGATGTCGAGGGCTTCGACGCGACCTACAAAGCGTGTGTGCTCGCGCAAGCCTGTTTCGGTCTCGCCGTTTCGCCGGACAGTGTCGCGCGCACCGGCATCACTGGCGTGTCGGCAGAGCAGATCGCGGAGGCGCGTGGCTCCGGCAAAGTGATCAAACTGCTCGCCCAGGGATCGTACACGGATGGAAAGGCGTCACTCTCCGTCGCACCGGCGCGTGTGGCAGCGGGCAGCCCGCTTGGTTCGACGAGCGCGAACTACAACGCCATCGAACTGACCGGCGACCGCGTCGGCCCGGTGCTGCTCGTCGGGCAGGGCGCGGGTCCACGACCGACCGCCTCGGCTATCCTCTCCGACATCGTTGATGCCGCGCGGGTCATCCTCGGCGCGCCGCCCGAACCCTATTTCGTCCGTCTAGGAGGCTCCCGGTGAGCGACGCCCTCGCGTGGTTGAAGGAGATCCGCGCCCTCGTTTTCGATATGGATGGCGTCCTCTGGCGCGGTAAGGAAGCGCTCCCTGGCCTCAATGAAATCTTCGACTGGATGCAGGCGGAGAACGTTCCGTATCTGCTTGCAACGAACAACTCGATGAGCACGGCGCAAATGTATGTCGAGCGGCTGGCGGGCCACGGCGTGACGGTGCCGAGGGAGACGATCGTCACCTCCGGCATCGCCGTGCGCGATTATCTACGCGCCAATTATCCGGCGGATGTGACCGTCGGCGCGGTCGGCATGCAGGCGCTGATCGAAGTACTCTACGATGAGGGCGGCTTCACGCGGGACGACCGCCGTCCGCAGGTGCAGGTGGTCGGCACCGACCTCCATTTCGGCTACGATGACATCAAGCGCGCCTGCCTCGCCATTCGCGCAGGGGCCGCCTTTATCGCGACGAATCCGGACACGACGTTGCCAACTGAAGAGGGTTTGGTACCGGGATGCGGTGCGATGATTGCCGCGCTCGTCGCCTCTACCGATGTTCAGCCGACGGTGATCGGCAAGCCGGAAAAATACATGTTCGAACTCGCCTGCCAGCGCCTCGGCTTGCTCCCGCATGAAGTCCTGATGGTCGGGGACCGCCTCGACACCGACATCCTCGGCGCGAACCGGATCGGCGCGCGCACCGTCCTCGTCCTCACCGGCGTCTCGCAGCGGCAGGAGATCGTCACGACGGGCATCGAACCGACTTTCGTCGCCGCCGATCTCGTGGAACTCCTCGATCGCCTGAAGGCTGCACGAAGTGAGAGCAACGAGCAATGAGGGGCAAGCAGGCGGCGAGCGAGGGAGGGGCGGTTCGCGAACCGCCCTCTTCAGTCCTGAATTTTGATTACGAAGACGCGACGACGATTCAGGGGCGAGGCGGGATCTCTCCGACAGAGCGGACGATTGGCGGGCTACGGTTGCGCCGCGCATTCGAGGCGATCACCGGGTATACCGGGTCGTGCCTGCTCCTTGGTTGCGGTGCAGGGCGGCATAATCGGGCGATCGCGCGGGAGCGGCCGGACTTAACTTTGGTTGGGGCGGACCTGAGTGTGAGCGCGATCCGGGAAGCGGCGCGAGCGGGAAACGGCGGCGCGTACCTCGTCGCGGATGCGGCACATGTCCCGGCGACAGACGGCTCGTACGACATTGTCCTACTTTTCGACCTCCTTGAGCATGTGCCGGATGTGGGTCGGTGCGTCGCGGAGATCGCGCGTACCCTCAAACCGGGCGGGCTATTCCACGGCTTCATCCCGCTCGAAGCGCAACCGAAAACACTCTTCCGGGCGCTGACCGGCAGCAAACGCATCCCGATCCATCAGTGGAAGCACGATCATGTCGGACATATCCAACGACTGACGACCGAGAGCGTCACCACGACATTCCGCGCGCATGGGATGGAACCGAGCGATCTGTCGTATTCGTTCCATCTGCTCGGCCAGGTCCACGACATCGTGGATTACTGGGGGCGGGAGCGGTTGCGTCGCAAGCCGGTTGGACGAACGGCGACAGTAACGAAGGCGGTGCAGCGCGTCGTCTTCTTCCCGACGTGGCGGCTCTCCTACTGGGAAGACACGCTCCTCACGCGCAATCCGTGGGCGACGGGGCTGCACCTGACTGCGATCAAACAGGGGTAATGGCGAGGAAGACACTCCCGCCGGGCGGCTTGCGCCGCACCGTGCGATTGAACCAGCCGAGCGCGTCAATCAGCCGCTTCGTGAAGCCATATTTTGTGTTCAACCGTCGCATCGCCTGCGGGAAGTCGGCTTCCAGCAAGAAGCGCGCGGTCGCATCGAAGGCCGGCCCGGTTGGCTTGCCAGTCCGCGTGCATGGCGCAACAGTCACTGTCGGGTTGTTCCGAATCCTCTTGGCCTTGCCAGAGTTCGGGCTTGTCCAGATAAGAATCTGATCGCCGTCCAGCACAAACCAGAGCGCGGTCGCGACGGCGCGACCGTCACGCCGGAAGGTCGTCAGGCTGATGTACATTTCTTTTGCGAGTCTGGTGAGGCGTTCGTCGGGCATATGAAGGCTCTATGCCTCCTGCACAATTGGCGCAACGAGCGCGCCAGACACAGCGATCACATCCGCAATCCCGACTTCCAGCGTCCGGTCATTGCGGCCAATGCCGCAATAGACGGTCTCCATCGTCGCCGCCGCGCCTGCATCCACGATTGTCCGCGTCTCCGCGTTCGGCGGAAAGGGAGCAACGCCACCGATGACGTAGCCGAGCGCCGCCTCGACCTCATCTGGCGCGGGCTGCACGATGTCCGCGCGCCGCGCGCCCGCGGCCTCCGCCAGTTTTCGGTAGTCCACGCGGTCCTGACCCTTGCAGGCCACCAGGAGCCATGTGCCATTCTTCACGCGGAAGACGACGGTCTTCAGGAGTTGCTCAAGCGGGAAGGGAAGTCGTGCTTTGGCGTCCTCGACCGTCCGTGACACCGGATGCTCGTGGACGCGAAAGCGAACACCGTGCGCAGTGAGCAGGCCGACGATGCGCCCCTCGACGCTCCCGGTATCGCGCACATTATCCATCCATACCACTGACGCGCTCGACCGTGATACGGATGACGGCGGGCGGTTTCGGGAGCGGGTTCTCGACAAGATACCGTTTGCCGCCCTCGGGGCCACGATAGCGCGTTGCCATGTGAAGCCGCTTGCGATAGTCGTCATCAATACTGATCGTCGCGGTGCCATTGACGGCGACGTAGGGGAAGCCGGACGGGTCCACGACATGGAACGCAACGCGCGGATCACGCTCGATGTGATGAATCTTCGCCATATCCTGCCGGGTGACGAACCAGATATCGTCGCCATCGAGGTCGTACCAGACGGTGAAGAGGGACGGCGTGCCGTCCGCACGGATCGTCGCGACGGTGCCGTAGCGGGGCGCGGCAAGGAAGGTGCGCTGGGCATCAGTGAACGACATTGGCATTCCCTTTCAGTTTTGGGTAGGGCGCGTGACTCGTGACCGTTGTAACGCACCGGCGTAGGTGGCATTCCCTCGCTGATCAGGCCACTTCTGTCATTGCCCCATGTTGTCGTTCGGCGATTCCAGTTGTTCGGGGCCGAAGGAATGGGGGAGCAAGGCGTCCAGCGTCGTGCGGAGGAAGACGCTGCCATCGGTGTTCGCGATGAGGATGTCGGCATCCTTGCCGAACTCACGGATCACCTGGCGGCAGGCGCCGCAGGGCGTCGCGGGGTCGTTCCCTGCCGTAACAACGGCGACGACTCGGACGCGGCGCGCATTCGGATCGGTGGACTTGCCGACGAGGGCGAAGATCGCGTTCCGCTCGGCGCAAGAGGTGAGGCCATAGGAGGCGTTCTCGATGTTGCAGCCCCCGTGTACCTGCCCATCCGCCGTCAGGATTGCCGCACCGACCGCGTAATGCGAGTACGGCACGTAGGCCCGTGTCCGCGCGTCGGTCGCGACGGCGATCAGTTCGCGCTCCTGTTCGGGTGTAATCAACCTCACCCCCCGGCCCCTCTCCTTTGCCAGGGCAAAGGAGAGGGGAGTGATCCTGATGGAGGGGCGGATCGCGAATCGCCCGCTCCGGTCCTTCGCCTCTAATGCCCGGCGGCCGCGTGCCGGGCGTGGGACTCCTTGATGATCGTCTCTTGCAGGTGCGCGGGAACGGTTTCATAGCGGTCGAAGCGCATCGAGAAGGTGCCGCGCCCTTGGGTCATCGAGCGGAGATCGGTGGCGTAGCGCTGCACCTCGGCGAGCGGCGCGTCCGCCTCGATCGTCGTGAAGCCACGACCGGGATTCATGCCGTGGACGCGGCCGCGCTTGCTGTTCAGGTCGCTCATGATGTCGCCGGTGTAGGAGTCCGGGACGGTGATCTCCATGTGATAGACCGGTTCAAGGAGCGTGGGGCGCGCTTTCTGCGCTGCCTCCTTGAACCCCTGCGACCCGGCGATCTTGAACGCCATTTCCGAGGAGTCTACCGGATGGTATTTGCCGTCCGTCAGCGTTACGCGGACGTTTGTTACTGGGAAGCCGGCGAGGAAGCCCTCATGCAGGGACTCGCGGATGCCCTTCTCGACCGCCGGGATGAAGTTCTTCGGCACATTACCGCCGACGACCGTGTCCTTGAACTCGAAATCGTTCTCCGTCGTCGGCTCGACGATCAGGACGACCTCCGCGAACTGGCCGTGCCCGCCCGTCTGCTTCTTGTGGCGGGAGGTGACCTGTGCGGTGCCCTGCACCGTCTCGCGATACGGCACGACGGGCATGTCGAGGTCCACATTGACGCCGAACTTGCGCGCCATCCGCTCCGTCGCGATCTGGACGTGCGAGTCACCCATGCCGGAAACGAGCGTGTCGCCCGTCACAGGGTCGCGGGCAATGTGAATCGTTGGGTCCTCCTCGATCAGACGATGGAGGCTCGTGCCCAATTTATCGAGGTCGCCCTTGCTCTTCGGGCGCACGGCGACGGTGTACGATGGGTTCGGGAACTGCACGCCGTCGAGGACGACCGGCCGCTCCGGCGCGCAGAGCGTATCGCCGGTCGCCGCTTCGGCCAGTTTCGTCACCGCGCCGATGTCGCCGGGGCCGACCTCACCGACCGCCGTTTGCTCCTTGCCGCGCATTATGTAGAGGCTGCCGATATGCTCGGGTTTGTTGCGGTTGGCGTCGAGCAGATTCGTATTTGTGCGGATCGTGCCGCTATAGACGCGGAAGTAGGTTAACTTGCCGACGTACGGGTCCGCCATTGTCTTGAAGACGAGCGCGACGGCCGGTTCAGCCGCGCTGGATTTGAGCGTCGCGGTCTTGCCGTCCGGCGTCTGCGCGGCAACCTGCGCCATGTCCGCGCCGGGCAGGATAGCAACGATCGCGTCGAGGAGCGCGCTCGTACCCGCCGTCTTGTGGCACGCGCCGACAAGCACGGGCACGATATCGCCCGCCGCGACTGCCTTGCGGAGCGCCGCCGTCAGTTCGGCCTCGCTGATCTCTTCATCGCTGAGGAAGCGTTCGATCAGGTCATCGTCCGTCTCGGCGATCTTCTCAACGAGCGCCTGCCGCGCTTCCTCGATGGCGTCTGTCATGTCGCCGGGGATGCTCGTTGTCTCCGTGCTGCCGTCATTCTTGCCAGTCGTCTTGTAGGCGGTGCGGCTGAGCAGGTCTACATGGCCGGAGAACGATGCCTCACTGCCGATCGGCAGATGGAGGGGGATGACGGCGTTGCCCCAACTCTCCCGCGCCTGCTGGAGGGTGCGGCCGAAGTTCGCGTTCTCGCGATCCAATTTGTTCATGAAAACGAGGCGTGGGAGTCGCGCCTCGTCTGTGTACGTCCAGATTTGCTCGCTGCCAACCTCCACGCCGGAGGCGGCGCAAAGCACAATGACGGCGGCGTCCGCGGCACGCAGGGCGGATTTGATCTCGCCGACGAAGTCCGCGTAGCCGGGCGCATCGAGAACGTTGATCTTGTGGTCACGCCATTCGAGTGGCAGCACCGATGTGCTGACCGAGATATGCCGCTTGATCTCGTCCGGGTCCCAGTCCGAGACCGTATTGCCCTCCTCGACGCGGCCGAGGCGCGTTGTCGCCTTCGCGGTAAACAGCATCGCTTCCGCCAACGATGTCTTGCCCGCGCCACCATGCGAAAGCAGGACGACGTTGCGAAGCCGCTCGGGGGGATACTGTTTCATCGCGGATACCTCCACCTGTACCGGGGCGGCATCACGCCGCCATACGATTCCATCACACCGGCCCCACGGCCGGTGAGCAGTACACCGCGCGGGGCGCGGCGGGATGCCAACGGGTCCAACGTGCTTGTGGCGAATAGGAGTCGCATGTGTGATACGACGATCTGAGTGTCAGTCGGGCAATCATGGTGGCCCGACGGCCTTCATACGGTACCGAGGAGTATCATCCCGTCACGGCATGTTGTCAATTTTCGGGTATGCTTGCCCGATTGGATGCGTTGAAAGAGGGAGGGGAAATCAGTGCCGAGTACCGATTTGGGGCCAATCAAGGGGCAATTGAAGGAGACCTTGCGCGAACTGACCGCGCTCGATGGCGTGGCGGGTCAGGAGATGGCCGTCGTGTACTGGCTGCGCGAGCGGTTCGCGCCACTGGCGGACGAGGTGACGGTGGACCGGATGGGGAACGTCATCGCAACGAAGCGCGGCGCCGACGGGCCGCACCTCCTTATCTCCGCGCATTCAGACGAGATCGGCGGCCTTGTCACGGCAATCGAGCCGGACGGCAAGATCCGCTTCGCGAAGAACGGCGGCGTGATCGAGACGCTGCTCGTTGCCCGGAAGGTGCGCGTCGGTGGCGTGCCGGGGATCGTCGGCGTCAAGGCGGGCCACCTCCAACGGCCGGACGAGCAGCGTACCGTGCCCCCGATCCGCGACCTCTATATTGATGTCGGCTACGACACGGCGGCGGAAGTCGCCGCGCTCGGCATTCGTACGGGCACACCGATCACCTACGACGCGCCGCTCTCCGCATTGACGAACGGCGACCGCGTCTACGGCAAGGCGGTGGACAATCGCATCTCCTGCGCGATCCTCCTCCAACTGCTCGAACGGCTGCACGGCACGACGCTCGGCGGCACGCTCACCTGCGCCGTCGCGGTGCAGGAGGAAGTCGGCCTGCGGGGCGCGCAAGTCCTCGCCTACCGCCTCAATCCCGATTACATCATCGTGATGGACACGATGCCCTCCGGCGATACGCCGGAAATGCGCCTCACGCAGGACGCGAACGTGAAGATCGGTGCGGGCCCGGTCATCCGCCTGATGGCAGGGGGTGGGGGAGGTGGGGGCCACCACATGCCTCCTCAGATGGTCCGCCTGATGCTTGACACGGCGGAATCGGCGGGCATCCCCGTGCAGCCCGTCGTGCTCGCCGGTGCGAACACGGACGCCGCGACGATGCACCTCGTCCGCGAGGGCATCCCGACAGGCGTCATCAACCTGCCACGCCGCTACTCGCACTCGCCCGTCGAAATGCTCGATCTCAACGATGCGGCACACGCCCTGCTACTCGCGGAAGCAATCGCCAGGGGCATCGGCACGCACCGATTGGAATTCCTGGATTGACCTACCCCTTGTCGGGAAGGGGCCGGGGGTTAACTTATGGACGACCTCGACCGCATCGAACAGCAACTGATCGAAGCGCGAGACGCGCTGATTTCCTACTGGGAGCAGCCGGAAGGGCAGGCGTGCTTCCTTGCGCTCCGTGTGACCGAAGACGCATTGGCCGACTACCGCGCGCTCGATGATCGGGCAGCGCGGCGGCGCGACCCGGACGGCTGGCAGCGGATTATCCCGCTGGTTGATGAGGTGACGCGGCTGCGCGCGCCGCTCAAAGAGGCTCTTTAACAGAATCATATCAATAGGCTGTATCAGCGCGTCGTGTTCAGTCGGTGCATCAGATAAATGCCATAGAGCGTCAGATCGTCATCCACCGTGCCGATAGCGGCCGTCTCTGCCGCGATGATGTTGGCAAGGAAACCCGTCGCCACGACATGCGGCGTGCCGCCCAATTCCCGCGTCATCCGCGCGACCAAACCCTCGACCAGACCGACATAGCCGAACACGACACCGGAGCGCATCGAATCCACGGTGTTCGTGCCGATGGCATGATCCGGCGCTTTCAGTTCGATGCTGTAGAGTTGCGCCGCCCTCCCCGCCAGCGTTTCCAGCGAGAGCGCCAAACCCGGCGCAATCGCCGTGCCGACGTAGGCGCCCTCTCCGCTGACGCAACTGAAGGTCGTCGCCGTCCCGAAGCCGATGACGATTGCCGGGCCGCCGTAACGCTGGTGGGCTGCCAGACAGTTCATGACGAGGTCCGCACCCGCCTCGGTCGGACGGTCAATCTGCACGCCGACGCCCATCTTCACGCCCGGCCCCGCGACGAGCGGCGTCACATGCAGGTATCGCGCGCAAAGGTCACGCAGTTGCACCAGCACCTGCGGCACGACAGACGAGATGGCGACCGCCGAGACATCGGACGGCGCGTGCCCGGCGGCCCGCAACAGCGTTGATAACTGTACCCACCATTCGTCTGCCGTCCGCCCGCCCTCCGTCGCGATGCGCCAGATATGCAGCGGGCGCGCGTCCTCGACCGCGTCGTCGGCGTAGAGTCCGAATTTCGTATTCGTGTTCGAGAGGTCTATCGCGAGCAGCACGGCAAAGCCCCCAAAATGTGGTAAGAGCGGTGGATTTTAGTCAATTTGGGCTAAGTCGGGCATGTCATGCGACGTTCCGACCTTGGCCTGAACCATGTGGCTTTCTTGCAACTGTTCGACATCCTGGCGACGCACGTACACGCGACTATTCGCCGTATCATGGACATAGTCGAGCGTGCCATCGCCCATCCAGCGGTAAATTGTCGGTCGCGTAACGCCAAGCCGTTGTGCCGCATGGCCGATGGTGAGCAACTCATCCGCATTGACGGCGCGAAATTTCGCTTGCGAAAGCATCTGCCCAAGCGGCTCCTCCCAGAATGTGCGTGGTACTTGATACGGTTCTTTACTAAGGGTTCCGAAAAGTAGATCGAGGAGAGCGCTAACTGTGCGAAAAACCTTCTCTGGATCCACATGCTCTTCTCCCTCCGCAACCCGGCTGAGGAAGATAAGATCACGACCAAGCGGGCTCCTCCGCAAGTCCGAGAGTGAAACCGTTGACGGATGCTCCCCAAGAAGATACCCGAAACGCGCCGCCTGACGGTGCAGGCGCAGTAGCGTTTGGTCGACAATTTCTTCCGCCCCCGGCGCAGGCAATTGTTGCTGTTCATCGTCTTTTTCCGGCGTGGGCGGTGGCAATGAGTCGCGTACGGCAATGCCGGCTTCATGCTTCGCTTGAACGAGCCGATAAACCTCGTGGGCGAGGTCAATTCCCGGAACGACAAATGTCTCAGTTGGTGCCGGTTGTTGTACCAACACCTCTTCGACGATTTCGATGGCGCGTTTGCTGATCGTTATATGATGCGTTTCGTCGTCTACATCAGCGAGGACACCCTTCACAAGGAGTGGTGTGCCGTCTGGCAGGTTTGTCGCCCAAAGAATTCTTTTTGAACTCATGCCAATCACCTTTAGGGATACATCACCGTTACGACGGTCATTGTAGTCGCTTCACTGAGATCTGTGGAATCGAAAGCGATGATGACGTGAATCTCATCGCCATTTGCTCTCCTGCCCGCGATTTCATAGGTTACACCTTCGGGATGATTGGGATCGTGATTAATGACCTTTGCGTCCTTGCCGAGAATGGTCGCCTCAGCATCCGTGAGGGCGATGTCTCGCAACGCGCTCCGTTGTTTGCTATGTATTGATGACTGAATCGTACCTTCAAGCGTCATCAACACAGCCTGCTCAAGAACACGAGCGTAAAGTTCCCGCGTCTTGCGGTCCAAAATGTTCCTCCGCAATCACCTCCGTCGTGCAAATGATAGCACACCGGCAGTTTGCGGCATCCCCTTCAATGGGCTACACTCGTGCGGGTAACCATCCCCACGAAGCGAAATGACGCGCGGGGCACGACGCCCGAAAGATACACGAGGGTACGACGATGCCGGTCACGATTGTGCTGGGCGGACAGTGGGGCGATGAGGGAAAGGGCCAGATCACCGATACACTGGCGCGCGATGTGGACATCGTCGCCCGAGCGACGGGCGGCTCCAATGCCGGTCATACGGTGATCAACGAGCAGGGCTCCTTCGCCGTCCATCTCATCCCCTCCGGTATCTTCACCCCCGGCACGACCTGCGTGCTCGGCAACGGCATGGTGATCGGCCCGCAGACGTTGATCAAGGAAATGGATGCCCTCGCCGCGCACGGCATTGACCTCTCCCACCTCTTTATCTCCGACAAGGCACATCTCGTCATGCCCTACCACCCAACGCTGGACGCCCTCGAAGAGGAGCGGCGCGGCGAAGCGGCAATTGGCACGACACGGCGCGGTATTGGCCCGGCGTACATGGATAAGATGGCGCGCACCGGTGTCCGGGTCGCCGATCTGCTCGATGAAGAAGCGCTCCGCAGCCGCCTTGCCTTCCTTCTACCGTACCGCAATGACCAGTTCGTGAAGATCTTCCACGCCGAGCCCGTTGCGCTGGAGCCACTCGTTACTGAGATGCTTGCGTACGGCGAGCGCCTCCGCCCCTATGTGACGCAGACCGAATTGCTAATCCAGGACGCGCTGGATGCCGGGAAGCATGTACTGGTCGAGGGGGCACAAGCCTCCTTGCTCGATCCCGATTTCGGTACCTACCCATTTGTGACTTCTTCGTCGCCGACGGCGGCGGGCGCCTGCCTCGGCACCGGCATCGCGCCGGGGCAGGTGACGACGGTTCTCGGCGTCTTCAAAGCATACTGCTCGCGCGTCGGCGCGGGGCCGATGCCGACCGAACTGACGAACGCGACCGGCGATCTGATTCGCGAGCGGGGGCGCGAATACGGCACGACGACTGGCCGACCGCGACGCACCGGCTGGTTCGATGCAGTGGCGGCGCGCTATGTCGTGCGCCTCAACGGCATCGCGCGCGTCGCCCTTACCGGCATCGGCGTGCTCGGCGCGTTTGAGACGATCAAGGTCTGCACGGCGTACCGGATCAATGGCGAAGAGGTGAAGACGATCCCGACACTCGCGGAGGCATATGCGCGGGCCGAGCCGGTCTACGAGGAATGGCCGGGCTGGCAGACGGATACCGCCAACGCCCCGACCGCCGACGAGCTGCCCGCGAACGCACGGGCATACATCGAGCGGCTGGAGGAACTGTTGGGCGCGGAGATCGTTCTCGTCGGCGTCGGGCAGCAACGACGGCAACTCGTCCGGCGCGGCTCGTTCGCGCGCGAAGCGGCGGCCATCTCGTGATGGGCGAGGACGGATGAGGAAGGGCAGGCGAAAGCCCGCCACCACCGGATGTGCGGCCCCTCATAAGGATTGATACGCCGTGGTCTCGATTTATCTCTATGTCATCATCGTGCTCATCGTGGTACTGGTCGTCTTCGCTGTCCGACAAATCCGGCTGCGGCAGGCGATTGCGCGGCGGCGGGCGCTGCGCGAGCATGAAACGTCGGGAGGAATGGACAAATAATCGGGACCGAGGTGCAGCGTGCTTGACCGGACGGCAATCGAGGCGATTATTCCCCATCGCGCGCCCTTCCTGCTCGTGGATCGCATCGTCGAACTGGAACAGGGCAAATCGGCGGTCGGTGAACTGGATGTCCGCGCGGATGCCTTCTGGGTGCCTGGCCATTTCCCGCAGTATGCAGTGATGCCCGGCGTGCTGATCGTCGAGGCGCTGGCGCAGGTTGGCGCGGTCGCGCTCCTCAGTATGGACGAATTCAAGGGCAAACTCGCCTTTTTCGCCGGCATTGACGGCGTGCGCTTCAAGCGGCAGGTGCGCCCCGGCGACACGCTCCGGCTCGCCGTCACGCTGGACGCAATGCGGCGCGGTATCGGCAAGGGGCAAGCGACCGCGACCGTGGATGGCACAATCGCGGCGCGCGGCGAATTGATCTTTGCCGTCGGTGACGCGCCGACGCCCTAACCCTCGGCCCCTTCCCCATCCTGCCCAGAGGGCGCCCGGAAGGGGAGACATGCGATAACGGAGAAACGGCGACGATCATACGCACATCACTATCGTCAAAGAAACATTGGCCGCTTGACATTGCGTGGTCGGAGCGGTTGCGGGATGCGGTGATCGGTGCCGTCTGCTACCTCCTCGGCCTGCTCTGCTGGCCATTGATTCGGCCACCGCGCGGGGGCTGGGCGGCACCGCGACGGCTTCTCGTCCTCAAGCCGTGTTGCATGGGCGATGTGCTCTTCACGACACCGCTACTTGCGGCAATCAAGGCGGCATATCCCGATAGCCATGTGACATTCGCGACGAGTACATGGTGCGCGCCCGTAATCGTGGATGACCCGCATGTGGATATGATGCTCGATGTGCCGCCGCGCATCGGCCTGCGCGATCTCCGTGAGTGGGCGGGGCGGCTCCGTGGCGTGGATTTCGATTGCGCCCTCGTGCCGGATCGCTCGCCGCTCCTCGGCTTGCTCGTCGCGTTGGCGGGCATTCCGCGCCGCGTCGGGCTGGATAGCGGCAATCGTGGCTTTCTCTACACGGATCGGGTCGCCATCCCGCCCGACGATCACGGCATTCATGAGGCTGATCTGTACGGGCGCGTCGGCACAGCGATTGGAGCGCCGCCTATTCCGGGGCAGGGAACGGTATACTGCCCGCCCGCCGACGCCGTCGCGCGGGCGGCGGCGATAATCGCGGAGCGAGGATGGCAGCGGCCGCTCTGGGTGATCCATCCGGGTGGCGGCGTCAATCCCGGTATGGCGCTAACGCCGAAGCGCTGGCCACCCGATCGCTTCGCCGCCCTCGCGGACGGCTTGTTGGCCGCGCACGGTGGCACGGTGCTGCTGGTCGGCTCAGAAACGGATGCCGACGCCGTGCGTGCCGTGCGCTCCACGATGCGGTCTCCATCGGCTGACCTGACGGGCGCGCTCGATTTCGCCATGGTGCAGGCAGTGGCGCACCACGCAACGCTCTACATCGGCAACGATTCCGGGACGACGCACTGCGCCCTCGCCGGGGGCACGCCGACGATCTGCATCTTCGGTCCGACGGATGCGCGGCAATACGGCTTGTACGGCGGGCGGGGGACGATGGTCGTCGGGCGCGTGCCGTGGTCGCCCTGCTTCCGGCGTGGCAGGCTCGCCTGCACCTGCGGTACGATACGCTGCATGGAATCTGTGACGGTCGAGGCAGTTCGTGCCGCGGCTGACCAACTCATCGGAGCCACCGTGTGAACCTGAATCCCCAATACCTCGCGCGCCGTGGGATGATGCGGGCGGGCGGCCTCTTTGTGCAATTGTGGAAACCGCCACCGCTCGAAGCGATTCGGCGCGTCGTGCTCATCCGCCCCGATCATCTCGGCGATCTGCTGATGCTCACCCCGGCGCTCGCCCGGCTGCGGGAGGCCCTGCCGGATATCGCCGTCACGCTCTATGTGGATCCGTCGTCCTGCCCCGTTGCCTATCGCGGGCCGGAAGGCATCGCGGTCGAGGCGCACTGTTTCCCCGGCATCACCCGCGGCCCAAAGCCCCATCCCCTGCGGCCATATGTGGATTTATGGTTCATGGCGCGGCATCTCAGGGATGGACACTACGACGCCGCTCTCATCCTCCGGCCTGACCATTGGTGGGGCGGCGGGACAGCCGGCGTTGCACGCATCCCGCTCGTCCTCGGCTTCGACCATCCCGATACCCGACCCGCGCTCACGCAGTCGCTGCCGTTCGTTCCGCGTATGCACGCCGCGCGGGCAAATCTCCTGCTCGTCGAAGCGCTGATCGCCCGTGCCACCAGGCAACCGGCCCGCGCCTTGCCGCCCGACGACGCTACGCTGATGACGGCGCATCCGATGGTCTTTCGTGTGCCCGAGGCGGCGCGCGCGAGGGCAGCGGCATTGCTGAACGGCTGGGGCCTCGATACGCCGCTGATCGCGATCAACCCGAGCGCGGGCGCGCCCGTCAAGCGGTGGCTGCCGGAGCGATGGGCACAGGTCGCGGATGCGCTGGCGGCGCGATACGGCGCGGCAATCATCCTGACGGGCGCGCCCGGTGATGAATCGCTGACGGGCGATGTGGCAACCGCGATGACCCATCCCGCCCTCGATCTCACGGGGAAAACCGATTTCCCGACGCTCGGCGCGATCTACGAGCGGGCGGCGCTCGTCCTCGGGCCGGATTGCGGCTCGCTGCATCTCGCGGTCGCCGTTCGCACGCCGACGATCCATCTCTACGGCCCGGCCGATGTCGCGCAATACGGGCCATGGGGCGACGCGGCGCGTCACGTCGCGATCACCGCCGATCGGCGCGACATCCCCTGCCTCGGCTGCGGCGATCTCTCCCTTAGTCGCCCGCCCGCGCCGCCCTGTCTGACGATCCTCGAAGCGGCGGATCTCCTCGCCGTCGCCGATCGCTTGCTCGCGCTGCCATGCGCCCAGTAACCATCGCCGTGGACGCGAGCCGGGCGTTGCCCGCGTATCGTACTGGGACGGAGCAGTACAGCGTCTTCCTCCTGCGCGCGCTGATGGCGCTGGAGACGCCGCATCATTGGCGGCTCTATGCGCCCGGCCCGGCCCCGGACGATCTCTTGCCGTTGCCGCCGCGCTGGGAATGGCGGACGATCACCTTTCCGCGCCTCTGGACGCATCTACGGCTCTCGTGGGCGATGGCGCGCCACCGACCGGACGTGCTTTTTGTCCCGGCGCATGTCGTGCCGATTGTCCATCCGCGTGCGACGGTTGTGACGATCCACGATCTTGGCTATCTGCATTTCCCAGACGCACATCCCGTGTCGTCGCGCCGCTATCTCGACTGGTCCACGCGGTGGAGCGTCCGCGTGGCGCGGCGGGTGATTGCGGTTTCCGGCGCGACAGGCGATGATCTGATGACGATGCTCGATCTACCGGAAGAGAAAATCACCGTCGTCCATCACGGCGTTCGCCCGGTAGCGGTCCGACCATCGGACGATGCGGTGCAGGCAACATTGGAGCGACTGGGGGTTCATCGCCCCTATGTCCTTTTTCTTGGTACCGTGCAGCCTCGGAAAAACCTCCAGCGGCTGATCCAGGCATTCCGGCAGGTTGTGGACGCGGGGCTGTCACACAGGCTGGTGATCGCGGGGCGGATAGGCTGGCTTGCGGAGCCGATCGGCGCGGCGGTGGCAGCATGTGGGCTCACGGACCGCGTCCACTTCGCGGGCTACGTGGCGGACGGTGATTTGCCCGCGCTGTTTACCGGCGCGGATGCCTTCGCCCTTCCGTCGCTCTATGAGGGGTTCGGCATGCCCGCGCTGGAAGCGTTAGCCTACGGCGTGCCGGTCGTCGCGTCGGACACCACGAGCCTACCGGAGATCATCGGGGATGCGGGATTGCTTGTAGACCCGCTGGATGACGCGGCACTCGGCGCGGCGCTCGTGCGTGTACTCACGGACCAATCTCTCCGTGCCTGGCTCGCACTTGCCGGGCCGGCGCGGGCGGCACACTTCTCCTGGGAGCGATGCGCGCGGGAGACGCTCGCCGTGCTGGAAGGGGCGGCGGGGTGACTGACACGATTCGTCGCATCCTCATCGTGAAGTTGGCCGACATCGGCGACGCGATCGGCACGTTACCCGCCCTCCGCGCGCTGCGCGATCTGCTGCCCGAGGCACGGATTGACGCGCTCGTCGCCCCCGGCGCGCGGGTCGTGCTGGAACGCGAGCCATCTGTCAACGAAGTCTTGACACTGGCGAAGGAGGCGTACGATTCGCCGCGCGGTATCGCCAACCCGCGCGCGATCCGGGACCTTACCCGGTTCGGTCGGACACTTCGCGCGCGCCACTACAACGCCGTCATCTTCTTTCATCACCTGACGACCGCATGGGGTGCGACGAAATACCGCGCGCTCGCCCTCGCGAGCGGCGCGCCAATCCGCGCGGGGCTGGACAATGGACGGGGCGACTTCCTTACCCACACCGCGCGCGATCACGGCTTCGGCGCGAAGCCGGAATGGGCGTACTGGCTCGATGTTGTCGGCCTCCTCGGTGCAACCGCAAGTGATCCGCGGCCCGCTGTCGCGGTTTCCGCAGAGGCATTGGCGGAGGCACAGGCGATCGTTGGCGTGGGCGCGCCATACATCGCGCTGCATCCCGGTATCGGTGCGTTTGGCCCGGCGCGGCAGTGGTCGCCCGTGCGGATGGCGACGGTTGGCCAGGCGCTCGCGGCGGACGGCTACCGGCTCGTTATCACCGGCGGGCGGGACAGCCACGCCCGTGACGCAGCGGACGTACTCTTGCGGCATCTCGGCCCGACATCCGCGCTCGATCTCACCGGCACAACCGACATCGCCGTTTCGGCGGCGATCTATGCCGGTGCGGCGCTCTTCATCGGCAGCGACAATGGGATGGCCCATCTCGCGGCGGCGGTCGGCGCGCGGTCCATCGTCATCTTTGGCCCCTCGAACCATCGCGCGTGGGCGCCCTACGGGGCGGTCGAATGCAATCCGGGTGTGCCGGATGTTCCCCCTGGCGCGCACGTTGTCGTCCTTCGCAGCACGGTCCCCTGTTCACCATGCTTCTACACGGGCTACACGCTCGGTAGACCGCATGGCTGCCCGTCACGAAACTGCCTCGATCACGTTCAACCAAGTGATGTACTTGTTGTGGCGAATCAATTGTTGGACTCTACTACCTCAATCTGACAGCGCGCATGAGTCCGACAGTACGATGGGCGGTAGGGAATGAGCGTTCAGACGGATGTCCGGGACGAACTGCTCGCAACGATCTTGAAGACGGCGCCCGTCGGTATCGTCGTGATCGAGCCCGACACGCTACGGATTCTGCTCGCCAACGAGCAAGTCAAGCATATCCTCGACCCGGAATGGCTCGATCGCGATCTCACCGGCTATACGTTCCAGGACGTGTTCAACGAGAGTACCGCCGCACAATTCCACGCGGTCGTACAGGATGTGGCGCGCACCGGTCGTGTGCTCCATGTTCAGGATTACGCGTATGACGGCTTCGCGCGCGGCCGCACGTACTGGACCTACGACATCACCCCGCTGCATGACAATGCCGGGCATTGCTATGCGGTGATGCTCAGTTCGATCGAGACGACCGCGCACGTTCTCGCGCAACAGCGCCTCGAAGAGACGAACGCCGCGCTCACCGCGATTAACGCGCTCGCGCTGCGCGTCAACGCGACGAAGGACCTCCCGACGATCTTCCAGTATGCGCTCGATACGCTGATTGAACTCCTCCGGCTCGACCAGGGTGGGGTCGGACGAATGGACTACCACGACCGGGCATTGCGCCTCGTCGCGGATCACTCGCCGCGCGCGTTCCGCCGCGACATTCGCGTCCCACTCGATACGAGCGATACCCTCCGATGGCTGCGCGCGGAGAAAAAGGCGCTCGCCATCGCGGACGTGGAGACCGACCGGCGAGTATCCGAAGATGAGCGGGCGATACTCGTCGCGAACAACGTCAAATCCGCCTTATTCGTGCCGATCATCGTAGATGACGACCTGTTCGGCACGCTTGGACTGGATTCGACGACAGCAGCACGATCGTTCACCGCCGATGAGATTGCGCTCGCCGAGACAGTGAGCAATCAACTCGCGGTCGCCATCCGCAATGCCGAGCTGCACGAGCAGATGCAGCAGCGCATGACGGAACTCGCCACGCTCGCTGAGGTCAGCGCAACGGTTGCGGCTTCACTCGATTTTGATGAGGTCGTGAATCGCGTCCTTGCCGCGATTGCCGCGTTTATTCCGCATGACCGGGCGTTCCTGATGCTGGACGAGACGCCGGAGGCGCTACGCGTGGTCGCTGCACGCTCGATCTCCGCGCCAGGTGGTCCAAAACTCGGCGAGCTCGTCCCAAAGAAGGAGAGCCTGAACGGGTGGGTGTTCGAGCATTGCGAGCCGCTCCGTGTCGCGGACGTCCGCGATCCACGCCAGACGGCACGGACGTTTATCCCGCCCACGCGCGATCCCCAACTCCGGGCGGTGCTCTGCGTGCCACTCGTCGCGCGCGAGCAGGCGATCGGCACCATTTACCTTGCACGTTACGTCCCGAATGCATACACCGACCAGGACCTGGATCGGTTGCGGGTCGTGGCGACGCAAGCCGCCGCCGCGATCGGAAACGCCTTGCTCTATCGCGAGGTTTCCGCCCGCGCGACCGAACTCGCGACGCTCAACGAAGTAACGATCACGCTCGCCGGCTCACTCACGCTGGCCGATGTTCTGAGCCGCATCCTCGAAGAGATCGCGCGGGTCGTCCCATATGACGCGGCGTTCGTCGCGCTGCCGACGCAGGACAGGGCGCATCTGACGGTCGTCTCTCAGCGTGGTACGCGGACTATTCACGCGCACGGAGCCGAATTGCCGGTGGATCGCAGCATCATTGGCCGCGTCTTCCGAGAGAATGAACCGGTGTTATTGCCGAATGTTGCCGCTGCGCACGAATGGCTGGCAATTGCCTACTATAACCCCGATGAGATGCCGGTTTACGAACGTGCCGTGATAGCGGTGCCGCTGCGGGCGATGGAGGACACGGTCGGCGTTCTCTATCTCATGCGGGATCAGCGCGATGGCTATGCCGCCGCCGACTTGGAACGCTTGCTCCGCTTCACACCGGTGATGGGCGTCGCCGTCGCCAACGCGCATCTCTACACGCACAGCCAGCACCAGGTCGGCCAGTTGCAGCGGCTCAATGACGAACTGGAGACGCTGCGGGAGGTTGGGCTCGCCACAACCGGCACGCTCGATCTCCCGGCCGTCCTCCGCCGCGTGCTGGCGGAAATCTCGCGCGTTGTACCCTATCAGCAGGGGATGATCTGCCTCGATGTGCCGGAACGGGGCGTGCTGCGCATCGAGGCGGGTACCGGCTCAGTCATCGAACCACTCCTCGGTACCGAGATGCAGATTGATCAGAGCCTGAACGGAACCGTCTATACACGGGGCGAAACCGTCTGTGTGGACGATTTCTGGGAATCGGACGAATGGCTGGCACGCTCGCACCGTATCACTGTCCAGCCGGACGATTTGCGTAGCATCCTCTGTGCGCCGCTTCGGATCGGCGGGCAGAGCATCGGCACGATTTACCTCGCCCACGGGAAGCCCGCGATGTACCATGACGAGGATGTGGACCGGATCGTGCGATACAGCAGCCAGGTCGCGGTGGCGGTGGCGAACGCGCGCCTCTTCGAGCAGGTGCGGCGGCAGGTGGACGAACTGCGCTCGCTCAACTCCGAACTGGAGACGATGCATGAAATCGGCATGGCGGTCAGCACGTCGCTCGATCCGGCGGTCGTCCTGCCCCGCGTCCTGACGGAGATCCGCCGGATCATCCCCGCCGAATCCGGCTACGTCACCCTCCTCGAACCGGACGGCGAGACGCTCCGCATCGTCGGCGATTTTGGCTTCGATACGCCACGGACAGGCGAGCGGATGCCCGTGAGTAAGAGCATCAACGGGCAGATTATCAAGGCCCGCCGCACATTCCGCATTGGCGACGTGTGGGGCGACCCCGCATGGCAAGTGGGGTGGCATGCCGCCCCCGCGCAGATCGCGCCGCGCATGCGTAACCTGCTCGGCACGCCACTGATCGTCGCGGACGCCGTGATCGGGACGCTCTATCTCGTCCATAGCGAGACGGACATCTTCACCGAGCGGGACGAGGCACGGCTCGAACAATACGCGGCGCAGACGTCAATCGCAGTCGCAAACGCGCGGCTCTACGAGCAGATTCAGGCACAGGTGGCGGAGTTGCGCCGCTTGAACAGCGACCTCGAAACAGCGAACCAGCACAAGAGCGAGTTCCTCGCCACGATGAGCCACGAACTGCGCACGCCGCTGAACGCGATTATCGGCTTCTCGGAGTTGCTGGCGGATGATATCGTCATCAATGACGACGAACGCCGCGAATGCCTGTCGGACATCCACTCCAGCGCGCAACATCTCCTCTCACTCATTAACGATGTGCTCGATGTCGCGAAGATTGAGTCCGGCAAGATGGAGATGCGCCCGGTCGCGTTCGCGGTCGCGGATGAACTCCGGGAAGCCGAACGCCTGATGGCCCCGCTCGTCTTGAACAATCAGCAGACGCTCGCCGTCACCGTCGTTCCGGGGACGCCACGCATCTACGCGGATCGGGCGCGGTTCCGGCAGATCGTCCTCAACGTCCTCTCGAACGCGAACAAGTTCACGCCCGAGGGCGGGAGCATCACCATCGTGGCAGAGGGAGACGACGATCAGGTACGTATCCGCATCACGGACACCGGCATCGGCATTCACCCGGAGGACGCGCCGAAGGTCTTCGAGGCGTTCCGGCAGATTGACGGCTCGCTTTCGCGCCGCTACAACGGCACGGGCCTCGGCCTCGCGCTCACCAAGCGCCTCGTCGAGTTGCAGTATGGCTCGATTGACTTCGAGAGCGAACCGGGCCGCGGCACGACATTCACGATCACATTGCCTGCGGCACAGGAAGGACTGAGGACTGAGGGCTGAGAATTCCGCCCTTGCCGTCATTGCTCGCTTCTCACTCTCGTTCCCTGCCGTCGCCGTACTGATACGTGGCGGCGAATCACGCTCAGTCCTCAGTCCTCAGTCCTTTCCCCCTCGTTGTGGAACCGCTGCGTGCCGGTGGTCGTATCTTCTGCAGGGGCCTGTTATGATATGACGCAACCGGAGGACGTTATGACTGACACTGACGCTCGTATGCGCTACGCACAATCCGCACCGACCCACCGACCAAGCAGGCTGGACCGGATTCCCGGCTATCGCGGCTACCACGAGAAGGAGGAGCGGCGCGATGCCGATGGCGCGCTTCGGCGGATGCTCGCGCAGGATTACGCTGAGCAGCACGCGCGGCTGACCCGCGTGCAACAAACGCTGCTCGCCGCGCGCCGTCTCGACCAACTCGCGCCGGTGGATCAAGCCGCCGGGCGGCTCAATCACTTCATTGACCGTGTGCGCACCGCGACCTACGGCTACGCCGGGTTGCGGGATACGGTGCAGGTGAATGAGCGCGCCCTCGATCAACTCTACCAGTTCGACCTCGCCCTCGCGGATGGTGTGGACGAAGTCGGTGCGAAGGTGAATGCGATCGAGCAGGCAGCCGAGAGCGGCGGCGATCTACATGCGCCGCTCGCCGATCTCGATCGCACGGTGCAGGACTTGCAGGAGCGGTTCAATGCACGGGCCGATGTCTTCCAGACCGGCCAGCCGACCGAGAATACGAAACTCTTCGATGTCGTCAAAACGCCCGCGATGCTGCCGACGACGACCGAGACGCTGCCGCTCCTCAATCTCAATGACGCGGTGACGGTGGATGGTCAGGATTGGCTCGTCGCCGCGCGCACCCGCGTGGACGGCCCGACGCCGTGGATCGACTATCTCCTGCGCGATGGCGAGATGACGAAGTGGCTGATCGTGCCGGGTGATGCGTCGCGGCCGATGGCGCTGACCGAACAGGTGGACTTCTGGACGCGCGTCCCGCCCGTCACCCCGCTGATTTTCGGCGGCGTCACCTACTCACTCGTCGAGCACCTGAGCGGCGCGGGCACGATCACGGGCGCGGCGGGCGAGCGGACGGGAAACGTCAACGCCTACGTCTATTCTGGCGTGGATGGCGCGTATCTTGTCCTCCGCGACTGGGGGAGCGATCGGCAGGCGCTCGTCGGCCGCACCGTGGATCGAAACGACGTGGAAATGTATCCGCGCGGGAGCAACGCGCAGTAGTCACTATACGGGTGGGTGAGGGCGGTTCGCTCAGTCCTTAGTCCTCAGTCCTTAGTCCTGAAGCGACCGAAGGGAGCGTTTGATGGGTATTCTCGACCGGATGACACGGCTGATTCGCGCCAATGTCAACGACATGGTTGACCACGCCGAAGACCCCGCGAAAATGCTGGATCAGTTGATCCGGGAAATGAACGACCAGATTCACATGGCACGCGGGCAGGTCGCGGCGATGATCGCGCAGGAAAAAGAACTGCAAATGGACTACGACCAATCCTCCCGGCAAGCCTCCGAGTGGGAGCGCAAGGCGGAACTCGCCGTGACGCAGGGGAAGGATGATCTCGCGCGGGAAGCATTGCGCCGCAAGCGGGACAACGACGAGCACGCGCAAGTCTATTCCTCCAACCTGCAATCCCAGCAGGAGATGGTCACGAAACTGAAGATGCAGTTGCAGCAGTTAGAGGCGAAGTACGAGTCCGCCCGCGCCAACCGGGACGTGCTGATCGCACGGCAGCGGCGGGCCGAGGCGGTACAGAAAGTCTCCAGCACGATGTCCGGCCTGAAATCGCTGGAGCCGGGTGAGGAATTGGATCGCATGGAGCGGCGCATCCGTTCCAACGAAGCCAAAGCGCTCGCCGAGCAGGATCTCGCCTCCGATTCGATGGCCGCACAGTTCGCTGAACTCGACAGCGGCCTTGAAGTGGAAGACGACCTCGCGAAATTAAAGGCGCGCGTGCAGGGCGGCGGCCAGGCTGCGCTCCCGGCGGGCCAGAGCATGGACGAACTCGCCACCCTCAAAGCGCGCATGGGTGTCCACGAAGGCGCGGCACTCCCCGCCGGTGACATGCAGTCTCCCGGCACGGCAAATACGACGAACGCACAGAGCAATGAGCAACGAGCAACGAGCAACGAGGCGAGTGAGCAACCGCATCCGCAGTCGCCGCCACCCGGGAGGCAGCAATAAGGCTGCAGTTATGAGCGGCGCGGGCAAAAACGTATTGCTCGTTGCTTTCGCGACAAAGGAGCGTTTCCGTGGCGGTTTTAGATGTCATTGAATGGGTAGATCAGGGGAGTAATGAGATCGTCCACCGGGTGCCGGAGTACGGCTCCGGCGAGTTCCGGCTCGGCTCGCAATGCATCGTGCGCGACAGCCAGGTGGCGGTCTTCTTCCGGGATGGCAAGGCGCTCGACACGCTGCCGCCGGGGCGGCACACGCTCTCGACGCAAAACATCCCGATCCTCGCGGGCATTCTCAGCCTGCCGTTTGGGCACAAATCACCCTTCCGCGCCGAGGTCGTCTTTGTCTCGCTCAAAGAATTCCTCGACATGAAGTGGGGGACGCCGCAGCCGATCATTTACCGGGACAGCGACCTCGGTGTCGTGCGGTTGCGATCGTTCGGAACCTACGCGATGCGCGTGGTGGACTCGCAACTCTTCGTCAACACGATCGTCGGGACGCAGGGTGTCTTCCGCGCGGAAGACATCGGTAACTACCTCCGCTCGATCATCGTCCAGCAACTGACGGTGCTGATGGGCCAGGTGATGAAGAGCATCCTCGATCTTGCCGTGATGTACGAGCAACTGGCGCTGGCGACGAAGACCGCTGTCGCGGATCAGTTCGCGGCGTACGGCCTGCAACTGGACACGTTCCAGATTGGCGCGATCACACCGCCGGACGAAGTGCAGGCGAAGATTGACGAGCGGTCGAGCATAGGCGCACTGGGCAATCTCGATCAGTATATGAAGTACCGCACCGCGCAGGCGATCGGCGATGCCGCCAATAATCCCGGCAGCGGCGGCGATGCACTGGGCGCGGGCATCGGCTTCGGCCTCGGTAGCCAGATCGCGAGCGCGATGCGGCAGCAGACACAAGAGCAACCGCAGCAACCAGTAGCCAGTAGCCAGCCTTCTCCAGCCCCATCAGCGGCTGGGAGCGCGCCGACAACAGGGCCGAAGTTCTGCCCGAATTGCGGCTTTGGTCTGACCGCGATGCCGGACGGTGGCCCACCGAAGTTCTGCCCGAACTGCGGGAATAAGCTGCGGGAGTGAGGGGGAACCTCACCCCCCAACCAACCCCCTCTCACCTGCCCAAAGGGCGCCCGCGATGGAGAGGGGGGCGACCTCTTTATGAGTAGCGCGTTTGGCGAAAGAATACGAAACCTCACCCCATAGGCTGCACATATCCAGCCCATAGGCAGCATGCATCATCGCTGAACGTATTCAGGCGAAATGCGCTGGGGGGCTGTTGACGAGGGCGTGATTCGTAGTATACTGCATGTTTGCGGATGCCTGCGACGGTGCGATCGGCGTCAGACATAAGGTCGAGGTAGATTGCCACATCGAACGATCCGAGATGAACGAAACAGGGTGGGGGAAACCTCGCCCTTCTGGTGTCTCTCCACTTCCTTTTTCGTTACCCACCAGCATACGGCAACGGTCCGTCGGCAGTATTCACGGCAGACCGGGGTAAGCCCGTTCGCGGAACGGTAACGTATCGCCGCGCCCATATCGGCGGGCCGTGCAATACCCACGCGGCATGACCGCCATCGTACGTTTTGGGTCCGTATCAATCCAGGGGGAAAGACGCATGGTGATTGAGGTTCAAACTTCCCCGCAGAATGTGATCCCGTTTCCGGATCGCCGCTCGTTCGGCAAGATTCCGGCGGTACTGGAGATGCCGCACCTCGTCCAAATTCAACTCGATTCTTTCCGCTGGTTTCTCGAAGAAGGAATGAAGGAACTCCTCGCGGAGATCTCGCCGATCACCGATTTCACCGGCAAGAGCATGGAACTCTCCTTCCTTGATTTCGAGTTCGGTGAGGCCCGCTACTCCGAGGGCGAGTGCCGCGAGCGGGACATGACCTACTCCGTCCCGCTGCGCGTCAAGACACGCCTCCTCATCAAGGAGACGGGCGAAATCAAGGACTCCGAGATCTTCATGGGCGATTTCCCGATGATGACGCGCGACGGCACATTCATCATCAACGGCGCGGAGCGCGTCGTCGTCTCCCAATTGGTCCGCTCGCCCGGTATCTACTTCACGGCGACGGAAGATCCCTCGACGGGCCGCCATCTGTTCGCGGCGAAACTGATCCCGAACCGGGGTGCGTGGTTGGAGTTCGAGACCTCGAACCGGGACATCCTCTCGGTCAAGGTGGATCGCAAGCGCCGCATGCCGGTGACAATCTTACTCCGCGCCCTCGGTTATGGCACGGACGAGCAACTGATGGACCTCTTCAAGGAGATTGACACCGACGACCATCACCGCTACATCGCGGCGACGCTCGACAAGGAGCCAATGAAGGGGACGACGGACGAGAAGAAGGGGCGCGACGAGGCGCTGCTGGAACTCTACAAGCGCATCCGGCCCGGCGATCCGCCGACGCGCGAGAACGCCGAGAACCTGCTCAAGAACCTCTTCTTCTACGCGCGCCGTTACGACCTCGCGAAGGTCGGTCGGTACAAGTTGAACAAGCGGCTCGGCGAAGACGCGGCGAATGAGACGCGCGTTCTCACCCACGAGGACATCATCAAAATCGTCTCGACGATGATCCGCCTGAACAATGGCGTCGGCGAGCCGGACGACATTGATCACCTCGGCAACCGCCGTATTCGCGCCGTCGGCGAATTGATCCAGATGCAAGTGCGTGCCGGCCTCGCCCGCATGGAGCGCGTCGTCAAGGAGCGTATGACGATCCAGGACCCGGAGACCGCGACCGCGAACGCGCTGATCAATATCCGCCCGGTGATGGCCTCAGTGCGCGAGTTCTTCGGCGGGTCGCAACTCTCGCAGTTCATGGACCAGACGAACCCGCTGGCGGAACTGACCAACAAGCGGCGCCTCTCCGCGCTCGGCCCCGGTGGCCTGAGCCGCGACCGCGCCGGGTTCGATGTGCGCGACGTGCATCACTCGCACTATGGTCGTATCTGCCCGATTGAGACGCCGGAAGGCCCGAACATCGGTTTGATTGGCTCGCTCGCGACGTACGGCCGCATCAACCAGTACGGTTTCATCGAGACGCCGTACCGCCGCGTCCTCCGGGTGCTCGATATGCAGCGCGACGCGGATCGCCTCATCGGCCAGCGGCTCGCGGAGCGCGTCGTGGATCCGACGACGAGCAAGGAGATCGCCGCGTCCGGCGCCGTCGTGGACAAGAAACTCGCGGACAAGATCACGAAGGCGGGCCTGCGGACGGTGCGGATCAAGCCGGTTGTCACGGACGAGATCGAATATCTCTCCGCCGATGTGGAGGAGGATTTCACGATCGCGCAGGCGAACGCGCTGCTCGATGAGAACAATCACTTCGTGGACGAGCGCGTCTCGGCGCGGCACGGCTCGCGCATTATGGTCGAGGTCATTGACCGGATTGACTACATGGATGTCTCGCCAAAGCAGGTCGTCTCCGTGGCGACGGCGCTTATCCCCTTCCTTGAGCACGACGACGCGAACCGCGCCTTGATGGGCGCGAACATGCAGCGGCAGGCCGTGCCGCTTCTGCGACCGGAAGCGCCGGTCGTCGGCACCGGCATCGAGTACCAGACGGCGCGCGACAGCGGCCAGGTCGTCGTGGCGCGTGAGAACGGCGTCGTGACGAGCGTGGACGGTCGGCGCGTGGTGACGCGGGATGACGAAGGCGTGGAGCACATTTACCCGCTGCATAAGTTCCGCCGCTCGAACCAGGATACCTGCATCAACCAGCGGCCGATCGTCCACATGGGTGACACGGTCTGCGTCAATCAGATCATCGCGGATTCGTCATCCACGGAGGACGGCGAACTCGCCCTCGGCCAGAATGTGCTCGTCGCATTCATGCCATGGGAAGGCGGCAATTTCGAGGACGCGATCCTCGTCTCGCAGCGGCTCGTGCAGGAAGATTACTTCACCTCCATCCATATCGAGAAGTATGAGTGCGAGGCGCGGGACACGAAACTCGGCCCGGAGGAGATCACGCGGGACATCCCGAATGTCGGTGAGGACAGCCTCGCGGACCTGGACGAGGATGGCATCATCCGCGTCGGAGCGGAAGTGCGGCCAAACGACATCCTCGTCGGCAAGGTAACGCCGCGCGGTGAGACGGATCTTTCGGCGGAAGAGCGGCTCTTGCGCGCGATCTTCGGGGAGAAGGCGCGCGATGTGAAGGACACGAGCCTGCGTGTGCCGCACGGCGCGCGCGGCACGATCATTGATGTCAAGCAATACTCGCGCGAGGCCAACGACGAACTGCCCGCCGGGGTCAACCAGATGGTGCGCGTGATGATCGCGCAGCGGCGGAAGATTTCCGAGGGCGACAAGATGGCCGGCCGCCACGGCAATAAGGGGGTCATCTCGCGCATCCTGCCGATCGAGGACATGCCGTACCTGCCCGATGGCCGGCCCGTGGACATTATCCTCAACCCGATTGGCGTGCCGTCCCGCATGAATCTCGGCCAGTTGCTGGAAACGCACCTCGGCTGGGCGGCGCGCGAACTCGGTTTCCGGGTCGCGACGCCGGTCTTTGACGGTGCGCGGGAATCGGAGATCGAGACGCTGTTGGCGGAGGCCGGATTGCCGATTGATGGCAAGGTGGATCTCTATGACGGACGGACGGGCGAGAAGTTCGACCGGCCCGTCACGGTTGGCATCATTTACATGCTGAAACTGGCCCATCTCGTGGAGGACAAGATTCACGCACGTTCCACGGGCCCATACTCGCTTGTCACGCAGCAGCCGCTCGGTGGCAAGGCGCAGTTCGGTGGCCAGCGCTTCGGCGAGATGGAAGTCTGGGCGCTCGAAGCATACGGCGCGGCGCACATCCTCCAGGAGATGATCACCGTCAAGTCAGACGACGTGGTTGGTCGCGTCAAGACCTACGAGGCAATCGTGAAGGGCGAGGAGATCCGCGACGCGGGCGTGCCAGAGTCCTTCAAGGTGCTCGTCAAGGAACTGCGGGCGCTCGGCCTGTCCGTTGAGGTGATCAACGAGGACGATCAGGCGGTCGAGTTCACGGAGGACACGTCGTCCGACATCCTCTCGACGCTCGACAACATCAATATGCGCGGCTTCGAGACGCGAGAATAACGGAGCAATGAGCCACGAGCAACGAGCAATGAGGAAATCCGCGCGGCGCTTCGTCGCCAATTCACATTTTCACATTCGCTCGTGCTCGTGGCTCACTGCCCATCCGAACCACTCGTTGCTCATTGCTCATTGCTCATTGCTATGAGCGAAGGATGGGGAAATCATGTTTGATGTCAATAACTTCGATGCTATCCGAATCAGCCTCGCCTCGCCGGAAGCGATCAAGTCATGGTCGTACGGCGAAGTGACAAAGCCGGAGACGATCAACTACCGAACGCTCCGCCCGGAGTTCGGCGGTCTCTTCTGCGAGCGGATTTTCGGCCCCCAGAAGGACTGGGAATGCGCCTGTGGCAAGTACAAGCGGATTAGGTTCAAGGGCGTTATCTGCGACAAGTGCGGCGTCGAGGTGACGCGCGCCAAGGTGCGCCGCGAGCGGATGGGCCACATCGAACTCGCCGCGCCCGTCAGCCATATCTGGTACGTGAAGGGCACGCCGAGCCGGTTGGGCCTCCTACTCGACATCTCACCGCGTAACCTTGAACGCGTCCTCTATTTCGCGGCGTACATCGTCACGAGTGTGGATACCGAGGCACGCAACCAACTCGTCGCCGACATCTATGCCGAACTCGAAGAGACGAAGGCGGAACTGCGCCACGATGCCGAAGAGAAGATCGCCGTCATCACCGGCGAGCGCGACGCCGACCTCTCCAACCTCACCTCCGGCCATTCCGGCCTCGTGCGGGATATCGAAGCGCGCCTGAAGCGCGATATTGCCGAGGTCGAGAAGGAATACGAGACAATCCACGACGAACTCGAGCAGATGCTCGGTGAGGGCGCGACCGAACCCGTCGAATTCCTCGGTCAGGTCATCGTCCACGAAGGTGAGGCGATCAACGACGACCGACTGCTTGCCCTCAAAGAGGCGCAGGAGGCACGGATCGAGGAGTTGCAGGCGCAGGCGGAGCGCGAGAAGGAGTCCAGTCAGGCGCTTTCCGGCGCGGAGGCGGATCAGAACCGCTACGAGGCGGACGAGCGCACCAAGAAGATTTTCGCCGAAGCCGAGGCGCGCATCTCCGAGGAGCAGGGGCAGGCGGACGAGATTATCCACGAGATCGAGGCCCTGCAGCCGATGCAGATCATCTCCGAGGCGCAGTATCGCGACTTGCAGGAGATCGCGCCGGACATCTTCTCGGCGGGCATGGGCGCGGAGGCGATCTACGACATCGTCGTCAAGACCGACCTCGAAGAGATGGCGACGAAACTGCGCGCCGACATCGAGACGACGAGCGGCCTGAAGCGCAAGAAGGCGATGAAGCGGCTGCGTGTCGTCGAGGCGCTGCGCAAGAGCGGCAACCGCCCGGAATGGATGATCTTCACCGTTCTCCCCGTCATCCCGCCGGACCTCCGGCCGATGGTGCAGTTGGACGGTGGCCGCTTCGCGACTTCCGACCTGAATGATCTCTACCGCCGTGTCATCAACCGCAACAATCGCCTGAAGCGGCTTCTGGAACTTCAGGCGCCGGAGATCATCGTCCGCAACGAGAAGCGGATGCTCCAGGAAGCGGTGGATGCGCTGATTGACAACGGGCGGCGTGGCCGCGTCGTTTCCGGCAGCGGCAAGCACAAGTTGAAGAGCCTGTCGGATATGCTGAAGGGCAAGCAGGGGCGTTTCCGCCAGAACCTCCTGGGCAAGCGCGTGGACTACTCGGGTCGCTCGGTGATCGTCGTCGGGCCGGACTTGAAGTTGAACCAGTGCGGCCTGCCGAAGCGGATGGCGCTGGAACTCTTCAAGCCGTTCGTCATGCGGCGGCTCGTCGAGCGCGGCCATGCCCACAACATCAAGGCGGCGAAGCGCATCGTCGAGCGCGTCGAGCCGAAGGTTTGGGATGTCCTCGAAGAGGTGATTCAGGATTACCTCGTGCTCCTCAACCGCGCCCCGACGCTGCACCGCCTCGGTATCCAGGCCTTCGAGGTGCAGTTGGTTGAAGGCAGCGCGATCCAGATTCACCCGATGGTGACGGGCGCGTACAACGCGGACTTCGACGGCGATCAGATGGCCGTGCATGTCCCGCTCTCGCGCGAGGCACAGAAGGAGGCGCGGGAGCGGATGCTCTCGATCCACAACCTGCTGAAGCCTTCCGACGGCGAGCCGATTGTCACGCCGACTCTGGAAATGGTGCTCGGTTGCTATTACATCACCCTGCCGCACGACGGCGTGAAGGGCGAGGGGAAGACCTACTCCAGCCCCGAAGAAGTGATCCTCGCCTATAACATGGACATGGTGGACATTCAGGCGCGGGTGAAGGTGCGGCTGCCATACAAGTTGCCGACCGATACCGCCGACACATTCCAGGAGCGGATCGTCGAGACGACGCCGGGCTGTGTCATCTTCAACGAGGAACTGCCGAGCAGCCTGCGTTACTGGAACGAGCCGATGGACCGGAAGGCGCTCCGTCGCCTGATGGCCGAGTGCTACCGCGACTTCACGGAGGAGGCGAACGAGAAGGTCGCTGCCGGGAAGTTGACACCGATGGCCGCCCGCGAGGAAGCGGCCCGCAAGACGGCGAATGTTGCGGACAAGATCAAGCGGCTCGGCTTCCGCTTCGGTACCCGTAGCGGCATGACGATCTCTGTCTCGGACATCTCGATCCCGCATGAGAAGGAGCAAATTATCGAGGACGCCGACGCGCGCGCCGGTGAGTTCGAGCGGGACTACCGCCGTGGCCTCATCACCGATGGCGAGCGGTATCGCGAGGTCGTCAATATCTGGACGAACGCCCGCGAGGACGTCAAGCGTGCGGTGGAGAAGAATCTCGACCTACACAATCCGCTCTCGATGATGGCGGGATCGGGCGCGAAGGGGAATATCACCCAGATCGCGCAGATGGCCGGCATGCGCGGCCTCGTCTCCGACCCGCAAGGGAAGGTAATTGACCTGCCGATCCGCTCGAACTTCCGCGAGGGGATGACGGTTCTGGAATACTTCGCCTCCACGCACGGCGCGCGCAAGGGCCTTGCGGACACCGCGCTGCGAACGGCGGACTCCGGCTACCTGACCCGCCGCCTCTGCGACGTGGCGCAGGAAGTAATCATCATTGAAGAGGACTGCGGCACGCAGGCCGGTATCTGGATGGCGCGCAATGACACACCGGATGATCTGACCCTCTTCGCGAGCCGGTTGACCGGGCGCGTCGTGGGAGCGGACGTTATGGATGCCGACGGCAACGTGGTCGCTCAGCGCAATGACATCCTCGATGAAGAGACGGCGAAGAAGGTCGCGGATTTGCAGGATCGCGTCTTCCTTCGCTCTGTCCTCGCGTGCGAGACGACGCACGGCGTTTGCCGCAACTGCTACGGGCGTGACCTCGCCACAGGCAAGCGGATTGACCTCGGGGAGGCGGTCGGCATCGTTGCCGCGCAAGCGATCGGCGAGCCGGGCACGCAACTGACGATGCGTACCTTCCACACCGGCGGCGTGGCGGGCGACGACATCACCAGCGGTCTGCCTCGTGTCGAGGAACTCTTCGAAGCGCGTGTCCCGAAGGGGCAGGCGATCCTCGCGGAGATTGACGGTACGGTAGATATCACCTCGGAGGAGCAGGTGCGCAAGGTGGTCATCACCGGTACCGATGTCTTCTCGCAGGGCTTGATCGTGCCGGAGAATTTCAATGTCCTCGTCCAGAGCGGCGATAAGGTCGCCGAGGGGCAAGTGATCGCGGAATCGAACATCGAGGGCGATGCGCGCCGCATCGTCGCTCCGGCAGACGGCATTGTGACCGCCGAATCCGGTCGCCTGACGGTGCGGGAGGAAGCGCCCACGCGGGAATACATCATCCCGTTCGGCGCGAACATCCGCGTCGCGGACGGCGAGCAGATCACGGCGGGGACGCAGATCACCGACGGGCCGAAGGACCCGCAGGAGATTCTCGTCATCCTCGGTCGCGAGGCCGTGCAGCGGTACCTCGTGGACGAAGTGCTGCGGGTCTACCGGTCGCAGGGCGTGAACACGAACGAGAAGCACATCGAAGTGATCGTGCGGCAGATGCTCCGCAAGGTGCGCATCGAGAATGCCGGCGACACCGACCTGCTACCGGATGATCTCGTGGACCGCGTGACGTTCGAGGAGACGAACCGCGAAGTGCTGGCGCAGGGCGGTGAGCCGGCGACAGCGCAGCCGGTGCTGCTCGGCGTGACCAAGGCGAGCCTGACGACGGATTCGTTCCTCTCCGCCGCCTCCTTCCAGGAGACGACGCGAGTGCTGACCGAAGCGGCGATCAACGGCCGGATTGACCGGCTGCGTGGCTTGAAGGAGAACGTCATCATCGGCAAGTTGATCCCGGCGGGGTCGGGCTTCGCGGCCCGCTACGCCCCGAATGCGGAAGCGCCGCTCGCGACGCTCTCCCGCGATCTCGGCATGGGCGACGAGGACACCCGCGCCTTGATGGGCGACGATGACGCCCTGACCGCCGCGACCCTCGCCGCCATGGAGCGCGAGCGGGACGCAATGCTCACCGTGGAGGACGACGAACCGGGCTTCGAGCCCAACTTCGAGGACGAACTCGATACGGCGCCGAACGTCGCGGACGATGACGATTAGGTGGCCCTAACCCCCTTCCCACGAGGGAAGAGGAAGTCAGAGCGGGAACGCGAAACCGTGAATATCGTAGGGGCGCACAACCGTGCGCCCTTTTCTTGCATAGACAAGGGCACGGGGAAACGCGTACTCTGATATACATGTCCGGTGTTCTCGGCGGAGGGTTGAGAGATGGCAGAATCGGATGGCCACGAACCGACTCCAGAGGAATGGTGGGCGCGGTATGCGCTCGGGCCGGACGAACTCGAAGCCGTGCTGGCAGGGCTGCCCGAGGCCGATCTCGATGTTTCCATCGCGGCGGGGGAGTGGACGATCCGCGAAATCGTCAACCACGTCGCGGAGGTCGAGGTACGCGCGACCTTTATGATGACGGTGGCGATGGGCAACGCTGGCGCTCCGTTCACGTTCGACTGGTTCCCTGGCACGAACAAGGGGTGGGGGCGCGCCCTCGCCTTCGAGAAGCGCGCGATTGCGCCGTCACTCGCGATCATTCACCAGACACGCGCCTATCTCCGGACGCTCCTCGACGCAATTGAGGACGTGGGGACACGACACATCATTTCCTCATATGTACACCCGGAGATAGGATGGGAGCCGGTGCAATTCACGGTAGACGAGATGGTGCAGGGGTACACCAAACACATCCATGAGCACATTGCGGAGATTGGCAAGATTCGCGCCTTGCACGGTATGTGACCGCGAATTGAGAGAAGGGATGTACTGATGACCGTTTGGGGTTATGACATCTTCGACAACGATGAGGCGGTGGATGTCCGTGCGCTGTTTGAAAATGAACTGGAAACCGGGTCATCGGTCACACATGCGACTGCGGTAGTGCTACGCGAATCGAAGGATGTGCTGGATGACCCAGACAGCGGCCCGATTGTCTGGCTCGCCCTCGCGGCCCTGCAACTTAGCCGTGGCGAACTCCACACCGACGTGCGCGATCATGCGCTGGCAGTGATTGACGGCGGCGAGGATCTGAAACGCTGGGAAGCCGAAGCCTCGCCGGAAGACGCTGCAGGGCGAAAACGCGTTCTGGATGACCTGCGGGCGCGGCTTGTGGCCTCAGCATAATCATGGTACTGACACTATTCGCGCGCTATCTTGAGTCTCACATCGCGCGGTGCGCTATACTGTTATCGCGATGACGAAGAGCGAGAAGCGCGAACAAGCGATCCGACAGAGCACGCGGAATGTCCGGTTCGATGATCTCGATCTCTTGCTTCGCTCGTATGATTTTCTGCCCACACAAAAGGGGAGTCATGTTACCTACGAGCATGCAACGTATGATGACCAGCGTGTAACGGTTGTTCGGCCGCATGGCGGTGCGACGCATATAAAACCGGTATATGTGCGTGGCGCACTTCTCATCATTGACATCGTACGTGCGCGGATCGCGGAAGAGAAACAGGGAGCGGCAAAGGACTGACCGATGAAGTACTATCCGATCGACATTGACGACGGTGATACAACCACGAATGCGGCGACTGAGGTAACGATTACCCCTGAAGTTCGCGCGCTTGCACGGCGATCATATGCGGTCGTCGTTACGCACGAAGAGGATAGCGGGTGGGTTGGTCGGGTGCCCGATCTGCCCGGTCTTGTCGCGGCAGGCGATACACTCGATGAGATGATGGACGACCTGGAAGGGGCCAAGGAAGTCTATATCGCGTCCCTGCTTCTCCGTGGTCACACGGTGCCCGCTCCGCGTCCGTACGAGGCAGTTGCGAACCCCCGCGTCGGGATTGCTGCCCGATAGACTCTCCTGGCCGCTCGCATGCTCCGGCATCCGAGGCAACAAAACGCCGCTGGAATACAATCCCAGCGGCGTTTTGTTGCGTTCATGAGTATCAATCCGCCGCGACGACGCGCATCTCCTCGGGGATGAGGTCTATGCCGCGGCTGTCGCGCTGCGTCGCGGCGATTTCGATGAACCGCTCGACCGGCATGGACTTCAAATCCTCGCCGGAGCGGAGGCGGACGGAGACGGCGCCTGCTTCCGCCTCGCGGTCGCCAACGACGAGCATGTACGGCACCTTCTGCACCTGCGCGTCGCGAATCTTTGCCTGCATGCGGCCATCGGAGAGGTCCGCCTCGGCGCGAATGCCTTGCTTTTTCAGTTGCGCGACGACCTGATTCGCGTACTCCTGGTGCCGGTCCGCAATCGGGATGACCATTGCCTGCACGGGCGCGAGCCAGACCGGGAACGCGCCCGCGTAATGTTCGATCAGGCCGCCGACGAACCGCTCCATCGAGCCGAGTACCGTGCGGTGGACCATCACGGGGCGATGCCGCTCGCCATCGTCGCCGATGTACGACATGTCAAAGCGATCCGGCAGGTTGAAGTCGCACTGGATCGTCGGCCCCTGCCACTCGCGGCCAATCGCGTCATACAGTTTGATGTCAATCTTCGGGCCGTAGAAGACGCCGCCACCCTCATCCACCTCGTACTGCATACCGCGCTTGGCGAGCACATCGCGCAAGGTGTTCGTCGCGCGCGTCCATGCTTCCTCAGTGCCGACCCACTTCTCCGGCCGCGTCGCGAGGTAGGCCGTGTAGGAGTAGCCGAAGGTCTGCATCATGTAATCCACGAGGTCAATCACGCCGTTAATCTCAGATTCCAACTGCTCCGGTGTGCAGAAGATGTGCGAGTCATCCTGCGTGAAGCCGCGAACACGCAGCATGCCGTGGAGCACGCCGGAGCGCTCATAGCGATAGACCGTGCCAAGTTCCGCCCACCGTAGGGGCAGATCGCGGTACGAGCGCGTGCGGGTGTTGTAGATCATGATCGCGGCGGGGCAGTTCATCGGCTTGAGGTAGTAGTCCGTGCCGTCAATGTCCATCGGGGAGTACATGTTCTCCGCGTAGGTCTGCAAATGACCGCTGCGCGCAAAGATCGCGCCGTTGTGAATGTGCGGTGTGTAAAGGAGATCGTAGCCTCGGTCGAAATGCACTTGCTTCCAGAAATCCTCGATCTCCTTGCGGATGATCGCGCCCTTCGGGTGCCAGAGGATCAGCCCCGCGCCGATCTCGTCCGAGGTACTGAAGAGATCGAGTTCGCGCCCGAGGCGGCGATGGTCGCGCCGCTCCGCCTCCGCCAACTGATGCAGGTAGCCATCGAGGTCCTCCTGGCTCTCCCAGGCCGTCGCGTAGATACGCTGGAGCATCTGACGCTTCTCGTCGCCGCGCCAGTACGCCCCCGCGATGCTCATCAGTTTGACCGGCCCGATCTTGCCGGTGTCGTCCACATGCGGCCCGGCGCAGAGGTCCGTGAACGGACCGTCAATGTAGAAGGAGACTTCCTCGCCCTCCGGCAGGTCGTTGATCAGTTCGATCTTGTAGGGCTGATCCTTGAAGAAGGCGCGCGCCTCCTCGCGGCTGACGACCTTCTTGACGAAGGGCGACTTCGCCGCGATGCGCTCCTGCATCCGCCGCTCGATCTCCGGAAAGTCGTCGGGCGTCAGCGGACGCGGGAGGTCGAAATCGTAGTAGAAACCGTCGGCGATCGGCGGGCCGATGGCGAGTTTCGCCTCTGGGAAGATGCCCAGCACCGCCTCGGCCATGACATGCGCCGCCGAATGGCGCATCTTCCTGAGCGGGGTCCAGATGTCGTCGTCGTGCCGATCCGGCGATACGAGCCCGGCGGCCTCCGCCTCCATCTCCTTGCCGATGTCGTCGTCCTGTTCGCGCATGGGGGAAAGCCCTCCCGATAACAAAAAAGCCCGACCCCGCAACGAATGGGGACGGGGCGACCGGTCACCACTGCCGGTCCCTGCGTGCCGAGGGAAAGTGGTGGGCGATACTGGGTTCGAACCAGTGACCTCCACGATGTCAACGTGGCGCTCTAACCAACTGAGCTAACCGCCCTTCGCCTCGTGTGGGGTAGGATAGCATGACCCGGAACCGCGTGCAAGTGCGTACGGCACGGTCAACGGCGTCGAGCAAACAGATCGGCGACGGACACTGTCCATCCAGGCAATGCTGGCTCAGCGTGTGCGACATCATCTTCATCGAACACAACCGGAGCGCTCGGATTATCGTGGTGATAACTGAAGATCATCCGGCGGATCGGATCAACATCCCAGACGACCTTTGTGCCTACAGCGAAGTAGTCGGCTCGCTTTTCGGCGTATTCACGATCCTTCGCGGGGCCGTAGTCGCCCTCTGAACGGACCTCGACCGCGAAAACCGGGACACCATTGATGAATTTCATCTCACGTTCTTCATCTGGGATGTCGAAGGTGTACGACGCATCAGGGCTGAAGGAGCGACGATGGGGAAGGTTAACGACGTATGCAACACCGTCCGACATTGCCTCACCCGCGCCCGTTCGCTCTTCGTAGTCGGCAAGCGATCTCGCAATACGGAAGCCGACGCGATGCGGCCGATACCCCGTTGGCGACATCTTCACCAGCTTTCCTTCAACCAGTTCATAGTTACCATCGTCAGGAGCGTTATACAAGTCTTCGATGGTCGCTTCGGTCTTTGTCTGCATGGCGGACTCCTTTACTGTCCACAGTATAGCGCATACGATTGCCGCATGCCTGCGGTACACTGGTGGTGTCGAACCGGAGAGATACGAAACGGAGGCAGGCATGTCACTCGCAGGCGTCAGGATCGCGGCACTCGTTGAGGCGGAGTTTGAAGATTTGGAACTGCTCTATCCCGTGATGCGCTTCCAGGAAGAGGGCGCGGAGGTGACGATCATCGGGACGGGCAGTGCCGAGACATACAAGGGCAAGCACGGTCTGCCCGTGACTGCGGACACAACCGCCGACAAAGTGAATGCGGACGATTTCGCGGCGATCATCGTGCCCGGTGGCTGGGCGCCGGACCGCCTGCGCCGCTATGAGAGCGTCCTGCAATTTGTGCGGGATTTCGACAGCGCCGGGAAGACCGTCGGGCTGGTCTGCCACGCGGGGTGGGTTGGCGCATCCGCCGGGATTTTGCGCGGGCGGCGGATTGCCGGGACGCGCGCCATCAAGGATGACGTGAACAATGCGGGCGGCGAATGGGTGAATGTCCCGGCAATCCGGGACGGCAACCTCGTTACCGGGCGCGGCGTCGCGGATATCCCAGCATGGACGAAGGAACTCGTCGCGGCGGTCTACGAGCAGGTAGGTGTGGCGCAACCCGTCGGCGCGCGATCATGAGGCTGAATAGCGGCGGGCTTCAGCCTGCCGTGCGATGCTTCGGCAGGCTGAAGCCCGCCGCCACCGAGTTCGATAAGGGATGAGTGAGACATTTGTCGCACGGGATCGCACGGTGTCGCGGCCTGCCGTGCGGATTCTCTGTTATGGCGCGGGGGCGGTTGGGAGTTTCGTCGCGGCGCGGCTCGGGCTGACGGGCGCGGATGTGACGCTGCTTGGTCGGCCTGCGGCGGTTGCATCGCTCGCCGGCACCGGTCTCGCGCTCGAAACGGGCGGGCGGACATTCGTCGCGCTTGTCCGTTCAGTCGCCAGCATTGATGCGGTGCGCATGCCGCCCGATCTCGTCTTTCTCGCCATCAAATCCTACGATACCCAAGCCGCGTTGCCTGATCTGAAGCGACTGGCGGATATGGGCGCGACGATTTGCACGATGCAGAACGGCGTGGGCAATGAGGAGGCGTTGATCGCCGCACTGGGTGCGAAACATGTCCTCAGCGGCGCGATTACGATCAGCATCAGCATGCCGGAGCCGGGTCTCGTCGTGCAGCACACGGGCGAGGGTGGGGTCGCCTTCGCGCCCGTGCCGGGCGGCCCGACACCGGGTACGGCGCTCGCCATCTTCGATGAGGCGGGGTTGCCGGCGGTTGGTGTTGCCTCGTATCACGATCTCAAGTGGTCGAAATTGCTGCTCAATCTGCTCGCGAACGCGCAGGCGGCGATCCTCGACAGTGACGCTTCCACAATCGTCAATGATCCGGCGTTGTTCGGCGTCGAGCAGCGGGCGTTCCGTGAGGCGCTACGCGTGATGCGGCGCGTTCCGGCGCGACCGATCATGGTACCGGGGTACGATGTGCCGAAACTGGCGCTGGCGATACGTTTTCCCCGGCCGGTCGCGTGGCGACTGCTCAAGGAGCGGATTGGGGGCGGGCGGGGCGAGAAGCGCCCGTCACTCGCCCTCGATCTTGCGCGTGGCAAGCGGCAGACCGAGGTGGATTGGCTGAATGGCGCGGTCGAAAGGGCGGCGCGGGAATATGGAATGCGTGCGCCCGTCAACGCGACGCTCGCGGCGCTCGTTGGCCAACTCGCCGCCGATCCCGCCGCCTGCCCGCCCGTTTCCGAGCGGCGCGCGTGGCTCCAATCATCGCTCCGGGAGCGCGGCGTCCGCGCCCGGCTCACATGAGTGCGAATCGTGGCGATCAAGAGAGCATCATGCGGCGCGGCTGTTTCATTAGCGGCATCGTGACGGTGATCGTGTTGGTTATCATGCGCCGCTTCCTCTTTCGGTTGCCGCCACTGGGCATGCTCGTGCTCGCGGGGTTGCTCTGGGTCGGATTCTTCGTCTTTATCCTGCGGCGTGGCGGGAACCGGAGGCCGGAGTAACGATGCTCGGACGGGATACAGACAGGGTGATCATCAACGACTGGTCAGTGTGGGAAGCGCGGTTCTCGACATTCCTCGCGTCCAGTATGGGAGCGGCAGATGCAGCGCACGATGGCATGCATATTCGGCGTGTCGTCACGAACGCCCGGATGTTGGTGGAAGCGGAAAATGCTGATCTCGCGGTTGCCCTGCCTGCGGCGTGGCTGCATGACTGCGTGATCGTGCCGAAGGATTCGCCGGAACGGAAGATGGCGTCACGACTCGCCGCACAGGCGGCGGGCGACTTCTTGCGGAGTGTCACATACCCAGATGTTCATATCTCCGCGATTCAGCACGCCATCGAGGCGCACAGTTTCTCCGCGCGCATCGCTCCACGCACGCTCGAAGCACAGATCGTGCAGGATGCTGACCGACTCGATGCCCTCGGCGCAATCGGCATCGCGCGGACGTTGATGCTCGGTGGCGCGATGGACAAGCCGCTCTACGACGCGGACGAGCCATTCCCCCTCACACGCACCGCGGATGACGGCGAAAACGTGCTTGACCATTTCTTCGTCAAGTTGCTGACATTGAGCGACACGATGCAAACCCGTGCCGGTCGCGCGGAAGCGGAGCGCCGCACTGCATGCATGCGCCAGTACCTCGCGCAACTCGCGGCGGAAATCGGGATAGCCACGCCCCCGTAGCGCAGGTTTCAGTGGCCGAGGGTGCGCACGCTCATCGCACGGGGTTGCCATTGCACGTCGGCACGCTTGAAGCGGGCGAGGAGCGCGGTCGCTTCGGCATGAAGCGGGCGGATATGCGGCGTCTTCACTTTCCATTTGCCGGTGACCTGGAAGATCACCAATTGGCTGTCGCCGCGCACCGCGAGTGTGTACGATTTTGGGCTGGCATCCGATGCGGCGAGGTGAGTAAGCACATCCCGCAGGGCGGCGATCAGCGTCTGATACTCCGCCTCGTTGTTCGTCACGTTCTCTCCGAATGACAGGCGTTCGATCCGGCGTTGCGCCCGCGTCCGCAGTTCGTATGAGCCGTATCCCTCGCCGGGATTCCCGCGCGCGCCGCCATCGAAGATAATCGTGTAATCTGCCTCGTTTCGTTCCATCGCGGCGATGGTATCATGTACGGACAGTTTGGCATAGAAGCGCATGGGACGTTATGACGAAGGGAATAGGGGCTGATGGCCGCACTCGCGCTCACCGTACTGCTTGCACTTTTCTGGGTGGCCTTCGTTGGATTCGGTTATTGGCATGGTGGATGGCGGCAGGTCGTGTTGCTCGCGGCAATGCTCCTCTCCTATGCGGTCCTCTCCGAATGGGCCGCGCCGAACGGTCACGATCTCTCGACGCGCTTCCACTGGAGCGCCATGCGGACGACGACCGGGATCGCGCTGCTCTACCTGCTCTCTGGTACGTTTCTTCTCGGATTCCTGGGTAGTTTCGGGCTTTACCGGCCACGCCCGCTCGGCCCGATGGAGCGCCGTCTCGGCGCGGCGGTGGGCATCCTCAATGGCGGGTTACTCCTCGCACTCGTCCTCCGCACGCTGCGTTCATACGCATTCGTGGCAGGTCGTGGTCAGGCACTGCACAGGAGCCCCCTGTCGCGCTTTCTGATCGAGGATGTTGGCTATCTTCTCCTCGCGGCGCTTGTACTCGGCGGCATCGCGGCGGTTGTTGGCCTCGTCCTGGCGCGGCGCGATGATGCCCGCGAAATGGCGCTGCTCGATTCGGTCGCGACACCGACCGTCGCAACAGCAGTCACTCCTCCATACCAAAGGCAAGCGTCCACGCTTGCGCAGCCCGCGCAACTCCCGCCCGTCCCCCCACCAATTCCGGCTCCAGTAGTCGAGCCGGTCTACGCGACCGCTCCGCTCATTGATTGGCCCGCCAGCCCGCCACCGGGCGCACGCGCCGCGCCATCGGCTGCGGATAAACCACCAATGCCTGACGTGCTGCCGACTGACGCGAGAGAGCCGGACGCATCCCCGGCGCCCTCGCCGCTTCCGGTGCGGCCACAGTTGCCGCCGCGCACTTCTCCACCGATGGTCTATCCTGTTGCCGAATTCACCGCCACACCGGCGAACGCGCCGTCCATCGCTACGCCGTCCCCGGTTTCGCCGCTTTCGATACCGCCTGCTCCGGCTGCTTCATCGAGGCCACCACGTCCGGTCGGGCCACCGCCGGGCACGGCGCACCCCGCCTTTGTGCCACCGACCGCGTCGCGACCATTCACGCCGCCGTCCCCAGTGCCGGAGTCCGCACCACCGATCGTGCGCCAACTCAATCCACCGACGGAAGAGCCGCAGCCGCCCATCGTCCGCGAACTCGATGTGACGACGCGTGACACCCCGCCTCCCGTGGTACGGGAACTGGCCGTCGCTACGCACGATGAGACAACGACCGGCACAGATGGAGGAACAATGAACCGTGAAGCGCCAGCACCGACGAGTGTGCCGCCCGCGCCGAACGCGATGAAGGAGACAGCGGCAATGCCCACGATCCTCCCGCCGCCATTGCCGCCAATGCCTGCCACGCGCTCGGCAACGCCGCCCGCCCCGATGAGCAATCCCCCGATCCCGATTATGCCGAGCCGTCCCGCGCAGACGGATGAGATGATGAAGGCGCGCGCCGGATTCGCCCGCGTCGCGGTCGCCCGGCAGACGGGTAGCAAGCCTACCGGGCCGCCCCCGACGCAACGGCCCCCACAGCCGTCCGCGTCGCCGGAACCGCTGCAATCGCCGCTCCCGACCGGGCCGCGCGTACACCAATGCCCGACCTGTGGCTACCCGGTGCGCGATCATGCGCGGTATTGCCCGAACTGCGGGAGCCGCCAGGGGTGATGACCGCTATGAGCAATGAGCAATGAGCAAGGAACAGCGTATCGGGTGTCCGTAGCATCTTGTACCGGTGGAGCAGGCTGCAGCCTGCAATCACAAGATTGCCGTGCATGAAAACGGCCCCGCGTAATGCAGGGGCCGTTTCGTTTGCCGGAGGGTGTTAGTCGCCGTCTGCCGGGATCGGCGGGACATAGGCCGCCGGTTGTGGATAGGGCTGTGGCTGCGGCTCGTTGTAGGTCATCGGCGTCTCACCATCCCGTCCATAATCTTTCGGCAGCGGTTCGAACCGGCGGATCACATCGAGCACTTCGTAATCCGTCAGTTCGTGGCGGACAAGCAACTCTTGCGCGAGGGCATCTACTACGTCGCGATGCTCGGTGAGCAACCGCTTCACCTTCTTGTACTCCTCCTGGAGCACCCGCTCGATGCGCTTCTTCTGTTCCGCGTCGGGTGGCGCATTGGGGAGGAAGTAGAAACTGTTATCGAACCCGAACATGACAATCATCCGGGCGATGTTGTTGGCAGACGGGAGGTCGCCGCCCATCGTCATGTATTGCTCGCCGAAGAAGACTTCTTCGGCGGCACGGCCAGCGAGGGCGACCTGGATGCTTGCCAACAATTCGTCACGCGAGTTGGTGTGCGATTCATCAACCTCTTTGAAACCCACGAAACCTTCGGCATCGCCGTGGCGGAGAATCGTCACCTTCGTAATGCGCAAGAAGGGCCGGAGGATCACTTGCGCATACGCGTGTCCCGCTTCGTGGTACGCAGTGATGCTGTTATCGCGATAGGTCTTCGTCGTCCGTGGCTGCTTGAGGCCGTGCTCGTGCGTGTCGCGGGCGCGGGAGAAGTCCCAGTAGTTGATCGAGGTGCGCTCGTCGAAGTGCGCGTGAACGACGGCCTCGTTGATGACATACTTGATCGCGACCGGCGTATAGCCGATGGTGTCGCTGATCATCCGGTCAATCGGCATCGGATCATGCTTCACCTTGGCGAGGTAGTACTCGATCACTTCGCGGCGACCATCGGCGTCCGGCAGGTCCACATGGATCTTGCGGTCGAACCGTCCCGGCCGCAGAAGCGCGGGATCGAGCACGCTGGAAATGTTCGTCGCCCCGATCGTCAGAACCGGGGGAATCTGCGCCTTGCCACGAATGATGTGCATGGCACGGAGCAGGCTCCGCCACCAGACATACTCGCGCGGCATCGGGTCCATGTTCGTCAGCAGCGTGTTAAGGACGCCACCGCCGCCGCCCATCATGCCGCCCATCATGCCGCCGCCACCACCGATACCGCCCATGCCGCCGGCGCCCATGCGGGATTGCGCGATGGCGTCAATCTCATCGAAGAAGACGATGCACGCGCCCCACTCCATCGCCTGCTTGCGCGCCTTGCGGTAGATCATCGAGGCCTGCAACGGGCCCATACCGATGAAAACACCGATCAGCGACGGTGCGGAGCAATAGCAGAAGGGGATTTTTGCCTCGGTCGAAATCGCCTGCGCGAGATAGGACTTACCGGTACCGGGAGGCCCTTCGAGCAGCAGGCCGCGAATCACTTCGCCGCCCATCTGCTTGAATTCCTTCGCCCCCTGCAGCAGGACGACGACGCGCCGCGCTCCTTCGAGAACCTCCGGGTTGCCCTTGTAGTCCTTGAAACCGATCCCGCCCTCACCCGGCTTCATCCAGGTGACGCGCGGCCGCCCCATCAGGAAGAAGAACGCGCCGAACTGAACGGCCATGAAGGTCACGGCGAACATCAGTTGGAAGATCATGCCAATGATCGGGTTGCCTGCAAGGAACGCGGTGAATCGCTTCGACCATTCCGCCTGGTTGCGGAAGACGATGATGATGAAGGCCAGCATGCAGATGCGGAAGAGCCATTTCGGGCCACGGTAACGCAGCCACCGGACGAGGCTGTCAATCTGCTCGTCTGCCGCTTTGTCGAGGTCTTCCTCGGCGTTGATGTACTCGTTTGCGTAGGTCGGCTTCGGGCCGAGGCCGCGCAGGTCCGGGGGCGTGTATGCGCCCGGCAACGGGATCGGCGCCGGTGGCGGCGGTGCATAGGTCGGCGGCCCGTATGGCGGGGGTTGTGGCTGGGGCTGATGCGGCGAGTACTGCGGGTACTCAGGTTCGTTCGCCATGACCGTCACTTCCTTTTCTCGATGCCGCGGACGCGCGCCTCACGGCTCCCCTACGGGCCCTTCAGTTGCTGCAACACGTATTCGTACAGTTGATCGCTCACCTGGCCGATCTGGCCATTGCTATCCATGATGAAGACCATCGGGACGGATTGCTTCTGCGAGCCGCTACCGACATCCGCGACGTAGAAATAGATGCCACCTTTGGACGGATCGGCAGCACCGTTTTTGCCATACCCCGCGACATAGTGATAGCCGGAGTACGTGACGCCTTGCTGCTTCTCCATCTTCAGAACGGCATCAAGAACGGTCTTGTCGTCGCCGCGCGAGATGCGGTGCGCCTTCTCCTGCGCGCCGAGCGAGTTCCATACCGCGTCCGTGTCACCCTGCTGAACGGCTGTCAGGTATGACTGAACCGCGGGCGTTTCCGGCGGCAGCGTGATCGTGCCGCTCTTGTTCGCCGCATTCGGTGTCGCATTTGGGCCGCTACCGGCGGCCAGCCACTTGTCGTAAGCGAGCCAGCCGGCGAAGAGCATCACCAGCAGCAATGTGACCGTGACACCAGGGCGGACACCGAACATCACCTTGCCGACGGCAGCGGTGCCCCGGACGGCACGCCGCATCATCCGGCGGCCAATACGCGCTTTCGAGGCCCGTGGCGCGGGCGGCGCAGCCACTACTTGCGCTTGCGAAGCGTATGGATTGGTGACCGGGGCTGAATAGCCGCCCGCGACCGCGGGGGCGTATATCTGCGGTGCGGACGGATGGGGCGCGGGCTGCGGCGGTGCGGGTCGTGGCGGAACGTACGTTTGCGGTGTGTACTGCGGGGCCGGTTGGGGCCGGGGCGCCTCGTACTGTACCGGTTCCTGGCGCGTCGGCCGGGGCGGATACTGCGGCAGCGGCGGCGTCCAGACGAGCCGCTCCTGCTCCGCATCAATCGTAAACGGCTCAGAGTGCCGCCCCTCGCCCGATGCCACCTCCGGCGGGGCATTCGCAGGCTCGGTCGCATCCGGCGCGGTTGCTACGGAGGCACGCGGTTCGTCCTCTCGTTCAGTGTCAGAAGCCGGACGTCCGTTGTCGGGCGGGGCGCTGTGTGGTGGTACTTGATAGCGCTCGGTCATATCGTCAACCCTTCTTGATTTCCGGCCGCGTGTGCGTGCCAAGGGCTCGCTTCTTCACGATTACCCACCAGCGTACGGAGCAATCCTGAATTTCCCATGAATGAACCCTGAAAACCCGCTGAGTGTCTGCCTTCGTGTCTGCGTATCTCCTGCCTTATTGCGGGCGCGGTTTCCGCTCCGACGGGTTTTGGCGTCCTTGCTGTCGCGCGGCACCGTGCGTGCCATTGCGTTCCACTATCGCCCATCCCGCTTCCGGAAAGCATACCGCAGTGTAGCACATATCCGCACGGGCGTTCAATATCCTCTCTAGCGCACGACAATGCCGGAAAGCCCGTGTTTCTCCTTGTCATCCCCGCACCCCGCGTGTACGATGCCAATACGAAGCAATGCGCAGTGAGCACCGAGCGATGCGTTCGGGCTGACGACTGACGACTCAGGGAGGGGCGCGACATGGCACAACGGTTTGTGGATTTGCGCAGTGATACTGTCACGCAGCCAACCGCCGCGATGCGACGGGCGATGGCTGAGGCCGAAGTTGGCGACGATCAGTACGGTGAGGACCCGACGATCAACCGGCTGGAGGACCTCGCTGCCGAGATGCTCGGTAAGGAGGCGTCGCTCTTTGTTGTTGGCGGCACGATGGGCAACCTCTGCTCCGTGCTCGCGCATTGCCAGCGTGGGCAGGAAGTGATTATGGGCGATCAATGCCACATCGTCCTCTACGAGGCCGGGGGTACAGCCGTCCTCGGCGGATTACCGTGGCGCATCCTACCGAACACCCGCTGGGGCACGATGGAGCCACGGGCGATCCGCGAGGCGATCCGTGGCGACCGGGAAGGGGAGCCGCCGACAGGCGTCCTCTGCGTCGAGAACACGCATAATCGCTGTGGTGGCCTGCCGCTCGACCGCGCGACGATCAAGTCCATGGCGGATGTCGCGCATGAACATGGCATTCCGGTCCATATGGACGGCGCGCGGGTCTTCAATGCCGCCGCCGCGCTTGGTGTCCCGGTGGCGGAAATCGTGCGGGATGTTGACTCCGTCCAGTTCTGCCTCTCGAAGGGACTTGCCGCGCCGGTTGGTTCGATGATTGCCGGGTCGGCGGATTTTATTGCTCGCGCGCGGCGGATGCGGCGCATCGTTGGCGGCGCGATGCGGCAGGCGGGCGTCCTCGCCGCCGCCGCGATTATTAGCCTCACGGAGATGGTGGATCGCCTGCCGGAGGATCACGCGCGCGCCCGACGGCTGGCTGAAGGGTTCGCGGATGTTCCTGGCATTTTCGTGGACCTCGAACTCGTGCAATCGAACATGGTCTTCTACAAACTTGACCCGCCGAACCCCGACTTCGCGGCGGAAATGAAGGCGCAGGGCGTACTCGTCGGCGGCGGTCAGTACGGTGGCCGGATGGTGACGCACTACGAGATCAGCGACGACGATATTGACACGGCGATCATGGCGGCGCGGAAGACCGTCACCGCCCTCTCGCGGTAGCGCGGTAGCGTGGTAGCGCGGAATGTGGAGCGTGGCATGGATGGCGCGCGTCCGACGGAACTCAGCAGGAAGCATATCGCGCTCGGCGTGACGGGCAGCATCGCGGCCTACAAGGTCGTCGAACTCGCCCGAATGTGCGTGATGGCGGGCGCGATGGTGGACGTGCTGATGACCGAGGGAGCGACGCGCTTCGTCACGCCGCTCACCTTCGCGACGCTCACCCAACGGCGTGTCTGGACGACGCCGTATGAGCCGTGGAGCGAATCGGAAGAGGGGCACATCTCGGTCGGGCGGCGCGCGGACCTCTTCGTCGTCGCGCCCGCGACCGCGGACATGCTGGCGAAATTGGCACATGGCCTCGCGGACGACATGGTCTCTCTCTCCGCCCTCGCGACCAGCGCGCCGCTCGTCCTCGCGCCCGCGATGAATCATTACATGTGGCTGCATCCCGCCGTGCAGGCGAACATCGCGATGTTGCAAGCGCGTGGCGCGCATATCATCGGGCCGGATGAGGGGCCGCTCGCCTCCGGCTTCATCGGGCTGGGGCGGCTCGTGACAATGGAGCGGCTGTTTGCCGAGATCGTCCGGTTGCTCGATCCGCGACACGACCTCGCCGGGCGTCGGGTCGTCGTCACGGCGGGCGGGACGCGGGAACCGCTCGACCCCGTCCGCTATCTCGGCAACCGCTCGTCGGGGAGGATGGGGTATGCCATTGCGACGGCGGCATTGGCACGGGGCGCGATGGTGACGCTCGTCTCCGGCCCGGCCACGCTCGCGCCGCCCGCCGGGGTATCGTTTGTGCCTGTCGAAACCGCCGCCGAGATGGAGGCGGCGACGCGTCGAGCCATTGTGGATGCGGACGCGCTTATCATGAGCGCGGCGGTCGCGGATTTCCGGCCCGCGCGCGTGGCGGCGCACAAGATCAAGAAGAGGCCCGACGGCGCGGTACCGGAGATCGCGCTGGAACGCACGCCGGATATCCTCGCCGGGTTGCGGGATGTGCGGATCGTCAAGATCGGTTTCGCGGCGGAGACGGATGATCTGCTCCAGAACGCGCGGCAAAAACTGGCGGCGAAGGGGCTGGCGATGATCGTCGCGAACGATGCCGTCGCCACAATTGGCGCGCGTGACAGCACCGCGACATTTCTGTACGCTGATGGGCGGGTGGAGGAGCAACCGGAGATGGCGAAGGAGGCACTCGCGGAGCGCATCATTGACCGGGTTATCGCGCTTTTGGAAACCTGTGCCACCATGAAAGTCAGCGGCGGATCGGAGGAGGAGACGCATGAACAAGTCCGTGCATAAGAACGAGTTCATCAAGACCGTGGCGGAGCGGGCGAACGTGACGCAGGCGGATGCGTCTCGCGTGGTCACGGCCGCGCTCAAACTGATCGCGCAGACCTTGCAGGAGGGAGATAAGGTCGTTCTGACAGGTTTTGGGACATTTGAGATGCGGCAGCGGAGCGCGCGCAAAGGAATCAATCCACAGACGCGCAAACCGATTACAATAGCGCCATCGGCGACGCCGGGCTTCACCGCGAGTTCGACGTTCAAGACGCAGGTCAACCGACCCGAGAAGAAGTAGGGAGCGCGCGATGCAGGGTTTGTCACGCACAATGTTCCGGAGCCTGATGGGTGTCGCCTTCGCGGCGCTCGCCACCTGGCTCGCCAATTATCTGACCGAGCGCATCTTCGGCCCTGAAGAACTCGAAGCGGGTAACGAGAGCGCGCCGACGCACCGCGCCGCCTGACGGCCGGACGTGCGGCTGCTTCTCGTCATGAACCCGGCGGCGGGGCGGCGTCTGCCTGCCCACGTCGAGGAAGCAGTCCGCCAGTCGTTCGACCGGCGGGGAATCAGCGCGACGATTGACACGGCGTTCACGCGTACGGGTACGGACGCGACAAGCATCGCCCGTGACGCGCGGGGTCGGTACGATATCGTCGCGGCGGTCGGCGGCGACGGCACGGTGCGCGATGTCGCCGCCGGGTTAGCCGGTTCGGACACGCCGCTCGCGATCATTCCCAATGGCACCGCGAATGTTCTCGCCGCCGATCTTGGCATCCCATTACGCGCCGGCGCCGCCGCGAACCTCCTCCATGCGGGAGCGCGTACCGCGCCGCTCGATCTCGGCGACGTGAACGGCAAGCCGTTTGTGCTCAACGTCGGCGCGGGCTACGCGGCCCGATTGATCCTCGGTACCCCCTATTCGTGGAAGAAGCGCGTCGGCTTCTTCGCCTATCTCCCCGCCTCCGTGCGGGCGAGCTTCGCGCACGATCGCGCGCGTACGACGATCGAGATAGACGGCGTACGCCGATACGACGGCCGCGTGCAGATGATCTTCGTCGCCAACAGTGGCGGCATCGGCGGCCGGGCGATTCAGATCGCTGACGGTGTGCGCTACGACGACGGTCTCTTCACGGTCGCGGTATTTGGCCCCCGCTCCCCAATTGGCACGCTCGTCGCGTTCATGCAACTCGCCGCGCGGCGCTGGGATCGCATCAAGGGCGCGCACTACTGGGAAGGCGCGCATATCACGGTGACGTGCGAGCCTCCGATGCCCATGCAAGTAGACGGCGACGGGATGGGCGCGACGCCGTTCACGATCCAGATGCGGCCCGCCGCGCTCCGCGTGATCATCCCGGATAGTCGGGGTCGGGATCGAGCTCCGACATGAGCGTTTGCCCGACGATCCCCTGGCTGTACGACATGCTCGCCGAGGCATATGGGCCGCAAACGGCGTGGTGGCCCGCCGAATCGCCCTTTGAGGTCTGCGTCGGCGCGATCCTCGTGCAGAACACGACGTGGCAGCAGGTGGTACGAGCGATCGCCAACCTGAGGGCGGCGGGCGCGCTCGAACCAGTCGCGCTGCTCGCGCTGCCGCCGGAAGCGATTGAGAATCTCGTGCGGCCATCCGGCACATTCCGACAGAAAGCCCGGCGGCTCACGACGTTCTGCCGCCATCTCATGACGCACTGGGCTGGCAATCTTGATGCGATGCTCGCGCAAGATGCCGCGACGCTGCGTGCGGAACTCCTCGGTATCTGGGGCATCGGTGAAGAGACGGCGGACGCAATCGCCTTGTTCGCCGCGCATCAACCCGCCTTGATCGTGGACGCCTACACGACGCGGATCGTCCGGCGGCTCGGGCTTGTCGGGGAAGACGGCACGCGCGACGAAGTCCGCCAATCGCTCACCGAGGCGTTGCCGTCGGACGCCGGAGTTATGCGTGAGATACACGCGTTGCTCGTGACCCATGCCAAGACTCACTGCCGGGCGACGCCGTGCTGCATCGGCTGTCCGCTGGCGGATCGCTGTGCATACTGGAAGGAGCAGGCCGCATGAAGACGGGCGCGATGACGACCTTTCGCGAACGGTTAGGCGGCGCGGTGGCGGTGAACCGTTCACTCCTCTGCGTCGGTCTCGACCCGGAACTGTCCAAACTGCCGCATGTAGTACGCTCCCTGCCGGTGGAGGAGGCGTTGCGGACATTCCTTCACGGCATCATCGCGGCGACGGCGGACCTTGTGTGCTGCTACAAGCCGAACCTCGCTTTTTATCTCGCACACGGCGCGGCGGGGTGGAATGTGCTGCTCGGCCTGCGAGAGACAATCCCCGCGCATATTCCGCTGCTGCTCGACGCGAAGTTCGGCGATATTGGCTCGACCACTGAGATGTATGCGCGCGCCGCCTTCGATGTTGTCCATGCGGACGCCGTGACCGTCAGCCCGTACGTCGGCGGAGACGCGCTCGCGCCCTTTTTCGCCCGCGATGACCGCGCGGCGTTCGTCCTCTGCAAAACGTCGAATCCCGGAAGCGGCGATTTGCAGGATGTACCGCTCACGAGCGGAGAGTCGGTCTCGCTGCGGATTGCCGCGTGCATCCGGGCATGGGGTGCGGCGCGCGGCAATGTCGGCGCGGTTGTCGGTGCGACGTATCCGGCGGAGATAGCGGCGATCCGCGCCATTATCCCCGATGCACCAATTCTCGTACCAGGTATCGGCGCGCAGGGCGGTAATCTGGAAGGCTCGGTGCGCTCCGGGATAGACCGCCACGGCGCGGGCATCCTGGTCAGCGCCAGCCGGAGCGTCCTCTATGCCTCCTCCGGCGCGGACTTCGCGGACGCGGCGTGCGCCGAGTCGTTGCGACTTCGCGACGCAATCAATGCCGCGCGTCAGAATGCCTGAGATGCCTCAGATCGCATATGGCCCCTACCGCGAGCGCGACCACGACGCGGTTGTTGCGCTGCTCAACCTCATCACGGACGATCTCGGCGCTGAAGTGCTGGCGGGCGCGCACGCGAAGCCATCGCGCATCATTTCCGTCGCGCGGGATGGCGGGAAAACGGTCGGCGTCATCATCCTTGCCCTGATCGGGTGGAGCGGTGACGCGTATCTCCGCTTCCTCGCCGTTGATCCGGCGTATCGCAACCGGGGGATTGGCGCGGCCCTCGTCGCGTGGGCACGCGAGGCGGCGACCGCAGCCGGGATGCGCCGCCTCTATGTGGACACATCGCACGACGACGTGCGCGCCATGCAGTTTTACATCCGGCAGGGGTTCATCCCCGAGGTCTGCCGGTTCGACTTTTACAAGCCGGGGCTGCATCAGGTCAACTTTTGGCTGGACCTGCCCTACTCCGGTGAGCCGCGGGCCGGGAGGGGTGGTGTTGGCCAATCAGGGCGCGGCGGAAACGCGGTGACAATTGATCGCTACCAGGAGCCCGACCGCAATGTCGTCGTCACGCTGATTGACGCGATCACCTGGCAAGGCGACGGCCTCGGCGTGCTCGACAACGCGCTCCGCAACGACTGGGACATCTTCGACGCGCACGATGGCAATGCGCCGGTCGGCACCCTCCTGTTGCACATCACCCGCTGGAACGCGACGGCGCACATCGGCATGCTCTCTGTGCTGCCGGAGTACCAGAGCCTGGGTGTCGGCGCTGCGCTCGTCGGGGCGGCGAAATCGCTGGCACTCGAACGGTCGTTGCGGCGGCTGACCGTCGGCACCGGGCACGCAAACTGGCGCGCGCAACTCTTCTATCTGCGTAACGACTTCATCCCCGAAATCTGCCGCCATGAGTTCGGCGGCCTCGGCGTCCACGAAGTGCTGCTCTGGCAAGACCTTTAGTCGCTGAATAACGCCATTTGCTTGGTTTCGGCGCGCTCCTGGGTAACGCCGATTGCCGCCTCGACCTGCGCGCGATCCGGGCCGACGAGGAAGAGGTGTTCATGATTCCGTAGATGCGAGACCGCGCCGACTTTCTCGCCGCTCGGATTGAAGATACCGATTTGCGCGCCGATATACCGTTTGAAATCGAGCGCGACGGAGGCAACGTATCCCCGCTGGCCGAGCATCGCGGTGATCTCGTCACGGGTGAAATACCCCTCCGAGTTGAACGAGATGAGGAGATAGGGCGCGCGGATCGCGTGCAGCAAGTCTGCGAAGACCGTGCCCGCCTGCTTCTTCGAGTTGTACGCGCTCTTTTCCGTCCGGCAATCGTCACGCTTTTTCGCGATACCGTAGGTGGGCGGAGCGTCGTTGCGGACAAACGTCTCCCAGATGTGGTAGTTGCTGAAGTAGGAATGCTGGTTGTAGGGCGGGTCAATGTAGACGAGGTCAATATCGTCGTCCAGTTGCCGGACGAGGTCGTTCGCATCCATCCGTGTCACGGCGCCGCTGCCGGGCAGCAGATCGGGCAATCGCAGTTCGAGTGGGTTGGACGAGCGGGCCGACCATCCCTTCAAATACGCCATTTGCAGCCCGGTCGTCGAGTCCACACGGTCAGCCGCTTCGATCAGCGATGTGAGCAAGATCGCCCGCTCGATTTCGTTCGACGCCAGCGCGTCAATACCCGCGCGAATGGCGTCCATCTTCATGCCGTTGAATGGTTGAAAATAGCGCGACTGCTCGCAGAACGTCTCGGTGAAATATCCATGCAGCGGCGGTAACGCCATCAACTCCGCGAGCAGTCGTCGGAGCCGCGCTACGTCTACGGTCCTGGCGTCCGTCGCGATGTACGTCGTACCGAAGACTTCGCTATACGTCGCGAGATCGTTGCTGTGTACCCATCGGTCGTATTGCTTCAGCGCCTGGCCGATGCGCGTCGTGCCCGCGAAGAGATCGCAGACCCGCCGTATCTCCGGCAGACTGCGGACGATCCCGCTGATGTACGGTGCGAGCGTGCGCTTTGAGCCGATGTACTTAATCATCGCGGCATCGCCGGTAGGATTCCCTCGGATGAGGGCGTGCTGCTACACTGATGGATGCCGAGGGCGTGTCGCGCTCGGTTCGATGAGAGGCAGGAGGAGCGGAAATGGCGGAATACATCGTGCGGCTCTACTTCAAGGGGGGCATGACGATGGACGTGCCGATCTCACTGGCGGAAGACGAGGAACCGGATCTGACCTGGTTCCTCGGTGAATCGAGCGACCCGGATGAGCGGACCGCCGTGCTCACCGAGGGGCAGTATGCCTGGAAAGCGGCGGATGTGCTCGCCGCCGAGTGGTACGAGAATGATGCCGCCGCGAGCGATGACGCCGAGGGGCCATAATCGTTGGCACACGCAAGGTGAGCAGAGGATGACGGCGGCCTTGCGGCCGCCGCCGTCGTGCATTGGAGGCCGGTCGCCGGTCGCCGACCTAGTCGTCCCCAGTACTCGCCTCCAGGACCTGATCGGTCGGCGGGGCGACGCTCTCGGTCGTCAAGCGGGCAAGCCGTGTCCAGGCAAGTTGCCGCCGTGCTTCCATGAGGGCGTCGTACTCATCAACCGGCAGGATCGCGACCTGTGGTCTGCCATGTGCGGCGACAATCACCGCGCTCTTGCCGTTCCGCACCTGGTCAATGACTGCACCAATGTTGCGCTGAAACTCCGTTGACGAAATCGTCTTCGTCTTGGCCTCGGCCATGCTGCCCTCCCACGCTGACGGCATTGCGACACCGGCACATCGCTCGCCGTTGGCCTGTACGCACAACATGTACGTACACCTGTAGTCTACGGCATCTGCGTGAAACGCGCAAGAGGGGGAGGGTGTGGAAATCCTGTAGTACGCGGACAAAGCCGAGCGGCAAGCCTTCTGCCCGCCGCTCTACGGAATCTGTTGGGGTCTGCCCCGGTCCTGCACGCGATGCCGACGATGCCTCTTGCAGGCGATCCTCCGCGTCCGTCTCGCCGAGCGCTTGCTCCCTCGATGCCTTCATACTACGGCTGGATGATGAAACAAACATCCGTCATTTAACCTATTGAGATGACGCGGTTGTCACAATAGCGTGGCAGACTGACGCGACTGTCGCCACGGCCATCACCCGCGTAACGTTTCAACTGTTTCCTCAAACTTCCCGGTTGAAATCGTTATCAAATGGCCTCATCAATTTATCTGGAAATGGCCCTTGAGGCAGATCCATTACCGGGATACGCTGCGCGGAGAAGGATGAGAATCTCGTCGGCAGCATGTTGAAGGAACAGAAACGGCATGTTATGACAACCGAAGGGCCTTTTCAGCAGAGGCAGTTTCCGCAGTAGCCAGATGGAGGAGACGAAGATGGACTATATCGTTCTTCAACGGAACGAACTCTCGCGTTATGGGAGCGCCGATGAGTTCCAGGGATGCCAGCATGGCGATTTCAATGTTTCGTTTATTTGGGTTGAATTACCCTCGGGTGGTGGCCCGCGGCTGCATAAACATCCCTATGAAGAAGTCTTTGTCGTGCAGGAGGGTCGAGCTACCTTTACGGTTGGTTCGACCACGCGTGAGGTGACGGCAGGGCACATTGTGATTGTGCCGCCGGGCTTGTCTCACAAATTTATCAACTCCGGAGAAGGGGTGCTCAGGCAAATAGACATCCACGCAAGCCCGCAATTCATTACAGAGTGGCTTGAAGACTGAGATCTGCTCCACCCACTCTGCTACAAAGCCGAAAGTGTCTCGGTCTGCACATCGCTGACATAATACTCCGCGCCGTTCTGCTCGACGAAACGGATGGCGCTGGCGAGCATTTCGTCGGCGTGTCGGGCGGAAGTGCTGGTACAGGTAATGCCGATCACGGCGATCCCCCATGTATCCTGCGCCTCGACTTCCGCCGCCGAGAGATTGAACCGGTTCTGCAACCGGGCGAGAAGCGATTTTACGATGCTCCGCTTCTCCTTCAGGGAGTGCGCGCCGGGCAGTTCGAGTGTGATCCGCGCGACACCGACAATCACCTATTCCATCACCAGCAGGTCACGCGGTGCGTCGTTCAGTTTTTCGCCGCCCGTCTCCGTGCAGACCACACTATCCTCGATCCGAACGCCGAATTTGCCGGGGAGGTAGACGCCCGGCTCGTCGGAGAAGACCATGCCGACGCGCAGCGGCAGCGTGTTCCCCTCGACCATATAGGGTTCCTCATGCACGTCGAGTCCGAGGCCGTGGCCGACGCGATGGATGAAGTATTCGCCGTAGCCCGCGTCGGTGATCACTTTGCGTGCCGCCCGGTCAATCTCCTGGCAGGACACACCGGGCCGCACCGCCGCGTATGCTGCCTCGTTCGCTCGCAGGACGACCGCGTAGACCTTCCGGTACTCGTCTGATGGCGCGCCGATATGGACGGTGCGTGTGATGTCCGAGACGTAGTGCCGATACCGCCCGCCGAAATCGAAGACGACCGCGTCGCCCTCGCCGATCACGCGATCGGCGGTGCTGTAGTGCGGGCTGGCGCTGTTCGGGCCGGAAGCGCAAATACAGAAGTCAATAGATTCCATGCCGTGATCGCGCATCAGACCCATGAGGCGATCGCCCGCCTGGCGCTCGGTCAGCCCGGCGATCTTTGTCTTGGTGAACTCCACCCATGCTTCGTCGGTGCGGTGCGATGCCTCGCGGATCAGCGCGACCTCCGCCGCGTCTTTGCACATCCGCAGTTCGCGCATGATGCCGCCGGCGATTTCCCACTTCACTTCCGGCAGATGCCGTTGCATCTTAATGAGGAAACTCGCCCACAGTTCATCGCCGGAAGCGACCGAGCGCGCTCCCGTCTCCCAGATGATGTCCGCCGCGATGCTCGACGGGTCGGCGGTCTCTTCCCACGCGACGGGTGCGAATGGCACCCCGGCCGGGCCGAGGCGTGGCGCCTCCAGTTGGGGCACGACGATCTTCGGCTCGCCCTCCTTCGGGACAATCATCAGTGTCAGCCGCTCGCTGGTATGCGAGGGATAGCCCGCGAGATAGATAAGGTCCGCACCGACGCCGATTGCCAATGCGTCCACACCCTGCCGGGCCATCTCCGCCTGCGCCCGCCGCACCCGGTCATGATAATCTGCTTGCTGCCTATCTGCCATGCGGTTTTCCTCCGTCGTAGCGGCAACCCCCCGTGGTTGCCGAATGTCTCTGGGCAAGCACGGGGGCTTGCCGCTACTCGCGGTGTCAATCACGCGCACGGTTGGCCGAGCCGGGCGAGCGAGGGGCTAACCCCCCATTCGGCCCAGCCGCCATCATAGAGTTTGACGTTGACGTAGCCGAGCGCTTTGAGCGCGAAGAAGGGTAGCGCGGCGTCATTGCTGAAGGCGCCGTAGATGGCGATATTCCGCTCCGGAGTCGCTCCGACGTTTGCGAGCATCATACGTAGGTCAGCCGGGGAGCGGAACGCCGGTATCTTCGGCTCGCGGATGAACGAGGTCCACGGCAAGCGGTGGGCATTCGGAATGCCGCCGATCTGGATCGTGTTCCCCCACGTCTGCGTCATCTCGGCGTCAGTGCGGACATCGAGAATGACGGATTGCGGATCGTTGATCGCCTTTGACAGATCGCAGCGGTTGATGAGGAGCGATTCGTCCGGCAAATCGCGAAAGAAGACGCGCGGTGCGGTATGCGTTTTCTGCTCGATCGTGTATCCGGCCGCCGCCCAGCCCGCCAGCCCGCCATTGAGGATGCGGACATGGGGATAGCCCGCGTACCACAATGCCCACGCGAAACGCGCCGCCGCGCGATTATCGTTCCGGTCATAGACGACGACCGTCGTCGTCTGTTCGATCCCCAGCGTGCCGAAGGTCTTTTCGCGATTCGGCTTCCCGGCGAGCCGCCCGTAGGTGGGGGAGTTGCGCTCGATCAGGTCTTCCCAATACGCATGCACGGCGCCCGGCACATGACCAAGGAGATATTGCGGGTGGTCGGAGACATCAATAATGCGCATGTCCGGCGCATTGATGTGCTCCGCGAGCCACGATGGTTCCGCAAGCACGACTTCGTATGGCCAGGTGTATGCCGGGAACGACGAGGCCGTCGCCGCGATCGTCGGCAGATCAGTAGACGAGCAGGCGGTGAGGAGGACTGAGAAGAGGAGAAGAAATCCTAATCCCCCGGCCCCCTTCCCACGGGTCCGGGCGCGGGTGCCCTCCGGGCAGCATGGGCGGTGGGGAGGTGGGTAGATCATGCAACGAGCGTAGCACAACTCAGGCAATTGCGGTACGATGCCGCGCGGGGATTGGGAGACGAAACGGTGGCCGTGCCGCCATCGCAGCGAGCGGAGAGGATGAGCGCCCGTATGGCAACCACGACACTGCGACCGGAAACAACGAGCGCGGGAGATGCCCCGCCACCACTGGAGCCGGTCCTCTTCACGCTCGGCTCGCCGGGGCGGCGTGCGGTCTATTTCCCCGCGCTCGATGTCCCCGAAGCGCCCTTGCCGACCGAGTATATGCGCGAGAATGACCCGAACGACGCCCTCGCCTGGCCGGAACTCTCCGAATTGGAGGTCGTCCGCCACTTCGTCCATCTCTCGCAACTGAACATGGCGATTGATGTCAACTTCTACCCGCTCGGCTCATGCACGATGAAGTACAACCCGAAGGTGAACGAGGTCGTCGCGGCGATGCCCGGCTTCGCGGCGATCCATCCGTACCAGCCGGAGGCGTCCATCCAGGGCGCCTTACAGATCATGTACGACATGCAGGAGTATTTGGCGGAAATCTCCGGCTTCGATGCCGTGACACTCTGCCCGGCGGCGGGCGCGCACGGCGAACTGACTGGTATTCTGCTCATCCGTGCCTATCACGAGAGCCGTGGCGAGGGCGCGCGGCGCCGTGTCGTCCTCGTGCCGGACAGCGCACACGGCACGAACCCCGCGACCGCCGCGATGAGCGGCTACAAAGTCGTTACCGTGAAGTCCGACGAGCGTGGCAATGTGGACGTCGAGGCATTGCGCGGTCTCGTCGGGCCGGACACGGCTGCCCTGATGATTACGAATCCGAACACATTGGGTCTGTTCGACGAGCACGCACGGGAGATCGTCGAGATCGTCCACAGCGTTGGTGGCCTCGTCTACAACGATGGCGCGAACTTTAACGCGATCCTCGGTATCGTCCGGCCGGGCGACATCGGCTTCGATGTCATGCACTACAACCTGCACAAGACCTTCTCCTCGCCGCACGGCGGCGGCGGGCCGGGCGCGGGGCCGGTCGGCGTCAAGAACGAACTGATCCCCTTCCTGCCCGCGCCGTTCATTGTCAAGGAGGGCGAGAGGTATCGCCTGACGACGCCGGAGCGTTCCATCGGCAAGTTGCACGGCTTCCACGGCAACTGGGGCGTCATCCTCCGCGCCTATACCTACATCCGCTCCAACGGCGGCGAGGGGTTGCGGACGATCTCCGAGACGGCGATCCTCAACGCGAACTATCTCTTGTCGCAGGTACGCGCGAACTATCACCTCGCCTACGATCGCTTCTGCATGCACGAGTTCGTCCTCACGGATCAGAAGCAGCGCCCCGCCGCGCGCACTCTCGACATCGCCAAGCGGATCATTGATTACGGCTTCCATCCGATGACCGTCTACTTCCCATTGATCGTCGAGGGCGCGATGCTCGTCGAGCCGACGGAGACAGAGACGAAGCAGACACTCGATGCGTTCGCCGCCGCGATGAACGCCATCGCGCGCGAAGTGGCCGAGAATCCCGATCTCGTTACCACCGCGCCGCACAACGCGCCGATCACCCGCCTCGACGAGGCGACCGCCGCCCGCAAGCCGAACCTCCGCTGGCTTCCTACCGCTCGAGCAGGGAATAACCACGATACACTCCGTGTTTGAGACTGTGTATCGCGAATGAGCCGCGATTCGTCTCCCGAAAGCCAATTCGGGGCGTTGACACGTAGGACGCGATGGCGTACGATGCTTCCTTGTGCCGCCGGATTCGGTGGCCTGAGTATGCAAGAAAGTGGGGCGGCACGAGATCGCCCGAAGCAGTGACGGAGGGCATCGGTGTCGTACGCGGTGGTTGAGACGGGCGGCAAGCAGTACCGCGTGACCGTCGGGCAAGCGATTGAGGTCGAGAAACTCGATGGGGACGTGGGCGACGAAGTTACGCTTGAGCGCGTCTTGCTCGTTGCGGGCGAGGGAAGTACGAGCATCGGCACGCCGGTTGTCGCGGGCGCGGCGGTGAAGGCGACGATTGATGCGCAGCATAAGGCGGACAAGGTGATCGTCTTCAAGATGAAGGCGAAGAAGCGGTATCGCCGCCTCAAGGGCCACCGCCAACAACTGACTCGTCTGACCGTCACGGACATTGTTGTGTGAGTCGGCAGTCGGCGGTCGCCAGTCGTCAGAAACGGCCAACCACTGCCGACTGCCGACTGCCGAACTGACTGACGACTTTGTTACTGGAGGCAGCAATGGCACACAAGAAAGGCGTCGGCTCATCCCGGAATGGCCGCGATAGCAAACCGAAGATGCTGGGCGTCAAGCGATATGACGGCCAGATCGTCAGTGGCGGCGAAGTGCTTGTCCGGCAGCGCGGTACCCGAATCATGCCGGGCAACAATGTCGGCGTCGGGCGGGATCATACGCTCTTTGCGCTGATCACCGGCTCCGTCAAGTATGAACATGTCGGGCGGTACAAGAAACAGGTCAGCATTTACCCGGCCGCGGTAAAGGCCGTCCTCGAAGAGACCCAGGTCGCGGCAGGATAATACCAGGACTGAGGACTGAGGACGGAGGACGGAGTGCATGCACTCAGTACCCGGCACCCGGTGCCCAGTGCGTAGGAAAGCACAGGAATCTGAATGAAGCCAGGAATTCACCCGAACTATGTTGACGCGACCGTGACGTGCTCCTGCGGCAATACGTGGACGACACGTTCGACGAAGCCCACGCTCCGCACCGACCTTTGCTCGCAGTGCCACCCATTCTTCACTGGCGAGCAGCGTATCGTGGACACGGCCGGCCAGGTCGAGCGGTTCATGAACAAACTCGGCAGCGCGCAAGAGAGCGGCGGGGTCAGCAAGAAGCAGGTCCGGCGCGAGCAGAAGATGGCCGAGACGCAGCGCGCGCGCACCTTCACGCCCGAACTGGAGGCGCTCGCCCAAGCGGGTGAGATGCCCGCCGAGACCGCGATGCCGTCCGCCTAACGCGGGTTGCACACGGTGACGGCTCTGGGCATGCACCAAAATTGATCCCCCAAAGAGCGTAACGAATCTTCCATCCATTCGTTATATCGGTCAGAGTGTTTGAGATACCTCAACACCTTGGCCGATTTCTCTGTCTTAGTCCCAAAGAAAGTGTGCGAATTCGTGGCGCAGACGTCCATTTCCCCCGTGCGCACGGCCTCGTCCCTTCCCCCGGCACTCGATGTCACTCCCGCTCCAATCACCGCGCCCCCCGTCGTCCTCAAGGAGGGCGGCACGTTCCTCGTCGCGGACGCGCGAGGCGACATCACGAGTGCGCATGGATTGGGGCTATACGAGCGTGATACACGCTATCTCAGCCGCTTTATCCTGACGGTCAACGGCCACCGGCCGGTCATCAGGACGACCACGCGCCCCGGTCCCGCCGTTGTCTCAATGCGCGCGTCGGTCGCGGCGCGGCACAACAGCGCGGAATGCCTGCGCGTCCATCGCTCCGCCGTCGTGGATGACGCGCTCCATGTGAACGTGACGCTCCGCAACCCCGCGCCCGTCGCGCGCCGCGTCCGCGTCACGCTGACGATGGCGGCGGATTTCCGGGACATGTTTGCGGTGCGCGGCTTCTACTCTGGGAAGCGGCGCGGCGCCGTGCAGCCACCAGAGGTGGCCGAACGTCAGGTTCGCTTCCGCTATCAGACCCTCGATGGCATGCCACTCTGGACGGATGTGCGCGCGAACCATGCCCCCCTTCGGACCGCATTGATTCAGAGCGGGCATCACGGCCAGACACCGGGCGTTCGATGGACGTTCGCGATCACGATACCCGCCGGTAGCCGCGAGGAACTCTCGTTCCTCGTCACGCCGGGGCGGGCGACAGAAGCAATGGTGGACCGGAATATCACCGCTTCCCTCCTCGGCGCGCGCTCGCTGGCGCACCAATGGGCGGACGAGATCGCCGCGATCGAGACGGACAACACGGCCTTCAACCGGCTTCTGCGCCGCTCGGCGGGCGATCTGCGTGCGCTCCTCACGCCCTGCGCGGCGGGGGAAGTGCCGGCGGCCGGTATCCCCTGGTTCGTCGCGCCGTTCGGCCGCGATTCCTGCATCACCGCGCTCGAATCGTTGATGCTCACACCCCGCTTCGCGGTCGGCGCGCTCCGGGCGCTCGCGGCCTATCAGGGGACGGAAGTCAATCCGGCGCGGGATGAGGAGCCGGGCAAAATCCTGCACGAGATCCGCGTCGGCGAACTGTCGCGCGCCGGGGTCGTCCCGTTCTCAACCTATTATGGGAGCGTGGATAGCACGCCGCTCTTCGTCATGCTCTTTGCCCAAACGATGCGCTGGCTCGATGCCGATGCGCTCTATGATGATCTCCTGCCGCATGTCCGGCGCGCGCTCGACTGGTGCGACAACTGGGGTGACGCCGATGGCGATGGGTACATCGAATTCGGGCGGTTCGCGCCGAATGGTGTCGCCAATCAGGGTTGGAAAGACAGCCACGACTCGCTCCACCACCCGGACGGCTCTGCGGTGCTACGGCCCGTTGCGCTGGCGGAGGCGCAGGCGTATGTCTATGCCGCGAAGGCATGGCTCGCGGACATCGTCGAGCGGCGGGGCGATTTCTTGTGGGCGGCGCAGTTGCGGGTCGAGGCGGCGGAACTCGTGGCGCGGTTCGAGCGCGATTTCTGGCTGCCGGACGAGGGGTGTTATGCCTACGCGCTGGATGGTGCGAAGCGACCGGTGCGCACCGTCGTCTCGAACGTCGGGCACCTTTTGTACTGCGATCTCGTGCGCGGTGGGAAGGCGGCGATCGTCGCGGAACGTCTTCTCCGCCCCGATATGCTCTCCGGTTGGGGCGTGCGCACCCTCTCGTCCGATTCCGTCCGGTACGATCCGGACAGTTACCATAACGGCAGTATCTGGCCGCACGATAATGCCCTCATCGCTTTGGGGATGCGGCGGGCCGGATGTGCGGAGGCCGCCACGGAGGTTGCCTCACAGGTGATCGCAGCGGGACTCGCGCAACCCCTGAGCCGGATTCCCGAACTCTACGCGGGTTACCGGCGCGATGCGGAGACTGCCGCGCCGGTGCCCTATCCCGTCAGTTGCTCGCCGCAGGCGTGGTCCGCCGCGAGTGCGTTTGCGTTCGTGCAGGCGATGATCGGCCTCGATATAGACGGGCGGACGGGCGAGATCGCCTGCACGCCACATCTCCCGCCATGGCTCTCGGTTATTCGCGTGCGCGGTCTCCGATTTGGCCGGACGCAGGCGGACATCACGATCACGCGCGAGGGCGCAGCCGCCTACCGCGTCGCCATCACCCGTGCAGACGGCGTTAATGTGGAATATCCGGTGGTGATCACTTCGGCCTGAATTGAAATGCGGCCTGCATCTCTCGTAGGGATGCAGGCCGCAGCCTACGCTACCGGAATGCGCTTGTCTATTCAGTCTGCCGCCTGGACTGACTCGATCTGGAACGGCGTCAGATCCGGCATCTGCTCGGTAATGAGCAAATCATAGAGTCGTTCGTAACCAATAGCCATCGAGCGGGCGGAGAAGTGCTGCTCAACCTGCGTGCGGCAGGTCGCCCGGTCTATCTCGTCGAGGTGGCCCGCCGCTTCGACCAGGCCCTCCACCGTGGGCCGGATAAATCCCGTCACGCCATCAATGACGATTTCCGGCACGGAGCCACAGGGCGTTGCGAGTACCGGCGTGCCGCAGGCCATTGCCTCGATCATCGTCAGGCCAAATGGTTCAGGCCACTGGATGGGGAAGAGCAAGGCGCGTGCGTTGCCGAGGAAGTCGCTCTTCTCGTCGTCGCCGATCTCACCGATCCAATCAATGAGCGTGCCGTCAATCTCGTCCTTGACGAGGTCGAAGTACTCAGGGTGATCGTCATCCACCTTCGCGGCGATCTTGAGCGGGATGCCGGTGCGCTTGGCGATCTCAATCGCCTGCACGATGCCTTTGTTCGGCGAAATACGCCCGAGGAAGGCGAAGTAGCCGCCATTCCCATCGCCGACATGCAGGTGGCGAAGATCAATACCATTATAGACATTGCCGATCCAGCGGGCTTGCGGGAGCGGACGCTGTTGGTGTCGGCTGATCGAGTTCACGGCGGCATCCGGGTACGCGTCAAAGATCAGGGGTAATGTCGGCAAATCCAGGCGGCCGTGCATCGTCGTCAGGACCGGTGTGCGGACGAAGCGGGTGAACGGAAAGGTGAAGAAGTCCACATGACTGTGGATGACATCGAAATCATCGGCGCGTTCGAAGACGTGGCCGAGTTGGAGCATCTGCGGCGGGTGAATGTCGCGCGGCATTTCGAGACCGGGGAGGAGGCGGAGACCGGACGGGACGAGCGGGACGAGCGTGGCAAATGTCTCCGAATCTCCCGTCGCGAAGAGGGTCACATCGTGCCCACGCCGGACGAGTTCATTAGTGAGCGCCGCGACGACGCGCTCCGTACCGCCATACTTCAGCGGCGGGACACGTTCGGCGAGCGGCGCGATCTGCGCGATGCGTAATCGGTTCGTTGTCATTGATTATTCCCCCTCAAGAAATCGTACCGCGATCTCGTCCGCGAGGAGCCGCGCCTCGGGAGCGAGTGCGATGCGACCGCCAATACGGGTAACAACTCCCCGTGTTACATATTCCGCAATCTGGTGGCCGTAGATCGCATCCACGGTTGTGCCGTGTCGGTCAAAAAATGCACTTGTCGAAACTCCTTCCGCAAGACGCGTTCCAAGGAACATCGTCTCCGCGCGGGCGGTTGCTGCCGAAATCATCTCCGATCCCGCTTCCACGCTACCAGCCCGCACACTCTTCATGTACGCATGCAGATCGCGCACATTCCAGAATCGGCGGTCGCGCCGATGGCTGTGCGCGCCGACGCCGAAGCCGAGATAATCGCCATTGACCCAGTAGCCGCAGTTATGGCGGGAGCGGTGGCCGGGTTGGGCATAGTTCGAGGTTTCGTAATGGGCGTAGCCCGTGCCGGTCAGCAGTTCGTCCGCCGCGAGAAACATATCGGCGTACAGGTCTTCCTCCGCGACGGACGCCGTCCCGGCGGCGACCGCATGGGCGAGTGGCGTACCCTCCTCGACGGTGAGCGAATAGGCGGAGAGATGATCGGGATGCAGCGCGATCGCGCTGCGGAGGTCGTCCTGCCAATCGGCGAGCGTTTGATTCTGCCAGCCGAAGATGAGGTCGGCACTGATGCTCGCAAACCCGGCGGCGCGGGCATGCTCAATTGCCTGCCGCCCTTCCTCCGGTGTATGGAGGCGTCCGAGCGCATCGAGGCCACGTGGGTTGAAGGTCTGCACGCCGAGCGAGAGGCGCGTCACGCCCGCCGCGCGGAAACCGGCGAGATGACGCGGGCGGAGCGGCCCCGGATTCGCCTCCAATGTGATTTCCGCGTCTGGTTGGACGTTAAATACATCGTGAATGGTCGTGAGGATGCGGCCAATCTGCGCGGCGGGGAGCAGGGACGGTGTGCCACCGCCGAGGAAGATTGTCGCCACGGGTGGGTTCGGCGCGGAACGTTCCGCGCCTTGCCGGATTTCCTGGCAGAGGGCATCCACATACATGGGCGCCGTATGTAGCATCCCCTCGACGACCGCGAAATCGCAATACGGGCAATGCTTCTGGCAGAAGGGAATATGGACGTAGATGCCAATCTGCGCGTCGGGATTGACGATGGGCACTTCCTCAATTGCATCCGGGACCTGTGCGGTGGGATGATTTCCTATCTGCTTTCGTATGGCATCCCGCACGGCTAAGCCACAAGCGTGGGATACACAACTTCAACATTGTCGGCAATGCACGTCGGTTCGGGGGTCACGTCGCCGTTCTCCACTATGCCGCGCAAGTGGAACGCAATCGCATCGCGAATCTTTCGCCGTGTCTCCGCAATTGTGTGGCCGGTGGAGACGCAGCCGGGCAAGTCGGGGACATATGCTGAGTAGTTCCGTGGGCCGGATTCAATAATACCAGCGAATTTCATGATTTCTTCTCCTTCAGCCATCTGGCCTTCTCCTGGATCGTTTTCCATGTCTTCGGGTTCAAATCATCGTTCGGATGACCGGGCAGCGTTACTTTCCTGGGTTTCGACGGGCATTGTATTGCCGGTGGCTGCCTTCCTGATTCTTGAGATACCCCCCATCGTCCATGAGTCGCCGAATGGCATCGCGCACCTTCTTCTTTATTCCCGATTCGCGTGAGTGTCAAGCATCTCTTCACACTGGCTTCCCGCGCGATGCCGGAGACTTCCCCGCTTTGCTTGATTGATCGTTGATGATCGTATGGAAGGCTGTTTCCGCCGCAGTGGCGTCATCGGCGGTTGCGGGACGATCGCTGTACCGGGCCGCGCGGTAGACATCGGTGATCGTCAGGAGCGGTGCGCCCGCATGCGGGTAGACGCCTTCGAGCGGTGGCACATGCTCGCGCGGCGCGGCGGATGGGAGGCGGGGCGCACCCGCCCGCGCGCCGCGATGGAGCAGGCGCGAGTACAGCGTGCGGACTCTGAGAGTATATTGCCAGCGCGGATCACCCCGAAGATCCGCCCAAGGATCGGCGCCCGTACGTCGCAGCCGCGCCGCGAGATTCGCGAGCATCCCCTTCAAGCCCGCGCCAACCTCATTCCAGTCCATCACCGATTCTCGCTCCTCATTGCCACGTTGGCGTCGCGTTGGCCGCCGGAAGATGAACCGGGTGAGGAGCCAGATAATCCCCACGAGCACAATGGCGAGTAGGATGAAGCGGATCGAATCGGGTAGCGAGGCCACCTTGTGGTTCGCCTGATCCGCCACTTGCCGGGGTGGGGTGGTGAGTCGTGGCAGTTCGGCGACCTTGCCGCCGGTAATCTTGTTCACGAAGGAGGAGAGCACCAGGTAGAACAAATAGGCGATCCAACTGATGACCGCGATAATGAGATCGAGGATGAAATTCAGTACGACAAAGAGCGGATGCAGGATTGCCGTGACAGTCTGCAGGAAGGTATGGGAGAGGATCGCCGCAGCCAGCAGCCCAACGATCAGGATAAGCGCGACCGGCAGGACGAGTGGCCCGATCCACTGGGGGCCGAGCCGCCCCTGGGCGCGGAGTCCCTCGATTTGCAGGCGCGCCAGTGTCACCGCGCTCAGTGCGAAGAAGAAAAAGCCGACGACGAGGAGATGGACGTACGCGCGCCCTGGCGTATTCGTCTCTTGCGCGGTGACGGTCAGGATGCTCGTCACCGCGACGACGAGCACGCCGACGCGCAGCATCGTATACGTCGTGTCGAGCGACGGCGTCTCACGCAGTCGCCCGCGCGCCCAGGTGTAGACAATCACGATCGTGATCAGCCAGACGGACGATTGTGCCATCGTCGGGCGGAAGATGTACGCACGTACGGCCTGACGGAACCACTCCGGATTCCACGGCGTGTACTGCCGGAAGGCGCCGACATAGAGCAGGCCGACGAGGGTAAGGACGATCCCTGCGCCGATAGCGATCTCATAATCCGGGCTCCACAACTGGAACGCCTCGACGAGCCGCGGGATCGCCGCGGCTACAATCATGGCGACGAGGATCGCCAGCGGCGGGATCCCCCCCGTCCTGCCCGTTGAGATCGTGCCCGGCGACTCGATCAAGCCTACGACGAGCGAGACGAGCATCGCCTCCGCGCAAATCAGCGTGAAACTGAGCGCGGCGGATCGCCAATCCCACGTCTTCAGCAGACGACCGAAATAGCCGTGCAGGGCTGCGGACTGCGGGTGCCCTTTAGGCGGCATGAGGACTAAGTTGTCTCTATCGTCGTCCAACGTCTTCCTCGCGATGCGCCCGAGCGCGCTCACTCACTCCGCAGTCCGCAGTCCTCGCCCTACGTCTTTCGTTGCCGCCGCGACAGCCTGCCAGGGGAGCCGGTGCACAAGCACGCCCGGCAGGCCGGGATCGTCCACGAAGCCGAGCGCGACGATCACGACGCGCAAGCCGCGCTGCACGAGGCTCGCCAGCGCCCGGCGGAGCGGATCGGTCATCGTCATCGTGACGACAATCACGGTGCTGCCCCACGGAAAGCGGGGCGATTCCTGTTCGAGCGTGCCCGCAATGTTCACATACGTGAACGGCGTCAGGCGTGCGAGACCTTCGAGAATACGGGCGTACTGATCCTCACGACGGCCGGGCGGGACACGAAGCGTCTGATCGGTCTGTGCGAGAAGCCCATTTGCGAAGATGCCGACGGCGAACTTCTCTGCGTTCGCCCACTGCGCGATGGAGGCAGCGACGCTAATCGCCCGCTCCAAGTGCTCCTGATCCACGCCCTCGTAATACCGCGTGACGGTATCGAGGTTGAGGAAGATGGCGATCTGGAGGTTCGCGGTCGGTTCGTAGACCTTCGTCTGGTACGCCCCGGCACGGGCTGACGCCTTCCAGTGGATCGCTTTGAACGGGTCTTCCGGGCGGTATTCGCGCGTGCCGATGGTACGCGTCGGATCGGTGATGACGGTGCGGCGCACGTTCGTTTCGCCGAGCAGATGGCGTGGCGGCAGGCCGAGTTCATCGAGCGGGACGAGCCGTGGGTAGACCGTCAGATATTGCTCGCCGGGCAGGGATTGTCGGTGGGCGAAGAAGCCGAATGGATCGCCCGCGCGGATCGTCACGGGGCCGACACGGAAATAGCCTCGGTGCGGGCATTGGAGCGTCAGATGCCAGGTGATGCGCTCGTACCAGCGGAGTGCGGTGAAGAAGGAGACAATCTGCGTCCCCGGAGACTCCGATTGGAACGCCTCCCAATCGCGTACGCGAACGCGCGCCGCCACCGCGTCCTCTACCCGCACCCACGGCATCGGCAGCAACTTCTTGTTCGTCATCCGCAGCGTAAGATGGAGCGATTCCCCCGCGAAGCAGCGGTCGGCGTCCGTGTTGCGCTCGAAGAGCAGCCGGTCGAGCACATGCTTGTTCCAGAACCACGACAAGGCGAGGGTCAGGAGCGTGATCGTGCCGATGACGGTCACGGCGGGTTGGCCGAGAATCATCCCAAACAGGATGACGACGACGGAACCCGTGACCCATGCCTGGCCGTAAATGGCCCCGGTGCCCATCGCTAGACAGCCTCGACCGGCACCGGCACCTGGGCGACAACGTCGCGCAGGATGCTCTCGACATTGCGGCCACGCAGACGGCTCTCGGACGAGAGGATGATGCGGTGCGTCAGGATCGGCGCCCAGAGCGCCTTGATATCCTCCGGCGTCACGTAATCCCGCCCCCGGATGGCGGCGAATGCCTGCGCCGCGCGGTAGAGGGCGAGCGACCCGCGCGGTGACGCGCCGAGCGCGATGGATTCGTGGCCGCGCGTGGCGCGGACGAGGCGGGTGATGTACTGCCGCAGTTCGTCATCTACATGGATGGCGCGTACATCCGCTTGCAGCGATGGGAAAGCGACGATGTCGCCCACCGGCTGCAAGTCCGCGAGCGGGTTCGTATCCTGAAAGCGCGTGAGGATCGCCGCTTCGTCGTCCTCATCGGGGTAGCCGACCTTCAGTTTCAGGAAGAAGCGATCCAACTGCGCTTCCGGCAGCGGAAACGTCCCTTCCAGTTCAATCGGGTTCTCCGTCGCGATCAGGATGAAAGGGCGCGGCAGAGGGAACGTCTCGTTCTCGATCGTTACCGTCCGCTCTTCCATCGCTTCGAGGAGGGCGGACTGGGTGCGCGGGGTGGCACGGTTGATCTCGTCGGCGAGAACGACATTGCCGAAGATCGGGCCGGGGCGGAATTGGAACTCCTGCACGCGCTGGTTGAAGTACGTCAGGCCGCTAATGTCGGACGGCAGCAGATCGGGCGTGCATTGGATACGCCGGAAATCGCCGCCGATCGCGCGGGCGAGCGATCGGGCCAGCGTCGTCTTGCCGACACCGGGCACGTCTTCGAGCAGGATATGACCCTCGCATAGCAACGCGACGAGTGCGAGATCCACCACCTCTCGCTTGCCCACCATTACCTCACCGACACGATCCAAAACCGCGTCGGCGTACTCCTGCACACGGCCCACCGGCTGCTCCTTCCTGCCCTTCGCGCATGCCAGATTGTAACACGAGTCGTTAGTCGTCAGTAGTTCGGTAGGCAGTAGCCGAAACCGGAAGCCGGCGAGCGGAGGCGCGGCAACACGGTCCGACATTTCGATGCCGCTTTCGACCGCTCATTGCTGCCTGCTATACTCTCAAGTGCCTCGCCCGACCGGCGGGCGGCTCGGCGCGACGATGAAAGGGGCGCATCAATGGGCAAGACATTTCGGCAGATGGTGGCGGACGCGCGCGGCGAAATTGGTGTGGTCAGCCCGCAGGACGCGAAGCGCGAGATTGACAAGGGCGGTGCGACCGTTATTGATGTGCGCGAGCCGGACGAAGTCGCGGAGAGCGGCACCGTCCCCGGCGCGCGGAATATCCCGCGCGGCGTGCTGGAAATCAAGGCGGACACCGAACTGCCGATGAAAGACCCGCAATTGCAGGACCGTAATCAGAAGATGCTCATAGTCTGCGGCGCGGGCGGGCAGGCGGCGCTCGCCGCGAAGTCCCTCAAGGATATGGGCTTCACGGATGTCTCGATCATTGACGGCGGCATGAAGGGCTGGAAAGACGCCGGATACGAAACCGCCGCGCCGAAGAAGTAAACGGGGACCTCACCCCCGACCCCTCTCCATCGCGATGGAGAGGGGTCGGGGGTGAGGTCCCTCAGTTCAATAATTCGAAGATGCCCGCCGCGCCCATGCCGCCGCCGACGCACATCGTCACCATGCCGTATCGGCCACCGCGCCGCCGCAGTTCGTTGATGAGGCTCACGGTCAGTTTGGCGCCCGTTGCGCCCATCGGGTGGCCGAGGGCGATCGCGCCGCCGTTGACGTTTACCTTTTCGATGTCCATCCCCAGTTCATTGATGACGGCGAGGGATTGGGAGGCGAACGCTTCGTTCAGTTCGATCAGGTCCATGTCCTCCAGCGTGAGCCCGGCCAGTTTCAGCACTTTCGGCACGGCGACGAGCGGCCCAATCCCCATCACATCGGGCCGCACCCCCCCGACCGCGAAGGCGACAAACCGGGCGAGGGGCGTTAAGCCGTGCCGCTCCGCCGCCTCGCGCTCCATCAGGAGGACGGCGGCGGCTCCATCGCTCGTTTGCGATGAGTTGCCCGCCGTGATCGTCCCGCGCGCCGCGAAAACGGGCCGCAGTTTGGCGAGCGCCTCCATCGAGGTCTCGCGGCGCGGCCCTTCGTCGGTCGCGAAGATCGTCTCCGATTGGCGCGTCTTGCCGTCGTCATCCACCCAGACGGTTTCGACATGGAGCGGCACAATTTCGTCCTTGAACTTCCCCTCGGCAATTGCCGCCATCGCGCGCTGATGTGAACGGAGCGCGAAAGCATCCTGCTCCTCGCGGCTGATGTTGAATTCACGCGCGACATTCTCGCCCGTCAGCCCCATGCTGAGGTAGACATCGGGGCATTCGGCGGCGAGTGTCGGGTTCGGGCTATTGCGCATCGTCGCGATCTGCACGAGGCTCATGCTCTCGGTGCCGCCCGCGAGGATGCAACTGCCGAAACCCGCCATGATCCGCTCGGCGGATTGCGCGATCGTTTGCAGGCCGGAGGAGCAGAAACGGTTGACCGTCTGCGCCGCGATGCTATCCGGTAATCCGGCGCGCAGAGCGGCGATCCGCGCGACATTCATCCCCTGCTCGCCCTCGGGGATCGCGCAGCCGATCACCACATCCTCGATCTCCGCCGGGTCCAACCCCTCCGCCCGTCGGACAACATCGGCGAGCGCCGACGCCGCCATATCATCCGGCCGCGTTGCCCGAAGCGTTCCCCGTGGCGCTTTCCCCACCGCCGTCCGCGCGCCCGCAACGATGACTGCCTCTTTGACCATTTTCCTACCCCCTGCCCCCTCCCGAAACGGGAAGGGGTGACGTAATCCAAATGCCGTGCCCTTCCCCTTCATGCCTCGATCTTTCAGAGGTTCGCTGCCCCTTCCTTTTCGGGAAGGGGGGCCGGGGGATTAGGTTCCTCTAATTCCGCAACGGCTTCCCCGTCTGCAACATCTGTGCGATGCGCTCCTGCGTTTTATGGTTCTTGAGGAGGCGGAGGAAGGATTCGCGTTCGAGGCGCAGGAAGTATTCTTCGCCCACCCATTGCGGTGCGGAGAGATTGCCGCCGCAGACGACGGTCGCGATCTCCCGCAGGATCGTCGCGTCGTGGACGGAGATGAAGCCGCCCGCGCGGTATTGGTGAATGCCGACAAGCAGCGCGGCGAGCGCGCTCTGCCCGGCGGCGTAGCAGTGCGTACCGGGCAGCGGCGGTTGGTAGCCTGCGGCCGCGAGATCGAGCGCCATCCGCTTCGCTTCCGCCAGCAACCGATCTCGCCCGAGGATGATGCGGTCGGTATCACCGAGATAGCCGAGTTCACGCGCTTCGGTCGCGCTCGTGCTCACCTTCGCCTGGCCGATTGTTTCGAGAATGCGCGACAGGAACGGGAGCGCGTTCGCACCAGGTACCTTCATGGAAGGCGAGACGATGCGGCGGACGAGTTCCTTGCAACCTCCGCCACCGGGGATCAGCCCGACGCCCGCCTCAGCCAGCCCCATGTACGTCTCACCCTCGGCGCAGATGCCCGCGCTGGCGAGGGCGAGTTCGACCCCAAGCCCAAGCGTGTTCCCAAACGGGGCCGTGACGACCGGTTTCAGCGAGAACCGTAGGCGTTGCAGGAGGTGATGCCCCGATTCGAGCAGCCCGGCGAACACGCCCGGATTCGCCCGCGCGATCTCACCGATCTCGCGCAAATCTACCCCGGCGGAGAAGTATTCGCCCTGGTTGCCGATCACCATTGCCCGCCATGCGCTCTCTGCTTCGAGCCGCGTCAGCGCGCGGTCGAGCAACTGCATCGCGTCCTGGCTGATGGCGTTCGCTTTGGTGTGCATCTCGAAGCAGAGCACGCCATCGCCGAGGTCAATCAGGCTCGCGCCCTTCGATCCCTCGATTTCCTTCCCCGCCGCCTTGAGCGCCGCGAGATCAATGATCCCCGGGTCGCGCGGGATCAGTTCGTACCGCTTCGTGATCGGGCTGTACACCTCGGTCTGGCCGTTCGTCTGTCGGTAGAAGGTCGGATGTCCGCTGGCGAGCATCTCCGTTACCCACGGCGCGACGGCGATTCCGTGCCGCTCCATCCGCGCGACGGTCTCCGCGACGCCGAGGAGATCCCATGTCTCGAACGGGCCGCGTTCCTGCGCGAAGCCCCAGCGCATCGCGTCATCTATGCCGATGATCGTATCGCTGATCTCCGGGACGCGCCGGGCGGTATAGGCGAGTGTCGGGACAATCGTCGCCTCGATCAGTTGCGCGTAGCGGTCGCCTGCATCCGCGCCTTCCATGATGAAGCGCAGCCGCTCGCCGAGGTCACGGATCGCTCCGGCTTCCTTCAGCAGCGGGATGTCCGGCTCTTGCGGCGGGTGGTATTCCAGCGTGTCGAGATCAATGACGTGAAATGCGCGCGTGCCGCCGGGGCCGTCCACGCGCTTATAGAAACCCGCGCCGGTCTTGTTGCCGCGCATGCCTGCCTCGACCATTCGCTTGACCGGCTCCGGCACACGATATTCGTCGCGCGATTCGTCGTCCGGCACGAGATCGTAGAGGTTCTCCGCGACATCCACCATGATGTCCACGCCTGCGAGGTCGGCGAGGCGGAACGACGCCGTCTTCGGCCTGCCGATCAGCGGCCCGGTGAGCGCGTCTACTTCCTCAATCGAGAAGCCGTGGTCGAATGCGTAGCGCATCCCGGTCATACCGCTGTACGTGCCGATCCGGTTGGCGATGAAGTTCGGCGTGTCCTTGCAGCGCACGGCGCCCTTGCCGAGCGTCTGCTCCGCGAGCCGCCGCACCCGTGCGACGACGTCCGGGTTGGTGTCCGCAGTCGGGATGATTTCGAGCAGTTTCATGTAGCGCGGCGGGTTGAAGAAGTGCGTGCCGAGGAAATGGCGGCGGAACTCCTCGGAACGCCCCGCCGCAATCTGATGAAGCGGGATGCCGGAGGTGTTCGAGGTGACGATGCTCCCCGGCTTGCGCGTTTGCTCGATCCGCGCCATCAGCGCCTGCTTGGGCGCCAGTTGCTCGATAATCACCTCGATGATCCAGTCCGCCTCACCGACGCGCGCGAAGTCGTCGGTGAAGTTGCCGAGCGCGATCCGCTCCGCCACGGCGGCGCTGTAGAGCGACGCCGGGCGCGATTTTGCCATGCGCTCAAACCCGGCGCGGACGATCCGGTCGCGCACCGCCCTGCTTTCCAGCGTCAGCCCTTTCTTCTCCTCGTCCGGCGTCAGGGAATCCGGGGCGATGTCCAGCAGCGTGACGCGTAGCCCGGCGTTCGCGCAGTGCCCGGCAATCGCCGCCCCCATCGTGCCTGCTCCCAGCACCGCTACTCGTTGCATCGTCTCATGCATGCATCGCCCCTCATACTTTGAACCGCGAAAACTAAAAAACGGAACCACAGGGACACAGAGGACCGAGGGTTTTACGGGGTTTCGCCCTTTTCTCCTTTGTATCCCTCTGCGCTCTCTGTGCCTCTGTGGTTCAATCGTCTCTCCCCTCATGTGCCGAGGCGGTTGCAAGGTGGCGGGCATCATCGCGCAGGACGCGGCGGAGGATTTTTCCGGTCGGCAGTTTCGGTAGTTCGGGACGGAACTCGATGTGGCGAGGCGCTTTGAAGGTCGCGAGATGCTCGCGGCAGTAGGCAATCAGGTCGTCCGCAGTGGCGGTCTGGCCATCTTTCAGGGCGACAAAGGCCATCGGGCGCTCGCCGGTGTAGGGGTCGGACATCGCGACGACCGCTGCTTCTTGCACCGCCGGGTGCCGGTAGAGGACTTCTTCCACCTCGCGCGGCCAGACCTTGAAGCCGCCCGCGTTGATCATGTCCTTCTTGCGGTCCACGATGGTGTAGTAGCCATCCTTATCCACGGTCGCGATGTCGCCGGTATGGAACCAGCCGCCGCGCAATGCCTCCGCCGTCGCCTCCGGCATCCGCCAGTAGCCGGAAAGGATATTGTCGCCACGCAGGAGGATCTCGCCCTCCGCTCCGGGCGGCACATCGTTATCGTCATCGTCCACGAGCCGCACCGCGACGCCGGGGATCGCGGGGCCAATCGTGCCGGGTTTGTTGACCAGACCGGCCGCGTTGGTGTGCGAGATCGGTGAGGCCTCGGTGAGGCCGTATCCCTCGATGATCTCTACGCCAGTCTTGTCGCGAAACGTCTCCAGCACCTGTACGGGCAATGCCGCCGCGCCGGAGAAGGCGAAACGAACGCTGGAAAGATCGAACGATGCGAGATCGGGATGGTTGACCCAGGCGACGAACATCGGCGGCGCGCCATAGAGAGCAGTGCAGCGATGTTTCTGAATCTGTTCAAGCACCTGCGTCGGCTCGAAGCGCGGCAGGAGCACCATCGTCGCGCCGACGCGGAGCATCGCCGTCATGCAGACATTCATGCCATAGATATGGAAGAGCGGCAGGACGACGAGGGCGCGATCATCCTCTTGCGCATTGCAGCGCACGAGCCGGTCGCATTGCTCGCAGTTCGCGAGGAAGTTCCGGTGCGAGAGCATCGCGCCCTTCGACCTCCCGGTCGTGCCGGAGGTGTAACAGATCGTGGCGAGATCATCCGGGGAAATCTCCCGTGGCGCACGCTCCGGCGCGGAGCCATCGGTGAGCGCGCTCCACGTCGTCGTGCCATCGGGGGCCTCGCCTGTTCCGACGAAGAAGACATGCGCGACCGAGGGGGCATGGAGCAGGGCCTCCGCCGCGTTCGGGTAGAAGCCCTCGTAGACAACGAGCGCCGTCGCCTCGCTGTCGTTGAGGACGTAGGCGATCTCCTCCGCCTTATACAGCACATTGATTGGCACAACCACCCCGCCGACGCGCTGGATGGCGTAGTATGCGATAACGAACTGCGGCAGATTGGGAAGCAGGATCCCCACCCGGTCGCCGTGCGTGATACCGCGCGTCGCCAGACCGTTCGCGGCCCGCTCGATAGCCGCGTCGAGGGCGGCGTAACTGATCTCAGTATCCTGGAAGATGATCGCGGGTTTTGCACCGTTGCGTTGGGTTACGGCGCGCACCAATTCCGCAAGCGTCGCTGGATTGGCAGGCATTCGGTCTCCTCCTCCCGCTGTTTCGTGAACGCAATTGCATGGTTTTCGCGATGATAGCACATTCTTCATACGCGAAATCGGGCATGGTGTGCCGGATTCAGACCGATGAGCGGGTTGAGAACGTCCGGCGAATCCACATCGCAATCGGCACGGTCGAATCATAGATGATGGTGTCCGGCTCATCGTTTGGGGGCTCAAACCGTTGGAGCACATCATCAAAGTCTGCGTCCCGGACGTCGTGACGGGTATGGTTCATGCGATTGGTGAGGAGACGCGCTTGTGCCTCGTCGGGCGCTATCGGGAGATAGATGACCCGCGTCGTCGCGCGGTGCCGGGCAGCGATTGCACGCGCATCATCCCGCTCTCGTCGCGTCGCGTTCGGCGCATCGTAGATGACGGTTGGGCATGAGCGGCATCCATGGACACGCACCGGCTGAGAAACAGAAAGGAGAGGCAGTCGCCTCTCCTGATGGCTACGGCGATAGGAGAATCAGACGCGGCGGGAGTAGAACTCGACGATCAACCGCTCATCCACTTGAATGGGGATGTCGCCGCGTTCCGGCATCGTCACGAGTCGGCCGGACATCGCAGTGCGGTCGAAGGTCATGTAGGGCGGGACGCTCGCATGCTGATCGAGCGCGTCGAGCACAATCGGGTTCTCGCGCATCTTCGGGGCGAGCGTAATCGTGTCACCCGGCTTGACGCGGTACGACGGGATGTTTACCTTCTTGCCATTGACCTGGACGTGGCCGTGGTTGACGAATTGGCGCGCCCCCCAGATCGTGGTGGAGAAGCCGAGGCGATGCACCATGTTATCCAGGCGACACTCAAGCAATTGCACGAGGATCGTGCCGCTGTTGCCGGGGAGGGAGACCGCCTCTTTCATGTAATTCATCATCTGCTTTTCGAGCACATTGTAGAGATAGCGCAACTTCTGCTTCTCGATCAACCGCTTCGCGTACTCGGACTGCTTTGGGCGTCGCCGGTTCCCCTGGGGTGAGGCGCCCGGTGGATTCGGATGCCGCTTGAGAATCTTGACGTATTTCGGCGAGTTCGTCATCGCCATGCCGAAGCGGCGCATTTCCTTCGCCTTCGGGCCGGTATAGTTTGCCATCTGCGGGTCTTCTCCCTGCTCTCGTAGACACCATCAAACGCCGCAGCCGCGCGGACAGACGTGTAGTGTACCCAATGTGGGCCGATGCCGTCAAGGCCAAAAAAGTAACGAGTAACGAGTGGGTTGCAGTGCCCTTCTCGTACTCGTTACTTCTCAGGTGTACCAATGCGGCGCGCGGCGGAGGCGCGGCCATTGGTCGGGATCGTGGGAGAGGAAGAAGGTCGCGTCGCGCTCGCCCGCGAGGCGCAGGAGGCGCGCGCGGCTCACCTTCCATGCGGTTTGGTCCGGACCGGTGCCGTGGCTCGTGCCATCCACGCACTCGCGCATCGGGAGTGCATCCACCGGGAGGAGCAGCGCGCCGGTTTCGGGTAGCATGACTATCAGCGAGACGTGCCCGACCGCGTGCCCCGGCGTGTGGATGACGGTGACGCCCGGCGCGATCTCCGCCATCTCCTGATCCGGCAGGAATTTGTAGGTGTCGGCGGCGGAGAGGAAGTCCCGTTTGCCGACGCGTGGGTTGACTTCCTTCGCCCATGTTTCCAGGCAATCCTGCCGAAGATAGACCGTCGCCCGCGGGAAGAGATGCGTCTGCCCGCAGTGATCCCAGTGGAGATGCGAGAGGATGACGGTATCAATGCTGTTCGTCGAGACGCCCATTTGCTGCAACCGGTTCGGTAGGAGGTCACTGTAGGTCATCACGGCGGGCATCAGGCCCTCCGCCTTCGTCCCCTCGTATGTCGCGTCCGGATGACCGATGTGGTCCGGGTGCATGCCCGTGTCGAGGATAATTCGCCGCCCGTCGTCCGTCTCGATCAGCGCACTCCAGACGGGCACATGGATGCGCACGCCTACATCCACGCCGGGAGTGACGGCACGGCCTTTGTCGAGGTAAATGGAACCGCCGGGGAGCAACGCTAATCGCATCGCGACCCTCCTCCATATGATGGTGGAGCAATGAGTGAAGCCTCCGTATTGTACATGTTATTCGAGGATTGGTCGCCCGTCGTATCGGTCAGGTCTCCCAGCGTTTCGCGGTAGAGATCGAGGATGTCCGGCAGTGCATCGCGGGAAGGGCTGCGAATCACAGTGGCACGGTTAATGCGAGCAAAAGAATACGGACGCGAACGCTTTGTTTTTCTTGTTCCTGATATTAGCGGCGATCCTAAGACGTATCGGCAAGGAGCGGACCGTCCGTTCCCTCCCACGTTCCGCGCATCGGGTGAGCAGCATGGCAGATCCAGGGCCCAACCCAGTCCGGCCACCCTCCCTCCACTTCGCATGCGGCTGCGCGTCCGCGACTACGCCCCCTACCGACCCGTGGGCGCCCCTCGTGCGGCAGGGCAAACTGCGCGATGGCACGAAGGAGCGGATCCTCAACGCGCTCCACCACGCTCCATCCACGATCACCCAACTCGCGGAACGGTTCGGCCTTTCGCAACCGACGATCCACCGCCATATCACCGACCTGCTCGCCAGCGAACTGATCCGCGAAGAATCGGTGCCGGAAGACGAGCGCGCCTGGGTGGTGGAGCGATATTATCGCCCCAACTTCCCGATTATCCATGCCACTGATCTCGCCGCAGTATCGCCCCTGCTGGACGAACTCTCCGACATATTTGCCGACACGTTCCAGCGCTTCCTCCCATCGTTGCAGACCGCGATGGCGCGCGCACACCTGCCCGAGCGGGAGGAAGAGCGCGACGCCGTCCTCCACTATCTGTACACCACGGCGACTCGGCTCGGGCGAGCGAAACTCGAACAGGCCGGCACGCTCCCCACATGGCCCGCGCACCGCGACGGGTCCCGCTGGCTATGGTGGGCGGAAGAACCGCCCCCAGAGGCGGATGGATGAAGAGGGCGCATGGACATCGCTTACCGTAGGACCTGAACTGGTTACGTGGTGACAGAGAAAGGAGTCGCTGACATGGAAAGTAGAGCAAAGCTCTTTGGTCATCCGGTCCATCAAATGCTGATCGTCTTCCCCCTCGGCCTGCTCGCCACCTCCCTCATCCTCGACATCGTGTACTTGATTACGGACAGCGGAAAGTGGTCGCAGGCCGCCTTTTATGACATGGGCATCGGCATCATCGGCGGGCTGCTTGCGGCGCTCTTCGGCCTCATTGATTGGCTGGCGATCCCGAACGACACGCGGGCGAAGTCCATCGGCGCCCGGCACGGCCTCGGCAACCTGATCGTCGTCGTACTCTTCGCCGTGAACTGGGTGCTGCGCAAGGGGAATCCGCAGGAACCAAGCGTTGTCTCGATTGTGCTCTCCTTCGTCGCCATCGCGCTCGCCCTGATAACCGCGTGGCTCGGCGGGGAGTTGGTGGACCGACTGCGGGTTGGCGTAGATGAGGGTGCGCATCTTAATGCCCCAAGTTCCCTCTCCGGTCGCCCGGCGAGCGAAGGAATGACTGGCGCACAGGGTGGCGATTAGTCGTCTAGGAGTCCGTGATGCCACGCCCCATCAGTGATCAGATCATCGTGATCACCGGTGCCTCGTCGGGCATCGGGCGGGAAACGGCCCTGACGTTCGGGGAGCGCGGCGCAGCAGTTGTCCTCGCTGCCCGTAACGAGACCGCGCTCGAATCGGTCGCGAAAGAAGTTGAGCGCACCGGCGGTCGTGCGCACGCCGTCATCACCGATGTCGCGGTGTGGGAGCAAGTGGAGCGCCTTGCGCGACAGGCCGTGGAGCGCTTCGGGCGCATTGATGCCTGGGTGAACAACGCGGGGATCAGCACCTATGCCACGGTCGAGGATCTGACCGTCGCGGAGATCGAGCGCGTCATCCAAGTCAATCTCCTCGGACAGATCTATGGGATGAAAGCGGCGCTGCCCTATCTGAAGCGCCAGGGACAAGGGACAATCATCAATGTGGCATCCGCCCTCGCCGAGCGGGCGGTGCCGCTGCAGGCCGCGTATTGCGCCTCCAAGCACGGCATCAAGGGCTTCACGGAGGCGCTGCGGCTCGAACTCGCCCGCGAACAGAGCGGCATCACGGTGACGCTCATCGAGCCATCCTCCATCAATACGCCCTTATTCACCCATGCCCGCTCGAAGATGGGCGTCAAACCAATGCCCATTCCGCCGATCTACGAACCGCGCGTGGTGGCGGAGGCGATCCTCTTCGCTGCCGAACATCCCCGCCGCACGATCGTCGCCGGTGGCGCTGGCAAACTCATGACGGTCATGCAGCGGATCAGTCCCGCGCTCCTGGATCGGTACATGCTCCAAGGCGATCGGATGGTCACGCAGCAGAAGACGGACCAGCCCGACGATGGCCGAGACAACCTCGATGCGCCGATGCCGGGGAGCGGCATGACGACAGGCGACTTCGGTCAGCAGGCAAAGGCGATCAGCCCCTACACACGCTACCTGGAGCAGTATCCCAACCGCGTAGGCGCTCTGCTCGCGGCGGGATTCGTCGGGGCGGTATCCCTCGTTCGCCGCGTCGGGCGGTGATCGGTGCACCACAGGATCGCCCTGCGCGCCCGCGCTAATCAACACTACGTCTACAGCGGCCGTTCCGTCCTCGTCACCAATCTCGATGGTGCCGTGACGGGCAGCGGAACGGAGGGGTTCTACTTCGCCAATACCCGGCTCCTCTCCCACGATGAGCTGACCGCGGATGGCCAGCCACTCACGCCCGTCGCCGCCAGCCCCGTCTCCGGCGCTGGCTTCCTCGCCTACGCCGAAGTCCCGGCCGGACCGAACGTCCCGCGGGGCGCCGTGTACGTCGCGGTTCTGCGAGCCGTGGATGACGGGATGCGCACGGTGCTCCGCATCGAAAACTACAAACCACACACACAGGCGCGCTTCAATCTCGCGCTCCGTCTCGACGCCGACTTCGCGGACACAGAAGAGACCGAATCGGGCGAGCGACAACAGACTGCGGCGGTCGAAACCGAGTGGTCTGAGCCCCGCCACGAACTGACGTTTCGGTACTGCCATCCGGCGCTCGATCGCGCCGTGGCGATCCGCGTCGAGCAGGCGCCGGTATCTGTGCGATTCGAGGGTGGCGCACTCGTCCTCGCTCTCGATCTTGTCCCGCATCATCCCGTGGAGGTGTGCTTCGTCGTCGAACCGATCTTCGACGGCAAGCGGCACGCTGCGCCGAAGGATACCTCTGACACAACGAACATGCCGATCGGTCAGGTACGACAGCGGTTGCGCGACGAAACACCGATCCTGACGACGACGAATGCCACCGTCGCGAAGGCTTGGGAGACGGCGACGGCGGACCTCGCCTCGCTCCCGCTCGGGCTCCCGGAAGGGCCTGCTACGCCTATCGCGGGTTTGCCAAACTATCAGCAGTTCTTTGGCCGCGATTCGCTGACGATCGGCTGGCAGGCGCTCCTCGCCATGCCGACGATGCTGCGGGACGCGCTGCGTGCGAATGCGGCATGGCAAGGGACAGTGATCAATGATTGGCTCGACGAGGAACCGGGCAAGATGATTCATCAGGCACGCTGGGGGCCCCGCTCTCTCCTTGGTTTCGATCCCTTCATCCGCTATTATGGGGATTACGCGACGCCCCCGGACTTCCTCCTCATGCTCAGCCAATACCTCGCCTGGATGGATGACCGTGAGACCGTGCGCGCACTCTTACCCGCCGCCCGCAAGGCAGTGACGTGGCTGGAACGGTACGGCGACATGGATGGTGACGGCTTCCTGGAATACGTTACCCGCTCCGAGAAAGGCGTCAAGAACCAGGGATGGAAGGATTCGGACGAGGCGATCATTGACGAGCACGGCACGATCATCGAGAACCCGATCGTTGCCAGCGAACTGCAGGCGTACTGGTATGCGGCGCTGCAACTGGTCGCCGTCCCCTTTTTCCTCGCGGGCGACCGCGCCTACGCGCTGGAACTCCTGAGCAAGGCTCGCGCGCTCCGGCATCGCTTTGACCAAGCATTCTGGATGGAAGAAGAAGGATGCTACGCGCTTGCGCTCGGGCCGAACAAGGAGCAGATCCGCTCCATCGCCTCGAATGCCGGGCATCTCCTTGCCGCCGGCATCGTCCCGCGCGACAAGGGCATCCAGGTCGCAAGGCGGCTCATGCAGCCCGACATGTTCAGCGGCTGGGGCATCCGCACGCTCTCCAGCGATCATATTGCCTACAACCCCTTCAGCTACCATCTCGGCAGCGTCTGGCCGGTCGAGAATGGCACAATCGCCCTGGGTTTCGCACGGTACGGGTGCTGGGAGGAACTGCATCGCCTGGCGGAGGGAATTTTTGCCTCGACGGAGCTCTTCGTCGCCAACCGTTTGCCCGAGGCGATCGGCGGGTTGCCCCGGGAAGCGCGCTATCCGCACCCCGGCATCTATCCGAAGAGTTGCGAGCCACAGGGATGGTCAGCGAGCATGATCGTCCTGCTCATCCAGTCGCTGCTCGGCATGCGCGCGGTGGCGCCGCTACATTTGCTCCTCGTTGATCCGCATCTCCCACCCTGGCTTCCTGACCTGCGCATCGAGGGCATCCATGTCGGTCGGGCTATCATCGATCTCGCCTTCTGGCGTGAAAAGAGTGGCAAGAGCCGCTACCGCGTACTGCGGCACGACGGATCAGTGCGGGTGCTACGGCAACCTGTCCCTCAAGGGCCGGAAGCATCGCTCGGCGGGCGTGCCCGCGCGCTCGTCGCCTCGTGAAGAAGCGCCGTGCCCGCCCGTACGCGCGAGGCGCGGGGGATTCTTCGGACTTATGCGTAATTTGTAACTCTCGCGCGTGCATCGTCGTATACTACTATCATGAGGAGGCATGCTCCTCTATGGTGCTTCGGAGAGGGTCGTAAATCATGCTGCGTGCGATTTCCGGCGTTCGGCTGGTCGTTTTTCTCATTGTTGCGGCAGTGCTTGCCTTCCTGATCGCGAAGGTGCTTGCCTTTGCCTTGCATCTCTTCTGGGTGCTCACGGGGTACGTCTTCGCGTTTGTGATCGCGGTCGTGCTACTCGGCTGGCTCTGGGGACGGTTCACGAAGCCGAGTCACCGTACGCAAGACCGCTATGATGAGGAGCGCGACGAGTACGGGCGGCGGCGATATTAGGACGTGAGTATCGCGGGTCAGGTTGAAAACCTATGCCACCGTGAAACTGAGCGCAACAAAGAGGGGCGGCAGATCGCCGTCCCTCTGTCGTTACCTTGTGGATAGGCGCGATTACTTGCCCTTTGCCGCCATCCGGCCCGTTTTGGTGAGCGTGCGAAGGGCACGCGCGGAAATCTGGATGCGCACCATCTTGCCATCAATCATCACGCGCTTCTTTTGCACATTCGGCAGCCAGTACCGGTTCGTACGGTTCTTGGCGTGCGACACGTTGTGCCCGAAGGAGCGCTGCCTACCAGTGATCTCACACTTCATTGCGTTTCATTCCTTTGCCAGTCGCCGCGCCCTCCGCTACAATGGCGGCGCGGGCCCTTTGCTGCATCTTCGGCGTCGTTTCGTACCGTGCTCGGACGGCACCGTTCGATGCCGCAGACTGCGTATGCTACCATCCCGTCCGCATGGATGCAAGCGAGGACAGACAGCCCAATGACGACAGTGCTGGAGGAGCCAACAGAGATGCGGACCGCCACACCGGGGAAGGCGGTCGTTTCGGCGCGAGCAATCGGGTCCGTCGCCTATCAGGCAACGCTTGGCTGTTACGGGATTGTCGAACTCGTACCGCAGGATTTGCGGAGCCGTGTCGGCCGCCGCTTCGGTCATCCATCACCGCCGGACGCGCGGGATGGCATCGCGGTGCAAATGGATGGGGACCGCGTGACGATCACCCTCCATGTCGTCATGGAATACGGGTTGCCGATCGCGGCGGTCGCGCACAACGCCATCCGGACAGTCTATTTCGCTGTCGAGCGGGCATTCGCGTTCCGGCCCGCCGCGGTCAATGTCCATGTCCACGGACTGCGGTTCAGCGACGGTCGGGGAGAACGAGCAGTATGAGCGCGGCAACGCGTCGTGGAGTAAGCGTGACGCGACAGGGCGGGACGGAGAGACCGGGGGGCGAAGCGCCGACTTGGGCGGTCGTGGACGGCGTCGGCCTGCTGCGGGCATTGCGCGCCGGGACGGGCTGGCTCGAACGCAATGTCGCGGGTGTCAACGCGCTCAATGTCTTCCCGGTGCCGGATGGTGATACCGGCACGAACATGTTCCTGACGATGAAGTCCGCCTACGCCGCCGCAGCCGAAGGGGGCGAGGGCGAAGAGCGATCTGTCAGTGATGTGGCAAGCCGCGCTGCCTATGGCGCCTTGATGGGCGCGCGTGGCAACAGCGGTGTGATCCTCTCGCAGATTTTCCGTGGCCTGGCGAAGGCGCTCGATGGGCACGTAACGCTGGATGGCGCGCTGCTCGCCGCCGCGCTCACCGAGGCGTCCGCGATGGCCTACAAAGCGGTGATGAAGCCGGTCGAGGGCACGCTCCTGACTGTCTCGCGCGGCGCGGCGGAAGCTGCCGAGACTGCCGCGAAGGCTGGAGGCGATGTGCAGATCGTGCTGGACGGCGCGCTGGCAGGCGCTCGCGCGACGCTGGCGAAGACGCCGGAGATGCTGCCACTCCTGCGCGAGGCGGGTGTTGTGGATGCCGGCGGGCAGGGATACGTCGTTGTCCTCGAAGGGATGCGCCTCCATCTTGCGGGTCGGAGCGTCGAGGCGGAGGAGTTGTCGGCGATCGCATCAAGTGGCGCGGGGATGGCTTTCGATGTCGTCGGGATGCAGGAAAAGCACGGCGCGGACGACTACGGCTACTGCACAAACTACCTGCTCGCCGCCGCGCCCGGCACGGTGCTCGATTTCGCGCTGATCCGCGAGACAATGGCCGCGATGGGGCATAGTGCGGTGATCGTTGGCGACGAGCAGTATGTCAAGGCACATATCCACACGACCGATCCGGGCGCGCTCCTTTCGTATGCCGTGCGGTTCGGCTCGCTGACGCAGATCAAGATAGACAACATGGATATGCAAGTCGAGCACCTCGAAGGATCGGCGCCGCCTGATGTGGCCCCTGCGGAACCGATGGGGCACATTTCGGTCGTGGCAGTTGCGGCAGGCGAGGGGTTGTCCGCCGTGCTTCGTGGCCTCGGCGCGGCGAAAATCGTCCGGGGCGGGCAGACGATGAACCCCTCCACACAGGAATTGCTCGACGCGATCAACCATGCGCCGACGGACGCGGTGATCCTTTTGCCGAACAATGGCAACGTCGTCCTCACCGCGCGGCAGGCGGCGGAGATGGCCTCCAAGCAGGTGCGCGTCGTACCCACGAAGTCTATTCCGCAAGGAATCGCCGCGCTGTCCGCCTTCACGTTCACCGCCGATCTCGACACGAACGCTGAGGATATGACGGCAGTGGCGAGTGGCGTGCGCACCGGCGAGGTGACACGCGCCGTCCGCGACGCGACGATCGGCGGTGTCGCGGTCAAGGCGGGGGCAGTGATCGGCTTACTCGATGATGTCCTGACCGTCTCCGGCGACGACAGTGCAACCGTCGCGCTCGATCTCCTCCAGCGCATGGACGCCGAACACGCCGAACTCGTCACGCTCTACACCGGCGCGAGCGTCGCCGACGCGGCGGCGGAGTCCTTGAGCGCGCGCATCGGGGAGCGCTACCCAACTCTCGCGGTTGAAACGGTCCGGGGCGGGCAGCCACACTACGATTTCATTGTGTCGGTGGAATAAGCAACGAGCAATGAGCAATGAGCAATGAGTGCAGCTACTTACCTCGTTGTCGTTGCTGAGGAGGACGGAATGGCGGAGCCTGGACGGGTACGGATCGTCACGGACAGCACATCGGACATTTTGCCGGAGTGGCGAGAGCGGTACGGGATCGAGACCGTGCCGCTGACGGTGCAGTTCGGTACGGACGTCTACCAGGACAATATTGACCTCACGCCAGAGGAATTTTACGCGAAGCAGGAGGCGGGGCCATTCCCGACGACCGCACAGCCGCCCGTCGGCGCCTTCGAGGAGGCATTTCGCCGGATGCAGGCCGAGGGCGCGTCCGGCGTCTGCGCGGTGATTTTCTCCTCGAAACTGAGCGGCACATATAACTCAGCGGCGCTCGCGGCGAAGAATTTGGAAGGTGAATTTCCTGTCGAGGTGATTGACACGCTGAGCGCTTCGATGGGCGTCGGCTATCTCGCGCTGGAGGCTGCCAAACTGGCCGAAACGGGCGCGTCGCTCGATGCGGTGAGCGCGCGGGTGCGGGAACTGATGCCGCATGTGGAAGTGCTCTTCCTCGTCGAGACGCTGAAATGGCTCGAACGTGGCGGACGGATCAACAAGGCGAAATCGCTGCTCGGTTCCGTCCTCTCGATCAAACCGCTCTTGCGGTTGCACGAGGGGCAGTTAGAACCGTTCCAGCAGCCCCGAACGCGCTCGAAAGCGATTGAGGAGATGATTGAGTGGATCAAGGGTTTCCCCGACCCCGCCGGCGTGACCGTCCTCTATGACGGCACCTCTGCAACGCGCGCCGAAGCCGAGGGAATCGCGGACCGCCTCGGGCCATCCATCCCGCGCGACCGTGTCACGATCGCGCACTATGGCACGATCTACGCCGTCCATCTTGGCCCGCGTGGCGCCGGGGCGATCGTTCTGAGGCGGGTATGATGCCTGCCGAGCGGCAAAGAGACCCTGGACAACTCGCCCACGTCAATGGCGCGATTCGCATATTCCTCATATCGTGATGTCAAGCGAAAATCAAAGCGTAGTACAATGCCGATGGAGGTGGACGCGATCACTCCTTCGCGTGGTACACTCTGTACGGACAACCCGGACGGACATGAAGGGCCTGCCATGGCTACGACCGCCGAAACAGGCAAGCGAAGCAAACGGGACGAACTGCTCGCACTGCTGCGTGAGGAGTGGCGGCGCGGGTTCGATAATGGCGTCGTCATGGGGGGAATGCGGGCTTTGCAGGCGGACTACGGCCCATTCGTCCCGCCGGAGGTCTTCGCCGCGCTCCGCCACTACAGCACGCTTGACGCCGCCGGCCGCAAACAGGCATTGACGCTTGCCGGGAAGATGCTGAGTGCGCCGCCGACAGCACCCTCCCCCGCCGTGCGGGAGAGGGGAGCCTTAATGGCGAGCGTTGATCGCATTCCTCGCGCACCGACAACCGATACCGCGCCAAAATCTCCGCCCAAGCCCAAATCACCACCTGTTGTCAAGCCAATGTCCCTTGGGGACGAAGTGATGTATCTGCGCGGTGTCGGGCCGAAGAACGCGGCGCTGTTCGAGAAGTTGAATGTGCGCACCGTCGGTGACGTGCTGTACCTCGTGCCGCGCCGCCACGATGATTACTCGCAACTCCGGCCGCTTTCACACCTGAACTACGGCGATGTCGTGACGGTCGTTGGTACCGTGATGCGGATCGCGGAGGTGCCAACTTCGACCGGCAAACCGCGCACGCAGGCGGTTGTGATGGACGAGACCGGCACGATCAACGTCACCTGGTTCAGCCAATATGTCGCGCGGCAACTCCACCAGGGAGAGCGGGTCGCGCTCTCCGGCACGGTCGAGGAGTTTCGGGGTGTCCTGACCTTCACGAACCCGGAGTGGGAACGGATCGAACCGGGCGCCGATCTCGGCAGCCGGATCATGCCCGTCTATCCGCTCACCGACGGCCTTTATCAGAAGACGGTCCGTGCGGTCGTTCGCACGGCGATTGCCGCGACGGAGGGGCAGATCGCGGATTGGATGCCGGACGCGGTACGGAAGGCGCAGGGATTGATCCCACTCGGTGAGGCGCTGGCACAGTTCCACTTTCCCGACTCCCTCGAAACGTATCACCAGGCCCGGACGCGGCTGACGTTCGATGAATATTTCCTGATGCAACTCGGGATGGTGCAGCGCAAACAGACATGGCAGGCGGAGGCGAAGGGCGCGGCGATGCCCGCCGATCCGGCCGTATGTTCGGCATTCCTCGCCTGTCTGCCTTTCACGCTCACCGGCGCGCAACAGCGAACGCTCGACACGCTTCTCGCGGAGATGGCGCAGGAAACGGCGATGAGCCGTCTCGTGCAGGGCGATGTCGGTTCCGGCAAGACGGTCGTCGCGGCGGCGGCGATGTACGCGGCGGTGCGTAATGGCTATCAGGCCGCGCTGATGGCCCCGACCGAAATCCTCGCCGAGCAACATTTCCGCACGCTCAAGCGGCTGTTCGACGCGATGCCCGCCGGGGAACGCCCCTATGTCGAACTGCTGACGGGCAGCACGCGCGTCACGCAGCGCCGCCCGATTCTCGATGGCTTGCAGAAGGGCGTCGTCCACATCCTCGTCGGGACGCACGCGCTGATCGAAGACCCGGTCGTCTTCGCCAACCTCGGCTTCGTCGTCGTGGATGAGCAGCACCGCTTCGGCGTCGGGCAGCGGGCACGGCTGCGCTCGAAGGCGCGGAACATCGCCCCGCACATGCTCGTGATGACCGCGACACCGATCCCGCGCTCACTCGCGCTGACGCTACACGGCGATCTCGATGTTTCGACGATTGACGAACTGCCGCCGGGCCGCACGCCCGTCGTGACGAAGGTGATCCGAGGCGACGAGCGCGAGCGCGCCTATGACACCGTGCGCGACGCGGTCGCGGCGGGCAATCAGGCATTCATCATCTGCCCGCTCGTCGAGGAGTCGGAGACGCTGGAGGCGAAGTCGGCGGTCGCGGAGCACAAGCGATTGCAGGAGATGGTTTTCCCGGAACTCTCATTGGGGCTTCTGCACGGCAAAATGCCGCCGAAGACGAAAGACCGGATGATGACCGCCTTCCGCGACGGCGCGTATCACGTTCTGGTCGCGACATCGGTTGTCGAGGTCGGCATTGACGTGCCGAACGCGACGGTGATGCTCGTCGAGGGCGCGGACCGCTTTGGCCTGAGTCAGTTGCACCAATTCCGCGGGCGTGTCGGACGGGGGAGCGATGCTTCCACCTGTTTGCTGATCGCGGACGATGTGGGCCGCACGGGGCGGGAGCGACTGATGCTGATGGAATCCACAAACGACGGTTTCGTGCTCGCGCAGGCCGATCTGGAGATGCGTGGCCCTGGCGATCTGTTTGGTACGGCGCAAAGCGGCTATGATCTGCCGCTCCGCGTCGCGGCGCTCGGTGACACCCGCACGCTCGAACAGGCACGGTTCGCGGCGGAAACGCTCCTGGCGACGGACCCGCATCTGATGCGGGCGGAGCACGCCGCGCTCCGCGATCGTCTCGACCATTTCTGGTCTCGCTCGGCCGGCGCGGGAGACAAGAGTTAGGACTGAGGACTGAGGACTGAGGACTGAGGGGCTGCTACCGAGTTGGGCTATTGATGGTAAGGAACCGTTTCAAGGATTCAACCGAAGAAGGAAGTGATCGCATGGTACCGGAGCACGGCTCAGTCCTCATGCCGCCCAAAGGGCACCCGCAGTCCTCAGTCCTCCCCCCGCGATGCGCGTGATCGCGGGCGAGGCGAAGGGGCACCGGCTGAAAGCGCCGAAGGGCATGCTGACGCGCCCGATGGCGGACAAGATCAAGGGGGCGGTCTTTTCGATGCTCGCGTCGCTGGGAATTGCGTCGAATCGGGTACTCGACCTCTACGCCGGGAGCGGCGCGGTGGGGATCGAGTTCCTGTCGCGCGGCGCGACATGGCTTGATGCGGTGGAGCAGCGCCCGGATGCGGTCGCGGTGATTGCCGAGAATCTCGCGCACACGAAGTTCACGGCGCGCGCGCAGGTACACCGGACGACGGTGCAGGCGTTCCTCGCTCGGCCCGCGATCGGGCCGTACGACACGGTGATGATGGATCCGCCCTATGCCGATCCGGGCATCGCCGCGACGATGGACCTCGTCGCATCGCGCGCGCCGGATCGGGGGATTCTGCCCGGTGCGACGCTCGTTATTGGCCACTCGCCACGGGTGACATTGCCCGCCCAGGTGCGGAGTTTCGGTCTGCTGCGGAAGCGCTGCCACGGCGATTCCTGCTTCTCCATTTATCAGGAGGGACATATCACAGAACCGGAGGGCGTACCGGACGTTTCTCTAGAAGAGAAGGGTGGTGTGTCGTGACGGTCGCGATCTTCCCGGGGACCTTCGATCCGATCACCAATGGGCATGTGGATGTGGCAACGCGGGCGGCCGGGCTGTTCGAGCGCGTCATCATCGCCGTCTATGACAGTGGCGGCCGGGCGCGCAAACAGTCGCTCTTCACTGCGGACGAACGGGTGCAACTGGTGGCGGACGCGCTGGCAAATGTGGCCAATATTGCTGTTGACAGGTTCGACGGGCTGCTCGTAGACTACGCGCACCGCGTGGGGGCGCAAGCGATTGTCCGTGGCCTGCGGGCCGTCTCGGACTTCGAGTATGAACTCGGCATGGCGCATGTCAATTATACGCTGAACCCCACGATTGAGACGGTCTGCCTCATGACGAGTTCGGATCATTCATTCATTCACGCAAATCTCATTCGGGACGTCGCGCTTCTGGGCGGCGACGTGAGTGGGCTTGTGCCGCCGCATGTGAGTCGCGCGCTTCGGGAGAAAGTGGCGACGCTCCGGTAAAACGGGCATGTGGCGTGTAGGGAGCACGGGGCTTTGAACGCGAGAGAACACTAGAGGGGGCGGAGTAGTGGCGACGGTAGATATTCAATTCCTCATTGACCGACTGGATGGCATGATGCAGCAGAGCCGACGCAGTTTCATCGGCGGCAAAGTGCAGGTGGACGAGGGCGAGATGCAGCAGATCATTGATCAGATGCGCGCCTCGGTGCCGAACGAGATCAAGCAGGCGCGCCGTGTCTTGCAGGAGCGCGAGAATATCATCAAGAGCGCGCAGGACGAGGCCGAGCAGATCGTCACATTTGCCAAGCAGCAGGCCGAATATCTGACGAGCGAGCACGGCCTCCTGCAGGAGGCGAAGATGCGCTCGGAGATGGTGCTGCGTGAGGCGAGTGACCAGAAAGAGATGGTGCTTACCGACGCGCGCCGGTTCGCGCTCGATGCGATCATCAGTGTGGATGGCGTCCTCGAAGCGCTCGATCATGCCGTCGTCACGAATCAGCGCAATGTCCGCCGGGTGTTGGAGAGTCTGCAAGATCAACCAATGCCCGTGACACCGTAACGAAGGACTGAGGGCTGAGGACCGAGGGGGCTGATTCCGTGCTGAGTGTTTCCCGTCGTCCGGTGTTTTGCCCGCGCTGGTATCTTCCCGTTTTTGTCCTCACAATTTTCCTGACCGCCTGTTCCGGGCCGGGGAGTGATCTGTCATCGCCCGATCCTGCGCGGGCGGCGACGGATACGGTCGCTCGCCCACCTGCCGCACCGACGGTAGCGCCAACCGCGCGCGGTTCAGCGTTCTTTCCCACCGCTGTCGCGACGACAGCGCCGACGCGAACGGTTCCCGCGCCTTCGCCTGCCAGCACCGCGCCGATCCCCACCGCTCCATCCGCGACCCGTGTTGGCGCAAGCCCTGCGGCGACGAGCGTCGCGACACCGCTGCCCGCCAACCCCACGATCCCGCCGAGCACCGGGCCGCTCCAACCAGCGTACCGCATCGCGTTCGTATCCAATAGCGCGGGCAGTGACGATATCTGGACGGTGGATCCGGATGGACGCCGCCTGACGAATCTCACCAAGGCGCAGAAAGCGAAAGGGAATGACAGCGACCCCCAATGGTCGCCCGACGGGAAGCGCATTGCCTTCGTCTCCGACCGTGATGGCAACGCCGACATCTGGGTGATGAATGTGGATGGCACGGGCGCGCGGAACCTGACGCATTCGCCGGGCGATGATCTTACCCCCCGCTGGTCGCCAGACGGCAAGCGGATCGCCTTTACGACCTTTCGGGACGGCGATGCCGAAATCTATCTGATGAACGCCGACGGCGCGGAGCAGACGAACCTCACGAAAGCGGACGGCGACGATCTGCAACCAGCGTGGTCGCCGGACGGCACGCAGATCGCCTTCGTTTCCGAGCGCGGTAAGCGGCCCCGCGCCCTCTATGCACTCAGTCTCGACGCGCCAAAGACGCCAGCGAAACTCGCTGCCCCACCCTGTGATTTGACAAGCCCCGTATGGTCGGCGGACGGCAAGACGATCGCCGTCGTCGGCTGCGTCGGCGCGAACGGGCAGGGGAATCCCGACCCGCTTCAACACGTCGTCTACATCGTGCCCGCCGGGGGGGGAGCGCTCGTGGCAGTCAGCGATCCGAAGGTGGAGAGCGGTGCACCCGCCTTTGCGCCGGACGGCAAGACGCTCGCATTCTGGTCATACCGAACGCCGCAGCAGGCGGACATCGTGCTGTTCACCCTCGGCGCGAATGCGCGCCGTGTCATTCAGGCGCCGCCGGGCGCCGGGCGCGAGCCGGCATGGTCTGTTGATGGCGCGAGTATCGCATTCATCGGCGGCGATTTCACGATCGGCAATCTCATTGTCGTGGATGGATCGGGCCTAAGCCACAATATCACCAATCACGCCGCGAACGACCGCTCGCCGCGCTGGTCGCCACAGAAGTTGCCGTAGAGCAGCGGCGAGCAGGCGGTATGATGTTTCGGCGCAGTTCGTGATTGAGAAAGAAGGGAACGATGACAGCGCAGCCAATGCCGACCACCGGATACGCGGATGTGCAGGGAGCGCGGCTGTACTATGAAGTCGCGGGCGTGGGGCATCCACTCATCATGCTCCATGCGGGGATCGCCAACCTGCACTTCTGGGATGAACAATGGGAGCCGTTTGCCCGCGCGTATCGCGTCGTCCGCTACGACATTCGGGGGTACGGGAAGTCCATCATGCCGCCGGGGCCATTCAATGTGCGGGACGATCTGCATGGGCTGATGGCGCATCTCGGTATCGAGCATGCGTATCTCATGGGGGCCTCGATTGGCGGCGGCATCATCGTGGACTTCGCCCTTGAACACCCCGCGATGGTGGATGCGCTCATCCCCGTCGTGCCCGGTCTCAGCGGCGGTCCGCCGCCGACCGAGGAGGAGATGCGACAATTTCAGGAGATCGAGCGAATGATGACGGCGGCGCGGGAGGCCGGAAATCTCGATCTGGTGGATGAAATCACCGCCCGCCTCTGGGTGGATGGCCCGACTCGCACGCCGGAGCAGGTCAATCCCGCCATGCGGCGACGCGTGCTGCAGATGCTCCGTGACAATCGCGCTGCGGAGAGTGGGGAGGAAGAGCAGCCAGTGCGCCTCGATCCTCCCGCGCGGGGGAGGCTCGGCGAGATCGCGGCGCCGACGCTTGTTGTTCTGGGCGATGCAGACCTGCCGGGGATTCTCGTGAACGGGGACATCCTCGCGCGTGACATTCCGGGGGCGCGGAAGGCCGTGATGCACGGCGCCGCGCATGCACCGAATATGGAGCAGCCCGAAGAATTCAACCGGATCGTGCTCAATTTCTTGCACGATGTGGAGTCCGCATCGTAGGGTAAACCCATACGATGAGCGAGACTGACGCCGCATGGATGCTGAGGAGGCAAGCAATGGCGTTGCGAAGCGTGGGGATTCTCAGCCCCGGTGATATGGGGCACACTGTCGGTGCGGTTCTGCGGCAGCACGGCCTACGGATGCTTACCTGCCTTGATGGGCGGAGTGCGCGCACCCACACGCTCGCCGCCGAAGCGGGTATCGAAGATGTGCCGACGGTGGAAGACCTCGTCGTCGCGGCGGATATCGTGCTCTGTATCCTCGTGCCCGCCGAGGCGATGGGCGTCGCGCAGCGCGTCGCGAAGGCGATCCGAACGACGAACGCGGATGTCCTCTACGCGGATTGCAACGCGATCGCTCCGCGGACGGTGCGAGCGATAGGCGAGACGATCATCGGCGCGGGCGGGCGGTTCGCGGATGTCGGCATTATCGGTGGGCCACCGAAGCAGCCGGGCACGCGCTTCTATACCTCCGGCCCCGGTGCGGCGGGCTTCGCGGCGCTCAATGCCTACGGTCTCGACGTGCGTGTCCTCGACGGCGATATCGGCCAGGCATCCGGCCTGAAGATGTGCTACGGCGCTCTGACGAAGGGCTTGCAGGCGCTCGGCGCCGAACTGCTCGTCGCCGCCAAACTGATGGGGCTGGAAGAGACGCTCCGCGCCGAACAGGAACAGAGCACACCGGATGTGCTCGGCTGGCTCCAACGCTCCCTCCCAACGATGCCGCCGAAGGCGTACCGATGGGTTGGTGAGATGGAAGAGATCGCCGCGACATTCGCCAGCCTCGGCATGACCCCACGCATCTTTCAGGGCGCGGCGGACCTCTACCGCTTCATCGCGGAGACGCCGATCGGCAAGGAATCACCGGAAACGCGCGACCGCAATCGTGGCGCCGATGGCGTCATCGCCGCGCTCGCTGATGCATTACCGAGCGAGACGACCGCGATGAGCAAATAGGTGACCGGTTTGGTGGAGCAGGCTGCAGCCTGCTCCACCGGAAAGCGTTCCGTTGTCGTTATGGCTCTGGAAGGTCGAGCGCGTGCAGATCGCGTTCGTATTGCTGCATCATCGCACTCATCGTGCGGTCCATGAACTCGACGACATCGGTGAAGATACGCCCCGCGCGCGCGGAGGAGATCGCGCCCTGGTCGAGAAACTGGATGACGCCCTGGATGATCGGCGTACGTGCGCGGAGATAGATCTGCACGGCGTCACTGATGCCGAAGCCGTGACGCGCGCTATCTCGCCCGTACTCGCGGGCAATCTCGCATGCGTCGGCGAGAATCTCTCCCCGATCGGCGCGGCCCGAGACATAGCGGACGGCGAGATCTACCATCGCTAATCCGCGCCGTCGGTGCTCCGCGAGTCCTTCTGCGTCGAACTCGCTGTACCACGGCCGCTGGCGGACATCCATCACATAATGATCGTGCTCGTACTGCGAGAGTGAGGCTTCTGTGAGCGCCTGCTTGCTGATGCGGCGACGCGGCCGGGAGGTGCCCTTCGCGAGGGTGAGTACATCATCCTCGTTGTAGCGCCGGTGGCCGCCGGGGGTGAGGAAAACGGGCACCTTGCCGGCATCGCTCCACCGCCGCAACGTGGACTGATCAACGCCAAGCAGCGAGCAGGCGTCGCGGATGGTTAGCCACCGCCGCTCACCTTGTCCGATCTGCTCGCCGCTGTGCGTTCGTTCGTCTCCTCGCACCGGCTCACCATACTCGCAATAATTCTCGGTAAATCTCATCAAAACTGGCGCGTTCCACCATCAAGCGTAGCACGCTTTTTGAGTGCGTCAACGCTGGTACGTGGCGGTGTGGTCATACTCCGGCGTGGCGGTCTCTGTTCATGGGCCATCCGGCAATAGATGCCTGCAATGTGCTTACTGACAGAGAAGCAATCTGCATGACACCGCTCGCGTACCTCATGCGATTCCATCTATTGCGTGTGTGTTTTTCGTATGGTATAACAATCTACGTACGTAGTTGCTGAAGATAGATATGGTACTCCCGTTACCCTGAACATTTGCCTCATCGCAGTGTCTTATGTCATGTTCAGTGCCATGGTGGAGAATGGGTCTCGTAGATAAAAAGGAGTTCGGGAAATGGCAACGCGATCAACAACCAAGTCCCAGGAAATCGTCCAATCGCTGCGTTCGATCATCACCCGCGTGACGGGTGATGCGAGCGGCGCGTGGATGGATCTCGATGTGACCATGCCGCAGATGAAAGTGCTCATGCTGCTGCGGGAGAACGGCGCGCTCAGGGTTGGCGTGCTCGCGCGGCACCTGACCGTTTCGACGCCGACGATTACGGGCATCGTTGATCGGCTCGTGCGTCAGGAACTCGTCCGGCGTGAAGATGATCCATCCGACCGGCGAGTTGTCCTCAATGTGCTGACCCCGAAGGGAGAGCACTTGATGGAGCGGCTGCGCCATCGCAGCGACGACGAACTGACGCGGATCGTTGGTGGCCTCACCGCGCAGGAGCAGACCGATCTGGGGCGCGCACTCAAGCGGCTCGAAGAAGCAATCGGCGGCCAAACCAGTGTCGCGGCCGGTTGAGCAATGAGTGGGCGCCCTCCGGGCAGGAAGCGATGAGCAATGCGTGGGCAGATGCCCGAACCAATGCACAGTACTCATTGCTCATTGCTTCGGTATCCGCGTGGCAACGCTGACCTTTCTTGGTACCGGGACGTCCACAGGTGTCCCAGTGATTGGACGGATCAGCCGCGCGAGCGAATCGGATGATCCCCGCGATTGCCGTACCCGCTGTTCGGTGTGGATTCGGTTCGCGGATAACACCGACCTCTTGATTGACACCTCACCGGAGTTGCGGCTGCAGGCGCTGGCCGTTGGTCTGACGCATGTGGACGCCGTCCTCTTCACCCACGCGCATGCCGATCACACCGCCGGGTTGGACGACATGCGCGCCTTCAATTCCCTCCAGCAGGAAGTAATCCCGGTCTACGCGGACGCAACGGTGGAAGCGGCGTTGCATCAGCGCTTCGCCTATATTTTCGATGACCCGCCACTGCCGTTTTTCGGTGGCAAGCCCGCTCTCGCGCTCCATCGCATTGACGGCCCCTTCGCGATCAATGGTCATGCGGTCGTCCCCATTCCGGTGCCGCACGGGCGTACGACCGTCCTCGGCTTCCGGTTCGGGCGATTCGCGTATGTGACGGACGCCGCGCAGGTGCCACCCGTCGCGCGCGATCTCCTGCGCGGGCTTGACCTACTCGTCCTCAACGCGCTCCGCGAGCGTCCGCACCCGGTACATCTCAGTATTGCCGAGGCGCTTGAAGTGATCGCGGACGTGGGGCCGAAACACGCCTACCTCACGCACATGAGCGACGATGTGTTGCACGCCGAGGACGACGCCAAACTGCCCTCTGGCGTCCATTTCGCATTCGACGGCTTGCATGTGGAGGTCGCTGAGTAACAAGTAGCGAGTAACGAGTGACAAGTCCGAGATGTATACCTCTCTGTGTTGTTACTTTTACCTCGTTAATCGCTGCTTGCTACTGCCCGTACCGCCATGCGACATAATGTTGGCCAACATTGCCCATCTCGACCTTGAATGGGTCCGGGTTGCTGGGTGTGTAGGTGAGGACACGCCGCTCGAAGGCCTGCACCAGCACGGTATTCGCCACGCCACCCACGGTTGCCGTCATCCAGTATGCCTCGGTGATGGGCAGGCCGACGACAAAGAACGTCGGATCAAAGAGCGGCCCGTCCACGGGTTGCCCGTTCTGAACCGTGATGCCGGTGCTGTTCAGATATTGCCAGAAGACGGAGGCGACCGTGTGATTCGTCTCTTTGATGAAGGTCGCTGTCGTGACGCCCGTCGCGTCGCCACTCGTCGCCGTGCCGATTGAGCCGTCCGGGCGGACCTGCTCGGTAATCGTGCTGCCAATAGCACGCGGCGGGGCGGCGCGTACGCCGTTCATCGTCGCGTAGGTAATCGCGTTTGGTACACCGGGATCACCGGCAACAGCGACGGCGGCGGGCGCACGGGTCTCGCGGGTCACGTCGCCTGTCTGAATTTGCCCTGAGACCAACTCATTGACGAGCAGACCACTAGTGATCTGCCCGGTTTGTGGGTTGTTCAATTCCAGACGACCCTTGTCGAAGTACCAGACCTGACGCAGGCCAACCGGCGCATCGGTGTAGGCCTCGATGCGATTGCTATTCACCTGCGGCCCCCAGATGAAACCCCGCTTCACCGCACCGGAGAGGACGGGGCCGTCGTAGCGATTGTAGGTCGTGGCGTACGGCGGTGGGCTTGATTGCGGCGTAGGCGAAGCCGTGACCTGGGCTACCTGAACCGCCTTCCCCGCGTCTACAAGGCCCGCGCCCGATTGCTGATCGGGGCCGGGCGCGCCGATGTCGCGCGCCGTGTTTTTGAGGATGACCAGCGCCTCTTCCTGTCTGAGACCGGGCCGTACACTCTGCATCAGCGCGACGATGCCGGAGACAATCGGTGCGGAAAATGATGTGCCGGAGGTTGCGAGAATGTCGTTACTCAACTCAGGAAGGAAGAAGGGGATATTCACGCCGGGCGCCGCCACATCCACCTTATTCACGATCGAAGTGAAACTGGCTGGGTTGTTGTTCTCGTCTGATGCGCCGACAGTGATGACGTTCGCGTCGTCCGCCGGAAAATCCCGCTCGTGCGGGTCATTGCCCGCCGCCGTGACGACAGTCACGTTTTTCGAGCGCGCGTAGCCGATCGTGCGCGCGAGTGTGTCGGAATAATCCGTGCCACCAATGCTCAGGTTAATCACGGTCGCACCGTGATCTGTCGCCCAAGCAACGCCGTTCGCGACCGCCCGCGCGTCCCCGTTGCCATCCTTATCAATCGTCTTGATGGGCATTACCTTGATGTTCCATGCCACACCCGCCTGCCCGACGCCGTCATTGCCGCGTGCCGCGATGAGGAGGCTTACCTTTGTGCCATGCTGGATGTCCGAATCATCATTCACATTCGTTGTGCCATCAATACTATTGAATCCGGGCACAATCCGACCGCGAAGATCGGGATGATTCAGAAAGACTCCCGAGTCAAGAACGGCAACGGTGACATTCGGCGACCCGGTGGTGATGTCCCACGCCGGCTCGAGATTGACGCTGCGCGTCCAGTATTCGCGCGCGTACAACGGGTCGTTCGGAACTTGCATGATGTGCATGCGGTAGTTCGGTTCGACCGCTCCAACCCGTGGATCGGCAAGCAGGCGCGCGTACGTTTCCCGCTCTTCGGTCGGGCTTGTTCGTTCCTCGTAGCCATTTGCCGCTTTGAGATGGACGAGTGTGTCGGTGCCATTCAGATGTACGACTGGCGCGGTTGTGTTGTTGAGTGTGACGAGCAATGATCCCGGAACATGATCCCGCGCGAAGGGATCGAGCGCCCTGACTACGTGCGATGCCGGTATTGGTGTGTTGGCGAGCGCGCCGACGGGAAAGAGGAGGCCGAAAACGAGCACGAGCGCGATGAACGCCGTCACCCGAAGGCGAACACGAATCACGCACACTATCCTTTCCTCGGAAAACGCGGCCGCACGAGAACCCGTGTTCCCTCACCCCTGCGAGAGCCTACCAGACGACTGTAGACTTGACAATATTTTCATGCGGTACAGGGACAGATCGGTTCAGACATGACGGCATCGGGCGCGCGAGGATGCTATACTCTCCCGTCATGGATACCGTCCGCGCCCTCTACGGGCGCACCGCCGCAACAGCCGACGATCCGCCTGGCAACGACGCGATTGATGCGGGTATCGGCGCGCTCCTCGTTCGCCATGGCTGCACGATTGCCACCGCTGAGTCGTGTACCGGCGGTCTCGTCGCCGCGCGCATCACCGGCGTGAGCGGCAGTAGCGCATACTTCCTCGGCGGTATCGTCTCGTACTCCAATGACGCGAAACACCGCCTGCTCGGTGTGCCCGAATTGATGCTTGAGCGGTATGGCGCGGTGAGCGTGGATGTCGCGCTCGCAATGGCGCGTGGTGTTCGTCGAAAGGTCGGGACGGACATCGGCATTGCCACGACCGGTATCGCCGGGCCGACCGGCGCGACTCCGACGAAGCCGGTCGGTCTCGTCTATATCGCGCTTGCCGCCGATGGCGTTGAGCGATGCCAGCGGTATTTTTGGACAGGAGACCGCTTGGCCAATATCACGGCATCCGCTGAGGCGGCGCTCCGCCTCGTTCGCTCCTATCTTGAGGAACTCCATTGAGTAGCCAGCCGATGTACCAGAAGACGACACTCCCGAACGGCGTTCGCGTCGTCACGAGCAGCATGGAGCATGTGCGCTCCGCGACGTTGCATGTCAACTATCGTGTTGGCTCGCGGGATGAGAGGGACGATCAGGCCGGTATCGCCCACTTCATCGAGCACATGGTCTTTAAGGGGACGAAGCGCCGCCCGCAATCGAGCGCGATCACCGAAGAGATCGAAGGGATCGGCGGCAATATTGACGCAGGGACGAGCCGCGAAACGACCTCATACTCCGTCCGCGTGCCGTATGATGCCTTGCAGACCGGTTTCGATGTGCTGGCCGACATGCTGCGTGGCTCACTCTTCCGAGAGGACGATGTCGAGAAGGAGCGCGAAGTCATCACCGAGGAGATCCGGGGTATCAATGACATCCCGGATGAGGTCGTTGGCGAATTGATAGACCGTCTCGTCTGGGACGGCGCGGCGGTTGGTCGGCCCATTGCCGGCTCGGAGGGGACCGTTGCACGGCTGACGCGCGACGACTTGACGGCCTTCCTCATGACACGGTACGCACCGGAACGGTTGGTGATTTCAGCGGCAGGGAAAATCGCGCATGATGATGTCGTCGCGCTCGCGAACGCGGCATTCGGCGATCTCGCGCCGGCAACCCTGCCTCCCGACGCGCCGTTTTTACCGCCGGCGCAAACGAGGCCGCGCGTCGCGCTCGTTGGCCGGGAGATCGAGCAGGCAAACCTGAGCCTTGCCGTGCAGGCAATTTCCTATTCCGACCCGCGTAAATACGCGCAGTATCTCCTGCATATCATCCTCGGCGGCACGATGAGCAGCCGACTCTTTCTGCGCATCCGCGAAGACCTCGGCCTTGCCTACCACGTCGGCTCGTACTTCCCGACGCTCGTGGATGTCGGGTGGGGGACGATCTATGCGGGTGTGGACCCCGATCGCGCCGAGCACACCGTCACGGCGATCCTCGATGAACTCGTCCGTCTGCGGACGGAGCCGGTGACGCCAACCGAATTCGAGCGCGCGCGCCGCTACGTGACCGGCAGCCTGTTGATGGGGTTGGAGGGCAGCGCGCCGGTCGCCTCGTGGATCGGCATGCGTGAATTGCTGCTGGGGGACATCCTGACGCCAGAAGATGTGGTCGCGCACTATAACGCCGTGACGATTGAGGACGTACAAGCCCTCGCCTGCGATCTCTTCCTCCCCGAACGCCTCAACCTCGCCATCGTCGGCCCCTACGAGGATGACAGCCGCTTCCGCGCCCTCATTGGGGCGTGACGACGTGGCGTCCTATTTCGCGTCCATCAGTGGCTGACGCTCGCGGACGAGCCGCTCCAGTAACTCGACTGCATATTCGAGTCCCGGCAGCGCCTGCGCCTCGTCCCGCAACCGCTCGGCGTTTTGCCGGTAGCGCGGATCATGCAACAGTGTCCGGGTCGCCTCACGAATTGCGTCAGGCGTGCGCTCATGCGGTGCGATGATCCGCGCCAGGCCGAGTGCGGCGCACCGTCGCGCGTTATCGGGCATATCGGCGGCGATCGGGATGATGACCATTGGCAAGCCATGGTCAATCGCGGTTCTGACCGTTCCGGAGCCGCCGTGGGTAATGATGATGTGGCAGTGTGGGAAAATCAAACTTTGCGGGATGTAGCGTTCGATGTGGACCTGCGGCGGTTGCTCCCCGAAGTCGGCGGGATCATGACCGGGGCCGAGCGTGACGATGAGATTGAAGGGTTCGTCACGTAGCGCGGCGAGGATCGCCGAGAAGACATCAGGAGTACGGTTATACGCGGTACCGAGAGTCGCGTAGACGGTAGGGCGCTCCGGCAACTGCTCGACCCACGCCGGTAACTGTGTGTCGCCGGGTCGGTCGAGGTCGAAACTGATATGCCGGATGGCGTGGGCGGTCTCTGGCAAAGGCGTTGCCGTATCTTGATACCTCGGTGGGAAGGGGACGAGCAGCAAATAGCGATAGAGCATGTCGAGATTCGGGTCGGGTGGCAGGCCGATGGAGGCGCGCAGCCGGTCGAGTGGCGGGGCGAGTAATTGATGCAGGGAGGATCGAAAGGCCGAAATCTGCACTGCGGCATGGGGTAGACCCAGGTGTTCCGCTACCGCGCATGCGCCGAACTCCGAGGTCTCCCGCACCAGTACATCCGGGTGCCAGCCACTGGCAATCGCCAACAACTCTGGCAGGTCGCGCTCCGCCCTCGGTACGAAATGATTGACGAAAACAGACGCGGACTGCTCAGGCTCCGCCGGTTGGGGTGTTCCCTCACGCGATTCCTGTGATTCCTTCAGCCAATCATCAATGCCTACCGGGAAGCAGCGAAAGCCATGTTCCGTGATGATCGAACAGAAGATGGGCGTACTCGCAAACGCGACTTCATGCCCAGCCTCCATTAATGCACGGGCGAATGGCGCGAGGGGTCGCCAATGGCCCGTGCCTGCCTGAGTCGTGAACAATGCACGCATGCGCTACTCTCTGTGCTGGCAATCCATTCGCGCACCGCTTACTGGGGGAAGTCTTCCCGCTCAGCACTCAGCACGTTTCACTCAACCCTTTTCGTTAGAGCCAGCCGCGTTGGGAGAGCCATTCGGCGCCGAGGCGACCAAGCGTGACGGCGCCGTTCGCGTCCATCTCGATGCGCGCGCGCTCGAATAATTGCGCCGTGACCTTGCGACCGTCTTTGGTGGTGTACGGGCCTTCTTCGGCAATCGGCGCACCGAAGACATCGCTATCACCGTTCGCGGCGTACCACTGGAGGATGCCGCCCGAGATGCTGTGCCCGGTCGCGGCGACGTATCGGTTCTTTGCGGTGCTATCGAATGCCGCAACCGTATCGTACGGGCCGTTGACTTCCGCGAACCACGAACCGAGCGGTGCGAGCACGACGCTGTTGCTATCCGGTAGGTACTCAACGAGCACCCGCTCGAAGTACTGGTAAATATGCTGCCCGTCGTCCGCCTTGCGCACAAATACTTCGGAGAGCGGAAAACCGAGGGCCGGGATGCCGCCTTTGGCTTTCCAGAACTTGGCAATCACATCGGGCATGTTGTGGCCCGTCTGCGCGATGAATGTGTAGCCGGGTCCGAGGTCGGTCGTGCGGTCGAGCGGGGGTGACGCGGAGACGCCGAGAACCGGGACGCTGCTCAGATCAATGCCGCCCTTCGGCGCGCTGACCGACTTGGGGGGGGGTTGCGACGCGGTACTGGTGGCGGAACCATCATCCACGAGCCAGAGGAACGTGACGTCTACATAATCAGGACTATCCCCTAACCCGAGATCGGCGTACGTCCCGTCGCCGATGTCAATGCCGCACGGGACGGTGACGGTCAGGCCCGTGCCGCTCTTCCCGCCGTTGTAGCCGCTGTCGTAGGCTGCTTTCGCTTCCGGTACGCCGCGCGGAATGCCCTTGTATGTGCGCACGTCACTCGGATTCCAGTAGTCGTCGTCATTGTTCCATGGCCCGATGTCCAGAACAGGGGCGGTCACGCTCTTGCCCTTGTAGGCGATCCTGACCGTCTTGTTCAGCGCTTTGACGGATGGGAGGGCGACAAAATGATCGTTCGGGGTGATCACATGCCCCGATGAGGTCGTCCCGCCGACGAGACCCTCGCGCGTTGCGTACACGCGAAACGTCACGCTCGACGCGCTCTCGGCCACGATCGTGGGGGATACGCTCGATGCATTCGCGGGGGCTGCCGCGACAGGGTCTGCCACGAGAAAAGGAACGCCGCTGACTATGGCTGCGAGGGTAATGAGCATCAGGCGGACGACGCTGGTCCCGGATTCGCGCCTCATGCGGACGATCCGCATCCCTACCTCCCCAACGCGCACCACCACACCGAAACGGTTTGTGTAGCAGTGCTCCCCGGATGCCGTCTGGCGCGTTCACACTGGTTTTCCCCAAACCAGTATTCGCGAACGCACGGTGCAACGCTCCATACGATAACACGGGCGCGCATCTGATGCAAATTCCACCTGTTCTGCACGCGTCCACCCGTCACATCGGCGCGACGACCATTGTCTCCATCTGCACAATCGGAAGGATTGCGGATGCATCGGCGGTGAACGAAACCCGGTTGCATCTTCTGGGGGGCACGACAGCGCGCGCCACTGCGGATTAGAATGGGGAACCGAAGCCTCGGCCTCCTCCCGTCACTCCGGCGTGGGAAGGGGGAGGGAAAACAAGGGTCGAAACGGGATTCCCCTTCCATGAAGGGGAGGGGTTAGGAGGTAGGCAACCCCCATGGTCCTGACACGTTCTTCCGCTGCGATACCGACCGGTCGGCAGGTGAACCGTGTCATGGCGATCTATGTCTGCTATCAATTCCTCAGCAACTTCGGCCTCGGTGTCTTTACTCTCCTCTTCAACCTCTATCTGCGGAAACTGGGGCTGCGCGAGGACTTCATCGGCCTCTTCAACGCGCTCTCGACGCTGACGTGGGCGGCGGGCGCGCTGATCGTCGGGCCACTGAGCAGACGGATCGGCGCGCGGGCGATTCTGATCAGCGGTGTCTATCTCTTCACAGTTGTCGCGGCGCTGCAAGTGATAACGACCGCGCCATTCGCCTTGCTGGGGATCGCCTTCGCGCTCGGGTTCGCCAATGCCGCGATGATGGTGCCTTCCACGCCCTATGTCTTCACGCTCATCCCGCCAGAGCGGCGCACGCAAGCGCAGGCGTTCGTCTTCTCCGCGATTGCGCTCTCGACGGCAGCAGGCGCATTCATGGGCGGCGCGCTGCCCGGGCTGCTCGGCGGCGACACGCTGCGGAACTTTCGGATCACGATGGCGATCAGCATCGCATTGACGCTCTGTAGCGTCGTGCCGCTCACTATCCTCCGCACGGCGCGGGAGCAACCGGATGCACCGAACCGGAGCGCACGGACACCACTGACGTCCGCGGAGCGGCAGCAATGCCGCCGGGATAATACCGCGTTCGCGCTCGTCGGCGGGTTCATGGCGCTCGGTACGGGGATGTTGATCCCTTTCTACAATGTCTACCTCTCGTCGCTTGGCGCGTCGCCGGGGGCGGTCGGCGCGCTCTTCTCGGTCAGCGCGCTGATCGGTGGCGTGGTCTCGCTCAGCGCGCCGCTGATCGCCCGTCACTTACCGCCGCTGCCTGCGGTCGCCGTCCTGCGCTCAATTTCGGTGCCGATGGCGCTCATTGTCGGCCTGGGATTCTCCGGATTGCCATTTGCGGGCGCGCTCTACGCAATTCGCATGATTGGCACAAGCCTCTCCTGGCCGATCGAATCCAGCACCATCGGCAATGTCATTGATCCGCGCAACCGGGTGTCGCTGTTCGGGATGCGCTCGGCGGCATGGAACGGTGGCATGGCCTTCTCGTCCTGGGTCGGCGGAGCAATCATTGTCCATTTCGGCTACCGGCCCGTGCATGCCCTCTACGTGCTGGCGTACGTCGCGGCGATGGCGCTTTTCCTCGTCTACTGGCCGCGCCGTGTTCGCCGGGCGCACGAGGAGCGAGAAGCCCTGGCAAAGAGCGGTGCATTGCAACCGGCGTAAATGGAGTAACGAGTAACGAGTAACGAGTAACGAGGGATTTCCGCCTTCTCGTTGCTCGCTACTCGTTACTGTTCATACCCCTCGTTTGCCGCGCGGATCGAGGGCGTCGCGCAAGCCGTCGCCGAGGAAGGTGAACGAGAGCATGGTGATCGCGATGGCGAGGCCGGGGAGCAGCACCTGGGTCGGCGAGTAGAAGATCGCCGGATATCCTTCGTTGATCATCGCGCCCCATGACGGGGTTGGTGGAATGACGCCAATGCCGAGATACGAGAGCGCGGCCTCCGCGAAGATCGCTCCGGGAACGCCGAATGTCACCGAGACGAGAATCGGGCCTAATGCGTTCGGAATCAGATGTTTCCAGAGGATCCGGCCCGACGTTGCCCCGATGGACCGGGCTGCTTCGACATACTCCCGACTCTTCAGGCTAATGATCTGTCCGCGCATCAGACGCGCGTCGCCGACCCACGAGGAGAGCCCAATGGCGATAAAGATGATGAAGAGCCCGCCGAGCAATTGCTTGATCGGACTTTCTCGGAGCGCCGAGGAGAGCAATACGATGAGGAGCAGCGTCGGGAAGGCGTACATAATGTCAATTAAACGGCTGATTAGCGAATCTACCCAACCGCCAAAATAGCCGGCGATCGCGCCGAGCGGAATGCCAATACCGACGACCACCACTTGGACGACAAGCCCAACAGAGAGCGAGATACGGGCGCCATACAGCAGGCGTGAGAGGATGTCGCGACCAAGGTTGTCCGCGCCGAGCAGCCCGGCCTCACCCGGCCCCGCATTCGTATGACCACTATGGACGACATCGCGAAAGTTGTACGGCGCGAGGAGGGGCGCAAAAATGGCGATCAGGGCGAGGAGACCAATGATGATGAGGCCCGCGACCGCCAGTTTATTCTTCCGTAGCCGCCGCCAGGCGTCGCTCCAAAGACCACGGCTGCGACGCGACGGCACAAGAGGAGTGACCCGTGTCGCTTCCGCCTGAGCCGCGATCGAGCCGACCGCATTCCCCGCGATTTGTACGTCGTCACTACGCCGAGATCCTGCCACGCTTCTCCCGCCCTAACTGTACCGCACGCGCGGATCAATGACGCTATAAAGGAGATCAACGGTAAGATTCGCGAGGATGAGAATCAGGGCATAAAGCAGCGTCGTCGCCATGATTACCGGATAATCGCGCTGTTGAATTGCCTCGACGTACAGGCGGCCGACCCCAGGAATACTGAAGACATTTTCAATAATGAACGAGCCGACGAGCAACCCGGCGGTAAGCGGCCCGGCGATCGTCGCGACGGGGATGAGTGCATTCCGCAGCATATGGCGTGTCACGACCGCCCCCTCCTGCAAACCTTTCGCCCGCGCCGTCTGCACGTATTCCTGGTTGATCGCATCGAGCATCGAGGAGCGCGTGATACGCGTCAGGAAGGCCATTGGCGTGAACGCGAGCGTGATGACGGGGAGGATCGCCTGTTTTGGCGTCCCCCAGCCTTGGGTCGGTATCCAGTGTAATTTCACCGAGAAGACGATGACGAGAATGATGGCGAGCACGAAATTCGGCACACTCGCCCCCGTGGTGGCAAAAATGAGCGAGATATAGTCCGCGAGCCGGTTCTGGCGCAGGGCGGCAATGACGCCGAGAGGGATCGCGAAGGCGATGATAACGACGAGCGCCAGCAGGCCAAGCGTCACGGTCTTGCCGAACCCCTGCTTGATGATGGATGAGACGGATGTGCCCTGTTGCAGTGATACCGAGACGCCGAAATCGCCGCGGAGTGCATGGCCCACATACCGCACGAACTGGACGGGCAGCGGATCATTGAAGCCATATTTCGCATCGAGACGTGCGACGACTTCCGGCGAGACACGCTTGCCAAGCGACGCGTCATCGAACGGGCCACCGGGCGTCGCTTTCATCACGACGAACGTGATGACCGCGACGCCGAGCAGCGTTGGAATCATCTGGAGAATTCGGCGAACCACGTACCGGTACACGGCAGACCCTCACGCGACACCGAGTGAATAACGCGTATGAATGGGCAGGAGAGGGGCGGACGCCAGTCCGCCCCTCTCCTGCTGTCCGCCTACTTTTTGATGAACTGGAAGCCACGGAAGGCGAACTGATCGCCGAGATAGAATGCGTCCATCGGGTTCTTGACGATGCCGATGAGGGTCGTCTTGTGTACCGCGAAGGTTTCCGAGTTGTAGAGCGGGCCGATCGCGCAGTCGTCATCAATGATGATCTTCTGTGCCTGATCGTACAGGGCGAGCCGCTTCGTGTTGTCCTGCTCGACTGCTGCCTGCTTGAAGAGCGCGTCCACTTTCGGGTTCGAGTAGTTGTAGTTGTTGTTGCCGCCGCTCGTCCCGAAGAGGTCCGGCAGCCAATCCTGCGGGTCTGGATAGTCCGCGCCCCACCCGCCGGTCGTCAACTGGAAGTCCTTCTTGTCGGAGACCAGTTGTTTGTAAACCTTTGACTCCTGCGGGTCGAGTTGGATATCCACGCCGAGATTCTGGCGGAGTTGCGCCTGGAAGAACTGTGCGATCGTCGGGCCGTCACCCGCGTTGACGAACGTCACTTTGACACTCAGGCTCTTCGGGTCAATGCCCGCATCACTGAGGATCTTCTTCGCCTTCGTCGCGTCGAACTTGTACTGCGCGCCGATACTCTCGTTATACCCCGGCTCACCCGGCGCGATCCACGTTTGTGTCGGTTTGCCGACGCCCTTCAAGACGTCCCGAATAAATGCATCGCGATCAATCGCCGTGGCGAAGGCTTTGCGGACTTCAACCCGATCGAACGGCGCGCGCTTGTTGTTGTATGAGAGCGCAAAGGTCGACAGATTCGCACCGCGGATGATCTGGTCCTTGTACGTCGGGTCACTCAAGACCTGCTGCCGGTTGGCGGTCGGCACGCCGGTCAGGTCGAGTTCGTTGTTCTGATAGGCATTCCAGATCTGTGCCGAGTCCTTGATGATCTTGAACTCGACCTGGGTCAGATAGGGCTTCTCGCCGGTGTAGTTCGCGTTCGGCTTGAAGACGAGATTCTGATTGCTGGTGAAGGAGTCGAGCACCCACGCGCCGTTCGTGACGTGATTCTTCGGGTCCTTCCACCAGTCCGCGCCGCCCTTCTCAATCACGCTTTGCTTCAGCGGGCAGAAGCCCCACAGGGAGAGGATCTGCGTAAAGACCGGCTGCGCATTCGCGAGTTGGAAGACGACCGTGGTGTCGTCCTTCGCGGAGACGCCGATTTTGTCCACGAGGCCCTTGATATCCCCCGGCGTCGGCGTCGGGCCTTTATCCGGATAGAGCGCGGCATAGCCCGCGATATCGGACGCGAATGATGCGTAGTTCGAGGCGGTCGTCGGATCGAGGAACCGTTTGGCCGCGTAGACATAATCCTTCGCCGTGATGGGCGAGCCATCGGAGAACTTTTGGCCGGGTCTGAGTTTGACCGTGTATGTCTTGCCGTCGCTGGAGATGCCGCCGTTCTGTGGCGTCGGGATTTCGGCCGCCGCGCGCGGAACCAGGTTGCCCTTGCCGTCGAACGAGAAGAGCGAATCGTACATGAGATGAACCAATGCGATATCCGTCGAATACTGGCCGACCGCGGGATCGAGCGTCTTCGGATCACCGCTCAACGCGAGCCGCAGCATCTGCGTAGTCGCGAAGTTCGGCGACTTAGTGCCCTGTGGCGAATAGGCTGCCGCGCCGGTTGTCGTCGTCCCGGCGGTTGTCGAAGCGGCGGCCGTTGTTCCGGCAGGAGCAGTGCCCCCGGCCGCAGGGGCGGCAGTGCTGGCGACTGTGCTACCAGCAGGGCGCGTCGCCACCGCTGAGCCGGCTGCGGTCGTGGGGCTTGTCGCGCTCCCAGCCGTCGTTGCCGCGGTCGTACTTGCCGGCTTCGGTGTGTCAGTTGCCTTGCTGCCGCCGCAGGCGGCGAGAATTGCTGCTGCCGCGCTGCCCGCGATACCACCGATCATCGCGCGGCGACTCAATCGTTTCTGCCACATCCCATATTCCACGATCAATGCTCCTTTACTCTGCGGTGCGGTTACGATACCGCCCCGGCAACCACCGCGAGCGCGCTTCGCTCGCTCGACCAATAGCAAAACCCGACGATCCAAACGGGCTTGCCTTCGCACAGCGCTCGCGTGCCAAACGCCTTCGCGTGCGACGTTATTCTGTCATTACCTCCTGTGCTCGTTTTTCATCATACCCGAATATCTCCGATCATCAGACCGTCTTGCGAAACTGTCAAGGCACGCCAGCAACGAGTCTCCTCGGTAGCAAACAAACCGAATCTCTCCGTTGGTAGGATCACCGTCGCAGGAATGATGCCGACAGCGATCGAAGGGGATATACTGCGGCCTGACGGCCATCGAGGCAGGAGAGAAAGCCGTGTGTATGGAGACGCAGCGCACCGAAACGACGCCGACGCACGAGCGGATCAGAGTTGGTCCGGTCGCGCTCCATGTCGCGCGGTGGTCATCAGGCGGGCCGCCCCTGCTCCTTCTACCCGCGATGACGCACCGATGGGATGCATGGCTGCCGGTCATCCCCGCGCTCGTGAAACGCTTCTCCATCACCGCTGTTGATCTGCGCGGGCACGGGGCATCGGATCATCCGGACAGCGGATACAACCTGTCGGACTACGCGGCGGACATCGTCGCGCTGACGGAGCACCTTGGCTGGGAGAAGCCGAACGTTATTGGCCACTCGCTCGGCGGCTCCGTCGCGCGGATCGCGGAGGCGCGGTATCCCGGCTGGGCGCGCCGGATCGTCATCGAGGATACGCCCCCGCACCTTGACCGATCCGATTCTCGCGTCGTGCTGTTGGCGAAGGGATACTTGAAGATGCTCGCGATGCCGATGGAAGATGTGGGAGCGCACTTCCGGCGCGTCAATCCTGGCTGGAGCGAGGATCGGATTCGGGAGGCGGCTCACGCAGCGAAACAGACAGCGCCGGGTGTTCTCGAAGCGTATCTCGCGCAGGAAGAACCGCTGACACTCGAAGAATCGGTCGCGGCGGTGCACTGCCCGGTCCTGCTCGTCTATGGGGACACCGCATCCGGCGGCTTCGTCTCCGACGCCGATGCCGCGCTCTACCTCGACACGCTCCCGGATGGCCGTGCCATCCAAATCCCTGGCGCGGGCCACAGCCTCCACGCCCGCAAGCCGGATGATTTCGTGCGGGCGGTCGTACCATTTTTGCAAGAGGGAGATTGAACCGCCAAGAACGCCAAGAGGGGAAAGAGGACGGGGAAACGTGAAGGTAGTTCTCTCTTCCTCACATTCCTTGGCGCTCTTGGCGTCTTCACGGTTCAGACGTTTGATAGCTGAAAGGAGAAATCATGCAGACGCAGGCGCGGATTGCGGATTGGGTGGGGCGGCGGACGTGGGCGGTCGTTGGGGCGAGCGATAACCGGGCGAAGTTCGGCAACCGGATTTACCGGGTGCTGCGCGAGCGTGGCTATACGGTCTACCCGGTGAATCCGACGCTCCCAACGGTGGAAGGCGATACAGCATATCCTGATATCGCGGCGTTGCCTGCGGGTGTCGAGGTGCTGGACATCGTGATTCCGCCGCAGCGCGTGCCGCCGGTGCTCGATCAGGCAAAGGCGGCGGGAATCACGCGCATCTGGCTGCAACCCGGCGCGGAATCGCCGGACGTGATCGCACATGCGGCGGCGCTCGGCCTCGACGTGATCGCCGGTGGCCCGTGCGCGATGGTCGAGGCGCGTTCCTGGCCGCGCGCTACCGCCGATACTGTGGCGCCATGATACGAAGCGACTCGCCTGCCGACCCCGCCCGACCGACATTGCATGGCGAGCGTGTCACGCTCCGTCCGACCGTGGATGCGGATTACCGATACGGCTATCAGTGGGAACTCGATCCCGAAGTCCAGTACTGGGCGCAGGGTGATTACGCGCCGCCGGACCTCACCTTCGAGCAGTACAAAGCGCAGTACGCCCCACCGGTCGGCAAACCGGGCGAGGCGGATCATTTCACGATTGTCGTGCGGCCGGAGACAGTGATTGGCTTCGTCGGCTACTTCAACGCGGATCGGCGCATCGGCAAGGTCGAGGTCGGTATCGGTATCGGCGAGAAAGCGTACTGGGGCAAGGGATACGGACGGGAGGCAATGCGCCTTCTGCTCGCATATCTGTTCACGGAGGGCGGCTTCCAGCGCGTTGAACTCGATACCTGGAGCGGCAATACGCGCGCGATCCGCTCGTACGCGGCGTGCGGGTTCGTGACGGAGGGGCGGTTGCGCCGCGCCGAACTCGTCGAAGGCGCCTATTACGAGACGATCATCATGGGTCTGCTCCGCGAGGAATGGCAGATAGGGCGCTGAGCCGCGCCTGCCTGTTCCTCATCTGCCGGGGCGATGCCGCGTGGTACGATAGCCGCAGGCGGGCCGTTGGTTGCCCGCACGGTTAAGCGGGGCAGATTGTATCAGTGACACCCGAGCCGGACATTTCCATCGTCATTGTGAGCCGCAATACGCGGGAGCTGCTGCGCGCTTGCCTGCGCTCAATCCGCGAGCATTGTGATGGGTATACCGTTGAGACGATCGTCGTGGAGAGCGACTCCCACGATGGCACCGCCGCGATGGTGCGCGAGGCATTCCCGGAGGTTATCCTGCTCGAACCGGGGGAGAATACCGGGTTTGCGCGGGGGAACAATCTCGGCATCAAGCGGGCGCGTGGCGCGTGTGTGCTCCTCCTGAACCCCGATACGGAACTGACCTTGGGGGCACTCGCTACGCTCTATCGTGCGCTGGACGCTGATTCGGCGGTCGGTGTCGTCGGCCCGCTCCTGCGTTATCCCGACGGCACGATCCAGCCGTCGCGCCGCCGTTTCCCGACGCTCGCGACCGCGCTCGTTGAAAGCACACTCATCCAGGAATGGTGGCCGGATCATCCTGCCCTCGCGCGCTATTACCGCTCGGACATGCCCGACGATGTGTCGCAGGATGTGGACTGGCTCGTCGGCGCCTGCCTCCTTGTGCGGCGGGGCGTCTTCGCGACGGTCGGGTTGCTCGACGAACGGCTCTTCCTCTATTCGGAGGAGCCGGAATGGTGCTGGCGTGTGCGGCGGGCGGGGTGGCGCGTCCGCTACGTGCCGGAGGCCGAGGTGCGGCATCATGAGGGGACGAGCACCGGCCAAAACGTGATCGCGCGGCAGCGGGCGTTCGCCGTCAGTAAGACGCATCTGATGGGCGCACTCTATGGTCCGGTCGTGGGATTGGCGACACGCATCGCGCTCGTGGCAGATCAGATGGTCCGGCTCATCCGGGAAGCGGCGAAATGGTCGCTCGGCCATAAACGCGATCTTCGCGCCGCGCGGGTGCTGGCGTCGTGGGCGACGATTCGCGCGTTGATCCTCCCGACCGGTCGAGGACGCTGAACATGGCGCCCCGCGTCCTGCTCGTCTCCGCCGAGTACCCGCCCACGCCGGGCGGTGTCGGTGATTACACCGCGCTCCTTGCGGAGAGTCTCGCGGACATCGGTGCATCCGTTGCGGTGTTGACTTCTCCGACGAGCGGTAGGACGTTGAACGAGGCCATTACCGTGTTTCCTGTCGTCCGCCGTTGGGATTGGGGTATCGCGCGTCTTGTACGTGAGATAGTCAAAGAAGTACGGCCCGATATCCTCCACCTTCAATACCAGACAGGGATGTACCGGATGCATCCGGCGATTAATTTGTTGCCCGGACGATCCCCGTTCGCGCGGGGAGAGGGGTATCGTTACGCGCCGGAGATACACCTTCGACCGAGGTTCGTGACAACGTTTCACGATCTGCGTCCTCCGTATCTCTTTCCAAAGGCTGGCCCTCTACGCAGACGGATCACCTACCATCTTGCTCGCGAAAGCGACGCCGTGATTGCGACGAACGGCGCGGACGCGCGGTCGCTTCAGGAATGGAACTGCACGACGGCGCTCATCCCGATAGGGAGTAACATCCCCCCGGCAGCCGCGCGCGATGCGCGGGCGATCCGCGCGCGGTACGCGATTCCCGCCGAGGCGGCGCTGCTGACGACATTCGGACTGATGAACCAGTCGAAGGGCATCGAGGCAGTGATAGACGCATTCGCTGTGCTGCGGCGGGAAGGGACGGACGCACATCTTCTGCTCGTCGGCGCGGGAGCAGGCGTGAATGATCCGACGAATCAGGCGACCGAGGCCGCCGTTGCGACGCGATGCGCGGCAGCGGGGCTGACCGCGTTCGTGCGAAAGACGGGCCAACTCCCCGCTGTCGAAGTCGCGGAGGCATTAGCGGCGAGCGATGTCTGCATACTGCCGTACCGCGATGGCGCGTCGCCACGGCGTGGGAGCCTGCTCGCCGCGCTCGCGCAGGGCATCCCGGTCGTCACGACGACGCCCGCAACCGGCGCATACGATGGCTTGCCCACGTTCCGCGATGGCGAGGTTGCGCGGTGCGTCCCGGCGGGCGATGCGCGGGCCGTCGCGGAGGCCGTGCAAGCGATCCGGCGTGACGATGCCCTCGCGGCACGCTTGCGCGTCGGCGCCGCTGCCTACGCGGCGCGGTATACGTGGCCCGCGATTGCCGCGCAGACGCTTGCGCTGTACAAGACGCTTGGGGTAGTGACAGCGGAAGAAACGGTCTCGCCGGTCGTGATGTCGGGAGTGGAACGCTGATGGCGGTCGTCGGGCAACAAACGACGGCACATGCGGCATCGCCGCCACGCCAACGTTTCCACTGGGTTTACGGGCGCGGTGAGATACTCCCACTTCTGTTGCTCACGTTGCTCACACTGCTCGGTGGTCTCATGCGCCGTTATCATCTCGGCCAGCAAGGTCTCTGGTTCGACGAAGCGGATCTCGTGATGCGCGCCCGTCAGCCGTTGCCGGATTTGCTGCGGAACTTCCTCAGTCCGGGCGAGAACGGGCCGCTCTATACTTTCGGCATGGCCTTGTGGGTCAAGGTCCTGGGCACATCGGAAGTCGCCGTCCGGTTGCCCTCGGCCATCGCGGGGACGCTCGCGATCCCCGCGATGTACGGCCTCGGGCGCGCCCTGCGTAGCCCACGCCTCGGCCTGATCGCCGCCGCGCTCCTCACCGTCTCGCCGTACGCGCACTGGTACGCGCAGGACGCGAAGATGTACAGCCTGCTCATCCTCCTCACGATCGTGGCGACGTGGGTGCTGCTCGTTGCGATCCGGCGCGGGGGCGCGGCGTGGATCGTCTACGGGATTGTTGCGGCGCTGACATTGGGCATCCATGCCACATTCCTCCTGGCGCTCGCCGCGCACGCCGTGATCGCCACTCGCCTCTGGCGTGCGGGATACGGCGTGCGGCCGGCGGGGCGGCAGGCACGCGGGCTGGCAATCCTCATTGGTGTAGCCGCGCTCCCGCTCCTTATCTGGGGCGCGATCTTCGCCGTCCGAAATGGTCCGACATGGCAGGTGAAGGCTACACCCTGGGCGCTCCTTCACCGCATGCTCGTCGAATTCAGTGTCACGCATCGTGCCGGTGATGCCACACAGGCGTGGGGCGCCTCGCTCTACGTCGTGTTCGCCGCCCTCGGTGTCGTTTTGACGTGGCGGGCGGGGAAGGGAGGAGCCTTCCCTCCGCGCCTTGCGCTGCTCATTGTCGGCGCGATGACCGCCGTGCCGAGCGTGCTCTTCATGCTGCTCTCGCTGCAACGCGCGGTCTTTGAGCCTCGCTACCTCATCGTCGCGCTGCCGGGCTTTCTGCTCCTTGCCGCGCTCGGGATTGATGGTCTGCTGCGCTGGCGCCCGACGTGGCTGCTCGCCGGTGCGGGCGGCATCGCCGTGTTGATCGTGACGGGGATACCGTTGCGGGATGTGAATTTCTCGACCGTGCCGCAAAAAGAGGATTGGCGCGAGGCGTACCGCCATCTCGCGGAGCACGCGCGCGCCGGTGATGGCGTCGTGATCTATCCGGGCTACCTCCGTTCAACCTACGACTACTACGCGATGCAGTTCCCGGCGCTGCGCAATCTCTCGGTCGTCACGCCGCCATCGCTCGCGCCGGGAACAGAGATTTCCGACCGCGCGTTGGAGGCATTCTTTACGGCGAATACACAGGGTTGGGAACGCGCCTGGCTCGTCGAGTCGCCGGAGCGCGCGCCGAGTCAGGACCCGGATGGGCGGATTCTCGGCTTCTATACGGAGGGCATTCCCGTCGTCAACCCGCGCGGACAGACGCTCTTCGAGCAACAGAAGTATAATGGCGTTCTTCTCGATTGCTTCGCCTACGACGGGCCATATCGCGCCGACCGGCCGCCGCCGCAAGTGACGCCCGATCTCCGCATCGGCAACACAGGTATCGGTCTCTTCGGCGTGTCGCTCGAAACGCCGGGAGGAGGTACGTCGGTTGCGCGCGGATCGTTCGCGCCGCTTCTGCTCCGCTGGACCGTGCTGGACGGGGCGATCTCGGACGATTACACCGTACTTGTCCGGCTCGTGGATGCGACGGGTCGCGAGGTGGGCCGGTACGACATCCCGCCGCTCGATGGCCACTGGGCGACGAGTACCTGGCAGCCGAAGGATGACCCCTACGACCCGCATGACCTCTCTATTCCGTCCGCCCTCGCGCCGGGGCAGTACCGTATCCTCATTGGCATGGCGCCCGTGAGCGATCCCACGCACCCGCTGCCCATCTTGAGTCGCGACGGCGCGCGCGTAGACACCAATGGGTTGGTCGCGGTCATGCCGATCACCGTGACATAAGACTGGTGGCTGGGTGCCCTTTGGGTAGATTCAGCCTGCGCAGCGATGCAGGCTGGAAAGCCCGCGCTACCACCTATTTGAAGATACTCATCGGCAGGTACGCCGAGACGATCCAGTTCGGCGCATCCACGATCTCGCTGATCTTCAAATCCACCGCCGCGCCGCAGAGACAGTACGCCTGCTCGCGCGTCATCGCGTAGTGCGTGGCGAGGTGGTCAATCATGTAGCGGATCGCCTGCTGGGCATCCGTGAAAAGATCAGGGCCGTGCGCGGTCGTCACGAAGTAGCCGCCGGTGTCCGTGACCGTCAACTTCTTGCCTGGTGGGGTTGTGAAGCGCAGTTCCGGGATGTTCGCGCCCTTGCTCAGGGTGAACCGCAGCGTGACGGTCATCGGCGTCTCGATGCCGGTGCCGTTCACCTCGCCATCCCCTTGCGCGGAGTGGCAATCGCCGCAGGAGAAGAGGGCGCCGGGAACGAGGACAGGGAACGAGACGACCGCGCCGGGGGTCAGATGGCGGATATCGAGGTTGCCGCCATTCTCGCGCGGCGGGATGGTCGTGAAGCGCCCGTTGTCGCGCGGTGCGACACCCATACACCCACAGAATGGCTCGTACGGAATGCGGATGTCCGGGCGGAACTCGCAATCCGTTCCGAGATTGTAGTGGTGCAAATAGGGGGCCGAGAAATCGTCCGCGAGCAGGCCGAAACCGGGGATGACGGCGTTCCAGCCCCATCCTTTGTGCGCGAGGCTGACGACCTCAACATTGAGCGCGTCGCCGGGCGCCGCACCCTCGATGAGGACCGGGCCGGTGAGGGGATGAATCGGGTCGAAGCTGAGCGTTGTGAGCGACGCCGACGGCGCGCCGGGGGCGACTTGCCGTGCGGACGCTTCGAGCGTCTCAAACACAACGGTGTCACCGGGTTGGATACGGAGACGGGGCGGATGGGTGTTGTCCCAGAAGGCGTGCGGCTGGCGGTCATCCAGATGATACGTTGCCATGAGTGACTGCTCCTTTCATTGGACTGCCGACAGTATGTGCGTTGTTCCTGAACCCTGTTGGCGAGGAAATCTGCCATGCTTCGGCGAATCGAGGCTGCGCGGTGGCATTGCGGTCTCCTTCGCGGTATGCGGCGTATCGGCGTTGCCCCGCATAGTATGCGCGCCCCGCCGGAGGCGATCAACCGGTTGCCATCAAAAACCAAAGCCGCGCGGAAGTTGGGCGGAAGGCTTGCGGCATAGCGCAGACCATGAGACAATACGTACGAAGTGAACGTACACTCGAATTGCGTGAGACGAGCGATTCGGGGCGGAGATGACAGGCATTGTCGGGGGTGGCATGGCGTTCGCAATCAGATCGCGCCGCGCCGTACGGGCACAACCCACATGGACGGTCGTGCCGTTCGACGCGTGCGGTGCGGGTGTCGGCGAGATTCCGCTGACGGTCGCGATCGAAACGCCGCATGATAGCGAGACGTTGCTCATCCTTTGTGCCGAGGCCATGCATCCCGACCCGGAGGCGACGCGGCGCTGTCTGCTTGCGCTCGATGCTTTCCGTGCCGGGTATGCCGGGGCGGGGTCGCGCATGCTCACCAACGCACTGATCGCGGGCATGGAGGAAGCGAATCGCGCGCTGTACGATCAGCGCGCGTCGCGTGGGATGCATCAGCCGGCCGGTATTGGGCTGACGGCGTTCGTCGCGCGGGGTGCGGATGCCTACGTTATCCAGGCCGGGCCGGGTCAGGCGCTGATCGTCGGCGCGGAAGCGATCACGGCGCTGCCACCGTTGCATCGCCACGGACAGCCTGACTCCGCGCCGCTCGGCACGCTCCCGACGGTCGAGCCGGATCTCTTTCATGTGGACGTGGGCGAGGGACTCTTCGCCGCCCTCTGCGTCTCCGCGCTCGGTCGCGTGTTGTCCCGCGAGGACGACGGGCCGCTCCTGGCATGCGATGCGGCGCATGCGGCGAACTATCTCGTTGCGCTCGGCACACGTTACCGATTGCCGCAGGCGTACGGCGTCCTCTGTTCGACGATGAGCGGCAACGACGGGCGATCAGGTGTGTCGCGTCCAGGCGGCACGGTCGGGTGGCCCGCGCCCGCGATTGCGGAAGACTCGTTTACTGAGACATGGCCTACGGGTCTTCCGCTTCCCGAAGAACCATCCCGGCATGCGCGATACGTGCCCGCGCCTGTGCCTCAGCGTGACGAGGACGAACCGCGTTGGGACTATCTCGGAGAGCGGGAACAACGCGTTCGATCCGGACGCCAGCGCGGGTGGCGCGGGGAAGCGGCCCGGTCGCGGGCCGTGCGATGGGACGATCCATATCGCCCGCGCCGCGCCTGGAAGCTACCGCAATTGCCACCGCGCCTCTGGGTTCTCGCCGGTGGGTTTCTGCTCGCGCTCGCGCTCGCTGCGTTGATCGGCACTGTCCACACACTGGCGGCGCACCGCGCGAACACCGCAACGCTGCATGAGTTGGACGGCATCGCGGCGGCGCGATTGCAGGCGGTCGCGCACGGCGACCCCCAGGCGCAATACACCGCACTGACGGCGGTGGGTGGGCAGTTGGAGAAAGTGGCGGCGGAAGGCCGGCAAACAACGCGCGTTGCCCAGGAACGGCAGGCGCTGACCCAGGCGCTCGACGCGGCAACTGGCGTGACGCGTGTCACGCCGCGCCCGGTGATGGCGCTGCCGCATTTTGATGGCGGTCCGGGTAGCCATCGTCTCCTCCTCGCGGGCGACGACGGCAATCTCTACCTCCTTGAACGCGACAAGAACGATTGGGGCGTCTATGCCGTCAATCCGGTGGCGCAGAAGCCGGATCGCCTGTTCACGACAGGCAATGTCGCCAATAAAGTGCCGGCGGGTGAGTTGCGTGGGTTGATCTGGGTCGGTGGGCCGGCGACGACGGATCGCACGCGCCTCTTCGCGCGTACCGCGACCGGCGCGTGGGGCGAACTGGCGCTTCCCGCGCTCGCTGAGAACCGCCCGACCGCGATCGTCGCGCTCGGCGACGGTCTGTATCTGCTCGACCGCGCGGTCGGCGTCATCGTACGCGTCCCGTTCGCCGGCGGTGGCGGCGTGAAACCATGGACGACCGACGCGGCGACCGCCGAACTGAAAACGGCGGTGGACATGACGAGCGACGGTCAGACCATCTGGGTGTTGCTCGCGGACGGGCGTGTGCGCGGCTTCGTTGGTGGGGCGCCCGCGCAACTGATCGCAACCACCGCTATCCCGCCAATCAAGGAACCGACCGCGATCGCGTCCTCCGCGAGCAGCCCGTATCTCTATATCGCGGATGGAGCACAGGGACGGATCTTGCGCGTGCGGAAGGCCGATGGACGACTGGTACAGGTGTTACGGGCGGCGGACGGCGCGCCACCGATCACGCCGGTGCAAGGTCTGGCAATAGACGAAGGGAAAGGCACACTGTGGTATGTCACTGCTGACGGGATCGTTACATTGCCATTGCCGCCCGTTGGTGGCGCATAATCCGCTCGACATAATTCGTATGGTATACTCGATGCAGGTAGGAGCGTGGAGAAAGTGATACGAGACGCACCTATTGAGCCGCGAAAGGAGCACGCGTGGCGCAAGATCGCGTAAATGCCCCCGACTGGGATGGCCGCCCGTCGCTCGTCCCGGACGACGCAGCCGCGCCTATCGCGCCGTTGCCTGTGCCTTCCTCGTCGCCAGCGCCTGCTCCCTTCGCCCATCAGGCCGAAGCGGATTTTGCGGAACTGCTCAACTTCTATCGCATTCCCTGGCTCTACGAACCGACGTCGTTCGCGATCGAATGGGAAGATGATGCGGTCACGGAGATGTTCACGCCCGATTTTTACCTTCCCGATCAGGATCTGTATGTCGAGTTGACAACGATGAAGCAGAGCCTGGTGACGAAGAAGAACCGCAAGGTACGGCGGCTACGCGAGTTGTATCCCGACCTGCAGATCAAACTGCTCTACCGCCGCGATTACCAGCAACTCGTCGCGCAGTACGGCTACGGTGCGCTGGAAATCACCGAACTGCGGCCGGAGGACATTGACCGTATCCTCGTCAGCCCCGCCGAACTCCACGAGCGGGTCGTCGCACTTGGTGAGCAAATCTCACACGATTATGCCGACCGGACGGTCGTGCTCGTCGGCGTGCTCAAAGGCGTGACCTTCTTCCTGGCGGACCTCGCGCGCGCGATTACGCGGCCGCTGGCGATTGATTATCTGGCGGTCGCGGGGTATGGGACACCGGCAAAGGGCCGCTCGCGGCAGCCGGGAGCGGTGCGGATCATCAAGGACCTGGATGAGGAGATTGTCGGCCAGCATGTGATTCTCGTCGAAGATGTTGTCAATACCGGCTTGTCACTCGCCTATATCCTCAAACACCTGAAGGCGAAGAAGCCCGCAAGCATCGCGGTCGTGACGCTGCTGGATAAAGTGGACAAGCGCCTCGTGGATGTGCCGCTCGATTACGTCGGCTTTCCGTGCCCGAACGAGTTCGTGATCGGGTATGGACTGGACTACCGCGAGCGGTATCGCAACCTGTCGTTCCTTTGCGTGCTGAAGTCGGAGGCGTACGAGCAGACCGCGCCGCTCAGGCCGCGCGAGGATGTCGTCGTGAGCGAAGTGGCACACACAAAGTAAGAGCCCCAACGGGTCTTGGCTGAGGCTCCTGAAACCGCTGGCTCCTGCGCCGCCTGCCATCTCGTCCGGGACTTGCGTCTAGCCGAAACGGCATTCGGTTTGGGATGATCCATGGGGCTGGACGCGCTGCGGGAGCCCGCTTGCCTGCACCATTTCCGCCAGTGACTTCAGAGAACCGTCCGTAACTCCTTGGAACTCTTACCATCTGTACGTTACACCCTGTACGGTCATTTGTCAAGGGGTTTTGCGCGCAATTTCCACAGAAGACGTAAATTGCCCAGTGCGAACCTTCTGTCAACTCATTACGTCAAGTCAGAGATGGCCCGGAGAACGGAATCCGGTATTCTGCGGCGTGGTCGTCAAAAAGAGAAAAGCCGCCGTGTGGCGGCACGTTGATCTCCGCGGTACTGTGCTAGCTCAGGCGGCGGGCAGTGTAGTATTTCGGGCCGTAGTAGCCGCCATCAATATTGCTGACAACGACGCCTGTGCTCTCGTTCTCCGCATGGACGAACCGGCCACCGCCGATGTAGATCCCCGCGTGGGAGAGACCGGCAGTGTAGGTATTCGCGAAGAAGACGAGATCACCCGGCTGGAGGTTCTCCTTCGCGACGTATTGCCCGGAGGATGCCTGCTGCCCGATGGAATGCGAGATGTTTTGCCCGGCGACCTTCTGCGCGATGTACATCACGAAGCCGGAGCAATCGAAACCGCTCGGTGATGCACCGGCCCAGACGTACGGATAGCCAACATACTTCATCGCTTCCGCGACGATCTTGCCGCCGAGCGTGGTTGCGGTCGCCGGTGCGGATTGCTGCGCGGGAGGCGCATTGGCGGGCGGAGCCGTCTGGTTCGATGATGGCGGCGCGGGCAGCGGCGTCTTCTTCGTCGCAGCATCGGCGGTCTTCGTCAGATACGGGCCGACGACGAAACCCTTGGTGCCATCGAAGGAGACGGGTACCCAGCCGTTGCCTTTCGCGTCGGTTGTGGGATTGCCCATCACCGTCACAACGGTGCCTTCTTCGAGGATCGTGAGGACATCCGCGCTATAGCGGGCGTCCCCGCGCAGGCGGACGCCCGCGTTATCGGTGTTCGTCACCTTGACGCGATCACCATCCTTGACATCAGGCGCCTGCGCCACTGGCGCTGCGGTATTCTTGCTTGTCTTCGTGTCCGCCGGAGCGTCGGTAGGAATCAGATACGTGCCCATCAGGTAGCCATGATGCCCGGCGTGGTTGACGTGATACCACGGCGTGCCATCCGCATTGAAGGTCGGCCCGGAGACGATGAGGACAATCGCGCCTTCCGGTACCAGACCGATCACATTCGCGTTCGTGTCGGTATTATCACGGAGACGGACGCCGCTACCATCGGTGAAGGTGACGGCGGCGAAGTTCGCCAGTTTGCGCGCGCCGATATAATCGGCATCAACCCAGCCGCTCTGCCCGGCGTACTGGACTTGATACCAGGTGACGCTGTCGGCATCTTTGGGGCCATTGGTGATGAGGACAATCGCGCCTTCGGCGATCATCGTGATCACGGATGCGCTCATCGAAGGATCGGTCCGCAGCCGGACGCCATCGCCGCCCGTATTGAAGATGACGGCGGTTTGCCCACCGGGGAAAAGCACCGCACCGACAGGCGAGGCGAAGAGATAGGATGTCATGACGCTGGCGGAAACCAAGGCGGTGCGACAGAGAAAGCCGCGGCGCGTGAGCCGATCGGTCAACCCGGAACCCCTCCCCAACAGGCGACGCGTCCCTATGCGCCGTCCCATTTTCTCCTCTGGCCCTCAGGCCGCACGAACGGATACGCCTAATCGTTGGCTTCACGGCTCTCCCCGGAGCCAGTGAAACGAACCCCACAACAACGAAACAGTGACCGTACGCGTAGCCCGGGAACAGCTAAGAAGAGAGAGGTCCCCGGTTCTGATTGCCACCGTACACCCCGAATTTGGATGTGTCAACCCCCCTTGCACTGGCTGAAAAGCCGCGAACGTACTACGTTTTCCGGACCGGACTCTCCACTATAATGACAGATTTAGCGCGCCGAGTCGCGCTCAGATAGATGCGTTCGTACGAAGGCATATGCGTCTGCCTGTGTCTCCACATCACCGTCGAGCCGCGCATTCCGCAATGCGCGGAGAATCTCGCCATACGCCGGGCCGGGCGTGATACCGAGTGCCTTGAGATAATTCCCGAATGAATGGCCCCAATTCAAATCCTGGCGCCGGATGTGATGGAGCCGTTCATAAAACAGTGCGGCGCGCGTGGCGGCCGGATCACCGTCAAGCAATGCACGCACCACGCGTTCACTCAGATTGTCGAGTAAAGCGGCAACCTCAGAGAGGCGCGACGCATGTGCAATGACACCTCGGCTTCGCCACACATGGATCAGCATGCTGATCCGCGCATGCGTCCTTCCGACTGGTATGTCCGCGAGCAGCCGGGCGAGGGCTGCGTCGTCCTGGCGGCACACGAAGAAGGCCCAGACGGGCCACGCCGTTGGAGCGACGAGCGGCATTCGCGTCGCTATCCAGTCATCCCAGATCAGTACCGGCGATGTCGCGCGCAGCAACCCGCATGTGTCGAATGCGGCGAAGCAGGCGACCGGATCGGCTTCGCGGATACCCAGGTCCAGTTCATGCCGCTTTCGATCCGGTGAAATCGTTCTCAGCGCACCCTCGGCAACCGCCGTGCGCAACAGCGCTGCGGTATGTGGCTCGACGGTGAAACCGAATCGAGCGGCGTAGCGAACCGCGCGGTACAGGCGCGTCGGATCATCGCGGAAAGTCGCGTCATGCAAGACGCGGATCGTGCCCGCCCGGAGGTCGGTCAAGCCGCCGGTTGGGTCAAGCAAGGCTCCAAAACCGTGCGGCGTGATGGGGAGCGCCATCGCATTGACGGTGACGTCGCGGCGATGCAGGTCCTCATTGATGCTCGCGGGGAATATCACGACCGGCAATGCGCCAGGGTGCGGATAGGTTTCTGTGCGCGCGGTCGCGAAGTCAACGCTCATCCCGTTGTCGGGGATGCGGACCGTCGCGGTGCCGAAACCCGTCGTCTTGGCGACTACTGCCTTCGCGATAATCGCGAAGTGTTGTGCGACGCGGCGGGCATCGGTGGTCGTGACAATGTCAATGTCATGGAGACGCATGTCATGACGCAGTACGTCACGGACCGGGCCGCCGACCAGAAATGCCTCACCACCCGCCTCCGCAACACTCGCCGCGGCGAGCAGTAACACGGTGCGCTGGGGTGCGCTAAGCGCGTCCCAGAGGGTTGCGGGATCAAGCTGGTCCGGTCGTATTGCCGTCATTGCCGTTGGGTCTCCTTCGCCGTTCGCGGGCGCATGGTATCATTTTCGGCATGAATACTGGCAGCCCTCCTCGCATCGCCGCGCCATCCCGCACAGTGAAAAGCCGCGCACCATCAGAAACCACGCGGCTCGGCGAGCGCATCGGTCAGGATGTCCACGCCGGAGACGTGCTCCTTCTCCGCGGCGACCTCGGCGCGGGGAAAACGCAGTTCGTGCGCGGCGTGGCGGTGGGTCTCGGCATCGCCGGCCCGATCCCGTCGCCGACTTTCACGCTCGTCAACGAATATGAGGGGCGCAACGCGGCGGGTGAGCGGGTGCCGCTCGCACACATTGACCTCTACCGGCTCGGTGAAGGCGGCGATCTCGATTCCGTTGGCCTCGATGAGTATTTCGGCGGCAGGTGGGCCGTCGCTATCGAGTGGCCGGAGCGCGCCGTGGACGATGGCTTCGTACCGGAGGCCTGGCTGGACATTGCGATTGCCGACGTGGGCGACGAGGCACGAATATTAACGATCACCGGCTACGGCGATGCCGCACGCCTGCTCGCCGCACTTGAGCAGGTGCACTGATGGATACCGCGTCCGGGTTGCTCCTTGCCCTCGACACATCGTCAGAGTCTATCGGCTTCGCCATCGCGCAGCACGACTGTCTGCTGGCGGAAGCGATCTGGCGTGGACAGCGGCAGGGGACGGCTACATTGCTGGCGGAAGCGATGCGGGCACTCGAAGCGTTGGGGCACACGCAGAATGATCTGGTCGCTGTCGCCGTCGCGACCGGGCCGGGGTCGTTCAGCGGTTTGCGCGTCGGTATGGGCGCCGCGAAGGGGCTGGCGCTCGGGCTGGATATTCCGATTATCGGCATCCCGACGCTGGCGATCACTGCCGAGCCATTCCGCTACGCGCGGCAACCGGTCTGCCCAATGATCGCGGCGGGCCGGGGCCGCTTCGCGTACGCGGTATTTGAGGAACGGGACAACGCTATGCATGAGACCGTACCCGCGGCGCACGGTACCGGCGCGGAGATTGGCGCGGTGCTGGCGGCATATCCCAGCGTGATTGTTTGCGGCGACGTGGACGGCGCGACGGCCGAGGCGATATGCGCCGCCGCGCCGGGCACGACGATGCCACCGGTGGGCGTGCGCATCCGTCGGCCGGGGGCATTGGCAGCGCTGGCGTGGCGGCGCATACTTACGGGGGCGCCTGACGACCTCGTCGCGCTCGAACCGATCTACCTTCATTCGGCCGCGCCCGCGAGTGCGCCCCGCGCCGCGAAAGGATAAGTGGTATTGCCCTACGTGATTGAACCGATGACGATCGAGGATCTGTCCGAGGTCCACGCGGTCGAGGTGCAGTCCGTGCCGACGCCGTGGCCGATCAGCGCGTACCGGCGCGAGTTGAACAACCCGCAGGGCAACTATTACCTCGTCTGTCGCTGGCGGCCGCCGGATGGTAGTGCGATGGAGCGCGCGGAGGAACGGCAATCGCGCGGGCTTTTCCCGCTCTTCCACCGCCATCCGGAGCGCACCGGCCCGCCGATGCACGCCCCGATCTGTGGATTCGCGGGGATGTGGGTGCAGATGGATGAGGCACACATCACGATCATCGGCGTCGCGCCCGCGCATCGTGGCCGGGGCGTCGGCGAGTACATCTTCACGGCGCTGATAGACGAAGCGATATGCCGCAACGCGACGTGGATCACGCTGGAGGTGCGCGTCTCAAACCTGCGGGCGCAGAATCTCTACGCGAAGTACGGTTTCAGCGTACAGGGCACCCGCCGCCGGTATTACAGCGATGATGGCGAAGATGCCTACGTGATGTCCTCGCCACCGGCGAACACGGCCGCCTATCACGAGCATTACGTCGCGCTGCGGCAGGCCAATCATGCGCGAATCGCCGCTTTCTACGACTCGCTTGCGGGCGTGGCGGACCCGCGCTCCTATTCGGATGGGCTAGCGCATGGACATCCTCGCGATTGAATCATCATGCGATGAGACGGCGGCGGCGGTGATCGGCGGCGGCCGGTTCGTCCGCAGCAGCATCATCGCCTCGCAAAATGACCTTCACGCGCGCTATGGCGGGGTCGTGCCCGAACTCGCCTCACGCCGCCATGTGACGGAAATTGTGCCCGTCGTGCGCGCGGCGCTCGACGTGGCGGGCTGCACGTTCGACGACCTCGACGCGCTCGCCGTAACGATGGGGCCAGGATTGGCGGGTTCGCTGCTTGTCGGTGTCAACGTCGCGAAGGGCCTCGCCTATGCGCGGGCGCTGCCGCTGATCGGTGTCAATCATCTTGAAGGGCATCTCTACGCGAACTGGCTCATCCCGCCGGGAGTCTCAGACCCGCCGGAACCACAGTTTCCCGCTATCGGGCTGATCGTCTCCGGTGGTCACACTCTGCTCGCCCTGATGACCGGGCACGGCACGTACCGGCTCCTCGGCAGCACACTCGACGACGCGGCGGGCGAAGCATTCGACAAAGGCGCGCGGCTGCTCGGCCTCGGCTATCCGGGTGGTCCGGCGATCGCGCGCATGGCGGCGATGGGCGACCCGACGCGCTTCCCGTTCGCCCATGCCCGCACGGACAATCCGTCCGACTTCTCGTTCAGTGGCATCAAGACCGCGCTGCTGCGCGCGGTCGCGCCATACCGGCTGCGGGATGAACCGGCGGCACAACGGAGCGCGGAAAGCCCATTCGTGACGCACCGCCCGGTTCACTTGAAGGATGACACGCCCGTCGCGGACCTTGCCGCCGGCTACGAGGAGGCAATCGTCGCGATGCTCGTCGCGCCCGTCGCGCGCGCCGCCCGCGAGCACGGCGCGGCATCCGTCCTGCTCGCGGGCGGCGTCGCCGCGAACTGCCTGCTGCGGGAGCGGCTCGCGGCTGCCGTGCGCGTGCCGCTTTTCTGCCCGCCGCCGCTGTACTGCACGGACAATGCGGCGATGATCGGCGCGGCCGCCGAACGTCACTTGCAGGTGGGCGAGTACGCCGGCTGGGATCTCGATGTCCAGCCGTCGCTACGATTGGTGTAGCGCATTCGGTCCAGCACCCACAGCGCTCCGACATTGCCCGCGTGCAGCAGCACATCCACGCTGCGGTGAGTCACCCCTTCCGGGTGCCCTTTGGGCAGTATCGGGAAGGGGCCGGGGTTAGGGGTCCAGCCCCGCCACAACCCCCGGCACGTCCGCCAGCGCTCGCACAATGGGATACTCCTCGCGCTCGTATCGGCGTCGGCGATCAATCAGCACGCCATGCATGCCGACCGCCCGCGCTCCGCCAACATCAGCGACCGCGTTGTCACCGATCTGCACGCACTCCTCCGGTCGCGCGTCGAACCAGTGCAGCGCGTAATCGAAAATCGCGCGATGCGGTTTCGATGCGCCGACGCGGGCGGACGTGACAATGTGGTCGAAATATCCGGTGATGCCCAGGCCATCGCAGAGATCGGGCAGATTCCATGACCAGTTGGAGATGATGCCGAGCCGGTAGCCCGCGCTCCGCAGCGTCTCCAGTGTCGGGACGGCATCGGGGAAGAGATGGAAGTGCGCGGGCGTCTCGAACTCCTTTTGGAGGTGTTCGAGGATCGTCCGCATCCGCGCATTCATCGGCGCACCGGCACGGCGGAGAATTGCCCCGTTGATCTCCTGATAATACCGTTGATCCGCCTCCTCGGTCGCCTCATACGTCATGCGCGACTCGTCCGCGTCGAGCGCACCGAAGACCTCACGCGTCGCGGCGACCAGCGCGTCATGCTCCACATGGATGCCATGCCGCGCGCACGCGTTGACATAGAGCGTCTCCCATGAGGGAAGGATCGTCGTCAATGTATCACCCATATCGAAGAAGACGACTCGGATACTCATGCTGCGTCATATCCCCCGAGAGCAAGGATGAGCAGGAGCAATTGCTGGAGGCCCTTCGGGATCGTTGAGATGCGGATGAACTCCTCCAGACGATGCGCGTTGCCGCCCTCCGCGATACCGATGCAGACGGCAGGGATGCCGAGGCCAATCGGCACATTGGCGTCCGTGCTGCTCGCGTCAAGCGTCGGTGAGATGCCGAGGGCGCGCAACGTCTCCATGCATGTCCGCACAATCGGCGCGTCGGCGGGGAGGTCGCCCGCCGGACGGTCGCCAAGGATCTCCGCCGTCACCTGCACATCCGCGATGTGGACGGCGCGGACAGCGCGCTCGACCTGCGCGGCGAGCCGTTCGAGGTTCGCCTGCGAGATCGAGCGGAGGTCCACAAGGGTCGAGGCGGTCGGGGCGATCGTGTTGACAGAAACGCCGCCCTCGATCGTGCCGATGGAGAGCGACGTTTTTGGCGTGGTGGGAATTGGCAGCGCGACGAGATCGGTAATGAGTTTGGCGAGAATGTGGATGGCGTTCGGGCGGCCATAGTTGCCCCATGAGTGACCGCCCGGCCCCTGCACACTGATCCGGTAGCGGCGGCTGCCGACAGCGCGATGCGTCACGCGGCCGAGGTTGTGCCCCTCGACAGCGACGACCGCGCCGAGGTGATCGCGATACGTGCGGACTGCCTCACGCATCCCGCGCAGGTCGCCCAGCCCTTCCTCACCGACATCCGCGACGAAGAGCACGTCGCCCGCCATCGGCACGTCGAGTGTCGTCAGAAGCCGGGCGGCGGTGAGCATCGCCGCAACGCCGAGGCTATTGTCGCCGACACCGGGGCCAGCGATCCGCTCTGTCGTCCGGCGGACCGTGAGGTCCGTTTCGGCGGGGAAGACGGTATCAGTGTGTGCGGCGATCATGACCGTTGGGCCATTGCCGCTGCCCGGTCGCCGCCCAATCGTATTGCCGACGTCGTCCGTCCGCACGTCCGCGAGGTCAATGGCGCGCATCTCCTGGGCGACGAATGCGGCACGCTCCGCCTCCGCGCCCGTCGGGGCGGGAATCTGGGCGATGCGTGCGGTCAGGGCGATAGTATCAGCTAATGCAACTTTCGCCCGGCCCAGGAGCCGCTCGATTTCCGGCCGGGTGAGGAGATGATCAATCGTCGGAGTGATAGCGCTGATGGCTGGTGCCTCTTTCTTCGTTGAATTGGCCCCGACACGGCGGGCGCTCCGCTGCACCCCGCACGCAGTATAGCGCACCGCATCGGCATCAATGCCAGGCGGTGCGCGCGGAACGGACAAGGTTATCGGCTCTCCCAGGGTGTTCGTGATGCGGTACCAGATCGTGGGATTGCCCGGCTCACCAATCCGTTACCAGCCTCGCTGCGTCTTCACTAGTGCGGCGTCGCGCCCCTCGTGTTTTGCCGCCGCGCGTCGAAAGGAGCCCGATCATGGCAATGCTCGCGTTTGCGCTCCCACTCACCCCGCAGAGAACGGAGGAATGGCAACAGTTCTGCGCGGAGATGGCGAGGCCCGTCTTCGATGTGCTCGGCGGCTGAGGCAACGATCCGTGCCGCCTCCCTGAGGTGACGGGAGAAGGATACGGCGGTTCCTATCGTCACTCTCCGTCACCGCCACGTCCTGTCAGGAGTCGGAGGAGGAACACAGATGGGCAAGCGAGCTATCTTTGTGCTGATGACCTTGGTCATCAGCAGTGTTGCCAATCCGGTCGGCGTCGCTGCGCAGTCAGACCCGGCCACCGTCTATCGGCAGTTCATCGATGCCATCAATCGCGGTGACCTGTCGGCGATCAGCGCACTCGTCACCGACGATGCGGTGCTGGTCGTCGCCGACTGCCAGCCGTGCGTCGGCAGGCAGGCGATCGTCGCGTCCTATGTGCGGCAGATCCGCGACCATGTGCACGTGAATATCGTGTCGCTTCAGCAAACGGGCCAAACGGTCGTGGCACGCACCGAGGTACGCAGTGTGCCGATCGCCGCGGCAGGCGTCGAGCGCATCGTCCTCACGGCAACGGCAGTGATTCGCGACAACCAAATCGCATCTGATCGCACCATTCCCGACCTCAACGACGCGCAAACCGCGACATTCATTCGGGCAGTAACGATGCGCTTCTTCATCCGCCGTCTCGGCGATGGATGAGCAGCGACGCAGCCTGCACGCACCGGATCGCGTATCGCTCGCGCGGTATGCCTGCCAACGCGAATGCACACCGGTCGGGCCGCCTCCGACATAGACCTGCTCATGCAGCGGCTTCATGTCTATGGCAAGGCGAGCGCGACGCTCAATGAAAGGGATTAGACTGTTCATTGGCGAATAATACCGCAGTTCGGTTGCTCACAGAGGGTTCACCAAACCGTAGGAAGAGCCCCGACCAATGGCGGACAAGAACGAGGGGGCGCACCGGCGGGGAGGCCGGTGCGCTTGGGGAGGGGGAAGGGAGGAATGTACGGGGAATAAAGCGGTCAGTCCGCGAAGAGCTCGTGAATATTGCCGTCCGGGTCGGCGAAAAAGGCGGTGCGCTGCCCCCAGGGCATCGTCGCGGGCGGTTGGACGGGCGTCGCGCCGTTTGCGGTGATTTCCGCGTACGCGCGATCCACGTCGTCCCGCGTCGGCAACGGGAAGGCGAGTTCAAAGGCTTGCCCGCGCGTCGGCTCACTGAAGCGGGGATCGTGCGTCGTCTCCGCGAGGATTGCGCGGCCGCACACGGCGAACCGAACGCCCTCGCTGCGGAATTCGGTGTAGTTATCTATCGGATTCTCCGCCACAAAGCCGAGCACATCCCGGTAGAATGCGACGAGCCGGGGCACGTCATCGGTGAGGATCGTGATGAGTGCGATTTTGCCTTCCATACTGCCGACCTTTCGCACGGCGCCGGTGGAGGCCGGCTCCAACCCTAAGAGCGCCAACACGTTGAAACCCACTGCGACCGCGTCCATCTACACGGCCCGCCGCATCTCGAACGCGGTACCGACGTGCGCCGCGCCACCGAACGCTTCTAAGCGCCGCCCGATGCGCACGAGGATGCTCCCTGTCCATGCCGCACAGCGCGAGAAATAGGCGCGCCGCACGCCGACCGTGTGGAGTAGCCGCTCTTTCTCGGCCGCTGCGATGCGTTCTTCGATGTAGAGACGCGACAGTGCCAACGCTCGCTGATCATCCACCATTTCGCGTTACCTCCTCTGCGGTGTCGGTGCTGCGTATCCGAGTTACAGTATAGAACATACGTTCTCCAATGTCAAGTCTTTTGCTCCGTACGTACGCAGAGAAAGTCTGCATTCGCGGCAGCGATTTTGTGGCGTCTGATCGGCAAATTAGTGGGCGACAGCATTTGCGAAACGATGCGTAAGGCGTTATACTTTGTCGGTTTAATCACGCGCTCGCCGGGCGGTATCCGCGGGGTGAAGCGGTAGACGGGTGGGCTGTGTCCCGGCGCCCGGAGGCAAACGATGCCAGAATCAGCGGAACATCTCACCGATACGACGATCAATGTCGTGGACTATCTGAAGAGCGATGCGATGGGACGGACGCGGCGGTACGTCCTCGATGTCCCGTCACTTGAACTCGATCGCGATTTAGTCGCGCGAGATCTCCACGCGGAGTTCCGGCTGCTGCGCGTCGGCGCGGGCGTGCTCGCCGAAGGCGCCGTGCGCGCGCTTGTTGATCTGGAATGCGTGCGGACGCTGGACATCTTCGCGCAGCCCGTCGAGGCGGAGTTCGCCGAGCAGTTCCGCCCGACGATTGACCTCGCTACCGGCCGAGCGATCGAGTACGAAGACGACCCCGACGATGCCCCGGAGGTCTTTCCGGTCAGCGATAATCACGAGATTGATCTGCGCGAGCCGCTCAGGCAGGTGATCCTCGTCGAGTTGCCGATGCAGCCGGTCAAGCCGGGTACCGAACCGGTTATCCTCGACGAAACGGCGCCCGATGAGGCAGCCAATCCGTTTGCCGTCCTCGAAACACTCTTGCGGGATGAACATGAATAGGCTATCATGCCCGGACGAAAGGCGATTGACGCGGACACCCGCGTACTGAACGTGGGTCTTCGTTGCGACGATAGGAGAGCAAGCGCATGGGAGCCGTACCGAAGTTTCGTAGTTCGCGCGGGAAGCGCGGCTCACGCCGCAGCCACGATCACATCGCGCCCGTACATCTCGTCGTCTGCCCGAGTTGCCGCTCGTACATGCGCTCGCACCATGTCTGTCCGACCTGCGGCCAGTATCGCGGCAACCAGATCATCGAGATCAAACAGCGCACACGCCGCGCGGAGCGATAGCCTCCGCTGCATCATGCAAAGCGAATGGAAAGCGGGAGCGGTTTTCGCCGCTCCCGCTTTTGCTTCCCCACCGCTGAACCGCTGAGGAGCGCGCGAATCGGTGTGGTGGTTTGGTATGCTACGCGGAGCGGCGACAGAGCGATCGGGAAGGGGCGCGCGGGCATGGCAGAACAATGCGAGCGGTATGCGGCGATCATCGGGTGGGGCCACTATGTGCCCGAACATGTCCTGACGAACGCCGATCTCGAACAGATGGTGGAGACGAACAACGAATGGATCATGTCCCGTACCGGCATCCGCGAGCGACGCGTCGCCGCGCCGGACGAGACAACCGCGACGCTCGGCGCGAGCGCGGCTCGCAAGGCACTCGCCGTCGCGCATCTCGATCCCTCCGATCTCGACCTGATTATGGTTGCCACCGCCACACCGGACTATTTCTTTCCGAGCACGGCGTGCGTCGTCCAGAGTCTACTCGGCGTGACGCGTATCCCGGCATTCGACATCGGCGCCGCCTGCTCCGGCTTCATCTACGCCCTCGCCACCGCGACGCAGTTCATCCGCACCGGCGTCTACTCCCGCATCCTCGTGATCGGTGCGGAGACGCTGACCCGCCTGACCGACTACACCGACCGCCGCACCTGCGTCCTCTTTGGCGATGGTGCGGGCGCGGTTGTCCTCGAAGCGACCGACCAGCGGCGCGGCCTGCTCTCACTGACGCTTGGTGCGGATGGCAGCGGCGGCGACCTCCTGAGAGCGCCCGGCGGGGGTTTTACGTTACCCGTGACGCAGGAGATCATTGATCGGCGCGCCCAGTACATCACCATGGAGGGTTCCGAGGTCTTCAAATTCGCCGTGCGGACGATGGGAGATGCGGCGATTGAGGCAATCGCGCGGGCCGGCATGCACTTCCGCGAGATTGATATGCTCATCCCCCACCAGGCGAACCTGCGGATCATCGAGGCGACGGCGAAGCGGCTCGACCTACCGCGCGATCGCGTCTGGGTCAATATTGACAGGTACGGCAACACATCCGCCGCGACAATCCCGATCTCCATCTCCGAGGCATCCGACCGAGGGTTACTGCACGAAGGGGCGAACTTGCTGCTCGTCGCCTTCGGTGGCGGCCTGACATGGGGCGCGTCAGTCATCCGCTGGGGCCGGGGCGCCGAGGGAGGGGGCGGATGACGGCGACGGCATGGGTCTTTCCGGGGCAGGGGTCGCAATCCGTCGGCATGGGCAAAGCGCTCGCCGACGCCGAACCCGCGGCGCGGCAGCGGTTCGCGGAGGCGGACGATGCCCTCGGCTTCGCCCTCAGTGAGATCATCTGGAACGGCCCGGACGCCACGCTCCAGCAGACGGACACGCAGCAGCCCGCGATCCTTCTCGTCAGCGTTGTCCAGTTCGAGGCCCTCAAGCGGCGCGGGGAAATGCCGGATGCCGCCTTCGCTGCCGGGCACAGCCTCGGCCAGTATTCGGCGGCGGTCTGCACCGGCGCCTTACCGTTCGCGGACGCCGTGCGCCTCGTACGACGGCGCGGCCAACTGATGCAGGAGTTCGGGCACGGCGCGATGGCCGCTATCCTCGGCATGGAGACGGAGGTGGTGCAGATGCTCGCGGCGGAGGCAGGCGTCGAGGTCGCGAACATTAATGCGCCGGGGCAGGTGACAATTGCCGGGCGTCGGGCGGATGTCGAGCGTGCCGCCGCGCTCGCGAAAGAACGCGGCGCGCGCCGAGCGATCATGCTCCCTGTCTCAGCGGCCTTCCACACGTCGCTGATGCACCCTGTTGCCGATGCCCTCACACCGCTCCTCAAAGACGCCGACCTCACCGATCCCGTCGTGCCGATCATGGCGAACGTGGATGGTCAGCCCCTCGCCATCGCCGCCGATCTGCGCGCCGAACTGATCAATCACATCTTCTCGCCCGTTCAATGGGTGCGCGCCGTCGAAACGATGCGCGACGCGGGCGTTACCGACTACCTCGAAATCGGCCCCGGCAACGTCCTCTCCGGCCTCATCAAACGCACGCAGCAAGAGGCGCGGACGCAGATAAGCGATGCGATGCTGGCTCCATAAGGTACGGAGGGCAGTTGAACTGCCAAGTGTCTTGATGGTTATAAAGCCGGCATCAAGCGCTCACAAGGATAAAGGAGGATAGATGGCGAGCGAGGTAGCACGACAAGTTGTCGTCGTGACAGGCGCGAGCAGGGGGATCGGGCGGGCGATCGCGGTGCGATTCGCGCAGGATGGCGCGGCGGTGATCGTCAACTACCGGGGCAGTGAGGCGGCGGCGCAGGAGACCGCGCGGTCCGTCATCGAGGCGGGCGGTGAGGCGACGCTCGTGCAGGGCGACGTGAGCAACCGCGACGACGCCGAACGGCTGATCGAGACGGCGATCCAACAGTACGGGCGGATTGATGTGCTCGTCAACAACGCCGGTATCACGCGGGACCAACTGCTGATGCGAATGACGGATGAAGATTGGGACGCCGTGCTCGACACGAACCTGAAGGGCGCATTCCACACGACGCGCGCCGCCCTCCGACCGATGCTGCGCAAGCGGAGCGGGCGGATCATCAATATTTCCAGCGTCGTTGGGTTGATCGGGAACGCGGGGCAGGGGAACTACGCCGCCGCGAAGGCGGGCCTGATCGGCTTCACGAAATCCATCGCGCGCGAAGTCGCCTCGCGCAGCATCACCGTCAATGCGATTGCCCCCGGCTACATCGCGACGGATATGACCGACGCCATCCCGGAAAATATGCGCGGCAAACTGCTCGAACAGGTGCCGATGGGCCGCCTCGGGGCGCCGGAAGATGTCGCGGCAGTCGTCGCCTTCGTCGCATCGCCCGCCGCCGCGTACATGACCGGCAATGTCTTGCAGGTAGACGGCGGCATGGTGATGCAGTAAAATAGATCACGGAAAGCGGCGCGGGCGGTGTCACAGCCGCCCGTTTCCATGCCCACGAGTGGACGCTCCGGTGAGGGGTTGACGATGTTGCAGAAGGTGTTGATCGCGAACCGGGGTGAGATTGCGCTGCGGATCTTGCGCGCCTGCCGGGATGTGGGATTGCCAGCGGTGGTCGCGTATTCGGAGGCGGACCGGGAGTCGCTACCGGTGCAGTTGGCGGACGAGGCGGTCTGCATCGGGCCGGGGCCGGCGGCGCAGTCCTATCTGAGCCGACCGCGGATCGTCACAGCGGCGCAACTGACCGGCTGCGACGCGATCCATCCGGGGTACGGCTTCCTCGCGGAGAATGCCTACATGGCGGAGATGTGCGAGGAATTGGGCATCACCTTCATCGGTCCGCGCGCTGAGACAATTGCGCGAATGGGAGACAAGGCGGCGGCACGCGAGGCGATGCGTCATGCCGGGCTGCCGATCCTCCCCGGTCTCGAAACGCCCGCCTCGAACGACGGCGATCTACTACGCGCCGCGCGCCGGATCGGCTTCCCGGTTATGCTCAAGGCGGCGGCGGGTGGCGGGGGCAGGGGTATGCGCGTTGTGCGCTCCGAATCCGAACTGGAACGCGTCCTGCCCCTCGCGCGGGCGGAGGCGGAGGCGGCGTTCGGCAACGGCGAGATGTACATCGAGCGGTTCCTCGAATCGCCGCGCCATATCGAGGTGCAGGTGCTCGGCGACGGTGAGGGCAAAGTCGTCATCCTCGGCGAGCGCGATTGCTCGCTCCAGCGGCGGCACCAGAAACTATTGGAAGAGTCGCCCGCGCCAGGTCTCTCGATGAAACAGCGGCAAACGTTGTGGGACATGGCGGCGCGGGGGACGAAGGAACTGAAGTATCGCGGCGCGGGCACGCTGGAGTTCCTGATGGACGGCGACGGCCGCTTCTTTTTCATGGAAATGAATACGCGCATCCAGGTCGAGCACCCCGTCTCGGAGATGATCACCGGTGTGGATCTAGTTGTCTGGCAGTTACGGATCGCGGCGGGCGAACCCTTGACGCTCCCGGAGCGCCCTCGTACGATGCATGGGCACGCGATCGAGTGTCGGATTACGGCGGAAGACCCGGACCGGGGGTTCGCACCATCGCTCGGCACGATTAGCGAATATGTACCGCCCGGTGGCCCCGGCGTGCGTGTGGACAGCCATCTCTATGCCGGATACCGCGTCCCGCCCTTCTATGACTCGCTTCTTGGCAAGATCATCGTCTGGGCGGAGACGCGGGAAGAGGCGATGGACCGGATGCGCCGGGCACTCGAGGAGACGATCATTGGTGGCATCGCCACGACGGTACCGTTCCATCTCCGCATCCTGCGGGATGCCCGCTTCCGGCGCGGCGAAGTCCACACCCGGTTCGTCGAGCAGATGCTGAGCGGCGAAGCAGCGATGCGATAGCAGTTCTATGGTGGGGCAGGCTGAAGTCTGCTGCACTGAGAGATGACAATGCACGAAACGGCGGGAGAGCAACTCGGCAGGGTGATCGTCGCGCAGAGTGTGCTCGCGGCGGTCGTCGAAATGACGGCGCTGAAGGTGCCGGGTGTCGTGCGGACCGCGCCGTATGGGCGGCGGACGGTCCATGTGCGCGTCGAAGGAAACGCCGTCCACGCCGACATTGGCATCATCGTTGCAGCGGGAGAACATGTTGCGGATGTGAGCGCGGTCGTACGTCGGCAGGTCGCGGCGGCGATCGAGCGCCTGCTCGGAATGGAGGCGAAGGAAGTGAACGTCTTTGTCCGCGACATTGAGGGCGTGTTCATACCCCAACATGCCGACCACGCGCCGGAGAGGCAGGGATAGCGATGACACGATCAACGATCGAGGAGCCGATGCTCCTCCTGAGTGACGAGAGCGATAATCCACCGATCGCTGCCGATCGAGAGACTCCACCCCGCCCCCGGCGGAAACGTGCGGGCAGCGACCAGTTTGGCCAGAAGCAACGGAAGGCGCGCGAGGGCGCGTTGCAGGTGCTGTTCGAGGTGGACCTTGTCGGGCACGATGTCGAAGATGTGCGCGCCCGGCAGTTCGATCAGATGTTGCTCGCCGACGGCTTCCGCGACTATGCGGAACGTCTGGTGAATGGCGTGCTGGCGCACCGGGACGAATTGGATGCATTGATCGCCGCCACCGCGCCCGCGTGGCCGCTTGCGCAGTTGCCGCGTGTGGACCTCAACATCCTGCGGCTCGCCCTCTGTGAACTGCTCTACAGTACCGATGTGCCGGTGGGCGCGGTGATCAACGAGGCCGTGGAACTGGCGAAGCGCTACGGTAGCGAGAATTCCGGAAAGTTCATCAACGGCACGCTCGGCACGATCGCGTCGCGCATCGCGGCGGGTGACTTAGCGCGTGGAACCGGATAAACACAACCGAAAAGCCCACACGTACGTATGCTATACTGGGAAAGCGAGCGCGCAATCCGGCGTGCCGCCGCGTGATATGGATGTTAGCGGAGGAGAGCGGGGTGTCCACTTCTACGATCTATGATCGGTTGAAGGGTATCGTCACAGAGCAGTTGGGCGTGGATGAAGAAGAAATCACGCCTGAGGCATCGTTCGTTGACGATCTCAATGCAGACTCGCTCGACCTGGTCGAGTTGATCATGTCCCTGGAAGAAGAGTTCGGCCTGGAAATCTCGGATGAAGACGCGGAGAAAATCCTCACAGTCGGTGACGCCGCCAATTACATTGAGGAGCACCAGAGTTAGCACCATCCCGCGTGGTGGCCGACATGGCAGGGAATGAGGACACATCATAATGGCGAATATCACCACCCGGCCGCCACGGCTTCTCGTCCCATTACGCAATCTCAATCCGCTCCGCGCCTTCCGCAAGAGCCCGAAGAAGGCGAAGCCGGACGCGGATTTGATGACACTCCAGGAACACCTGATCGAGTTTCGCTCGCGCCTCGTCAAGTCTATCCTCGCCATTTTCGCGGGGATGATCGTCGGATTCATCTTTGCCGGGCGCGTTTTCAATCACATGTTAGCCATCATCCATTCCGTGAATGGAAATAGTCAGGTCATTCAGACCGAAGCCACCGAAGGCTTCATGACGTATTTCAAGATCGCACTCTATATCGGTGTTGTCGTTGCCTCACCAATCCTTTTCTATCAGATCGTCCGGTTCATGGCGCCCGGTCTCTTGCCTCATGAACTGAAGTATCTCCTCTGGGGTATTCCGCTCTCGTCGGCGCTTTTCATCTCCGGCGTGCTCTTCGCAAACGCCGTGGTGATTCCGTCGTTTCTCAAATTTCTTGTCAATTTCTCGTTCGGCTTCATCGGCACGTTTACCGTGACCGCGAACAACTTTCTGACCTTCTTTATCAAGATTTCCATCGGTATGGGGCTGATATTCCAGTTGCCGGCATTCCTCTTTCTGCTGGCGAAGATCGGCGTCGTCAATATTGACAAGTTGCGGCGCTGGCGCCGGTATGCGTTCCTGATTTGTACGATAGTCGGCGCCGCCATTTCACCGACGCCCGATCCCTTCAATATGATGCTCGTCGCACTGCCAATGTACGCGCTCTATGAGGTTGGCGCGATCGCGAGTTACTTCGCGCGGCCACGGGCTGAGCGTGGGCGCTTCTGGCGTCGCCCGAAACTGGCAGCGTAGCCAGGCAGCAGACAGCAGACAGGCAAGGAACGCTCCGACGCATTTCGTCTCGGAGCGTTATTCGTTCCTTGCGATCGTCGCCAGCCAGCAGGATTGGTGGGGCAGGTTCCCGGGCGCCCTCTGGGTGGCATGCCAGAATCACCAAGAGATTATTGCGATGTGCTGCCCGCTACGGGCTGAGCGCTGCCTGCTGAGCGCCGCAGCCATTCGGTCGGCTCGATAAGCGCGACGAGAGCAGTTTCGGGGAGCGCGGCGTGACATTCCCAGCAGATCAATTCGTAGATCGTCTTCTCCGCGACGACTTCCTTATGCACCGACGCTGCGCACTCGCAGCCACAGAAGGGGCAGGCGACGACGGGGACGCGCTTCGTCGGAGGCTGCGCGCGGAGAAGCGCGGGCGCGGTGGCAGCATCCCGCAGATCATCCTCGCGCTTGATGAGGCGGCCCACGTAGACAATGAAGATGAAGAAGAGCACCTTGAGTACCATCGTCGCGATAAAGATGTCCAGTAGGGTGATTTTGGTGGCAAGGATGATCGGCATGCTGCGCCTCGGTTGCGTCCAACTGCGCGATGGAAACCGTGATCGAGTAGCGATTCCGTAAAAACCATACCACGCACCGGGCGTTTATTCACCCCCGCGCCCGCTCGGAGCTCGGAGCGCGGAGCAAACCTTGTTGCACGAGCTGTTCGAGGCTGACGGGTTCGACTCGCAGTGTGCGTTCGCCTCGGTAGGTGACCATGCCCGGCCCCGCGCCGGCGATCTTCCGAACGTGTCGTCGCGGCGCGAAATCCACCTCAACGTGGCCGGCAGATCGCGCGCTGCTGTAATATGCCGCCAGTCGTGCCGCCATTTCGAGGACTTTCGCGTCATCGGCGGCATGGATAACATGCTCCGCATTCCATTGGACGATGACATGCGCGCCACCGACGCCCCGCGCGTGGAGCCACGTATCGTCCGGGTGGGAGAGCGAAAACGTGACCTGCTCATTTTGTGGGCCGCTCCGCCCCACCAGGAGGCGATGGCCCGCCGGTGTCGTGTACGCGCGCGGGCGGCGGGCGGCGGGCGCTTGCGGACGCCCCCGTTGCGGCTGCGTGGGCGTGGAGGCACGCGTCCCCGCATACGTATGCCACTCCCGTTCGAGGGTGACGAGATCATCGAAGGCGGTCGCCGTTGCCACGAGTGCCGCCATCTGGCTGAGATAGGCGCGCTCGGTCTCCGCCTGCGCGATCCGCTCCGGCAATCCCTCCGTCGCGCGTTGGGCCTTGCGGTACTGCTCGAAGTACCGCCGCGCGTTCTCGGATGGCGAGAGCGCGGCATCGAGGGTGATGCTCAGGCCATCGCTCGTCCGCAATGTGGTCTGACGCGGCGCAATCGTGTATGCGTACGCGTAGATCGCTTCACCCTTGCGCCGGTTGAGGTCAGCATCTTCCGCGCGCTTCAGTTCGCCCCGAAGGGCCACGAGGCGGGTATCAATCCGTGTTGCGGCATCGGCAATCGCCCGGAGGAGGCGGTTGCGCCGCTCGCCGTGGGCGGTTGCCCGCTCCGTCTCGGCGAAAAACCACGCGATGATTGCGGACATCGAAGCGTTTTCCGCAATAGTCGTCTCCGGTTGCGCGGCGATGGATTCAAGCGGGATCGGCGAGAAGGCGACAGGTATGCCGCCGCGCATGTACAACGCCGGGCGCCACGCGCCCCCCCGTATCGGTTGAATGATGTCCCGGAGCGCGGCGATGAGCCGGTCGGGATCGCACGCGGTGGCGGCTGCGTCCACGCGGCCAGTGGCACGAAAGGCGAGTTCGCGCGCGACTTGTGGGCTGATTCCGCCGAGCGATCCGACGAGCATGGATGCGAGGCTCGTCGTTTCGCTCGCGAGCAGGCAGAAGCGCCGGATCTGCATGACGGTAATCGCGGATGGATCGGCTTTCTCCTGTGGTGGCGGCGGCGCGTACGGCAGATGGGGCAGGATTGGACGGACGCGGCTCGTCGCGGGTGGCACGCGCTTCAGTGCATCCAGAATGATGCCGTCCGCGCCGACAAGTATGGTGTTCGAATGGCGACCCATAATCTCGATGACGAGCGTCGTTTCATCCAATATCCAATCGAGCGGCAGCACGCCAGGCTCGTCATCGTCCCCCGTGTCATCGCTCTCCGACGGTTCGTCGCGCTCCTTGACGGGCGGATGAGCCTTGACGATACTCAGAGCCAACGTCCGCTCGAAGGCGGGCTGTGCCAGTCCGGCGATGCGACCCCCACGCAGATGTTTGCGTGCGAGAAGCAGGAACGGCGTGACGCGCGCCGCGTCGGCAGTCAGGCGTTGTGAGACAAGGTGGACACGCGCGGATTGCGGATGGTCACTGATCAGGAGTTGTTGGCGCGTGCCGTGTGCGAAGATTTCGAGGACGAGCGTGCGTTCGTCCGTGAGGCCGACGCGCTGGATGCGGCCACCGACAATCACGGTCGTAAGTTCATCGGCGACGGCGCGCATCGTCAGCGCATCAAACACGGGTCATCCTTTCCGGCGCGGCGTGCGTACAGTGAAGTGTACACCGGACGCGGGGGCTTCGCGGAGGAGCGGGACGTTGGCGACGGAACTGATCCATATCGGCTTTGGTCATCTCGTCGCAATGAACCGGGTCGTGGCGATTGTCGCGCCCGCAAGCGCCCCCCTGAAGCGTGTGATGAAGGAAGCGCGCGATCAGGGGACGCTGATTGACGCGACCTCCGGGCGGCGCACGAAATCCCTCCTCTATCTGGACAACGGGATGGTGCTCGCGGCGGCGCTTGGCCCGGAAACGATCGCCGGGCGGCTCAGTGGCTGGCGGCAGGGACGGGCGCCGATGGATGAACCGGATGATGAATCAGCAGGTTTGATCGAAAGTGCCGCGTCATCAGGCCGGAGAGAGGCGGAATACGCATGACATCTGGCAGTCAGGAAGGCATGAATGAGCGCGCGGACGAGTTGATTGACGCGCTGCGGAACGCCGCCCGCCCCCTCTTGATCGTCATTTCCGGGCCGTCGGGCGTCGGCAAGGATACGGTCATCGAGCACATGCGCGAGGTGATGCCCGATTGCTATTACGCCGTCACTGCCACGACGCGCGAGCGCAGGCCGGGTGAGATCAACGGCGTCCATTATCACTTCCACACCGTGGAAGAATTCAATCGCGAGGTCGAGGCGGGCGAGTTTTTGGAGCACGCGACGGTCTATGGGAATCTCTACGGCGTTCCGAGAGCACGACTACGGCAGGCCCTACGGCAGGGCAAGGACGTTGTCGTCAAGGTTGATCCTCAGGGCGCCGCGACGATCCGCCGCCTCGCGCCCGAGGCGCTGATGATCTTCCTGCTCCCACCGGACATGGGCGAACTCTACCGGCGTCTTCGCTCGCGGAAGACGGACGACCCTGTCGCCCTCTCTCGCCGCATTGACATCGCCAGCCGGGAGATCGCGACAAGCGAACTTTTCGATTACTTCGTCGTCAATGAATCCGACCAGATTGACTACGCGGTCGCGCAGATTCAACAGATCGTCACTGTCGAGAAACTGCGTATTCACCCGCGTGAGGTGGATTTGTAATCACGGGATTCCACCTGAAACACCAACTGCCAGTGTGGAATTCGGACGACGAAGCCATCGGCGGTCGGCGAAATTGGCCCGCCATTGGGAATGGCGGTCACATGGTACTCCTGGATGCGCGGTATGCCGCGCGATGCCCAATCGGCGAACACACGATTGAGCCAATCGCCGGTCCATGTATCGCCGTAGACGAGCGCCGTCATGTCTGCCGTACCATCCATCGCGTCGGCAAGGCGGATGACGGCTCCATCGTTTTTCGTCACATCGAAGACGCCGTAGCCATGGCCGACGAAGCCGTACCGTGCATCATCCGAGGAGACAAAGGCGAAGAGGCGCGGTTGTGTGGTATCCGCGAGCGCGAAGGCGAGCGCGGAAAACCAGCCATGCCGGACGCCCGCGATGGCGCGCGAACCAGCCGGGGTTTCAAGGAGCGCGGCGATGCGCCCCGCCTCGTGCGCGGCGGTGTTTGTCATCATCAGGCGGAGACCGGGCGCGGCGGCGATGGATCGGGTTCCGGTCGCGTCGTCACCCATGCTGCCGCGCAGCGGCATGAAGCTACATGGGTAGAGTGACTGACTGCGAAGCACATCGTCCACTTTGACAAAGGCGATGGAGAACTGCGCTGGGCCGATACTGAGCGGCAGGACAAGTACGCCGCCTGTTTTCAGTTGCGCGACCCATGCGGGCGCGATGTCACCGGCATTCACGGTGAGGATAATACGGTCGTAGGGTGCGTTTCGCGCGTAGCCCATCGCGCCGTCGCCGGTGATGATCTCGATGTCCGTGATGCCAACGGACGCGAGATGCGCGCAGGCGGCGGCGGTGATGTCCGTATCAATATCCACGGTCGTGACACGCCCGCTCGGGCCGACGAGCGCGCGGAGTAAGGCGGCGTTATACCCGGTGCCCGCGCCGATTTCCAGCACGTTCATGCCCGATATGAGCGCGAGTTGCTCGAGCATTTCGGCGACCATCGCGGGTTGTGAGGCGCTGGAAATGGAAATATCGCCCGCGAACTTCGTTGCCACGGCGTCATTCGCGTAGGCGCGTTCGAGCGGTTCATTCGGCAGGAAGCGATGGCGCGGCACGGCGAGCATCGCGGCGCGGACTGTCGCGTCGTGCAGCACGCCGTCGGCTTCGAGTTGGGCGATGAGCGCGGTGCGGCGTGCGGTCGCTTCGTCCAGTCTCATGGAGCGGCGCTCCTACTCTGCAACCGCCGTGCGTGCCGTCGCATGCTCCGCCGTATCTTCGTCATCGTCCGGAGCGTTCGGAACGCGCGGCGGCACGTATCGTAGCTGGGCCTCCGGATTCTCCATGTAATCCGTGAACATAATCCCTTCAAGATGGTCAATTTCATGTTGAAGGACGCGCGCCACGAACCCGTCGGCGGTAATCTGGATTTGGCGGTCTTGCATGTCGTACGCGCGTACAACAACCGAACTATCGCGTTCCACCGGCCCATACCAGTAGCGGAAAGAGAGGCATCCTTCGTCTTCGATCTCCTTCCCGCCCCGCCGCCGGATGATCTGCGGATTGTAGAGAACGCTCTGGAAACCGGGATCTTCTTCGTCGAGATACTTTGGCGGGATATTGACGGCGATCATCCGGACCGGCTCGCCAATCTGCGGAGCGGCGATGGCAATGCCATCGCCAACGGCGGCGAGCGTCTCGACCATGTCGCGGGCGATTTGTATGGTTTCCTCATCCAGTCGGCTGATCTTCCGCGCCCGCGTCCGCAGGACCGCGTCGCCTTCGGGGGTGTTGATTTGCACTATCTCGCGCTTCGCCATTCGTCTTCTCGCCTCCCGTTGGATGATAACACCAGACAGGCAACGCGACTACGAGGCGAACCAGATGACGCAAAGGTTGCAGAGGATAGTGGTTTGATTCCCCTCTATCCTTTTTGCGATCTCCTTTGCGGGTCAAGCAGTTTCTTGGATGCCTGCAACGGCAATGCGCAAATCCGGCGCGGGAATGGCGTATTACGATGGATGAAACGCAGCCCGAACCCGCGTTTCGCCTTGACACTCGAAAGTCGCGAAACGTATGATGGCTGTGGAACGGTTTCACCGATGGGGAAGGGGTGACCGCGATGCGGATTGAGATGCTTTTGAGCCTGGCATGGCTGGGATTTTGGTGCATGCTCTTCCCGCGCGTTTCACGCCCCTTCGGTCCGCAACCGCCCCAACGACTATTTGTCCAGGCAGGTGTCCCGGGTGCGCTTACACGAACCAACATCCAACGGGGACACGAAGGGATGATTTCAAATGGGATTCGTCGCACTATTGGTGGGCCTTGTTGGGCTCGCCATCGGAGCGGCGGTGGCATGGGTAATTTCCTCGCGCATCAAGGATACCAAGGGGCGCGACGAACGACAGCAAGCCCAGGCCGACGCCGAACGGATTATCGAAGCAGCGAAGGCGACCGAGCGGGAACTCACCCTCGCCGCCAAAGATGACGCGCTGCGTCTCCGCGAGGAGATCGAGCGGGAACTGAAGGAGCAGCGCGCCAACATCCAGCGGCAGGAGCGCCGCATCCAGCAGAAGGAAGAGACCCTTGACCGCAAGACCGCGCAACAGGAAAAGCGCGATCAGGACCTCGACACGCGCGAGCAAGAGGTGGCTGCCATCCGCACAGAGGCAGAAACATTGCGCGCGCGGCAACTTACCGAACTCGAACGTGTCTCGAACCTGACGCGCGAAGAGGCGCGCGGCATCCTCCTCGCCTCCATCGAGGAGGAAGTGCGGGATGCCGCGAACCGCCGCACGCGCGAGATCGAAGCCGAGATCAAAGAAGACGCGGATCGCCGCGCCCGCGAAATCCTCGCCACCGCGATCCAGCGGTGTGCGCCCGACTACGTCGCGGAAGGTCTCGTTACCGCCGTGCCGCTCCCCTCGGACGATATGAAGGGGCGGATTATTGGGCGGGAGGGCCGCAACATTCGCGCGCTCGAACAGGCACTCGGCGTGGACCTCATCATTGACGACACGCCGGAGACGATCATGGTCTCATCGTTCGATCCGGTGCGCCGCGAGACCGCGCGTCGCGTGCTCGCGAAACTCCTGCAGGACGGGCGGATCCATCCGACGCGCATCGAGGAAGTGACCGAGCGCGTCACGGCGGATATGGATCAGGTCATCAAGGAGGAGGGCGAGCGCGTCGCCTACGAGGCGGGCGTTGCGGGCCTCCATCCGGAACTGATCCGGTTGATGGGTCGCCTGAAGTTCCGCACCAGTTACGGCCAGAATGTTCTTCAGCATTCGCTGGAAGCCTCGATCATCGCGGCGGGTATCGCGGCGGAGATCGGCGCGGACATCAACGTCGCCAAGACGGCAGGGTTTTTGCACGACATCGGCAAGGCGGTGGACCATGAGGTCGAGGGGCCACACGCGCTGATCGGCGCGGAAATCGCCCAGCGCCTTGGCCGCTCGTCGCGGATCGTCCATGCGATCGCGGCGCACCACGGCGAAGTACAACCGGAGACGGTCGAGGCGTTTATCGTCGCGACGGCGGACGCCATCTCCGGCGGACGCCCCGGCGCGCGGCGCGAGATGGTGGATCTCTATATCAAGCGGCTCGAAGCGCTGGAAAGCATCGCGAACTCGTTCCCCGGCGTGGAACGCTCCTTCGCCATCCAGGCCGGCCGCGAGGTTCGCATCGCGGTCAAGCCGGACATCGTGGACGATCTGACGGCGACGCGCCTCGCGCGCGATGTCGTCAAGAAGATCGAGGAGACGATGGAGTATCCTGGCCAGATCAAGGTAACGGTCATTCGGGAGATGCGAGTCGTGGATTATGCTCGCTGATGATGACCTCGGTTTCATCCCGTCGGCATCCCGTCCGGCCCCTTCCCAGATAGGGGAGGGGCCGCCGGTCTTGCGTTTTCTTATCGTCGGTGACATTTTCGGCCAGCCGGGGCGGCAGGGGGCCGCGCGGTTTATCCCGACGCTTCGCCGCGAGCATGGTATTGATTATGTCATTGCGAACGGCGAGAACGCGGCGGGCGGACGCGGCCTGACCCGCGCCACGGCGGAGGAACTCTTTCGTACCGGGATTGACGTGCTGACACTGGGGAACCATACCTGGTCACAGCGAGAAATGATTACCGCGCTGACAGACGAGCAGATCCCGATTGTACGGCCGCAAAACTACCCGCCGGGCGTTCCCGGGCGGGGATTCATTGATGTGGATGTGCGAGGCGCGCGGGTGCGCGTCGTCAGCCTGATGGGTCGCGTCTTCCTCGCCGAAAGCCTCGACGATCCCTTCCGGGCAGCGGACGATCTGTTGCGGACGACGCCGGACGACGCGATCGTTCTCGTTGATTTCCATGGTGAGGCGACAAGCGAGAAAGTCGCGATGGGGTGGCATCTGGATGGGCGCGTGGCGGCCGTCTTCGGGACGCATACGCATATCCCGACGGCGGATGCGCGGATTTTGCCACGCGGCACCGCCTTCGTCACCGATCTCGGCATGGTGGGGCCGCAACACTCGGTCATCGGCAGTGAAGTCGAGCCGGTGCTGCGTCGCTTCCTGACCGGCATGCCGGCCCGGTTTGAGGTGGCGAGTGGCCCAATCACCTTCAATGCCGTTATCATCGAGGTGGACCGCCGGACCCGGCGCGGGCGAGGTATCTGGCGGCGGGACATCTGGGATGTGGACCTCTAGCGCGTTGGTGGCCGAGATTATGCGCCATGGAAAGGATACGCGGGCGGTTCGGGCCCCACAGGAGGGTTGAGGAGGAGAATGGATCGGATACTGCGTGGGTTGCGAATCGGGCCGGAGGCGGCTTCGATGCCCGATGCGCCAGCCAATCAGGAGGAATCTGTGATGCAAACCGCACCCCCCGCCTACGAACCTGTTCCTGAGGAGGGCGCGGCCACTCCTCACGTTGCGGCGGTCGGGAAGCGCAGCGACATCTTGAAGGTCTCGTCCCGCTCCCGCCCGAGTGCGGTGGCGGGTGCGATTGCTGGCGTCGTCCGCGAGTCGGGCCGGGCGGAGGTGCAGGCTATCGGCGCGGGCGCCACAAACCAGGCGGTCAAGGCTGTCGCCATTGCCCGCGACTACCTCGCGGAGACGGGCATCAACGCGGTCTGCCTACCCTCTTTCATTGATGTCGTCATTGGCGATGAGGACCGCACCGCGCTGCGATTGATTGTCGAGCCGCGGTAAATATTGGGCCATGGCGGGGGTGTCCGCGCCGCCCCCGTGAGGCGAAGGAGCGTGTAGGTCCATGGCTGAGGCAGGGCAACTCCCGCTGTCGTCCTTTCCGATTGAGTTGCACTGCCATTCCACGGCCTCTGATGGGACGTATCCCCCCGCACGCGTCGTTGCCATGGCGGCCGCGCGCGGGGTGCGCGCCCTCTCTCTCACCGATCACGACACCACGGCGGGCATCGGCGAAGCGTCTGTTGCCGCCGCTGGATTCGGCATGACGCTGATTCCCGGCGTCGAACTCACTTGCTCGGTTGCGAGAGGCGAAGTCCATCTGCTCGGCTATTTCGTCGCGGTCGAGAACGACGATTTCCAGCGACAACTCGCGCGGTTTCGTGGTGGGCGCGATGCGCGCGGGCAGGCGATGGTCGAGAAACTGAATGCCCTCGGCATCCCGGTGCGGTGGGAGCGGGTCAAAGCAATCGCCGGTGATGGTGCGGTCGGGCGGCCCCATGTGGGGCGTGCGCTGATCGAAGTCGGCGCGGCAGCGGATATTGACGATGCCTTTGACCGCTATATCGGTCGTGGCCGTCCCGCGCACGTCGAGCGGCAGCAGTTGGCGCCGGTCGAGGCTGTGCAACTCGTCCGCGCGGCGGGCGGCGTCCCGGTTCTCGCCCATCCACTCAGCGTCACCGGTCTGGACGCCACGCTTGCCGAGATGATCCCGGCGGGCCTTCTCGGCATCGAAGCCTATTACGGCGCATACTCACTCGACGAACGCGAATCGCTCGCAGCAATCGCGACGAACCACAATCTCATTACCACGGTCGGCAACGATTTTCACGGCGATGTCCATGGTGGCGCGGTGATGGGGGGTACGATTGGGCCGTCAGACGTGCTGGATCGCCTCGTAATGGCTGCGAGGCGGGTAATCGGCACCATCCACGGTAGGGGCGAAACATGACGAGGTCGAAGGATTGGTGGCGGAGATTCTCCGTCGCGTTCTGTTGCCTTTTGATTGTAAATAACCTTGTGTTGCTCTTAATTGGCGCCCTCTATTGGCTCGTTGTTCTCGCAGGCATGATAATCTGTGTCGGATTGTCCCTGATTGTTGCATCAACATGGTCATCAGCGAACTGAATTTGCATTTCCACTTGTATGCGGAAGGAGCGGTTCATGCCTACGTACGACTTCACACTCAGCGCGTTCGGGGATGAGATCGCGGCGGACCTTGCCGAGCAACTGGATGTGATGCAGCGGGAGGGGATCCCCGCGTTAGAGTTCCGGGGCGCGTGGGGAAAGAACATCCTCGATCTCTCCGATGATGAAGTGCGGAAGGCGAAGGGCATGCTCGACGCGCACGGGATGCATGTCTCCGCAGTCGGCTCGCCGATCGGCAAGGTGAAGATCACGGATGACTTCGGCGCGCACCTCGAACGTTTCCGCCGCGCGCTCGCCGTCGCCGACATGCTGGACGCGCCGCGCATCCGTATCTTCTCCTTCTTCATTCCGGCGGGTGAGGATGCCGCAAACTATCGCACGGCGGTGATGGATCGCATGCTGATGCTCACGGACCTCGCGGAAGAGGCGGGCGTCACGCTCTGGCACGAAAACGAGAAGGAGATTTACGGCGATGTCGCCACTCGTTGCGCCGACCTGCATACGACGATCCGCTCGCCAAACCTGCGCGCTGCGTTCGACCCGGCGAACTTCATCCAGTGTGGCGTCCGCCCGATGGACGAGGCGTGGCCGCTCCTCGCTGATGTCTCCACTCATATTCACATTAAGGACGCGGTGATGGTGGATGGGCATGTGGTCCCGGCGGGCGAGGGTGACGGCCAGGTGAAGGAACTGCTTCAAGCGCTCGTCAAGCGCGGCTATCGCGGCTACCTGACGCTCGAACCGCATCTGAAGGCGGCGGGGCCATTCGGCGGTTTCTCCGGCCCGGACCTCTTCCATACCGCCGTGGAAGCGCTGAAGGGACTGCTGAAAGAAGTCGAAGGGAGCACGCCGTGATTGCTGGACAGATACCGCGCTTCGGCTGTTGCGGCGGGATCGCGGACGCGCCGCTGATCCGCGATGCCGGTTTCGATTATATCGAGTTGCCCGTCGGGACGTTGATGAGTGCGACGGATGAGACGGCCTACCAGCGGATCATGCGGGAAATCCTGGTGATCGGCTTGCCGGTCGAGGCGTGCAACGTCTTCATCCCCGCGACACTCAAGATCGCCGGGCCGGATGTCGAGCGCGAACCCTTGTGGCACTATGCGGCGACGGCGCTCCAGCGAATGGGCGAGATCGGCGTGCGTGTCTGTGTCTTCGGCAGCGGTGGCGCGCGTTCGATCCCCGAAGGATTTGACCGGACGACCGCCCTCGACCAACTGGCGGCCTTCCTCGATCATGTCCAGGAAGTGAGCGCGCGGCATGGCGTCCGCGTCGTCATCGAGCCGCTCAATCGCCGGGAGTCCAACGTCTTCAACTCCGTCGCGGAATCGGACGCGTTCAATCAGTCACGCGGGTTGGTGGGAATCGGCGTGCTGGCAGACCTCTATCACCTCTCTGTCGAAGGCGAGACCTACGATGGGATGGTCGCGGCGGGTGACCGGCTCGGCCACGCCCACGTCGCGGATGCCGACCGCAGTGCGCCGGGTGAGGGTGCGGCGACCGATTACGCGGGCTTTTTCCAGACATTGAAGCGCATCGGCTACCTCGGCACGATCAGCGTCGAGGCACGTTGGCGCACGACCGTTCGTGACGAGTTGCGCGGTACCGACGTGAGAGATCGCGAGAGCGAGCATCATCGGGCGCTCGCATTCGTCCGCCGCCAGTGGGGCGCGATATGAAGAGGCGATAGTATAGAAAGAGAAAGAGAACGCTTTGGCTGACTGATCGGGCGATGAGAGGGGGAAGTGGTGGCAAAGAAAGGCAAAGACAAGGATCGGGCCAAGGAGAAGAAGGAGAAGAAGGCCGCGAAACAAACGCCGCCCGCGATGCCGGAACACGAGAAGATCGGCTTCGGGATCGTTGGTGGGGGTGTAATCGGACCGTTTCATGCGCGCGCCATCACGGCCCAGCCGGATGCGCGGCTCATCGCCGTCTGTGATGTCGTGCCGGGTGCGGCGGAAAAACTGGCGGGCGAGTTCGGCGCGCAGGCGATGACCAACCTCGATGCGATGCTGGCGCGCGACGACATTCAGGTGGTTTCGGTCTGCGTGCCGAGCGGGTTACATGCGGAGATCGGCATCAAGGCGGCACAGGCGGGCAAGCATGTCATCTGCGAGAAGCCGATTGATATCACGCTCGACGCGGCGGATCGGCTCATCGCGGCGTGCGACGCGGCGGGGGTGAAGTTGCAGGTGATCTCGCAGCACCGCTTCGGTGCGGGCATGCAGCGGCTAAAACAGGCGATTGACAACGGCGCGCTTGGCACGCTCGTGATGGGCAACGCGTCAATCTTCTGGTATCGCGCGCAGGCGTATTACGACAGCGGCGGCTGGCGCGGCACCTGGGCGCTCGATGGTGGTGGCTGCCTGATGAATCAGGGCGTGCATTACGTGGACTTGCTCCGTTGGGCGATGGGGCCGGCGGCAAGCGTCACCGCGAAAATGGGCACGCTCGCGCACGAGCGGATCGAGGTCGAGGACGCGGCGGTTGCCGTCATTCAATTCGAGAACGGCGCGATTGGCTCCTTGATCGGTACGACTGATGCCTTCCCTGGCTATACCTGCCGGTTGGAGATCGTCGGCACTGAGGGATCGGTGATCCTTGAAGATGGCGAGATCAAGGCATGGAACGTGAAGGCCGAGATCGGCGAGGTCGGCGCGTACGGGCGGAGCAAAGAGGCGAAGCAGGCAGAGGCAGCCGCGAATGGCAAAAGCAGCGGTCAGGGCGCGGCCGATCCAGCGGCGATCTCATGGGGCGGGCATGCCTACGAAGTGCGCGATATGATTGACGCCATCCGAGAAGATCGCGCGGTCGCGCTGCCCGGACCGAGCGCGCGCAACGCGCTCGAACTGATCCTGGCGGTCTATCGCTCCGCCGAGACCGGGCGCGCGGTGAAGATGCCTATGAACCCGAAATGGCGACCGGGCATCAAAAAGACGACGACACTCCCCACGCCTGCGCTAAAGAAATCCCAACCGGCACGACGCGTGGCAGCGAAAGCAGGGGCCAAATGAGCATCAAACTCGCGTATACCACCCTCGCGTGCCCTGATTGGTCGCTCGAACAGGTGATTGATGCGACGAAGCGGTACGGGTTCGATGGAATCGAGATGCGGTTACTCGACGGGGAGATCATCCCGCCGAACCTGCCGCCACATGATCGGGAGCGGGTCGCAACCGAATGCAAGGCAGCAGGCGTGCCGATCTGCTGCCTCGATACCTCGCTTCGCATCGCGACGAGCGCGACGGATGCCGACGCTCGCCTCGAAGCCGAGCGCGATGCGGCGGCGTATCTCGAACTCGCATACGCTTGGGGTGCGCCGGTCATTCGCGTCTTCGGCGGCGCGCCGGAGGACGGGAAAGGCCCTGCTGACATCGTCGCGCCGATGGCGGACCTGCTCAGCAAGATCGGCCAGCGAGCTGAACAACTGGGCGTCAGTGTCGCGCTTGAAACGCACGATTTCTTTTCCGCGTCCACAGACGTGATGCGCGTGCTCAATCAAGTGCGGAACCGGCATGTCGGCGTGTTGTGGGACACGCATCACCCCTACCGGATGGGCGAAAGCGTGGCCGAAACATACGAGCGTGTCGTCTCCCGCCTCCTGCACGTCCACGTCAAGGATGCGCGGAAGGACGAAACCAATCGTACCGGCTGGAAACTCGTTCTGCTCGGGGAGGGCGAGGTGCCCGTCGCCGAGACCGTGACATACCTCCGCAGTGTCGGCTACGATCAATGGGTTGCGGTCGAGTGGGAAAAAAAGTGGCACCCTGAGATCGAACCGCCGGAGGTCGCGTTGCCCCATGATGGGACACTTCTGCGGGAATGGCTAAACGGGTAACACCTCATTCCCCACTCCCCAGAGGGCGCCCGCCCCTCTATCGCAATGGAGAGAGGGAGCGATCGGCTGAAAGATCGGGATGCGAAGGGGAAGGCCACGGCACTTGATTTGAGTCACCCCTCCCTTTTCGGGGAGGGGCTGGGGAGAGGTATCCCTGGACGATCTATACGCCATTTTGCAAGTGCAGCCGCACGCCGACGGGGATGTCATTCAAGCATCATACCGGCGGCTGGCGCTTCTCTATCACCCGGATCGCAATCCGGAGCGGCGTGCCTGGGCGGAAGAGCGTATGAAGCGCGTCAACGCCGCGTACGCCGTGTTGAGCAACGCAAACCGGCGGCAGACCTACGACCGCCGCCGGTTCGGGGCGATCCCGCGCCCCTCAGATCGCCCCGCGACTGCCCCGGCCGCGACACGATCTCGTTCTCCCTACCCGGCGGATACGGAGAATGACTGGTTCCATTTGCACGTTTACGCCCAAGGTCGCACGGTGCCGGAGATCGAAGCGGTCGCCGACGAGCAGGTACAGCGCGATCTGGCTGAGTTCATGCGCCTCGTCGCCCCACCGGGCGCGGCAAACGTCGCGCTCATTGACCTGCTGAACTCCGCCGCGACCGGACAGTACGTCGCATACACGCCATATGGTCAATCAATCGCACGACTCATCTTACGCACCGTGCTGCCGATGCTCCGCGACAACGCGTATGCTGGCATGCCGGACTCCGAGCGACTGCGGCGGATGATCGGGCACACCAACGACCTCGTGCAGGATCGGATGGGTACCGAGGGGCTGAAAATGGTCTTCAAGGGGAAGAACATCGTCGCGGACTGGGCGGGTTTGCTTCTTACCGTTGTGAACTTTCTCTGGGGTGATGCGTGAGAACCTCACCCTCACTACCCACGCTGCCCATGCTGCCCAGAGGGCGCTCGCGCCCGCACCCGCCTTCCGTTCCTCGGTGTGGGCAGGGGGGTTAGGGCCGTTACGCTCCATGCTCCTTCGCGAAGTGGAGGAGATCGTCCAGGGTGACATCGGGGAGCGAGACGTAGCGGAATCCGCCGTCCGGGTCGTAGAGGAGGATGTGACCGGATGGAGTGGGCAGGAGCGCGGCGTCCCCGGGCGACGAACCGGCCTGCGGGAAGACCCAGGGCAGCGAGCGGAGCATCACGCGCTCGTCCGCGCGCGGGGAGACGACGAAGCCGTATCCGGCCAGCAGCGACCGCACCGGGAGCGTCGTATCTACCGATTCCACCAGCCCTGCAACGGCCGCTTGCAGTAACCACATCACTCGCTGTCGCTTTCTCTCCAGAGGATGACTGCCACGCGAGCACGATAGCAGAGGCGTCGCGATCTGTCTGCTACACTGATCGGCATGAGTGATGAAACGCCGCGAGTACCGACGACCTTGCCAATGCCGCAACGCGTCGGCGACTGGAAAGCGATCCTCCGCGATCTCGGGGTCACGCCGAGCCGGAGGATGGGACAGAATTTCCTCGTTGACCGTGATGTCCTCGCCGGGATCGTGGAGGCGGCGGGTATCCAACCGGGCGAGGCGGTGATCGAGGTCGGGCCGGGGCTGGGCATTCTCACTGCGGCGCTGGCGGAGGCGGTCGGCACATCGGGGCGAGTCGTCGCCGTCGAACTCGACAAACGCCTCGCGGCATATCTCCAGACCGCATACGTCGGGACGCCGCAAGTGACGATCCTCCAGCAAGACATTCTACGCACGACGCCCGATGATCTCGTCGGCACGACACCGTACGTGGTCGTCGCGAACTTGCCGTACCAGATCACGTCGGCGGCCTTCCGCCACTTCCTCGAGTCGCCGCACCCGCCAGCGCGCATGACGCTGCTCGTCCAGCGCGAAGTAGCGCAGCGGATCGTCGCGGCGCCGCCGGAGATGAGTATCCTCGCCATTGCCGTGCAGTTCTTCGCCCGCCCGCATATTGTCCTCTCTGTGCCGCCGGAGGCATTTGTGCCGCGGCCGGAAGTGCATTCCGTCATCCTCTCGCTGGAGGTGATCGCGCCACCACTCCCGCCGGATCGGTGGCGCGGCTTTTTCGCGCTCGTCCAGGCCGGGTTTGGGGCGAAGCGCAAGCAGATCCACAACAGTCTCGTCGAACGGCTGCGTCTGCCGCGCGAGACGGTCAGCGCGCTCCTCGATAGCGCGGGGATTGACAGCATGCGCCGTGCCCAGACACTGACGCTTGATGAATGGCTCGCGATGGAACAGGTGGCCATCCAAATGAACATATCCCTTTCGCGGGCGATGGGGCGGCGGGTCGGGGCTGGGGACAATGCACCGGGATGAGCCGTGGCCGTCGCGATGGGTAGCGACGAGTGGCGCGCTTGTGCGACCTCGGCGTGTCACGCGTGCCGAGGCGCTTGCCGGTATCCGCGCGCCCGCCAAACTGAATCTTGGGCTTGCCGTGACGGGGCGGCGCACCGACGGCTACCACAAACTGATCTCGCTGATGGCGCCGCTCCGCTTGGCGGACATCGTGCGCGTTGAACCGGCCCGTGCATTTTCGCTCGAGTGCGACATTCCGGCCCTCGTCAGTGATGACAATCTGGTTCTCCGCGCCGCGCGCGCCTTCCAGTCCGCAATCGGCGCACATCGGGCGGCGCGCATCACGCTCGCGAAGCATATCCCGGTCGCCGCCGGATTGGGTGGCGGGAGCAGCGATGCGGCCGCCACGCTGATCGCCCTCGACGCGCTTTGGGGCACGAACGCGCCGGATGATATGCTGCTTCGTATCGCTCGCTCAATCGGCGCGGATGTGCCCTTCGCGCTCTACGGCGGCGCGATGATCGCGCGCGGTATCGGTGATGTGCTGACGCCCGTGCCGGTTCAGGATGAGTGGTTGGTGCTCGTCACGCCACGCACCGCGATTCCTCATAAGACGACGGCACTCTACCAATCGCTGTCAGAAACCGACTTCAACGATGGCGTGAAGATCGTCCAGCAGGTCGCCGGTCTCCGGCAGGGCAAGCCGCTCGATCCTCTGTTGCTCGATAATGTCTTCCTGGCGCCGCTCGAACGGATCGCGCCCATTGTCCGGGAGACGCGCGCGCAGATCGCGGCGAATGGGGATGCCGCGTTCCTGACCGGCAGTGGCCCGACGCTGTACGTCTTGACTGAAAGCGAATCAGCAGCGAAGTGTCGCGCTGGTCAATACCTTGCATTATTGGATGCAACAGGTATCGTCACGCGTATCGGCGCGTGATGTGTGTGCGATCGCGAGCGGCGTGGAACGGAACGCAAACGATCGGAGCATCGTTGAATTGACGGGGGCAGGGTGCGCCCGTACAATCGCCGTGTCCGATGCGGCGATGGGCCGTCTGGTCCCGTACGCGCGGGCTGGGGTCGGTGCGGCCTCTTCCGCGCCGTTCGATCCCTCTTCGAGGAGCCATGAATCGTATTCTCAACGGACGGTATCGCATTGATGGCGTTGTCGGTGATGGCGGCATGGCCGTCGTTTATCGTGGGTGGGACCTTGTCCTGAATCGCGTCGTCGCGATCAAGGTCCTCCGCGAACAATATGCCACCAACGATTCGTTTCTTGCCCGGTTCCGTCGCGAGGCGCAGTCCGCTGCCGGGCTGTCGCATCCGAATATTGTGAATGTTTACGATGTTGGCCGCGACGGCGATACATGGTACATCGTCCAGGAACTGATTGACGGGACGGACCTTGCGTCCTTGATTCGGCAGCGCGGGCAGTTCACCGTGCCCGACGCGATCGAGGTGATGGCGCAGATCGCACCGGCGCTTGACTATGCCCACGCGCATGGCATCATCCATCGCGATGTCAAGCCGCACAACATTTTGATTGACGCGCGCGGCACGGCGAAAGTCGTGGACTTCGGCATCGCCAAAGGCGTCAATGACATCAAGATGACAGACGCGGGCACGGCGCTCGGCACGGCAGGGTACATCTCGCCGGAGCAGGCGACCGGGTCCCCCCTTACCGCCGCCAGTGACCTCTACAGTGCGGGCGTCGTTTTGTACGAGATGTTGACGGGGCGGTTGCCGTTCGTCGGCGATACGGCGGTCAGCGTGGCGATGCAGCATGTCCGCAATGCGCCGCCGCCGCCCTCGCGCTTCAATGCGAAAATCCCGCGCCATGTCGAGGCGGTCATCCTGCGGGCGATGGAGAAACTCCCGGATCGCCGGTATTTGTCCGGTGAGGAGATGATCTCCGCCCTGCGCGGCAACCCGGTGCCGGGTCCGGTGCAGGCGGTGGCGGTCGCCGGTGGTGCGGGCGCGGCAACCTATGCACTGCCCGAAGACACGCGCCCCTTGACGATGGACGGGCCACGCGCGCGCACCGCAACGGTCGCGTCCGGGCGTAGTTCAACACGGCGCGTGGACGCGACACCCATGTCGCGCCGGACAGCCGGGCCGGGGATTGGGACGTGGCTGCTCGGCGTTGTGCTGCTCGGCGGCTTGCTTGCGCTCGTCTATCTCGGCTACAAACTGGCGAATGCGAGCAACGCGCCCCCCGCGCCGACGAGCGCGGCGTCCACCCTGCCCGCCGCTCTGGGAACTGCAACCGCAGTCGTGACCCCGAAGGCTTCCGTGCCTGCGGGCGTCACACCGAGCGTCGGCATCACCCCGACGCCTGACCCGAACGCGATCGAAGTGCCAAATCTCTCGGGGTTGTATCAGCCACAAGCGGCCACCGAACTGCAAAAGCGCGGCCTCGGCCTCGGCAAAGAGACGCAACGGACGAGTGAAAATATCCCGCGCGGGCAGATTCTTGACCAGGACCCGAAGCCGGGTGACAAGGTGAAGCGCGATAGCCAGATTAGTATTATCACGAGCCTGGGGCCAGCGATTGTGGACCTCAGCGGCCTGAACGTGAAGGGCATGACCTATGAGGAGGTCAGCAAGCAACTGACTGATCGTGGCCTCAAGCCCGACCGCAAGGACGAACTCAGTAACGACGTGGAGGCCGGACGCGTCATCCGGATTGATCCCACCGATAAGATTGTCCATGATGGAACAGTCTCGGTCTATGTCAGCACTGGTAAACCGACTCCGACGCCCTCTCCCGCAACCGCAACACCGACGGTGAAGCCGACGGCGCCGGCGGCCACCGCGACGCCCGGCGTCGGGAATGCCACCATCCCGCCGAGCGCGAACGTGATTGGCAAGTCACCCGACGAGGCGCGGCAAGCGTTGGAACAGGCGGGCTTCACCAACGTCCAGACAGCGATCATTCCGCCGCCTTCCGGTGTGCCGCCACAGAAGAAGGGGACGGTCACGACGATCATCAATCTTCAGAACAGTAAAATAGTCAGTCCGGGCCAATCACTGCCGAAAGATACGCTGCTGCTCCTCGCCATCCAGAATTGAGCCTACGCCACTCCATAACCGTGACATAATTCGACGTTCCCCTGCGTCCCCTCTATACTGACAGAGGGTTGTTCCGTATGTACGGACACCCCGATTATGCTGAAATGAAGGAGCATGCATGCCTGCGGTACGGTTAGTGGTCGTCGGTCTGCCAAAGAGTGGCAAGACGACCGTCTTTAATGCGTTGACGCGTGCCGAGGCGAAAACGAGCGCATACAGTACGGGAGTCGAGGATGAGCCCAACCTCGCGACGATCAAAGTGCCCGATGAGCGGCTGAACCGCCTGACCGCGCTCTTCAAGCCGAAACGGATGATCCCGGCGGACGTGCAGTACGTGGATGTCGCCGGGCTGGCGAAGGGCGTGAGTGAGAAGGGGATTGGCGGCGCGCTGCTCGGCCACCTCGCACAGGCGAATGCGCTCGTCCATGTTGCGCGCGCCTTCCCTGACCCAAACGTACCGCACCCGGAGGAATCCGTTGATCCGCTGCGGGATATTGAGACGTTGCAACTGGAGTTCACCTTCAACGATCTCGGCCAGATCGAGAAGCGGCTCGTCCGGCTCGAAAGCCAGATCCTAAAGGTGCGCGGAGCGGAGCGGGAGCAGTACGAGCGGGAGCAAGCCGCGCTGATCAAACTGCGGATCGCCCTCGAGGCCGGGACGCCGATTCGCGAAGTAGCACTCGATCCCGATGATGAGCGGCTACTGCGCGGCTTCGGCTTCCTGACCGGCAAGCCGCTCCTCGTCCTCCTCAATGTCGGTGAGGCGCAGATGGGTGACGAGGCTGCCACGCTCGTTCGGCAGGCCGAAGAGAAGTTCGCGCGTCCGGGCATTGCCTTCGACGCGGTCGCTGGGCAGATCGAGATGGAGATCGGCCAGTTGGAGCCGGACGATGCGCAGGTCTTCATGGAAGAAATGGGCATCGCGGAGAGTGGCCTCGATCGCATTATTCGCCGTTCCTACGCTCTGCTCGGCCTCATCTCCTTTTTCACCGTTGGGCCGGACGAATGCCGCGCCTGGACGATTACACGCGGCACGATGGCGCAGCAGGCGGCGGGCGAAATCCATTCGGACATCGAACGCGGCTTCATCCGCGCCGAAGTCGTCGCGTACGATGCGATGATCGCTGCGGGCAGCATGGCGGAGGCGAAAAAGGCGGGCACGCACCGCCTCGAAGGCAAGCAGTACATCGTCCAGGACGGCGACATTATTGAGTTCCTCTTCAATGTCTGAGGGAGCGGTAAGCAGTGAGCAGTGAGCAGTGAGTAGGCGTCGCGTGTGTTCTCATCGCTTCCTGCCCAAAGGGCAACCGCTCATTGCTCATTGGCCGCCCGGAGAGGCGTCGTGTTGAAGTTTGCGGGGCTGATGGCGCCGGGGGCGATGCTGGTGATCGTCGGGCTTTGGCTTGCTCTGCTGCTTGCGGCCAACCTGCTGAGGGTACGGCGACGATGGCCGTGTGCCCGCGCCGAGGTCGGCATGATCGGCCTGCTGACGGTCGTTTTCTGTTTATTCTTCTGGCGGCTGCTCTTCGAGAAAGGCGTGGCGATCCCGAAGGGCGGCGGGGATTTCAACTCCTTCTACTATCCGCTCTCCGCTTTCGCGGCGAACCAGATCCACGCCGGGCATTTCCCGCTCTGGAACCCCTATCTCTACGCGGGTGCGCCGTTCGCGGCGGACTATCAGACGGGCGCGCTCTATCCGCCCAATTTGCTTGTCTGGGCGGTCGCGCGCCCCTTCACGTACGGGGCGTTCGAGGCGCTGGCGATCATCCATGTCTGGTGGGCCTCGATGACGATGTACGGCTTCGCGCGGACGGTCGGATTACGCCGGGCGTCCTCGCTGATCGCGGGAATTACCTTCGCGTATGGCGGCTTCATGACGGCGCAAATCGGCCATGCGCCGATGATCGCGGTCGCGTCGTGGCTACCCGCGGTACTTGCCGCGCTCTATCGCGCGCGGCAGGGGAGTATCGGCTGGACAGTCGTCGCCGGGCTGGGTCTGATGATGGCAACGCTGGCCGGTCATCCGCAGGTGCTTCTCTATGTCATCACCGCCGCGCTCGCGTATGGCGCCTTCCTCGCATGGGCCGAGCGGCCCATCATTGCCCCGCCGATTGTGGAGGAAGAGGAGGGTGCGATCCGCATGTCTGCGACGCCGCGTGATCCGCGGGTGTGGTTGGACCATCGGCGCGTGTTGCTCGCGGATCGCCGCATTCGCCATTGGACGAATGCGGCGATCCGCCTCGGTATCATGCTCGTCATTGCGGTCGGGCTGGCTGCACCGCTCTTACTGCCCGCCGAGCAGTTGTCCCGCCGGTCGGTGCGCGCCGGGATTGGCTACGAAAATGCGACGCAATTCAGCGTGCAACCTGTAGCGCTACTCCAACTCGTGCTGCCAAAAGTGTTCGGCGATAACCCGACGAACTACTGGGGCGCATTCGCGAATGGCGAAATCTGGGGGTACGCGGGTGTGGTCGCGCTCATTCTCGCCATCATCGGCGTGTTCTGGCGAATACGAGCCGGGAGCGGGCAGAAACTCTTTTTTGTCGCGCTCGGCGGTGTCGCGCTGCTCGGCGCACTCGGGCCGTTCACCCCTTTGCACGGCTGGTTTTACGGACTCGTACCCGGATACGACCGCGTCCGCGCCGCGGGACGTTTGCTGCTTCTCTACGATCTCGCGGTGGCGATCCTTGCGGCCTGGGGCCTCGACGCGCTGCTCGACTGGATCACCGTACATCGAACGACCGATCTCGAATTGGGTGTGATGCTGCGACAGATACGGCGCGGGGTTGGTATTGTCGTCGCGGTGCTCGCGCTCGGCATTATCCCGCTCTTCTACAGCCTCATCCTGCGGCAGGACGATCCGGTGAATCGCCCGGTGATCGCGGTGGATGGTCTCAATGTGCTCCTGCTCATCCTGCTCGGCGCACTCGCGCTCGTCTGGGCGGTGGAGCGTCGTGGGATCGGATCACGCGCGGCGGCAGTGCTGGCGACAACGCTGATCATCTTCGACCTCTTCAGCGCGACGATCGGCTTCAACCCGACGACGGATAATGTGCTGGCGGGCTTTCAGCAACCAGCCGCGCGGCGCGAGTTGGTTTCTCGCACGGCGAGTAATCCGCCGTTCCGCGTTGATACGGACGACATTTCCGATCGCTGGCAGCCCTCCCTCACCGCGATTGATGGTGTGGATAGCGTGTCCGGCACGTACAATCCCCTCCAACTGGCCGACTACGCCGCGCTGCGCGAGCGAGCGCAGAGCAGCCGTTCCAGCGCGCTCTACGGGTTGCTGAATGTTGCGTACGTCGGCCTGCCCGCCGAGAAGCCCGCGCCCGCCGATTGGCAGAAGGCATTTACCGGTGACAAAGTGATCTTCTATCAGCCGAGCCGACCGCCGCTGCCGCGTGCCTTCGTCGTCGGCAATGCCCAATCCGTGCCGGACCCCGGCGTCGCCTTTGACCGCATCAAAGCGCCGGACTTCGACCCGACGAAGACCGCCTATCTGCAAGGCGGCGTGACCGCGACGACCGCTGACCCCGGCGCATCGCCCGCGACCGTGACGCGCGACGGCACCGACAGCGTGACCGTCCGGGTGACGACGGCAAGCGCCGGGTATCTCGTGCTGTCGGATGCCTATTTCCCCGGTTGGCAGGCAAGCGTGGATGGGCGTTCGACGCCGATTTTACCGGCTGACCTCGCCTTCCGTGCCGTCTATCTGCCGGGTGGCGGCGATCACACGGTCGTCTTCCGCTTTCGCCCGCAGTGGTGGACGATTGGTTGGGGTATCGCTGGCCTGACCGCGCTCGGCATGGTTGCGTTGCTCGTGGTGGCACCCCTGATGCGGCGGAGGCGGCGGTAATGCGGGGGCGGCATCATGCGATCTGCGGCGCGGCGGTCGCCGCGCCCGCTCTTCTCTATCTCACGCGGGGGAGCATCGGCGCGGTCGTGGTCGGCGTCCCCATCGCCACGCTCGGCGCGATGCTGCCAGATATTGATACCCGGCGATTCCCGTTGCAAGGAGAAGTTTGGCGCGGCTGGAAGCGGCTCGCCAAGACAGCGCGTGCGCGAGGGCTGCTGGGCATGCCGTTCGCGCTGGCGGCGATCATCGTCGGGGCGCTGATGGCGGGATTCCTCGGCACACTCTCCTGGCTCGTGCGGCGCGTCGTCTCGCATCGCGGATTCACGCACACCATTTTCTGCACGGCGATCATCGGCGTTGCGGCGACGTGGGCAAGTCTGCGGCTCGTCGGATCGTCCGTGCCGGGGATCGCGCTCGCGATTGGCTATGCGTCCCACCTGCTCACGGACGCGATGACGTATCGCGGCGTGGATGCCTTCGAGCCGCTGATTCCCGTCACGATCCATATCCTGCCGCCCGGTCTGCGGTTCGGCAACGGCGGCGTCCGCGAGGGTGTCGCGGTGTTCACGATCGTCGTCGCCTCGATCCTCGGCATCGCCACCGCCTACGCCCGCTTCGGCCCACGTCTGTAGGGAACGTCAAATCCCCAGGGGGCGTTTGGTGGGGATGCCGGGGCGGCGAGGGTAGTGGGGCGGGGTTTCGCCAACCTTATCAATGCGGATGAGGACGTGACCTTCCAGACCGAGGATTGGCACGGGCGTGACCGCGCCGATGGCGCCGCCGAGTGCGGTAGCGGCGCGTCTTCCCTCGGCGAGTTCGTCGGTGAGGTCGCCCGCTTTGAGGGCGAGGACGAATCCATTGGGTCGGACGAAGGGAAGGCAGTATTCAAGGAGGATCGGCAGCCGCGCCACGGCGCGTGCGAGAACGATGTCCATATGTCCGCGTAGGGTCGGATGATGCGCCGCTTCTTCCGCGCGGAAGTTGAGCGCGGTGACGTTATCCAACCTGAGATCATCCGCGACACGGCGCATGAAGGCGACTTTCTTCCCCGTCGCCTCCAGGAGTGTCACGGCGACGCGCGGCCGCACGATGGCAAGCGGTAAGCCGGGAAACCCCGCGCCGCTGCCAACATCGAGGACGCGCACGGCGGAGAGCATCGCCACATCACCGCCGATCAGCCGGACGTACGCATCCACGGCGGGAACGACCGAGAGCGAGTCCGCGAAATGCAGCAGTTGCACATCACGGGGATCGGTGATCGCGGTGAGGTTGACGTGGGTGTTTTCATGGATGAGCATCGCGCCGAACTGTCGGAAGCGGTTTGCGTCGTGCGCCGTCAGCCGCAGGCTGAGCGCACGCGCCGCTCCTTCGAGAGGTGAGAGATCCGCGAAGGCATCGGTTGAACCGGTTGACATCGCGCCCTCCCGGTAAAAACAGCATGGGCCGGAGCGATACCTCCGGCCCGGCTGTCTCTCGTCTTCCCTCGCGCGGCGTCAATCAGCGGCGGAGGCGCGCCGGGGCCGATGCCGCGCTGGTGCAGAGTTTCCGTGCTTGCACCGCGACATTTTCGGCGGTCAGGCCGCATTGTGCCCGCAATTGCGCGGGCTTGCCGTGATCCACGAACTGATCGGGGATGCCGAGCGCCGCCACCGGGCAACTGAGGCCGTGCGACGCAAGCAGTTCGAGCACCGCGCTGCCGAAGCCGCCCGCTGCCACACCCTCCTCGATCGTCACGAACCGCCCGACGCGGCGCGCGAGATCGAGGATACACGCGTCGTCCAACGGCTTTGCGAATCGCGCGTTGACGACCGTCGCCGCGAGACCGTCCGCCGCGAGCAAGGCCGCCGCTTCCATCGCCGTCGGGACATGGACACCGAGCGCGAGAATCGCGACATCCTCGCCCTCCCGCAATGTCTCCGCCTTGCCGATCGGGAGCGGCGTCAGCACGTCATCGAGCGGCACGCCAAGTGCCGCGCCACGCGGGAAGCGCATGGAAATCGGGCCGTCGTGTGCCATCGCCGTCGCGAGCATATGGCGCAACTCGTTCTCGTCCTTCGGCGCCATGACGACCATATTGGGGATGGCGCGGAGGTAGGCGATATCGAAGATGCCGTGGTGTGTCCGACCGTCCTCACCGACGAGGCCGGCATTGACGATGACGAATGTCACCGGCAGGTTCTGGATCGCCACGTCATGGATAATCGAGTCGTACGCACGCTGGAGGAAGGTGCTGTAGATCGCGCAGACCGGCTTCATGCCCGCCGCCGCGAGACCGGCGGCGAAGGTCACCGCGTGCTGCTCAGCGATGCCGACATCGAACATCCGGTCCGGGTAGACTTTCTGGAACTTGTCGAGCGCCGTGCCGCTCGGCATCGCGGCGGTGATACCGACGATCAGTGCGTTGCGTGCCGCCTGCTCGATCAGTGTCTGCGCGAAGAAGTCGCGGTACGCGGGCGGGGAGAGCGGCGTGCCCGCGGGTTTCGCCGCGTCAACCTGATAGGTTTTGATCGGGTCCGCTTCGCACGCCTCGATGCCCTTCCCCTTCGTCGTCAGGACGTGAACGAAGACGGGCGAGGGCATCGTCTTGGCGATGCGGAAGGTGTCAATCATCAGTTCGGTGTCATGGCCGTCCACGGGGCCGATATAGGAGAAGCCGAGTTCCTCCCAGATCATCGGCGCGAGCATCACTTCCTTGACGCCGTCCTTCAAACGCTTGCCGAGTTCCAGCCAGGTTTCGCCCGCCGGGAGCCGCTTCATGACGCGCGCGATCTGCTCCTTCATTTGCTCGAAGGCGGGATGCGCGCGCATGCGATTGAGGTAGAGATGCAACGCGCCGACACTGCGCGCGATCGAGAGTTCGTTGTCATTGAGGACGACGATCAGGGGCGCGTCCATGTGACCCGCATTATTGAGCGCCTCCCAGGCGAGGCCGCCCGTCAGCGCGCCGTCACCGATCACCGCGACCGCGTGACGGTTCATCTCACCCTTGAATTGATTGGCGACCGCGAAGCCGAGCGCGGCGGAAATCGAGGTGCTGGTGTGCCCCGCGCCGAAGGCATCGTGCTCGCTCTCTTCGCGCTTGAGGAAGCCGGAGATGCCGCCCGCCTGCTTTAGCGTGTGGAACTGGTCGCGGCGCCCGGTGAGGATTTTGTGCGCGTATGCCTGATGCCCGACATCCCAGATGATCGGCTCGCGCGGCGTATCGAAGGCCGCGAGCAGGGCAATCGTCATCTCAACGACGCCGAGGTTCGGCGAGAGGTGGCCGCCGTTCGCATGGACGACCTCGACGAGGAGCGCGCGAACATCCGCGGCGAGTTCCACGCGCTCCGCCGGTGTCAATGCCCGAATATCATCCGGCCCATTGACACACGATAGGACTGACATCTCTGTCCCCTTCTCTTGACCGGCGCACCAGCGTCGGTGCGTCGGCCCATCGCTATCACTACCGCATCATACGCACGGGTGATACCAGCGTCAAACATGATCCATCAATCGCCCCACGACAGGTTGAACCTGTAGACAGTGCTACGTGTGGCGCACGGCTGCGGATGACACTGCGGACAAAGAAGGGGATGCGGCCTGATTTCGAGGCAAAAAAAGTGAGGGGCCGACGTATCCGTCCGCCCCTCGTCCCTGGATGTCACCGGGTACTAGCGCACGCGCTTCCCGGTGACACCCACAAGACTACTCGAACTATCCATGGGCATCACCTCCTTTATCCGTGGGATGTGTCAGTGCATCTCACTGGCCGGAGTGTATCATCACGGCGGTGGTCGTGTCAAGGGGAAAACGCGTAGTAGACAGGCCCGCGTGGCTGCACTACCATGACACCATCATGCCTCGTTCGACGAACCGGGGAGGAGCAGCCGATGGCAACGACAACGAGCATCATCGAACAGTATATCGCCACGAACCCGCAGTCACGCGCCCTGCACGAGCGCGCCCGGAAGGTGCTGCCCGGCGGCATCGCGCACGATGTCCGGCACATTCATCCCTTCCCCCTGACGATGCGCCACGCCGAGGGCGCATATAAGTGGGATGTGGACGGCCACAAATACATTGACTACGTCGTCGGCCACGGCGCGCTTCTCCTCGGCCACAGCCACCCGGAGATCGTCGCGGCGGTGCAGCAGCAGGTCGCGAGGGGGACGCACCTCGGTGCGGGCAACGAGTACGAGATCGCCTGGGCGGAACAGGTGCAGCGGCTGATTCCGTCCGCCGATCTCGTCAAGTTCACTTCCAGCGGCACCGAGGCGACGATGATGGCCTTCCGCCTCGCGCGCGCCTACACCGGCAAGACGAAAATCCTCAAGTATGCCGGGCATTTCCACGGCTGGCACGACTACGCCACCATCGCGCAGCAACTGCCGTGGGAGGGAACACCGCCCCCCGGCGTCCCGGATGAGGCGCTCGCGACGATCGTCGTCGCGCCAGTCAACGACCTCGACTTCACCGAAGCGCGGCTCGCGGAGGGGGACATTGCCGCCGTCATCCTCGAAGCGTCAGGCGCGTCGTGGTCCTCGATCCCGCACCCTCCCGGCCATCTCCAGCGGCTGCGCGCGATCACCGAGAAGCACGGGGTCGTCCTGATCTTTGACGAAGTGATTACCGGCTTCCGCTGGTCTCCGGGTGGCGTCCAGGCGAAAGAGGGCGTCACGCCCGACCTGACGACGATGGCGAAGATTCTCGCCGGTGGACTTCCGGGCGGCGCTATCGCGGGGAAAGCGGACATCATGAACCTGCTGACCTTCCGCGATGACCCGGAGTGGAACCGGCGCAAGAAAGTCGGGCACCCCGGCACCTATAACGGCAATCCGCTCTCAGCGGTCGCGGGCGTCACCGCGCTCCGTATCCTCTCCGACCCCGCCCAGCAGGAGTATGCGGACGGTCTCGCGGCGCGCGTGCGCGCGGGCTTCAATCGGGTGCTGCTGCATGAGGAGGTGCCGGGTTTCTGCTATGGCGAGTCGAGCGTCTTCCACCTCGTCCTCGGCTCACCGCTGCCGGGTGGCACGCCGGATGGCGACCTCCACGCACCCGACGGGATCGCCGCTGAGACATTGAAGCGCGGCATGCCGGGCACGCTTGCCGAGGCGGTGCAGTGCGGCATGGCCAATGAAGGGGTTGATGTCTTTCACGGCGGCGGGTTGCTCTCCATCGCGCACACCGAGGCGGACATTGACCGCACCATCGAGGCGTTCGACACGACGATCCGCCGGATGATCGCGGAAGAGATGTTCAAATAACGGTGGTGTGGACTAAGCCACATGAGCCTGCACGGATATTGGCAATCGGGCAGGCAAGCCACGATGCCCCGTCCTCCGGCGGTGTCGATCTTGGGAGCCGCCGCACGACTATCTGATGCCGGTGTCCGCACGGGATGCCGGACGTG
>CALBSO010000110.1 GCA_937968015.1 uncultured Thermomicrobia bacterium
AGTCATTTGCCAGTGCAAGTGCAAACTGACGCCGGGTATGTCTTGGCTAAGTGTGATTCGGGGAGTTGGGGGAGGAAGCCGCTCGCCTCCCAGCGTTCCTGTGGCGGCACGCCCGTCTCGCTGTGGACCCGGTGATGGTAGTCGTCCAGCAGGAAGGTCCGCAGACGCTGATCGAGTTCGAGGAGCGTCAATACCGGCGCTGGCGTCCGCGTGCCGGATGGCGCATAGCCGGGTAGCCCGCTCAGGAAGAGCTGATTGACGCTCTGGAAGAACCGCTCGATCCGCCCACGACCGCGCGGCCGTCCGGCCATCGAGAAGACGAGCACGATCTTCAGATCGAGGGCGACCTGTTCGAGATGCTGGGAGGTGAAATCGCTGCCATGGTCGGTGTAGAACGTCCCGGGTATCCCGCAGACATGCCAGCGCGGATCGGCCTTGCGCCAGATCGCGTCGCGCAAGACGAGGGCGGTCTGCAGTGCCGAGGGCGCGTGGACACTGAGCCGGTACCCGGCGACCGCGCGACTGTAATCATCGAGGATGACCGTCAGCCAGGGACGCACGGGCTTGCCGTTCTCTCCCCAGATCCAGAGATCGAGCGGGGTGTGGTCGGCTTGCCAGATCTCATTGGCACGACTTGCTTCGCGTCGGTAGAGCAAGTCGAAGGTCTCCCGATAGGCATTGGCCCCCGCATGGGCGAGCGTCACGAGGCCGGGGTCGAGGCGGTGGATGAGCGCGGCGACCGTCCGATAACTCGGTACCGGCCAGTCCTGCTCCCGGGCGATCCGCCCCACTTGCCGATGGACATGTGCTGCCGTCGGCGGTGGTCGTTGGAGCGCAAGGCCTTCGATCAGCTTCGCGAGATCGGGCGTCACCCGTTGTGGTGTCTCCCGGTCAGCGCGCGGCTGTCGTGCTAACCCGACCAGCCCGTGCTGCCGATAGCGGGCGGTCCATGCGCGCAGGGTCCGCAACGAGGGCCCGACCGTCTGGGCAATCGTCGGGAGCGGCACGCCATCTTCGAGGAAAGGACGCCGTATGGCATACCGCGCGGTGGCGCGCTCCCGTTCCGTGTCGCTCAACTCCGTCAGGGCGGGTGGCTTTGCCATGCGCCTATCCCTCGTTCACGAGGCGCGCAACCGCCTCTTCCAGATCCCGCGCTCCCGGCTGGGTGTAGCGTGCTGTCGTATTGAGATTGCTATGCCCGAGGAGTGCCTGCACCGTCACGAGATCTTCGCCGGCATCGAGGAGGTGCTTCGCGAAGGAGTGACGCAGCGCGTGCGGCCGCAAGGTGGGCAGTCCGGCGTGCCGGGCGTATTTCGTCACGAGCACTTCGACCCCATGTGCCGAGAGCGGGCCGCGCTGCCCGAGGAAGACTTCTTCATAGGCGTCGTGATCCGGCCGTTCCGCACGGATCACCAGCCATGCCGCGAGCGCCTGCCGCACCTCGTGATTGAGCGGCACGATCCGTTCTTTGTTCCCCTTGCCGCGCACGCGCAGTTGACCACCGCGTTGCCCGAGCGTGACATCTTGCAGGGTAAGAGCAACGAGTTCGCCGACGCGCAGGCCGGTGTGGCGCAGCGTGAGGATGATCGCCAGATCGCGCAACCGGTCCGCGCCGCGCCCATACCGCTCGACGGCGCGGATCAGCCCGTTGACCTCCCGCTTGAGGAACCAGCGCGGGCCGGCAGGCTGCTCGGCGACGCGCTTTACCCCCTCCGTCGGCGGATCATCCGTGCGATACCCGCTCGCTTTGCAGAAGGAGAAGTAGGCGCGCAGGGCGGCGAGTTTGCGGTTGATGGTGGCTGGCTTGCGGTTCGCCGTGCGGACGAGCCAGTCGCGGAACGCGCGGACATCGGTCGGGGTCACTGCCTCAGGTGCGAAGCCGGGCTCGGTGGGCACATGCTTCGCGAACCAGCGGGCGAAGCCGATGAGGTCGTGGCGATAGCTCGTGAGGGTGTGACGCGAGCCATCACCGGATGCGCGGGCATCGAGAAAGGCGTCAATACTGGGATAGTCGGTCGGTCCAATTGTGGCGTTCATGTTATCTGCACAGTTTTTGGGGAGATGCGGCGACGGGCCATTTCCCGTGACGCAAGCGAAATCGTCCCCCGTCTCGCGTCTAGCATAGCACAACTGTGCAGATAATGCATCTTATCTGACGAGATTGCTAAGAGGATGCCTTTGTCGGGCCGCCAGTCGATCGTGCATCAGTTTGTCGTCTCGCGCGACTCCCTTGACAAACCCACAGCTCGCCCTTATCCTAATGATATTAGGACACCCTACCTACAAAAGGAATGAGGGCCCATTGACGCCATCCGATCTCACGCTCTCCGCACCCGCCCTCTCGCCCCGTCAGCGCCGCCAGCGCAACCGCGACGAGATGATCGCCAACATCCTCGCCGCCGCGCAGGCCATCATGCGCGAGCAGGGTGTTGCCGCCCTCAACCTCAACGAAGTCGCGCGGCGTCTGCAGATGCGCGCACCCTCGCTGTACGAATACTTCCCGAGCAAGGCCGCACTCTACGACGCGCTCTATCTGCACGCCATCACCCGGTTCGCCGAGACGGATGCGCGCGTCTGGGAGACATACCCGCCGGGCTGGGAGCGGCTGCGCGCGTGGTTCGAGGCGCGGCTGTCGCTCGCGATAGAGCAACCGGACCTGTACCACCTCGTCTACGACGCGCCGGTGCCCGGCTTCGCGCCGGGCGAAGCGAGCACGGCGGTGGCGCTCCAGATCGGCGTCGACGCGGCACGGGCGGTCGCGGAGATGATCGACGCGGGCGTGATCGCGACCGATTTGCCGCCCGACCGGGCGCGCGACTTCCTGCTCGCACTGCGGCACGGGATGATCGCGGAGACGCTGGGCAAGAAGGCGGTCGTACCGCCCATCTCCCACCGCTTCGCCTCCCTCGTGCCGGTCGTCATGGGCGTCTTGCAGGCTGCCTGGGATCCGCACGGCTCCACCGGCGCGATCGACGGGAAGGAGGGCTTATCGCCGTGAGGGTGTCCACCGCCAACCGTGTGTGATGGGGGATTGCGAGGCATCAGGAGGGATTCGTATGGTAACGAATGTGGCGACGAAGATCGGCTGTTCCTACGTGCCCCCCGAGGGAGGCGAGCGGATCCGTATCTTCGATGAGGAGGCGGTCGTCAAGGTGGTCGGTGCGGAGACGGCGGACGCATATGCCGTGATCACCCTCAGCGTTGCACCGGGCGGCGGGCCGCCCTTGCACGCGCATCCGGGCAACGAGACGTTCTACGTGCTCACCGGCGCGTTCGCGTTCACCCAACTGGATGCGACCGGGGTCTCGACCTTCCGGGCCGGCCCGGGTGCCGTCGTCCACGCCCCCGGCGGCGCGCCGCACCGCTTCGAGAACGTCGGCGCGGGGCGGGCGACGATGCTGCAGGTCGTCTCGCCGGAGCTGGTGGATTTCTTGCGGGAGTTGGGCGCGGCCTTCCCGCCCGGCGCCCAGCCGGATATGGAGACGATGCTCGCCCTCAACGCGAAGTACGGCACCGAGGTGCTCTACGGCGGCGAAGGCAGCCGCCCGGAACCCGCGACGGACGACGCGACGAGCGAGCGGGCGCGGGCACTCGTCTGGCGCTTCGAGCAGGCCAGTGAGGCGCTGATCGCGACCGTCGCGGGGTGCACACTGGAGCAGTGGCGGGCGGTCTGCGCAGACACGGGCTGGACAGTCGGCGTGCAGGCGCACCATATCGCAATGGGCGAGGCGACGCTCGCCGCGATGATCAGCGGAGTGGCGGACGGCCACGAGCCACACCGGATGACGCCGGGGATGATGGACACGATCAACGCGCGGCACGCCACGGAGTTCGCGCATGTCGCGCAGGCGGAGACGCTCGCGCTCCTGCGGCAGAACAGCGCGAAAGCGACGGAGATCTACCGACGCCTGACGGATGCCCAATTGGATCGCGCCGCGACGCTCGTGGAGGGCAAGCCCCCGATGACCGTGGTGCAAATGATCGAATACCTGGCGATCGGCGAGATCGAACGTCACGGGGGGGCGCTTCGGCAGGCGCTCGATGTGGGAATGATCGGATAGGGCGCCCAATCGGATCGAAGAGGGAACCGAGCGATGGCCACCGCAGTGAAGGAACGTAGGAAGGAGCCAGCCATGAACACGACGATCGCATACCGCGCGGCAGGGTCCGGGAACACGCTGAATGCCCTCGGGGAGGCGGTGACAGTCGCCGTCGCGGCCGCCGACACCGGCGGGGCCTACACGGTCGTCACGGTAACATCGCCACCGCAGGGCGGTCCCCCCGCGCTGCATACCCATCCGGCGGCTGAGACCTTCGTCATCCTCGCGGGAGAGTACGAGTTCTCGGCAATGGGCGCGGACGGCGCGTACACGTTCCGCGCTGCGGCGGGCGACACGGTACACGTCCCCGGCGGCGCGCCGCACAACTATCGCAATATCGGCGCGTCGGAGGGGCGGTATGCGGCCACCTTCACGCCGGGTGGGATGGAGGCGTTCTTCGCCGACCTCGCCGCGCTGGCGGCTGAGGCGGCAGGCCCGCCAGACAGGGAGCGGGCGATGGCAATCTGCCGACGGCACCAGGTTGAGTTTATGGGGCCGCCAGCACACCACTGAGCGGATGGGCGCGCCGACATCGCCCGCAGACCGACGTTCGGAGCGTCCCGGTAATTGGTGCGACCTGAGCTGGGGAGGGTGCAGGATATCGTTGCAACATCAGTGCAGTTTACCGTTGCAGGTTACAAAAGGGGCGCGCGCGGGGAGTTTCTTCGTCTAAGGGAGGTTAGACGAAGAAACCGGTGTTTTGCTCTTAATGGGTATTTGGTTGGTATTCGTCATGTGGTTCAGAGAATGATGGTGTCGGTACGTTTTACGGAACCATTCTCACTTCTGGCAAGCGCGAGCAAGGGCCGGGAATAACCATTTCCGGAACGAATCACATTAGATTTTTGGTAGATTGCCCATCCTGATAAGCCATGCGGATGGGGGGAGCGGCGGGTAGTTGCACCGTGACGCGGAGCCCGCCAGCGGCCCGGGGGGTGAGGGTGAGGGTTCCGTCGTGTGCTTGGGTGATGCTTTTGACGATTGCCAGGCCGAGGCCGACACCTGCGTGGTCGGTGCGTATGCGTTCGGTGCCGCGACGAAACGGCTCGACAAGCGTGGAAACTACCTGTGGGGTGAGCTTCTCGCCGGTGTTCTCGACAGTGAGCACCACACTCTTGGGGTGAACGCTGGTCGTGATCCACACGGCGCCCTGTTCAGGCACAGGCAGATTGTGGACGATCGCGTTGTGCACGAGGTTGGTAGCCAACTGCAGCAGGAGCGCGTGTGAGCCGATGGTGGGGGTCATGTCGCCGGAGGTTTCGATGGTGAGGCCGCGTTTTTCTGCGAGGGGGAGGAGCGTTTCAGTGGCTTCTTCCGCTATGAGGGACAAGTCG
>CALBSO010000111.1 GCA_937968015.1 uncultured Thermomicrobia bacterium
CGACACCTTCAGCATCAAGCCGTCCCATGTCCACGTCAACTCGCACCATTGGTTAAATACTGCGGGCGCGATCGCGTGGAATATGGGCGAGTTCGCGCGATCCGCCACGATGCTCGCCGAGAGTGTGGCGCGCTTTCGGGTGCTCGGCGACCGGCGAAGCCTCGGGCAGGCGCTCCTCAACCTCGCGCTCACCCTGCTCTACCAGGGAGACGCGGAAGCGGCACACGCAGTGATGACGGAGGGTGTCTCGGTGGTCGAAACCGTGGACGACCCGTGGCTCCTCGGCATGGTGCACTTCGGGCTCGGCGAGATGCTGGCGACGGATGACCCGGACGCGGCGCACGCGGCCTACGAGCGCAGTCTTGCCGTGCACCGGGCGATCAATGAACCGTGGGGGATGGCGCATGCCATCCACGGCCTCGGCGGGCTCGCGATGCGCCAGCGGGACTACGGGACCGCTCGCGCGCTGATGGAGGAGGCGTTGGCGCTGCGGCGGTCGGTCAATGAACCGGGTGCGATCGCGACCTCGCTGACGAGTCTGGGCGAACTGTCCCGCCGCGCGGGTGATGACGCGGGCGCCGTGCAGTATCTCGAGGAGGGATTGGGGCGGTTCCGCGAGTTGGGGGCTGCGGAGCAGGTAGCGTGGACGTTGTACAACCTCGGCATGGTCGCGGTGCAGCGCGGGGATGCCGACGGTGCGGCAACGGCGCTGGCGGAATGCCTCGCGCTGCGTGCCGAACAAGGGAACGCGGGGGAGATCGCCAAGACGATCGCGGGTGCGGCGCGGGTGGCGGTGCTGCGGGGGGAGGCGGAGCGGGCGGCGCGGCTCTGGGGCGCGGTGGAAGGGATACGCACGATACACGGCGTGGTGGCGCCGACGGATGAGGATGGGGAAGAGGAGCAGCGCATGGTGGCGCTCATTCGCGCAGCGCTGGGCGCGACGACTGCTTCCGGCGCCTTCGCGACGGGTCGCGCACTGACGCTACCGGAGGCGATCCGTCTTGCACGCGAAACGATGAGCGCCGGACCGGACGATCGGTCTCGCCGGTAATGGGCAGCCACCGTGCGGCACTCAGGGGTAACGAGCGGGCCGATTCGCGATTCATTTCGTCGTTGGATCGGCGGGATTTGACTGCTTGACGGAGGTTGCCAATCACCGCCGGTGTTAGTCACCCCACAGTGAGCGGACGAACTGGGCCGTGCGCGGCAGAATCTCGTCTGCGCGGCCGGACAGATTGCATTCCAGCGCGCAATAGCCGTCGTATTCGATGTCGCGCAGTTCGCGGAAGGCCGCCATGAAGTCAGAGATGCCTGTGCCCGGTTCCAGCCGCGTGTTGTCTGCGAGATGGACGTAGCCGAGATATTGCCGCGCCATATGAAGCGCCGTCACCGGATCGCGCTCCTCGATGTTCATGTGAAAGAGATCACCGAGCAATCGCATCCGCTCGCTGCCAATCCGCTCGCACCACGCGACGCCCTGCTCCAAGCGGTGGATCAGGTGCGTCTCGTAACGATTGAGCGGTTCAAGGATCACCGTCGAGCCGACGGACGCCGCGAACTCGGTCAGTTCATGGAGCGCGTCGGCCAGCCGTTCCTCGTCCGCGATTGCATCCCGTTTTTGCGCGAAGGGCAGTTGGTCCGAATAGCCATAGATCGGCACGACGATCACGCCCGCCGCCTCGACTTCCGCCGCGTACGTCAGCAGCCGCGCGATGTCCTCCAGGCATTGCAGCCGCTCGTCCGGGTCCGCCGCGACCGGCCAGCCGCGGTACCCCCCGACGATTCCCGCCACACGCGCCGTGCCGCCGCGCACGAGTTGGGCAATCGCGCGATGCTCGGCACGTAAGGTGTCGCCGCGTACCTCGATGGCATCGTAGCCCCAGGTCGCCGCCTGCTCGAACTTCATTTCGAGCGATGGCGCGGGCAAGAGGTTTTCCTGAACGGCGAGACGGAGTGACATGGTCGGTCCTTTTCGGGAGGGGGCAGGGGGTAGGCGCCTCTACGCCCACCACATCCCGCCGGTGCTTTCCGTAAAGATTGCGTCCTTCAGCGTGCCGACGGCTTTCAGGAAGCCTTCGTTCGGAGAGGCCAGCGCGTCCTCGTGCTCGATGGAGAGAACGCCGTCGAAGCCGATTTCCCGGAGGGTCGAGACGAACTGCCGCCAAAAGAGCAAATCGTGGCCATAGCCGACAGAGCGGAAAATCCACGCCCGGTTCGGGATGTCCGAATAGTGCTTTGTGTCGAGCACACCATGCATCGCGACATTGTACGGGTTGATCGCGGTATCCTTCGCGTGGACGTAGTAGACGATCTCCTTCAAATAGCGTAGCGCCTGACACGGATCAATCCCCTGCCAGAAGAGATGCGACGGGTCCACATTCGCGCCGATCACCGGGCCGACGGCATCACTCATCTTGCGCATCGTCTCTGGATTGTAGCAAATGAAGCCGGGATGCATCTCGAAGGCGACACGCACGCCGCGCTCCTCGGCGTATTTCCCCGCCTCGCGCCAGTAGGGGATGGCGACCGTGTTCCACTGCCAGTCGAGGATCGTCAGGAAATCATCCGGCCACGGGCACGTCACCCAGTTCGGATATTTTGAGCCCTCCGAGTCGCCGGGGCAGCCGGAGAAACAGACGATCGTTTGCAGCTCCAATTTCTGGGCGAGCGCTGCCGTCTTGCGGAAGATCGCGTCACTCTTCCGCGCCTGTTCTTTATTCGGGTGCAGCGGGTTGCCGTGACAGGAGAGAGCGGAGATTTCCAAATCGCGCGACGTAAAGAGCGCCTTATACTCCCGTGCCTTGCCGTCATCCGCGAGCAGGGCATCCACATCAATATGTGGCGTGTCGGGATAGCGGCCTGTCCTGATCTCTACCGCCGTGCAACCGGCCTCGGCGACGAAGTCGAGCATTGCTTCAATCGGCTGGCTATCAAAGAGCGGATCGAAGATACCGATTTTCATGGTGGCTCCCTTCATTGTCACAGCAAGGCTCTCTCCATTCCATGATGCGCGTCCCCGTCGGAGGCGTCAAGGATGTTCGATGTTCGGAGTTCGAAGAAATCTATCCCCGAACTCCGAACTCCGAACTCCGAACCCGCCACCGTGTATACTGCCGTGCATGACGGAGACGGAGGAGCGAGCATATTGGGTTGCATGGGCGCGCGTGCCGGGTATTGGACCGGCGCGCCTGCGGCTGCTCGCCCGCGCCTTCGGGACATTGAAAGCGGCGTGGAATGGCCGGGCGCTCGATCTCCGGGGTGCAGGGCTGGATGAACGGACCACCGCCAGCGCCATGAAAGCGTTCGGGACGCTCGACCCGGCGACCGAATGGGAGCGGACGGTGCAAGCAGGCATCACTGTGCTCACCTGGAACGACGATGAATACCCCGAACGCCTCCGCTCGATTGCCTCGGCGCCCGCGATTCTCTTCATTCGTGGCGCGCTGACGGCGGATGACACCCTGGCGGTCGCGGTCGTCGGCACGCGCCGTGCGACCGCATATGGCCGCGAGGTGACGCACCGGATCGCGACCGATCTCGCCGCGGTCGGCGTGACGGTTATCAGCGGGCTGGCAAAGGGGATAGACGGCATCGCGCACGACCGCGCGCTCGCCGCCGGTGGCCGCACGCTCGCGGTGCTCGGCCACGGCATGGACACGATCTATCCACCGGAGCATCGGAGCCTCGCCGCGCGGATCGCCGAGGGCGGAGGCGCATTGATCACCGAATACCCGCTCGGCGCGCGGATTGATCCGGCGAATTTCCCCGCGCGCAACCGGATCATCAGCGGCCTCGCCCTCGGCGTCGTGATCGTCGAGGCCGATCGCAAAAGCGGCGCGCTGATCACCGCCGACTTCGCCGCCGATCAGGGCAGAGATGTCTTCGCCGTTCCGGGGAGCATCCTCAGCCCGATGAGCGCGGGATGCAACGCGCTGATAAAGGATGGCGCGCGGCTCGTCACGAGCGTGGATGATATTCTCGCCGAACTGCGGCTGGAAATTCGGCGCGAGCAACACGCAACCCAGCAGGCTCTTCCCACCTTACCCGGCGTGCCCGGTGCGGAGGCGCTGCTCGGTGCATTGAGCGCGGAACCATCCCATATTGACGATCTCTGCCGCGCCTGCGGCCTGCCAATCAGCGATGTGAATGGGCTGCTCGTGCAGTTGCAACTGACCGGTGTGGTGCGCCCGGCGGGGCCGCAATTGTACGTGCGCGCATAATCCGTATTGTACGTGAAGCGGTCGGAGGAATGGGTCAGTGGGTGACGCTACCTCGATATGAGTGAACCAGTGGGTCACCCGTGGCGGACATAGCCATGAGACCATGCAAGGAGTGGGATGCAGACCGCTCTTATGCCCATCGGGGAACCGAGCGCTCCCGCCGCTCTCGGCGCAAGGTCGTGGCAGCCTGAGACAGGCGCTATGGTAAGGAGGCATCAGCCATGAAGCGATTTGGACGGACTTTCGGCAGACAGTTCGGGCGTCCGCGTGGCCCCCTCGGTCGGCTCGCCGCCCGACTGATGCGCCGGGGCAACGCGCCGCTTAACCTCTGGATGGTCGAGCTCCTGGCGGTCGCGCCCCAGGATCATGTCCTGGAGATTGGGTTCGGCCCCGGCGTGGCACTCGCCGCACTCCTCGCCCGCGCTTCGGGCGGTCTCGTCGCGGGCGTTGACGCGTCGGGGTTGATGGTCCGGCAGGCGCGTTCCCGGCATGCCGATGCGATTGCCGCCGGGCGGCTGGAGATTCGCCAGGGCGACGCCAGATCCCTGCCCTACGACGACGCAACGTTCGATAAGGCGTGTGGCGCGCACGTCATCTACTTCTGGCCGGACGCGGTCGCCATAGTGCGCGAGTTACGACGGGTGCTGCGGCCCGGCGGTACGTTAGCACTCGCCTACCAGGAGCGGGAGCGCATGCCGCCGAGAGCCGCATCCGGCCTGAGCCAGGCCGGAGCGAGACTGTTCGGTCCCGGCGAGGTGGAGAAGGTCGTCCGGGCTGCGGGGTTTGCGGATGTACGCGTAGAGACGCAGGCAACCCCGGATGGGCCAGCCGGCTTCTGCGTATTAGCGGTCAAGTAGATTGCCTCAGCGCTCATGGATGCGACGATTATGGGCAGACTTTGGGACTTGCGGCAGGAGGGCAGTGTGAATCTCTATGGGGTGATCCTTGCGGGCGGCGGCGGCACGCGGCTCTGGCCGCTCTCTCGCCAGAACCGGCCGAAGCCACTCCTGAACCTGCTTGGTGACCGGAGTATGCTGCAAGAGACCGTCGCGCGGCTCACGCCACTGATCGCGCCGGAGCGGTTGTTTATCGCGGTCAACGCGGCGCACGCGCCGGAGGTTGCGCGCCAGATCCCGGAAGTACCCGCCGATCATATCGTCGTCGAACCCGTTGCGCGGGAGACCGGCCCCGCCCTCGGCCTCGCCGCCATCCATCTCGCGCACCGGGACCCCGACGCGACGCTCGCCTCCTTCCAGGCCGATCATGTCATCCTCCAGCCGGACATCCTGCGCGGCGCCGTCGCCCTCGCCGCGCACGCCGCCCAGGACGGCTCGATTGTCACCATCGGCATCACGCCGACGTTCGCCGCGACGGGTTATGGCTACATCGAACTCGCGGGTATCACACGGCAGGAAGATGATCTTTGCGTGCGCGAGGCGGTGCGCTTCGTGGAGAAGCCCGCGCGCGAAACGGCGGAAGCGTATCTCGCCACCGGCAACTTCGTCTGGAACGCGGGGCTTTTCATCTGCCGCGTCCAGACGCTCCTCGATGCGTTCGCCGCGCATCTGCCGGAGACGTACGCGGGCCTGATGCAGATCAAAGACGCCATCGGCACCGATACATACGTCGAGACCCTCGAATCCGTCTTCCCGACACTCGGCAAGGTGAGCATTGATGTCGGGATCATGGAGAAATTCCATCCGCTCGTCACGGTGCCCTGCGATCCCGGTTGGAACGATGTCGGCGACTGGGACACGCTCGCCTCGCTCATGCAGGGCGACGATGACGGCAATGTGGCGATTGGCACGACGCACCTCGCCATCGAGACGAAGCGCACGCTCGTCCATGGTCGGGATCGCCTGATCGTGACGGTTGGCATCGAGGACTTGATCATCGTGGATACCTCCGACGCCGTCCTCATCATCCCCCGCAGCCGCGCACAGGATGTCAAGAAAGTCGTCGAGCGACTGACGAGCCATCACTAAACGAGAGCAATGCGCAATGCGCAATGTGCATTGCATAGGTCGTCGCTCTTGGGATTAGAAAGCCCGTTCTATGTGTTGTACCAATTGATGCGTCGTCTTGACACCGACGGCATCTTTTCTGCTACGCTAGCGCGGGTGAGATGTGAACGTACACAGGAGGGGCGCAATGCCCAACGAAACGATACAGACGAAAGCACCGGCGAAGACGACGCGCATCCGCACGTCCGCCGCGACCAAAGCGCCCACGAAGAAGCCGACAAAGCGCGTTACGACCAAGACCACGGCGAGCGCGACGAAAGCGCCCACAACGCGCCGCACGACCGGGAGCCGGTCAGCCAACACCGGCACACGCACGCGATCGGCGTCCGGTGGGAAATACACGATGCCGCCAATCGCGGAAGGCGCACGGCTCGTGATCGTCGAATCGCCCGCGAAGGCGAAGACGATCACGAAGTATCTCGGCCCCGGCTACGCGGTGCGCGCCTCGATGGGGCATGTGCGCGATTTGCCGGATCGTGGCATCGGCATTGACCTCGAACACGACTTCGCGCCGACCTATGTCGTCACCGAAGATAAGACGGACACCGTCAAGCAACTGAGGGCGGCGATCAAGAGCGCGAGCGCCGTCTACCTCGCTACCGACCCCGACCGTGAGGGAGAAGCGATCGCCTGGCACGTCGTCAAGGCGACGACACCGACGCGCGACAAGCCGGTGCATCGCGTCACCTTCCAGGAGATCACGCAGGACGCCGTGCGCGCCGCGATCGCGAACCCGCGCGAGATAGATATGCATCTCGTGGACGCGCAGCAGGCGCGCCGTGTGCTCGATCGTATCGTCGGCTACCGCCTGTCGCCTTTTCTTTGGAAGAAAGTGACGCGCGGCCTCTCCGCCGGACGCGTCCAATCCGTCGCCTTGCGGCTCGTCGTGGATCGGGAACGGGAAATCGCCGCCTTCGTGCCGGAGGAATCGTGGACCGTGGAGGCGGATTTCGCCAAAATTACTGGCCGGGAACGCACGCCGCGCGATCTCTTCCACGCCCGCCTGACACAGATCAATGGGAAGAAGGCCGATCTGAAGGTGCAGGGAGACGCGCAAACCGTCCTCGATGGCCTGACGGGCGCGGCCTACGCCGTCAAGGAAGTGACCAAGACCGAGCGACGACGCAACGCCGCGCCGCCGTTCACGACAAGCACGCTGCAGCAGGAGGCGTCACGCAAGCATGGCTACGCAGTCGCGGGTACAATGCGCATCGCGCAGCAACTCTATGAGGGCATCAAACTCTCCAGCAAGGAGGGTGAGGTCGGCCTGATTACCTATATGCGCACAGATTCAGTCAACGTCTCGGATGAGGCGCGGGAGGCGGCACGGCGGGTGATCGTCTCCCGCTACGGTGGCGACTTCTATCCGACGAAGCCGAATTTCTACCGCACGAAGGCGAAGGGCGCACAGGAAGCGCACGAGGCAATCCGGCCGACCGATCCGGCCCGGACACCGGAGGACGTGCGCCCGTATCTCAACCCGCAGCAGTTCAACATCTACCGGCTGATCTGGCAGCGATTCGTCGCCAGCCAGATGGCACAGGCGGTCTTCGATGTCACGCAAGTGGACATCCTCGGCACACCGCCGACGCGCGACACCGCGTATATCTTCCGCGCAAGCGGTTCAGTGATCCGCTTCCCCGGCTTTTTGGAAGTCTACCGGGAGGGCCGCGACGCGGGCGACAGTGACGACGAACTCGACAAGGACGCGCTGCCCGCGCTTCAGGCGGATGAGCCGGTGGACCTCATCAATCTCTTCCCGGAGCAGCACTGGACGCAACCACCACCCCGCTACACCGAGGCGACGCTCGTCAAGGCGCTCGAAGAACTCGGCATCGGCCGACCGAGTACCTACGCACCGACGATCGCGACGATCATGAATCGCAACTATGTGACGAAGGACGAGAAAGTGCTCGTGCCGAGCGAGTTGGGCACGATTGTCACGGACGTGCTCGTCAAGAACTTCCCGGAGATCGTGGATTACGGCTTTACCTCGCAAATGGAAGAGCGGCTGGATGATGTGGCGGAAGGCAAGACCGCGTGGGTGCCGGTGCTCCGCCAGTTCTACGGGCCGTTCGATGCGACCGCGAAGAAAGCGGAGGCTGATGGCGGCGCGGTCAAGGGCGAGGAGACAGACGAAATCTGCGAGGTTTGCGGCAAGCCGATGGTCATCCGCGTCTCGCGCTACGGCCGCTTTCTCTCCTGCTCCGGCTACCCGGAGTGCAAGAACACGAAACAACTCGACGGCTCCGGCGCGCCACCACAGTATGAGAAGGCGCCGGACGAGCCAACCAGCGACATCTGCCCGACCTGTGGGAAACCGATGGTTATCAAGACGGGACGTTACGGCCGCTTCATCGCCTGCATGGATTACCCGACCTGCAAGACGAGCAGGAAGATAGAAGTGACGACGGGCGTGCATTGCCCGCAGTGCGCCACCGGCGAACTCGTCCAGCGCAAGACGCGCAAGGGCAACCGCGTCTTCTGGGGCTGCAACCGCTACCCCGACTGCGACTACACCACCAATACCGACCCGCGCAAAGTTGCCCCCGCACCCGTCGCGATCTCGGCGGATTAGCCGAAAGTAACAAGCAATGCGCAATGCGGTTCCGAGGGGTTGCCCAACTCATTGCTCATTGCTCATTGCCGCCTCGCGTTGCCGCCCGCATAGCGCGGTGGTACGCTGCATTGATGACTGAGGAACGTTCAGCAAAGGAAACGACAGATATCCATGCCATATATGAATGAGTTATCCCTGCCCCGCGCACACGGCACGACAATCCTCGCGGTGAAACGTGGCGACATTGTGGCGATGGCGGGCGACGGGCAGATTACCTTCGGCGATGTCGTGATGAAGCACGGCGCGAAAAAAGTCCGCGTCCTCGGCGATGGCCGGGTGCTGGCGGGGTTCGCCGGCGCCGTCGCGGACGCGCTGACGCTCTTCGAGAAGTTCGAGGCGCAACTGGACGAGCACAGCGGCAATCTCCGCAAATCCGCTGTCGAACTGGCGAAGGAATGGCGAACCGATCGCTACCTGCGCCGCCTCGAAGCGCAATTGCTCGTCGCGGACAGCGAGCAAATCCTTGTCCTCTCCGGTGAGGGCGACGTCGTCGAGCCGGACGAGGGCGTGATCGCCATTGGCTCCGGCGGGCCGTTCGCGCTCGCCGCCGCAAAGGCGTATCTTGATGGAACAACGTATTCCGCGAAGGAGATCGCCGATAAAGCGATGCACATCGCCGCCGACACCTGCATCTATACCAATGACCACATTACCGTGCTGACGGTCGGCAAGGAAGAATCCGCCCTGCCGTATCGCCGAAGGACTGTACGATGAGCGCAACGGAACATGTTACCGCCCGCGATACCCGCCAGCCACCCCAGGCCGCGAACGCCAGCCCACCGAACGGCGTCGTGCCGACCGTCGCCGAAATAACGCCACCGGCGGCGATGACGCCCGCCGAAATCGTCGCGGAACTCGATAAGTACATTATCGGGCAGAACGAGGCGAAACGCGCCGTCGCCATCGCGCTCCGCAACCGCTTCCGGCGGCAACTCCTGAGCGAGGACATGCGCGATGAGGTGACGCCGAAAAACATCCTGATGATGGGGCCGACGGGCGTCGGCAAGACGGAGATTGCCCGCCGTGTCGCGAAGATCGTGGACGCCCCCTTTATCAAGGTCGAGGCGACGAAGTTCACCGAGGTCGGCTACGTTGGGCGCGATGTCGAGTCCATCATCCGCGATCTCGTCGAGGTTTCGATTTCCAACCTGCATTCGATGCGGCTGGAAGCGGTGAAGAGCCAGGCGGAGGTCGCCGCGCGGGAGCGGCTCCTCACCTATCTCCTCGAGCAAACGGACCACGACCGCCGCCCGCGCGCGAACCGGCGCAATGGCGCGCTGCCGGAGAAGCCGGAACCGGAAGCGGAGAGCGCCGGCGCCGCGCAACGGCAGCGGCGGCAACGGAAGAAGCTGCTGGAAATGCTCAATCAAGACCTGCTCGAAGATGTGACGGTCGAGATTGACATCGAGCAGTTCTTCGATGAGTACAGCGATGACGGCCCCTACGACGAGAGCAGTTACGGCGACTTCCTCGACGACTTGAGCCGCAACGCGTCGCGCCGCCGCTCCCGCCGCGTCAGCGTCCGTGACGCGCGGCGCATTCTCACGCAACAGGAAGCGTACCGAATGGTGGACTTCGACGCCGTGGTGGACGAGTCCATCCGCCGCGCCGAGGATGCTGCCGTCGTCTTCATTGACGAGATTGACAAAACGATCTCGCGTAACGGTGAGTACGGCGCGGATGTCTCCGGCGAGGGCGTGCAGCGGGATTTGCTGCCCATCGTCGAAGGCTCCGTCGTGATGACGCGCTACGGCCCCGTGAAAACTGACCACATTCTCTTCATCGCGGCGGGCAGTTTCCATGGCGTGAAGCCATCCGACCTCATCCCCGAATTGCAAGGCCGGTTCCCGCTCCGCGTCGAGTTGCAGAGCCTGACCGAGACGGACCTCCTCGCCATTCTCAAAGAGCCGCGTAACGCGCTGACCAAGCAATACGTCGCGTTGCTCGCTACCGAGGGCGTGGAGATCGGATTCACGGACGACGGCCTGGAGGAGATGGCCCGCCTGGCTGCGGATGTCAACAATCGCACGCAGGACATCGGCGCGCGGCGACTCGCGACGATTGTCGAGCGCGTCATCGAGCACCTCTCGTTTGACGCCACCACCTTTCGCGGTCAGACGATCACGATTGACGCCACCTACGTCCGCGACAAGGTCGGCGACATCGCCGCCGACGAGGATTTGAGCAATTTTATCCTCTAGCCTTTTCCATTGTAGGGGCATCCCTTGTGGGTACCCTTCTCGGGAGGGCACCCACAAGGGATGCCCCTACAGGCGAGGCCACCGCGCCGATGGAAGTGAACACCGAACCAACAGAGGCACGCGTCGCGCTGTACCACGCGCGGACGGGGGATCGGCCCCGATTCTCCTATCCCGTGCGCGTGTTGCGATGGCGGCCGTGCCATCTCATCGTCTCAGGCGTCTTCGGGCCGGAGGTAGCAGGGCGCTCGCCGATCTTCCGGCCCGGCGATGTGACGGCGGAGTTCTTCTGGCGCGACCGCTGGTGGAATGTCATCGCGGGATACGACGCGGCATCCGGCGACTTGCGCGGCTATTACTGCAATGTCGCTCAGGCGCCGCGCTGGCGGATCGAGCCTGAACCAATCATCGCGTACACCGATCTCGACCTCGATCTGGTAATTTTCCCGGATGGGCGCGTCGAACTGCACGATGAAGACGAGTTCGTGGAATATGCTGCGCGCTATCACTACCCTCCGCGCATCGTGGAGCGGGCGCGCCGCACTGTGGACGAACTGAGGGCGCAGATCGCGCGGCGGGCGCATCCATTCCGCTTCGAGTCGCTCCCGGCGCTCTGCGATCGTCTCCGCGTCCCCTCTCCGACCCCTGAGATGCGTCAATCGCAGTGATGCGATACTATCCTACGCAGAGCGAACGTCGCGCTGTCCTGACGACTGGCGACCGACGACCGACGACTCCCGGAGGAGGCATCGCCGCATGTCCTGGCAATGGCCGGAAGAACCTGCCCCATCGCTGTGGCGCACACTGTCGGTCATCGTGCCGGTCTACAACGAGCGCGAGACGCTGACGGAGATCGTCCGGCGCATCCGGGATGTGGACCTCAGCACGCAGCGTCTCACGACCGAAATCGTGCTGATAGATGATGGCTCAACGGACGGCACGCGGGATTTGCTGCCGGGCCTCGCGGAGTTGCCCGGCGTGCGCGTCTTCCTCCAACCGCGCAATCGGGGGAAGGGCGCGGCGGTGCGCGCCGGGATCGAACACGCGACCGGCGACTTCCTGCTCGTGCAGGACGCCGATCTGGAATACGACCCGCGCGACTACCCAACCCTTCTGCGGCCGATCCTCGAGGGGCGGAGCAGCGTCGTCTACGGTTCACGCTTCCTCGGTGAGCACAAGGCGATGTATTACTGGCATCAGGTCGGCAACAAACTGCTCACGATGTTCGCAAATATGCTCTACAACACGACGCTGACGGACATAGAGACATGCTACAAGCTCTGCACGCGCGAGGTTGCGCGGTCCTTCACCCTCAAACAGCATCGCTGGGGCTTCGACCCGGAGATGACCGCGAAAATCCTCAAGCGTGGCTACCGCATTTACGAGGTGCCGATCTCGTATAATGGCCGCGAGTTCGATGAAGGGAAGAAAATCAACTGGCGGGATGCATTTGCGGTGATCGCGTCGCTCGTGCGCTACCGCTTCATGGAATAATACTCAGGTGACGATGGGCAGATACGTGAGAATGTGCATCGTGTAACTGCACAAAAACCGTGCGTGAAGATCGCGAAATCGTTTGATTGACACGGGGTTATGGACGTGCTACATTCCGGGCGAATGAAGCAACGAATGGCCATTTGAGCATTCGACTCAATCATTGACGGGCCGCCCCATACGGGGCGGGACTTCACTGTAGAGGGTGCAATCGGAGGTTCGGCATGGGCAGGTACATCGCGGGGCGCATCCTCTGGATGATCCCGACCCTCCTCTTGATGTCTCTGGCGATCTTTTTTCTCATGCACGCGACGCCGGGCAGCCCGTTCCAGGCCGAAAAAACGACCGCAGGTTACATCGAGAACCTGAATAAGCAGTACGGCCTCGATAAGCCGCTGCCGGTGCAGTATGTGGTCTGGATCGGCAATGTGCTGCATGGCGAATTCGGATACAGCACCTTCTTCAAGAGCCGCAAGGTGCAGGAAATTATCCGCGAGCAATTCCCGGTTAGCCTGAAAATCGGCTTCATCGCCACGATTTTCTCCTTCGTCGGTGGCATCGCGCTCGGTGTGCTCGCCGCGGTCAATCAAAATGGTCCGCTCGATTACTTGAGCACACTGCTCGCCATCATCGGCGCGAGCCTGCCGAACTTCGTCGCCGCGTTCCTCCTGCTCTTCCTGACCGTCATCGTTTTGCCGGGGACATTCCATCTCAACCTCGGCTTCAAAACAACGTGGAGCGGGACGCCAAAGGATTACATTCTCCCGGTGCTCGCCCTCTCCTTCCTCCCCCTTGCGACGATCACCAGTTATACCCGTGCGACGATGCTCGACGCGATCCGCTCGGATTATGTGCGGACGGCGCGCGCGAAGGGTGTCGGTGAACAGCGCGTCATCGGGCGGCATGTCCTCAAGAACGCGCTGATGCCCGCGATCACCCTGATTGGCCCGATCTTCGCCGGTATCGGCACGGGGACGTTCGTCGTCGAGCAGACGTTTGGCATCCCCGGCATTGGCAAATACTTCGTCACGAGCCTGAATAACCGGGACTACCCGATGATTATGGCGATCTTCCTCTTGTTCGGTGCGTTCCTTACGGTGATGACGCTCGTCTTCGATGTCGTCTATGGCATGATTGATCCGCGCGTTCGCTTCGTTGGTCGCGGGTAGGCGGAAGGAGTCTCTCTGTGGCAATCTCTGATCGCAGCGAGTTTCAGCCCGTAATACCCGTGGGGCCAGCGACTGGCGATACGACGGCAGTCGCGCTCCCGTTCATTGAGGAGCAACGTGTCAAGCAAAGCAGTCTGTTGAAGGACGCGATCTATCGCCTCCTGCGGAACAAACTCGCGGTGCTCGGTCTCGCCTTCATTCTGCTCGTCCTCTTCTGTGCGGCCTTCGCGAATGTCATTGCGCCGTATGGCTTCGCCGAAAAAGTGCCCGGCGAATTCTACCGGACGCGCCCGAACTATTGGTTCCTCTTCGGCACCGACAATGTGGGCCGCGATGTCTTCACGCGGATCATGTACGGCGCGCGCACCTCGATGCTCGTTGGCTTCGGCTCGGTCGCCATGCAGTTGGTGATCGGGGTCTTCATCGGCTCTGTCGCCGGTTACTTCGCCGGGAACACGGACACCGGGCTGATGCGCGTGACGGATCTCTTCAATACGTTGCCACCGCTCTTGATCGCGATCATCATGCTGGCCGCCTTTGGCCCGAGCGTCTTCAATATCATCTTCGCGATCAGCATCACCAGTTGGGTGACGATCGCGCGGCTGACCCGCGGGCAGATGCTCTCGCTGAGAGAGCTCGACTATATCAAAGCGTCGCGCACGGCGGGCGCGGGCGGGACGTATATCATCCTGCGGCATCTCCTGCCGAACACCCTGACGCCGCTGATTGTTTCCACAACTTTCGCGATCCCGACCGCGATCTTCTCGGAGGCATTCCTGTCATTCATCGGTATCGGCATCCGCCCGCCGAACCCGTCGTGGGGTGACATGGTCGCCGAGGGGCAGCAGTTTCTCCGCAGCGATCCGCACCTGGCGATCATCCCAATCCTCTGCGTCATGCTGACGATGCTCGCGTTCATTCTACTCGGTTATGGCCTGCGCGATGCCCTCGATCCGAAGGGCAACAACTAGAGAAGTAACGAGTAACGAGGAGCGAGGAGAACTACATAGAACGCACGTAGTTGGTGATTTCCCTGGTGGTGGCGGGCTTTAGCCTGCCACAGAGAGGCAGGCTAAAGCCCGCCACCACCGCATTCTCTCGCGAACTGCGTGCGTCCTACTACAACCGAGCAAGCGCATATCACTCGTTACTCGTTACTTTTGACTCTGGGAGGTATGGGGTGGTTGAAACAGTAGCATCGCGCGCGATGGCGGCGCGGGGTGCGGGCGGGAATGGGAAGAAGCCAATTCTTGAGGTGGATGGGCTGAAGACTCAGTTCTTCACGCGCGCGGGGATCGTCTATGCGGTGGACGGCGTCTCGTTCTCGGTGGACGAGGGGGAGACGGTCGGGATCGTCGGGGAGTCCGGCTGCGGCAAGTCCGTCACGTCGCTCTCCTTGATGCGTCTCGTGCCGAATCCGCCCGGCCGGATCGTGGACGGCCAGATCACCTTCCGCGTGGACGACACGGTCTACGACATTCTCTCAATGAATGATTTCGAGATGCGCAAGGTGCGCGGCAATCATATGGCGATGATCTTCCAGGACCCGATGACCTCGCTCAACCCGGTGCTCTCGATCGGTTTCCAACTGACCGAACCGCTGATGTTGCACCTCCGCATGTCCAGGGAGGAAGCGCGACAACGGGCGATTGAACTGATGAAACAGGTCGGCATCCCCGGCGCGGAGGAACGCCTCGATTCCTACCCTCATCAGTACTCCGGCGGCATGCGGCAGCGCGTGATGATCGCCATCGCCCTTGCATGCAACCCGAAACTGCTGATCGCGGACGAACCGACGACCGCGCTCGATGTGACGATTCAGGCGCAAATTCTCGACCTGATGCGGAAACTGAACGAGGAGACCGGCACGGCGATCATCCTCATCACGCACGACCTCGGTGTCGTCGCGGAGATGTGCCAGCGCGTGATCGTGATGTACGCCGGGCAGATCATTGAGATGGCGCCGGTCGGGGAGTTGTTCAGCCACCCGCGGCACCCGTACACGGTTGGCCTGATGAACTCCGTGCCGCGCATCGGTGAGGATGTCAAGGTGCCGCTCCATCCCATCGCCGGGCTGCCACCGGACTTGCGCGATCCGCCAAAAGGGTGCCGATTCCGGCCGCGCTGCCCCCGCCGGACCGCACAATGCGAGGAAACGCCGAAACTGGAAGTGATGGGGCCGAATCATCTCGCGGCGTGCTGGCACCCCATTGAGCAGGAGTAACGAGGAGCATTCTTTCTCGATGGAAATGGCGTGAGGCCTATGGCCATGCCGACCGTCGTGTGCGATGTAGAAAGGGTACAACGAGTACTGAGTAACGAGGAGAACGTCAAAGGAAGACTCCGACCCCTTGGTACTTGTTACTTTTGACTTTTGACTTGTTACTCTCCGAAGGAGACGACGTTGGCACAGGAAGTCATGGAGGCGACCGCAAAGCCGATTGAGGAGGATGCCATCCTTGTTGTGGATGACATCAAGAAGCATTTCCCCATCGGCGGTTTCGGGCGTCACGCAACAATCAAGGCGGTGGACGGCGTCTCGTTTTCCGTCCGCAAGGGCGAGACGTTTGGCCTCGTTGGGGAGTCCGGCTGCGGCAAGACGACACTCGGCCAGACAGTGATCCGACTCTATGAGCCGACAAGCGGCCGGGTGATGTTCGATGGGCGTGAGATTTCCCGCATTGGTGGCAACGAACTGCGGAGAGTTCGCCGCGGCCTGCAAATGATCTTCCAGGACCCCGCCGCCTCACTCGACCCGCGCATGACCGTCGGCTCGATCATCGCGGAGCCGCTGAATATCATCGGTATCGGCACGCGGGAGGAGCGGCGGGAGCGGGTACGCGAGTTATTGCGCGTTGTCGGCCTCAACTCGTACTTCGTCAACCGTTATCCGCATGAGTTCTCCGGCGGGCAACGGCAACGCATCGGCATCGCCCGCGCGCTCGCGCCCAATCCGCAATTGATTATTTGCGATGAACCGGTCTCGGCGCTCGATGTTTCGATTCAGGCGCAGGTGCTCAACCTGCTGCGCGATTTGCAGCGCGAGTTCGGCCTCACCTACCTCTTCATCGCGCACAACCTCGCCGTCGTCGCGCACATCTCCGACCGGGTCGGCGTGATGTATCTCGGCAAGATGATGGAGATCGGCGACAGCAAGACGATCACCGAGAACCCGGCACATCCGTACACGAAAGCGCTCATTTCGGCGATCCCGGTGCCCAGCCCGGGTCTGAAGCGCAACCGGATGGTGCTCACGGGTGATGTACCCAGCCCGGCGAACCCGCCGTCCGGGTGCCCATTCCACACGCGCTGCCCGATGGCGCGGCCAAATTGCGCGGTGGATGTGCCGCTGCTCACGCCGCGTGAGAATGACCATTGGGTCGCCTGCCATTACGCATGATCCGCCTGCACTCGTTGCAGTCAGGTTCCGCGTGTCGGTTATGTAAAGGAGGGGGATAGACAGGCGAAAGAAATACGCTATACTGTAGACGACCCAAAAGGGAAAGCACAGTTGGGAACGACCGACACAGGGAGACGCCGTGTACGGTACAGGGCGTCGGGTTTGAGGAGAGTTGGAGGAACAGATGGAATCTGGGGACAACCGGGATCACACACAGGTGCTCCGCGATCCGGAGGCGCTCGCGGTGTTCGAGCGCAACATGCGCGGCGCGGGCATGCCTCGCCGCACCTTCCTCGCGATGGCGAGCGCCGCCGCCGGTACCGCCGCCCTCGCCGCCTGCGGCGGCAGTAGCAGCCCAACCGCAACGACCGCCGCGACCGTCGCGCCGACCAAGGCTGCGGCATCCGCCGCCGCCACAACCGCGCCAACAACCGCTGCCGCGTCCGCTGCCGCGCCGACAACGGCCGCCGCCGCGACGAAGCCCGCGGCGAGCGCCGCCGCGACGACCGCGCCAGCAGCGACAACGAGCACGGGATCCGCCGTCGCGGCCGCACCGACCGTCGCTGCCGTCGCCGGCCCCGACAGCACGAAGGTCTTCGTTGACTTCCTTACCACCGAACCCGTGGACAATGACTTCAACCGCGACCTCTACTGCAGCGGCGTCGCCGCGCACATGGTCGGTCTCTTGCGGTACGATCAGGACTTCAACCTCGTCCCGGAACTGGCGGAGTCGTACACGAACAAAGGCCCCGTCTTCACCTTCAAACTCCGCAAGGGCATTGTCTGGAGCGATGGCCAGCCGATCACCGCGAAGGACTTAGTCTACTCGACCCGCCGGATGATTGACCCGCGCACCGGCAATGGCTACAACTCGTTCTGGGACGGCGTCATCAAGGGCGCGTCGGATTTGTCCAGTGCCAAAGCGGATGCCCCTGCTGCCGACCTCGACAAACTTGCCGCGGCGGTCGGCGTCAAGGCGGTGGATGACAGCACGTTCGAGATCACAGGCGACAAGTTTGCCGGCCTGATCCCGAACCAGTCCGCCTACACCGCAACCGTCACCGCACGCGAGGACATCGTCAAGAAGTACGCGGACGCGAAGGGTGTCTCCCCGTGGACCGATCCCGGCAAGACGGGCGGCCCGGTGCTCGCCAGCGGCCCCTTCCAGATCACCGCGTGGAAGCACAATCAGTCGCTTGATTTGGTCCGCAATGACAAGTACTGGAACGCCACGAATATCAAGCAGAAGTACGTCACCTTCAAGATCATCCCGGACCTAACCAAGAGCACGCTGCCCTTCGAGAATGGCGACGTAGATTACCAGGTCATCCCCTCCACCGAGGTGGATCGTTTCAAGGCCGACGCCAAACTGAAGAGCCAGGTCTTCCAGTACGTCTACCCCGGCATCCGCTTCCTGCTCCCGGACACCGGCCACCCGCCCTTCGATAAACTCGAAGTCCGGCAGGCGACGATCCTCTCGATTGACAAGGACCGCCTCGTCAACCAGGTCGGCCGGAAGATCCACACCGTCGCCTACGCGCTGACTGCTCCCGGCGTCTTCGGCTACTTCGACGACGCCGACAACAAACTGAAGAACTTGCAGAAGTTCGACAAGACGGCAGCGCTCGCCGCATTGAAGGGGACGACGTTCGAGGGCGGCAGGAACTGGCCGAAAGTCACCCTCTCCTATAACACCTCCGACTCCGATATCCCGACTGGCTATCCCGATGAGATCGCGCGCCAGTTGAAGGACTCGATCAACATGGATGTCCAGGTGGAGCCGTTGGACGCCAAGGTCTGGAATGCGCGCCGGTTCAAGCTGGACTTGCAGCTCCTACTCTATCGGTGGTACCAGGACTATCCGGATCCCCACAACAACTACTATCAGATGTTCTCGATCCACAACAAGGGCGCCGCACGCCAGTCCTACACCGATCCAACCTACGATGAGCTGACAACGAAGGCGGCGGCGGAGACGGACAAGCAGAAGCGCCTGGACCTGTACTATCAGGCGGAGGTCCGCATCCAGACGCAGTGGGCATATATGCCGATCCACTGGCGCGTTGACAACCTCGCGATCAAGCCGTACGCGACGCGGTTCCCGAAGAACAAGCAGGGCTACACGCTCTACGACACGAACATCTTCTCGCGGCTGCTGGACTACGTCTACGTGACGCCCGACAGCCCGCACGATCCGCCGAAGTAACGGGAACCTCACCCCCAGCCCCTCTCCATTGCTTGTCAGCGATGGAGAGGGGGAAGCAAGAAGGGCATCCGATTTCGGATGCTCTTTTCGCTTGCCTGGCGTCCAATTACGCGAAGAATGAGGTGGTAGCAGGCTTTCCAGCCTGCTACCACCGACAAAAACCTCGCTCTGTATGGATGTCAACCGGCAAAAATCTCCACTTGCGCTCGCAGACATGATTTGCTACACTACTCTCCGATCTGAAGGGACAGAATAATTCGTATGTGGGCGTGCGACCGCGCCATGCGAGCATACCCGGCACTGAAGCGCCACGACGTGATTCGGTTGGGTGGCATCACCAGAAGCGGCCAGAGACATGGCGGCGACTGTTTGATTGCAGGGGTACGTAGTTCTTCCGAGGGTTCCTCGACAGCGGTATCTGCGCGTGCGGGTACCCGGAAACAGCAAGGAGCGGAAGTCCCATGACCAGCGAAGAACAGACCGATTCTCGTGAAGCCCTGCGTGATCCGGAGATGCTCACCCGGCTTGAGCGCAACCTACGCGGCGCGGGCATGCCCCGCCGCACCTTCCTGGCGATGGCGAGCGCCGCTGCCGGCGCCGCCGCTCTCGCCGCCTGCGGCGGCAGTAGCAGCCCAACCGCGACGCCTGCCCCAACGAAGGCTGCGACAAGCGCCGCCGCCCCGACAACCGCCGCCGCCGCACCGAGTGCTGCCGCGCCGACCGCTGCTGCCGCAGCAACCGTTGCCGCCCCGACAACCGCTGCTGCCACCACCGCGCCGTCCGCCGCTGCCGCAGCCGGGCCGGACAGCAAGAAGGTGCTCATCGACTGGATCACCGCGGAACCGGTCAACAACGATATCACCCAGGACACCTACAATGGCGGGTCAACGTTGCATATCGCCGGCCTCCTCCAGTATGACCAGAATTTCCAGATCCTGCCGGACCTCGCGGAGTCCTACTCGAACAACGGGAAGGTCTACACCTTCAAGATGCGCAAGGGCTCGGCCTGGAGCGATGGCGTCCCGATCACGGCGAAGGACTTCGTCTATTCCACGCGCCGGATGATTGACCCGCGCACCGGCAACGGCTACGGCTCCTACTGGAACGGCGTTATCGTGGGCGCGGAGGAGTTTAACGCCGCGGATGTGAAGGCGCCCGCCGACCAACTGGACAAACTGGCGCAGGGTGTCCAGGTGAGCGCCCCGGACGACAGTACGGTCGTGATCAACGGTGGCGATTTCGCCGGGCTGATCCCTACTCAGTGCGCCTTCGTCGCCGCCTTCCTCGGCCGCGAGGACCAGGTCAAGAAATACGCGGACGCGAAGGGCGTCTCATCGTGGACGGACCCGGGCAAGACGGGCGCGCCGGTCGTTTGCGCCGGGCCGTACGTGCTGACCGCATGGAAGCACAATGTACAAATGGACTTCGTCCGCAACGACAAGTACTGGAATGCCAAGGCAATCCGGCAGAAGTACGTCACCACGAAGATTATCCCGGACATCACGAAGAGTTCGCTCCCATTCGAGAACAACGACGTGGACTGGCAGCCGATCCCGGCCACACAGGTGGATCGCTTCAAGGCCGACGCCAAACTGAAGACGCAGGTCTTCCCGTATCTCAATCCCTTCACCCGCTTCCTCGTGCCGGACACGGGCCACCCGCCCTTCGACAAACTCGAAGTCCGCAAGGCGCTGATTCTCTCGGTGGACAAGAATCGCCTCGTCAATCAGGTCGGCAAGGGCGTGAACACCGTCGCCTACGCGATGACCGCGCCGGGCGTCTTCGGCTACTTCGATGATGCCGACAACAAGCTGAAGAACATCCAGAAGTACGACCCGAAGGCGGCACTCGAAGCGCTCAAGGGCACGGCGTTCGAGGGTGGGCGCAACTGGCCGAAGGTGACGATGTCCTACAACTCCTCCGATTACGACATCCCGGCGGGGACGCCGGACGAGATCGCGCGCGAGGTCAAGGAAGCGATCGGCATGGATATCGTAATCGAGCCGTTGGAGGTAAAGGTCTGGAATGACCGGCGCTTCGCGCTCGATTTGCAGCTCCTGCTCTATCGCTGGTTCCAGGACTACGCGGACCCCCACGACGAGTACTACCTCGTCTTCTCGCTGCACAATAAGGGGGTGGCACGCCAGTCCTACAACGATCCCGTCTTCGACGATCTCATCAAGAAGGGGGGGGCGGAGACGGACCCGAAGAAACGGCTCGATCTGTACTATCAGGCGGAGACGCGCATTCAGACGCAGTATGCATACGCGCCGCTCTACTGGCAGACGATCAACAATGCGATCAAACCGTGGGTGACGGGCCTCCCGAGGAACAAGCCGGGTAACACCATCCCGAACAACTCCATCTTCTTCCGCGCCTACGACACGGTTTTCGTGACGGACGAGAGCCCGCACGACGCGCCGAAGTAAAGGGAATCTCATCCCAGCCCCTCTCACCTGCCCAAAGGACACCCGCGATGGAGAGGGGGAGAGGAAGAGTAGAAACAGCGGCGCTTCGTACAAATCACCAGCGTTTCGTAGCCAAAGGCATCCAATTGGGTGCCTTTGGTCTGTTTGATCGGCAGATTGGGGGTTTCGGCATCCGGGATGGTGTGCTATGCTGGCGGTGCAGATACGGCTACCGCATCGCGCCGCGCGGCGAAAGAACGGCGCACACAATGGGAGGGCATGACGAATGGCCGAGCATCCAAAGCATCTCTGGTGGAATGGCACGCAGACCAGGTGGGAAGACGCGACGGTGCATGTGACGCAGATCGGCTGGTCCTCGGTGGCTGCCGTCTTCGAGGGCATCCGTGGCTACTGGAACGATGAGAAGGAAGAACTCTTCGTCTTCCGCCTCACCGAGCATATGGATCGCTTCATGCGCTCAATGAAACTGATGCGCATGGAACCGAAATGGAGCCGCGATGAGTTGATCGAGGCGTGCATCACGCTGGCGCGGGAGAATGACTGCCGGTGTGACACCTATATTCGCCCGCTCGCCTTTTTCGGCAATTCCACGCGCGGCGCGTTCCGTGGCGGTGGCGACACCGACATCCTCATCACGACGAACCCGAACCCATCGCACCTGACGACGGGCATGAGCCAGACCGCCGGCGTCTCATCCTACCGCCGCATCAATGAAGACGTGATGCCGCCGCGCGTCAAGAACCTCTCCAACTACCGAAACAGCCAACTGGCGAGCACCGAGGCCCGCCTCAATGGCTACGATACCGCGATCATCCTCAATCCGTCCGGCCACGTCACGGAGGGGCCCGGCGCCTGCCTCTTCTTCGTGCGAGATAATGTCGTCGTCACGCCGGACCTGACGAGCGGCATCCTCGAAAGCATCACGCGGGATGCGTTCATCGTCCTCTGCCGCGAATCGTTCGGGCTCGAAGTCCAGGAGCGGATGGTGGACCGGACGGAACTGTACGTCGCGGATGAAGTTTTCTTCGCGGGGACGGCGGCGGAAGTGACGCCCGTGACGATGATTGACCACCACACGATCGGCTCCGGGGCAATCGGCCCGATCACGCGGCGACTCGACGCACTCTTCAATGAGGTCGTCCGCGGCACGACGTCCGCGTACGAGGCATGGCGTACCCCGGTCGGCATCCGCTCGCTCGCCACAGCAGCAGGTGACGGGGACTAAACCGTCGCGGATCAGCGATCAACTACGCGCGAATGGGAGCAGGCGTATTGCCTGCTCCCATTGCGTTTTCTGCGTGGCACACTCCTTGCTTTACCGATCATAAGGAAGTCACCCCGTACGTTCGCGGGGCGGCGGCAGTAAGGAGAAGACGATGGATACTCTTACCCTGCTCGTGATTATTCTGGTAGTGCTCCTGCTCTTCGGTGGCGGTGGGTTCTGGTATCGAGGCCGGGGCCGCTACTAACAGGGTGCCATGATGACCAAAGCGAAGCCGTCTCTCAGGAGGCGGCTTCGCGCATTTGGTGGCGTAGGCTTCAGCCTGCGCGAGGGACCGCAGTGATGTGATACCCTGCGTAGGGGCGATTCGCGAATCGCCCATCCCAGAGCAGCCGCATCGCTCCCCTTCACGCCCTGCCGCCGCACGCGGGCGATTCACGAATCGCCCCTACGATACACCACCGTTGGACTAGGCCACATGATGTTGCACGCATACCGGCAGTGAGGGCTGTCAAACATCGCGTTGCCTCACCCCATCCCACCTCGAAGGGCGACGAGCGGCGGTTGTGCGACCGGCTCAGCGGGAACTTCCGGGTCAGGTGCGGCTGCTTGACGGGGTGGGGGTGCATGGACGGACTCAGACATGCAGGGTGGGCCGGTAGATGAGCTCTTGGGTGCGGCCGTCGAGCGTCCGGCTTTCGAGCAGTTCGAGGTCGAAGTCGGCCGCTCCCTGGAAGATCGGGTCCGTCCCGGTCTGGCCGCTGATCACCGGGAAGATTGTGAGCTGGACGCGGTCGACCAGGCCGGCGGCCATCAGCGCCCGGTTCAACGACAGGCTGCCGTGCGAGCGCAACGGCACCGCGGACTCCTGCTTGAGGCGGGCGACGATGCCGACGGCGTCGCCGCTGGCCAGGGTCGCGTCCGGCCAGTCGAGGGGTCCGTGCAGCGTGCTCGAGACCACCGTGGTCGGCATGTTCTTCATCCTGGTATTGATCGGGTCGCTCACCGATGACTCCTCGGAGCCCGGGCCGAGAAAGTGCATGAACTCCCGGAAGGTGTTGGCCCCGAGGACCAGCCGCTGCTCCTCGCTGTACTGGGCGAGGCGGCGGTTGAGAAACTCGGGACCCTGCTTGCCCCAGTAGCCGCCCCAGTCGCCGCTGCTGTTGTAGGAGCCGAAGCCGTCGACGGTGGAAAAGACGTCGAAGGTATAGGTAGCGGTCATGATGCTCTCCTTGAGTACCGTTGATCGGGTGTGTGGATACAGACTGGAAACCACAGCGAAACTCATCGCCGGTCGCGCAGCAGCGACCGGACGAGCGTGGCGCTGCCCGCGATGCCGATGTCCTTGCCGGGCTGCTCCTTTCTCCTCCTGCGCGTGGCGCCACGATGCTCACGTCCGGCATCCCGTGCGGACACCGGCATCAGATAGTCGTGCGGCGGCTCCCA
>CALBSO010000112.1 GCA_937968015.1 uncultured Thermomicrobia bacterium
CTTGCATACGTCAGGCTTGCAATCGTCTAAGTTCGATTGGCTGCCTACTTAGTATGTACGGGTGGTGTGGGTTTGTCAAGTACATAGTCGCCATTTTCATTCCCGCTCGCGCGAAATACCGGCGTCCTCGAATGCCCTGGAGAGGACGCGGTACGATTGCGTCGCGGCGGCGAGCGCGTCGAAGTCCGGGCGGGCCTGCACCATCAGGCTGATCTCGACGGTGATGTAGTCTTTCCATCCCGCACGGTCCATCGCCTTGAGATAGGCGACATAATCCATGTCGCCCTCACCGGGGATGAGGAACTCGTGGTTCGGGGCGATGCCGCGCTCGTCCTTGACGTGTGTATGGACGGTGTACGGCACGAGTTGCGCGACGGCCTTCTCCATATCCATGCCTTGCACATTGAAATGGCTGATGTCGAAATGGACGCCGAGCGCGGGTGCGTTCACCTGCTCGACGAGCCAGATCGCCTGCTCCGGCGTGTGCAGCGCGTTGCTGACGTGTGGCTCCGCGCCGACGACCACACCGACGGATTCGGCATGCATCGCGGCATTGCCGAACAAGTCCACCAACTCGTCCTTTACGGTCTCCCAACTGCCGGGTTCGCCTGCCGAGGTTGTGCTGACCGAGAGATGCTCGCCCGGCTTCTGCAACTCCGCCGCGAGGTCGAGGTATGTCTTGAATGTTGAGGCATTCCTCGCCCGTTCGGCGGCATTTCCTGTGAGCAGCGGTGTGTTACCGGAGAGACCGCACAGATCAATGTGGTTGTCGTCGTAGAGTGTGCGGATGCGTTTCCGCTCGGCGGCGTCCATCGTCGCGGCGTCGGTCGGCCAGCGGGGGATCACGGTCAATTCAAGGCCATCGAAGCCGAGTGCGGCGCAGTGTTTGACCGCGACATCAATCGGTGTCTTCTGCATGCCCCAGGTGCTGAACGCGAGCAGCATTCCCATTGTTCACTCCCTGCCTGGTGGCGTAGGCTTTCCAGCCTGCGCCTGGCTCGCAGGCTGGAAAGCCTACGCCACCACAGCGTTATACCTGTGCGGCCTTCGGAATCAGCCCGAGTTTCTCGTCAATCTCGCGCTGATAGGCGTCCACGGCGCTCGTCTCGACCTCTTCGATTGTGACGGGGCGGCCCGCATACTGCGACTCGAAGAGGGCGTAGACAAGGGCGACATCGCGCCGGGCCACCGCGCCGTTCACTTCCGGTTGCGTGCCGGTGCGGATGCACTCCGCGAACTCGTGATATTCGAGCGCGAGGATTTTCCGGTCCGTCACCGGGAAGTCGTAGTTGTACGTCCACGGGCGCTCGCCGCCGAACAGCCGCGCCGCGACGGGGCCGAGGCGGTAACTCGGCGCGTAGTCGAGGATCCGCTGATCCATGATGTCCGTGCCGTCATCCAGGATGAGGCGGACGGGGCGACCGTTGCGGTCGCCGGGAGCGACGATGGAGCCGCGTGTGCCGTAGACGGTACGGCTATGAACGGGCGCACCGTGCCCGGCATGATGATTGACCCACTGGCCGAGCGCGCCGCTCGCGAAGTTAATCAGGCCGAAGATCGCGTCTTCGCCCGTCGCCTCGAAGGAGTCCGGCAAATTCGTCGCCCACTTCTGGTAGAACCCGCCGGGGCCGGCGGTGTTGCGCACATAGCGCGTCTTCTCATAGAGCCGTACCTGCCCGAAAGCGCTCGCCGCGTCGCCGAAGTAGTACTGGAGGATGTCCGCATTGTGGACGCCCGCGTCGAGCGGGATGGCGCCGGTCATCTTCTGGTGCCGCCAGGGCGTGATGATCATATCGTCGCGCCCGCCGATGTCGGTTTCCATAATGAACTGCCGCTCGCCGATTGCGCCGTCATCGAGCAGGGCGCGCATGAGCCGGTTGATCGGGTCGCGCCGGAAGTTTTCCGCGACAGAGAGGATTTTGCCGGATCGCTCGGCGGCGGCGATGATCTGGTTGCAGCCGCGGATCGTCAGCGCGAGTGGTTTCTCGCACATCGTGTGCAGTCCGAGGTCGAGCAGCAGCGTGGCCGCCGCGTGGTGCGAGCCGGTGTCGGTCGTGCAGTCCGCGCCGTCGAGTTCGACTTCCTTGATCATCTGCGCGGCATCCGTGAAGACGTGCGGCCGTACTCCTACATGCTCCAGCGCCTCGTCCGCGAGGTCCTCGGCGTTCTGACGATTCAAGTCGCAGACCGCGACGAGGTCCGCATTGCGAAAATCCGTGCGCGCCAGCTCCGTGAACCCGGTCAGATGCCGCCGCCCCATCCCGCCACAGCCGACAATCGCCAGTCGCACGCGCTCCGCCATTGCCCATTCCTCCTCTTGCCGCGATTAGGCGATCCGTACGGCGATGCCATCTAAGCCCGGCCCCGCCGCCGGATACCGTTCCATGACGAGCGGGTCGTGCCCCGGAATGATGTGCGCCGGGGAGTCGGCGAGGGTGCGTACGGTATCGAAGGCATCGTACATCGCCGGCAATGTATGCACGAGGCTGAACGGGCGATCTTCGTCTATGTTCGCATAGAAGTGCGTCGCATCCGACGCGAGGACCACATTGCCTCGCTCGGTTGGCACGCGGACGACTTGCAAGCCCGCCGCGTGCCCGCCGACGTGATGGACGGTGATGCCCGGCACGATCTCCGCCATATCGCGTACGTAGCGGACACGCCGTGCGAAGTTCTCCCGCACGAGGAAGAGGACGTCGTCTGGCTCGATAAGTGTGCGGAAGACGCCCCGGCCCGCGTGTTGCCCCGTCCAGAAGGCCATTTCGGACTCTTGGACATGAAACGTCGCCGCTGGGAATCCATCGAGATTGCCGACGTGGTCGTAATGGAGGTGCGTGAGGATGACGTGCCGCACCTGCGCCGCGTCAATGCCGAGCAGGTGCAACCCGTCCATCGGTGTGCGGAGATGCGTGCGCTGACGGCGGGCGGCGACTGCTGCCGTGAATCCCGCATCAACGACGACGGTGTGTTCCGCGGAGATGGCGGCCCAGACGAAGTAATCCATCGGCATTGGGCCGTCGTGCGGGTCGCCGCCGTAGAAGTTCTCGCCGCGCCGTGCATCGCGCGTGGCATACTTCACCGCGTAGATCGCATACATGGGCAGGTTGCTCATTGCTCATCGCTCTCGCTTCTCACTGAGAACGATGGTGGTGGCGGGCTTCAGCCTGCCACCGCTTACTCTCTGTCTCATTGTTCCATCCTCAATCGCCGCCGGACACATCGCGCCACTCGGCGATCACTTCGTGTGTGCCATCGAGCCGCACTCCGGCCATCTCTTCGAGGATCGTCGCGATCGTCGTGTGGCATTGGTCGCTGAGGCCGTGGCCGATGGCGAAGCGGTAGAGTTGCTGCGCGGCGGCGGCGACGAAGAGCGGCACCGCGTGCTCCTGGCCGAGTTCGATGGCGATATCCACGTCCTTGCGCATCAGCCCGATGGAGAAGCCGGAGTTGAAGGCGTGATTGAGAACAAATGTTGGGAACTTGTACTCGCTCGACCATGACCGCCCGGTGCCACTATTGATGACGGCAAGCGCTGTCTCGACCTCGATGCCCGCCTTGACGGCGAGGGCGAGCGCTTCGGAGGTGACGGCCATCGTCGTTGCGGAGACCATGTTGTTGATTGCCTTGATCGTGTGCCCCGCGCCCGTACCGCCAACATAGTGGATCGTCTTGCCTATCGCCTCGAAGAGCGGGCGGTAGCGTTCAAAGAGCGGTTGCGGCCCGCCGACCATGATCGTCAAGGAGCCGCGCACCGCGCCCGCGACGCCGCCACTGACCGGCGCATCGAGCATGGAGATTTCGCGTTCCGCGAGCCAGTGGGAGAGCGCCACAGTGCGCGCGGGGACGGCGGTGCTCATATCAATCAGTGTGCTGCCCGGCGCCATCGCCTCGCCAAGCCCCTCGGACTTCACTGCCGCGTCAATGATCGTCGAGTCCGGCAGCATCGTGATAACCGTCCGGCACTGTTCGCCGAGCGCGGTCAGCGACTCCGCCGCCGCAGCGCCGTCCGCGATTGCCAGTTGTACAGCCTCCGGCGTGATGTCGTACACGACGACGGGATAGCCCGCCGCCAGCAATCGCCGCGTCATCGGCAATCCCATGTGCCCGATGCCAACGACGCCGACCGTCTCGTTCCTCGAACCCTCCACGAATGCCTCGCTTCTTCACTGTGTTCGTTGACGCTGCAGAGGAAGGACTTCGGCGGAGTATGGTCCAGCCTGCAATCCAGACGGCAGGCTGAAGCATGCTCCACCAATCGTTTAGTTGGATCCTCGGCCGCCCTCATGCACTTTGATGCTTGGCTCAATCCCTTCCGCGCCGACGACCTCGCGCCAGGCATCGAAGCCGGCCTGGAAGGCGACGGCGCCCGCTTCCGGGAATGCGATCTCAATCGCTTCGAGTATTTCCTCTTTCGAGACACCGAGATCGAGCGCAACGCGGATATGGCTCTGGATGTGCCCCTTGCTTGCCCGCATCACCGTCAGGCTGACGATGAAGATCAGTTCCTTCGTCTTGCGATCGAGGCGGCGCTGCATGAGGTACGCGGCGTCCACCAGTTCGTTCGCGGCTTTGATGAAGTCGAAGTCCTGCTGCACGGCCACTTTATGGTAATCGAGCACGTAGCCGCGCTCCTTGACCATCGCGTCAATGTACGCCTGCTTCTCTTCCCGCGTCGCCATGTCCGCTCCCTTTCGTCTGCTCCGTTCGTTGGCTGGGAACAATACCACATCGGGCTGTGATTGACGCTCGGAGGCGCCCCTGCTACGCTCCCACCGAGCACGAACCCGACGCGGAAACCGGAAGGAGTTGGAGCCATGGGCGCGCGGAAGGCGTCATCAGCACAGAGCGATCAGAAGCCGGTGAGTGCCGCACCGACATCGGACTGGATGCCGACGGAGCGCATCAGTTGGTTCCCGATCCCGGAAGAAAAGGACCTTGATCCGCGTGTGGCGGACCTCGTGCGGCGGCAGCGGGAGAAACTGGGCGCGCCGAACAATGTCGTCCGCGTCCATGCGTGGCGGCCGGAAACGATGCTCCGATGGCTCGACCTGTATGAGTACATCAACCGGGGGCCGTCCGGTCTCAGCCGGATCGAGCGCGAGATGATCGGCGTGGTGGTTTCCGCCGAGAACCGCTGCATGTTGTGACTGACCAATCACGGCGCCGAGTTGCGGCGCCTGACCGGTGATCCCGTCAAGGTGGAGCGGATCGCGCAGGATTATCGGCGCGCGGGCCTCTCGCCCCGCGAGCGGGCGATGTGTGACTACGTCGTCAAGATCACCCGTACGCCCGTGGAATGCAGCGAGGCGGACATCGAGGCGTTGCGTCCGCACGGCTTCTCGACCGAGGATATCTACGACATTATCAACACAGCGGCGATCTATAACTTCAACAACCGCGTCGCGAGCGCGGCGGGCTTCATCCCGGATCGCTCCTTCCACGGCGCGTTCCGCGAGGAGAAGCCGACGAAGGATTAATGGCGACGATCGTTCTCGGTGGTAGCAGGCTGAAGCCCGCCACCACCAGAGAGGGCGGAGGTGGACATGCACATCGTCGTGCCGGATGACTATAACGATGTCTATCGCACCGCACCTGCCGTGGAGCGCTTGCGCGAGCGAGCGACCGTCGCGATCCATACAACCATGCCCGCATCGCGGGATGAATGGGTGGAACGGATGAAGGATGCGACAATCGCGGTTGCGAACCGCGAGCGCATCCCGCTCAAAGCGCCGCTCCTCGACCGATTACCGAAACTGGAACTGATCGCGCAGACGGCGGGCGGGGGCAGCCACCTCGACCTTGCGGCGGCGACCGAACGCGGCATCCTCGTCACTGGCACGAGCGGCGCAAGCGCTTCCACCGCGGAACTGACGATTGCCCTGATGCTCGCGGCGATGCGGCGCATCCCGTATGCCGATGCCGAACTGCGCGCCGGGCGGTGGTCGCAGTTTGTCGGGCGGGAACTGGCGGGGAAGCGGCTCGGCATCGTCGGGCTTGGGCGGATCGGCAGTCAGGTTGCACGGGTCTGCGTTGCGATGGGAATGGATGTACGGGGCTGGAGCCCGACGCTGACCGAGGAACGTGCGATAGCAGTCGGCGCGATCAATCAGGATTTGGAAACACTCCTGGCGGTGTCGGATGTGGTCGCGGTCCATCTCCGCCTGACGCCAACGAGTCGCGGCATCTTGACCCGCGAGAAACTGGCGCTGATGAAGCCAAGCGCATTGTTCGTCAACACGGCACGCGCCGCGCTTGTGGACGAGGATGCGTTGGTGGAGATGCTGCGCGAGGGGCGGCTCTGGGGCGCGGCGCTCGACGTGTTCTCGGAGGAACCGCTGCCATTGGAACATCCCTTGCTGCGCCTGCCGAATGTTGTCCTCACGCCGCATGTCGGCTGGGTCGCTGAGGAGAGTTATCGCGTTTTCATCGAAGGCGTCGTCGAGAATATCCTCGCCTACCTTGATGGCCGCCCGGTACCATTCCCGCTCAACCCGGACGCATTGCAGCATCGCACGCACGACTGGTAACAGTTTCCACCGAGCCGCGAACTCCGGACTTCCCCAACCTTCCCTTAAGGACAGCCCATTGCTGTCCTTTGTGCGGATGTGTCGCGCCGCGTCATCCGGCATACTGATATCAGGAAAGATGGAACGTACTCAGGAAGGAACAGAAAAAGATGTACGGATACGAAGCGGCAGTGGTGATGATGGTCGGCAAGGCAATGGACGCAGACAGGCTCATCACGGCGAAACGGGAACGGGTACTCAGTGAGGAAAGGCGGACGCGCCGCCTCTTGCGTCGCGGGGAGTGATCCAGGCACGGTGATGCATGCGTACACCGTAGTAGGAACGACTGAATCACGAAGGGACGCATGGTATGGGAGTCGGTTGGCGGGTGCTGCACGTTTGAGACGGTAGCCCGGCCATCCACCACCCGGTATTCTTTATCCCTTCATCCGATACGACGCCCCCGAACTATTCGCAGGGGCGTCTTCTTGTTGCCCTTTTCAGTCGCACAGGCCTTCCAGCCTGCGCTTACCGTTCCTACAGTGGATCGAAAACGGGGATGTGGCGAAGGTCTTCCTTCGCCATCGCGACATCTGGCGTGCCGTAGGAATGGAAACTTTCGGGCAGCCGAAGGCCCCATGCCTGTCCCTTGGCGCGCTCGGCCTGTGTCCAGACGATCGGTTCCCAATCGGGAGCGAAGATCAGGTAGCCGCCGGAGAAGACCTCGACGCGGTTGCCACCCGGCTCGAAGCAGTAGAGGAAGAAACCGTGTGTGACGGCATGCTTCGAGGGGCCGGTCTCGATCACGATACCGTGTTCGAGGAAGATGTCCGCCGCGCGCAGGATGTCCTCGCGATTGTCGAGCCAGTAGGCGAGGTGATGGAGACGGCCGCGCGAGCGCGTTGCGTCGAGCGTGTAGGCGATATCATGCACAAGCGGCGTGACCGAAATCCACGCACCCGCCTCGGTGCCGTCATCGAGAATGACATGCTCGCGCGTCTGGAAGCCTAACTGCTCCGCCATGAAGACGCGGTTCAGTGTCACGTCCGCGCAAAGGACATTGATATGGTCGAGCCGTCGTACGCCGACGCCCCGGCCCGTGTATCGTTGTGGCTGGTTTTTGAGGGCGGGTCGCAGTTCATCCGGCGCGCGATACTTCTCGGCTTCGTAGTACACCTCCATCAAATGTCCATCCGGGTCGGTGAACTGGTACGCGGGGCCATGCCCGATGTCGCCCGCGATCCAGCCGTGTCCCTGCCCACTCGCTGCGAGCGCCTGCGCCCGCCGTTCGAGCGCCTCGGAGCTCATCGCCCGCCACGCCGTATGCCCGACACCGCCTGTCGCTGCCTCGGTCAGTTTCAGCGTGTGCCGCTCGAAATCGCCCCAGCCGCGAAGAAAAACGGACTGCCCCTCCCGCGCCGTCTCCTCCATGCCGAGCACATCACGGAAGAACCGGAGGCTTTCGTCCGGCTTCGGTGTCAGCAGTTCGACATGGCCGAGATGGGCAATGTCGCGGATTGGATCGCTCATTGCTCATTGCTTTCACTTTTGGCAATCTCCTGGATGATCTGCGCGCCGAGGTTGGCGGCGGGCAGGCCACGGAAGAGGAAGGCGAGGTTGACGACCGCGCTCATCTCCTCCCACGTCGCACCGGCGCGGCGGGCGGCGATAGCGTGGAGGCGCGTCGCGTCCGACAGGAGGCCGAGCAAAATGCCGAAGAGCATCAGTTGCGATGTCTTCACGTCGAAGCAGTCCGGGTACATCGCCCGCGCGCGTATCTCCTCCTGCATCTTCAGTAGATCGGGATCGAGCCGCGCAAGAAGATCGGTGCGCGCCTGAATGCGCGGCGGCACAAACCCGATCAGCCCCGTATAGAAGTCCCGATACTCCTCCACTTTGCTGTCATCAATCTGCCGCTCAGGAAATGGCTCCATTGTCGCTCCTCCAGCAATGAGCAATGCGCAATGAGTGGGGCCTGATCTCCTCATTGCGCATTGCTCATTGCCCGTTGCTTTCCCATACCCACGGCGGGACGGTCCAGCCGTTCAGGTCGTACTCGCGCATGCACTGGTCCGCGAACGACGTGAAGTACGCCATGTGGCCGCGACCACGGGCGAAGTTCAACAGGTCAATGCGGATCTGCTCGTTGTTGCCGGAGTAGTTGCGCTCGTACAGTTCATGCCGCGCGCCGAACTCGGTACCAATCGCATCCCAGACGAGTTTGAAGAGTTTGACGCGCTCCTCGGCGGTCGTTTCGGAGCCGCGATAATACTTGTCAATCAGTGGGCGGAGTTCCGGATTCATGAGGTCCTTGTAACTCGATGGCGCGACGAGCGGGCTGCCGCCGAGATACGTCTCGAAGAGCAGGTGGATTGCCGCCCAGCATTGGTGCGAAAAGAGGCGCAGCGTCGCGGCGTCCTCGACCTTCGGGATGACTGAGTCGCCGGGGCCGGGCATCGGATCGGCGCACATCGCCGTCGTCAGCGCCCAGATCAGGTTGCGCCAGCCGATTACTTCACCGAGGGCGACTTGCACGCCGCGAAACTCGTCCGTCCCGTTCGCCGCGATTCCCTTCGCGAATAATCCGGCCATGAAGTCCAGTTTCGTGCCGAGCCGCGTGCCGGATTGGAGGTTGTAACGGCTGAAGAAGCCGGATTCCCGATAGAAGGCGTTCGCCTTGACGACATCGCGGTAGACGAGCACGTTTTCCCACGGAATGAAGGCGTTGTCGAAGAGCAGGACGGCGTCGTTCTCGTCGAAGCGGCTGGAAAGCGGGTGATCGAACGGGCTGATCGCTTTGTCTTCGTAAGAGTTGCGGCAGAGCAGTTTCGCACCCTTCGTGTCCATGTCCGCGATGAAGACGAGGGCGAAGTCTTCCGCTTTGCCCTTTTCAAGGTTGGCGGAACTGTTCTGTGCCACGAACGTGGCGTGCGTGATTGCCGAACCGGTCGCCAGCATCTTCGCGCCGCTGATGATGATCCCGTCGTCCCGCTCCTCAACGAGGTGAATGAAGACGTCCGCAACTTCATGGATCGGTTTCTTGCGGTCCACAGGTGGGTTGACGAGCACATGATTGAGGAACAAGCCCTTCGACGCGTACTTCTTGTACCACGCGAGCGCATTGGCGCCGAAGGGGGTATAGAAGTCCGGGTTCGCGCCGAGGCTCGCCATAAATGCGGCCTTGTAGTCCGGCGTGCGGCCCATGAAACCGTAACTGAGGCGCGCCCACGCCGCGATCGCCTCGCGCGCTTCGAGCAATTCCTGCGCCGTCTTGCTCGGCTGGAAGAACTTGTGCGTGCGAATACCGTAGTCGTCCACCTTTGTCAGCAGGTCGCGTTGCGCCGGGTCGTGGAGCGTATCATAGAGCCGGGTGATCGAGCGGGCCGCATTGCGGAACGCCGGGTGCGTCGTCACATCCTTGACGCGTTCGCCGTAGATATACACGGCACGGCCGTCCTTGAGGCTTTCCAGATACTCGTCGGCGGTCATGATCGCGTTGATTTCGGCGCCCGGTTTGGGGTTGCCCATCGTCGTTGCCGTCGCCAACCCGGCCTCCTTTCAATCGGTTTCACGAATCTCCCGCAGATGCCGCTGGAACTGGAAGCGGTTTTCCAGCAGCGGCAGGTCGGTGACGAAGCGCGGCGCGACATTGATCGCCTCGACCTTCGCGACGATCGTTGCCATCTCGCCCGCCGCGCGCGCCTCGTCAAACGCCGCGACGAACTCAGGGATCGTGCGGACAGTCGTCGCGCGCATGATTCCCGCCGCGCGCGCCATCCCCGCGATGTCGGTGCCGGTCGCGGTCGCGGTCGGGAAACCGCCGACCGAAAGCAGGCTCTCGTTATCGAAGACGATATGGACGAGGTTCTGTGGATGGTAGCGGGCCATCGTCGTCAGGCTACCGAGGTTCATCAGGATCGAGCCGTCGCCATCGAGCACGACGACGGGCAGTTCCGGCCGCGAGAGGGCGATGCCGAGGCCCATCGAGGAGGCGAGACCCATCGAGTGCTGCATGTAGAAGAAGTTGGGCCGGTGGCCAAGATGCTGCATCTCCCACGCCACGGCCCCCATGATCGTGACGACGATGGACTCCTTCAGGTGCGGGTAGACTGCTTCGATCGCTTCCATGCGCTGCATGACGTTACTCCTCCCACATCAGGTCGCGGCACAAGAGAAGCGCGACGGGTTTCAAGGCAGATTCCGCGAGCGCCTGCGCCTTGCGGATGCGCGAGGCGACATGATCGGGGCTATCCAGCCGCTCGTAGGGGATGCCGAGATCGCGCAGCAGCACTTCCGTCACCGCGCCGCCCTGCGTCTGCCACGGATCGCGCTCGCCCATCTCGCCACGGTATGAAATGAGCATCAGTAAGGGTATCTTGTACAGGTGTGCGAGCGTGACGATGCCGTTGATGCTCTGGAGGAAGCCGTGGTTCTGGCACATCATCGCGGACTTGACGCCCGCCATATGCGCGCCCGCCGAGATGCCGACCCCTTCCTCCTCCTTCGCCAGCCGGACGAGCGTCACGTCGGGATCGTCGTCCGCCAGCCGGATCAGGTGGACAAGCCACGTCTCCGGCAGCGCCGACATCATCCGCACATCGCACGCCTTCAGCGCGTCATAGATCAGTTGTGAGTTCTTCATCGAGACCGGCATACATCATCTCCTCACATCTCAAACATAGCGACTGCCGGGTTCCGATGCATGGTGCCACGGGTGACGGGCGTTTTCAACTCATTCAAACGGTTGCACCACCGGACGCGTTGTCGCATATTTGAGGAACGTATTGCCAGAACGTAAAGAGGGACCGAGACTTGCGCTTCCGTCTCGCGTGAGGGCGAGCACGAAGAAGTGGCGCACTCCGGTATAATCGTACTAATGTTTGCACATGGCGCGTGTCGTCCACAGGCGATCGCACGGGACAGCGCGCGATGACACAGGGGTGATTCATGGCCGACTTTGTCGGACAAATCACGAATTCCGTAACCGGTGTCTTGGCCGAAGAGAGTGGGGGCGCCCCGGCCGAGGAGGAGTCCGCGACGCACGACGCACAAGCGACGCAGCCACTCGACATCCTGCTCCGCGACTATTACGCAAAGGTCGGTTCGTCCGAGCGGCTGAACGACGGTATCGGGCGGATGGCGGGAACGGCACTGCCGATCATGCTGACCCTCTTCGGTCTGCTCACCGTTAACAAGGGCCTCGCCGCCGAGGTCTTCTGGCTCATCCCGCTCGCCCTGGTCCTCCTCGTGGGCGTTCTCATGCAACTGATCTATCGCTCCGTCCTTATCAGTTACTACCTGCGCGATCTGGAGAACCGCATTCAGGAGATGACGGGGACGACGCCCTTCTATTTTGAGAACATGACGGGTCGGGCGCTCTATAGCCCGCGCACGGGCACACCGGCCTTCCTCGTCCTCTACGGGATGTACTTCGTCGTTGTCGCCGCCGCGCACTTCGGGCTAATCATCTACTGCTTCCGAGCGCTGCAGATGAAATCTGCGATTTCGCCCATCCTCGGCGCGTGCTACATCGGCTTCTATAGCCTGACGACCGCGGTGATGATCTGGGCGCTCGTGTTCTATCTGACGGGCATGCGCAGGCTGTACGACCGCTGGGCAAAGGCGCTCGAAGGGCAAGCGGCGGCGCCGCGTGATACGCAGACGTTCAGCCTTCTGCGATATATGCTCTTGCCGCGCCCATTCGACTTCTTCGTCAAGACGCCGATCACCCTTGGGAACGCGCTTATCGCCGCCTATCTGTTGCGCGTGTCGCTGATGGGTCATTGGGCGTTGCTCGCCGGAGTCGTTCTCTGCGTTGAATTTTTCACCAAGCAGGCAACGTACATCTGGAACGATCTCCTCGACGCGGAAGCGGATCGCACGCACAAGCATAAGAAGCGCCGCTACTTCGCGGTGGTCGAGAGTAATGCGCTCGGAAAGCCCTTGCTCGTCTCGCGCACCCTCGCCGCCTTCGGGGTTGCCGCGGCACTCGCGATCTACGCGGGTCTCGTTGCACTCCTGCCGCTCGTCGTCGCGATCTTCTTCGTGCAGTTTCTCTATGATCGGTACGCCAAGCCCTATCCGCCCGCCCGCCTTGGCCTTGCCGCACTCGCGTACGCGGAGCGGTCGGTCGCCGGTGCGATCGTTCCCGCTTCCATCGCCGCCTCGGGTTCGTCATCGTCACCGGTGCGTGTCGTCGTCCTGCTTTCGGTCTGGACGGTCGCCTTCGCATTGCTCTTCCTCGGCGCCTCGTGGTACGCGGAGGATGATTTTCGTCTCCGCACCGGGAGCAGCGCCTATGCCAGCCGCGACGGGAGATCGTGGTTCCTGATGTATGGGGCACGCATCGAGGTCGCCGCGAGCCTCGCACTCGTGCCGCTCGGTTTGTGGATGAGCGGCCTGCGCCAGGGAACGATCCATCGCTGGTTTGAGGGTGCGCTCATTGGCGGGGGTCTCATTGGCGTTGCCGTTGTCTGGTCTCTGCTCACCATCTCCGGTCGCAGGCAGTGGCGCGGCACGCGGAAGATCGTCGCCCGAAATGGACGAACGGCCGGAGAGATCAGCGGATGTACCGTGCCGGAGTGGAATCGGTATGTGCTCTACGTCGTGATCGCGGTCGCGGTCGGCGGCTATCTGCTCGCCTTCCGGTCTGCCCCGCGCTTCCCGTTCGTGATGACCGCCCTGTTTCCGGTCACGGTTGCAACGATCTACGCCTACGCGACCTATGAGGAACTGAACTTTCTCAACCTGAAGCCCACACTCATCTTCACGGTGCACGTCCTTAATCAGTTAGTCTTCACGAAAAAGACGTTCGGGGAAATCCGGCGCGGTCTCCGTCCCATCGCGCCGGACGACGCGATGGCGAGTCACGCATCGCAATCAGATTCGGCTGCTCATGCCACGATACCGCTGCCTGATCCATCTGTGGTACATGCGGAATCCCCGGCTTCACAACCCACTGTTGCATCCGGTCGTTAGACGCATCAAACGGTCAAGTCCCGGGAGCGGTATTGCAAGGCTTCCGCGATGTGGGAGGCGCTGATTTTGTCCGCGTCCGCGAGGTCAGCGACGGTGCGGGCGAGTTTGATGATGCGGTGGTGGGAGCGGGCGGAGAGGTGCATCTGGCGAGAGGCGGCGCGCATCAGTTGCTCGCCCGCCGTGTCGAGCGGACAGTATTGACGCACTTCGCCGGGGCCCATGTCGGCGTTTGTGACGCTCGACGTGCCCAAAAACCGGGCACGCTGCCGGGCGCGGGCCGCCTCGACGCGGGTGCGCACGGTGGCCGACGATTCCGCCGGGCCGATAGCGGTCAATTTCTCGTAGGGGACGCGCGGCACGTCGAGATGGATGTCAATGCGGTCCAGTAAGGGGCCGCTGATCCGCTTCGTGTACCGGCTGATCTGCTGGTGGGAGCAGGTGCAGGCGCGCTCGCGGTCGCCCGCGTAGCCGCACGGACACGGGTTCATCGCGGCGACGAGCATCACGTTCGCGGGGAAGGTGAGCGAGCCGGAAGCGCGGCTGATGCTGACAACTTTGTCTTCGAGTGGCTGCCGTAGGACTTCCAGCACCGCGCCGTTGAACTCCGGTAACTCGTCGAGGAACAAGACGCCCCGGTGCGCGAGCGAGATTTCACCGGGTCGGGGCCACTGCCCGCCGCCGACCAGCCCAGCGTACGAAACTGTGTGGTGCGGCGACCGAAAGGGGCGGTCCCGCATGAACGCCATATCGCGCCCGAGCAGCCCGCCGACGCTGTAGATGCGCGTCACGTCGAGCGCTTCCGCTGGCGTCAGCCGGGGGAGGATGGAGGGGAGCGCGCGGGCAAGGAGCGTCTTGCCGCTGCCCGGCGGGCCGCTCATGATCACATTGTGCCCGCCCGCCGCCGCGACTTCCAGACCGCGCTTCGCGTGCTCTTGCCCGCGCACCTCGGCGAGGTCGGCACGCGTGATTGTCTCCTCCACATCCGTGACAATCGTCGAGGGCGGCTGCGGCGCGATCAGTTCCTCGCCGACGAGATGGCGGACGAGCGCGACGAGCGTTTCAATCGGATAGACGGTCACGCCCGGCACCAGCGCGGCCTCAGCGGCGTCTTCGGCGGCGACAAGCAGCGTCGGGAAGCCGTTGACCATCGCCGTGTCCGCAATGGCCAATACACCGTCTACATGCCGCACCGAGCCATCGAGCGAGAGTTCCCCGACGACGAGCGATCCGGCAATCGCCTCGTTCGGGATGTCAATTTGCATCGAGGCGAGCAGGATGCCGAGCGCGATGGGCAGATCGTACGACGCGCCCTCCTTGCGGATGTCCGCCGGGGCGAGGTTGACGGTGACGCGCCCGGTCGGGAAGCGGCCGCCGCTGTTGCGGATCGCGGCGCGCACCCGCTCCTTCGCCTCCTGCACGGCGGCATCCGGCAACCCGACAATATTAAAAGCGGGCATCCCCGCGCCGACATCCACCTCGACGGTGATCGGCACGCCGTCCAACCCGATCAGGGCGCAACTGGTCACTTTGGCGAGCACGATACGCCCTCCCGATGGCAGTGAACGAATTGCCGGTACGCGGCGGCGAGTATAGCAGCACGTTCCAGGCTCGTATAGCCGCGCTCCTCGCCTTTATGAGAGGAATACCGGGAATGGATGGCAACCGTCTTGCTTTCCAATTGGTGGCACGCGCCACGCGCCACGCGCCGTAGTCTTTCGGAACGCACGCGAGGGGTAGAACCGCATGGATGACCACTTCACACCGATCACCGATACCGAATCGCTGGACGCACTTTTCGCGTCCTCGGCGACGCAGCCGGTGATCCTCTTCAAACATGACCCGTACTGCTCGATCAGCGCCCGCGCCTACCGCGAGATGACGCGGGTGGCCGACGACGTGGCGATCATTGATGTCGCGCACGACACAGAGATCGCATCGGCAATCGCACAGCGCACCGGTGTCCACCACGAGTCGCCGCAGGTCATCATCGTGAAGGATAGCCAGCCTGTCTGGTCCGCGAGCCATTTCAACATCAAGGCGGGTACGGTCTCCCAGGCCGCACACGCTGAGACGCCAGCGGCGCGCTGAACCTACCCCTTGACCGCGCCCGCCGCGATCCCCTGCACCATGAACCGTTGGGCGAGGAAGTAGAGAACCATTACCGGCAACGCGGAGAAGACGGCTCCTGCCATGATTGGCCCCCAGAGAAAGGTGTCGCCCGTAATCAGATACTGCAAGCCAAGCGGCACCGTTCGCTTGTTCTCCGAGGTAATGAAGATCAGGGCGAGCAGCAGTTCGTTCCATGCGCCCGTGAAGGTGAAGATGCTCACCGCGACAAGCCCCGGCAGTGAGAGTGGCAGAAGAATACGAACGAGCGCGCCGATGCGTGTCGTACCATCCACCATCGCCTGCTCTTCAAGGTCCGCTGGGATGCCCCGGAAGTACCCCATCAGGAGCCAGGTGCTGAACGGCGTTGAGAAACTGAGGTAGACGATAATCAGGCCGTGCAGCGAGTTGCCGAGTTGAAGCCGCGCCACGATCACCGAGAGCGGAATGAACAAGAGTGACGCGGGCGTGAGGTAGGCGAGCAGGATCAGCCGCCCGATCAGCCCCTGAAAGCGGTACTTGAACCGCACGAGACTGTATGCGCAGAGCGCGGAGATGGTGACAGAGATCACCGTGCTGCTCGTTGCGACAATGATGCTGTTGCGGATATTCGTCAGGAAGCGCTTCTTGACGATCAGCGTGCGGAAGTTGTCGAGCGTCATGTTGTGCGGCACGAGCGAGGGAGCACGATAAATATCGTGCGGCGTCTTGAACGAGATCGTCACCATCCAGTAAATTGGAAAAATGATAATCAGGCAGACAACCGCGAGCACCACGTACGTCAGCACGGCCCGCACCCGTCCCCGGCTTTGCACCTGCGCTCGTTCCGCTGCCTGAATTCCTATCTGCGGCTGTGTGACGGACGCCATACCCAAAACCCCTTCATTTCCTCACCCCCGGCCCTCAGTCCTTCTGTAAGAGCGCCGCGACGATGAAGACGAGGATCGCCAGCGCCGGGATGATCGCGACGGAAACGGCGGCCGCCTCGCCGAGTCGCTGGCTCGCCAGGCCGAAGTAGGCGAGTACCGGCAGCACCATCGTGGCGTCGGATGGCCCGCCCTGCGTCATCAGCCAGATATTCTCAAACGAGTTCGCCGTCCAGATCGAGGAGAGCAGCGCAACGACGAGAATGACGTGCCGGATGCTCGGCAGCGTGATGAACCAGAACCGCTGCCAGGCGTTCGCGCCATCTGTTTTTGCGGCCTCGTACTGCTCCTGCGGCACATTCTGTAACGCCGCGAGGAAGGAGATGCACCAGAATGGGAAGCCGCGCCACACGGTGGCGACAATCACGGCGGGCATCGCGGTGGATCGCTGGCCGAGCCAGTCAATGATGCCGGCATGGATATGCGTTTGCGTGAGGATGAGATTGAACGCCCCCCCGATTGGCAGGAAGAGGAGCCGCCAGGTGAGAAAGGCGACGAAGCCCGGCATCGCCCACGGCAAAAGGATGAAGGAGCGAAACATCCCACGGGCGCGCAACCGCTCGTTGAGCAGGAGCGCGAGGCTGAGACCAACAACCAATTTGAGCCCATCAGAGACGAGCACGAGCGTCAATGTATTCGTCAACGCGCGCTTGAACGAGACAAAATTCCATAGATAGCGGAAGTTCTGCAATCCCACCCAGTGCCCGGCGTTCCCGACAACGCGGTCCGTGAAGGAAATGACAATCGCGTAGAAGAACGGGTATGCGACGAGCGTGAGCAGGACCGCGCAGACGGGGATAACGAGCAGATAGCCGGTCAGCGATCCACGCCGTGAGAACGTCCAAAATGGGCGTCGTACGGTAAGGGCTGAGGACTGAGGACCGAGGACTGAATTGCCCTGCCGCGCCGCCATGCTGAACCCTCGTCCCCTTCGCAAGTAAGGGGGCGGTCATGCCGAGGTATAACCGCCCCTACGAACTGGATACTGACTACTTGTACTTCGCGTAGATCGCGTCGCCCGACTTTTGGGCTTCGTCAATCGCCTTGTCGAGATCGTAGTGATCAATGACGACGCGCTGGATCATCTTCGGCACGATGTAGTTGTTGTTAAAGTCCGCATACGCCGTGTTGCTTACATCCGGGAAGGCGGGCGCGGTACCATTGACGACGAGATCCGCGAGGCCGATATGAACCGGATCGGTCTTGAACAAGTCATACGTCGTCTCGTCCTGGAGCACCGGGCCGTAAATGGCGAGCGGATAATATTTCTGCGTGAACTCCTTATTGGCAAGGTATTCGAGCAGGGCCTTTGCCGCGTCCGGATTCTTGCTCGTTTTCGGGACTCCTCGGATAACCGGCGAACTCGGCGAAACGAGCATCTTCGGGCCGCGCGGCATGGCGGAGTACAACGTGTTGTTGAGCAGGTCTTTGTCGTTGGCGCGCATCCAGATCGTGACGCTGCCGGTGTTCTTAATGAAGACTGCCTGACCGGATTGATAGGCGTTGTTATCTCCCGCGCCGTCCCACGTCGTGACACCGGGCGGGAATTGGCCCTTCTTGTACTCGTCCGTCACCCACTGCAGGAAGGCTTTCGTTTCCGGGGACTTGATCGTGCAGGCCTTGCCCTGATCGTCCGCGACGCGCCCGCCCCAGGATTGCATGATGTACACCATGTCGTTGCCGTCGCCGACGTTCGAGATCGCGAACGCCATGCCATACAGCGGTGGTTTCGTCACCTTTTCCGACATGTCACTCAGTTCCGTCCACGTTTTCGGCGCGTCATTGAACCCGGCCTTCTTCAAGACATCCGTGCGGCGGAAGAGCACGTTGCCGCCCATCCCATAGGGGATACCATTGCGGGTGCCACCGAAGAGTTTCGGATCAACAGCCGTATCAACCGCTTTCAGCCAGCCGCCGTGCGCTTTGCCGATCTTGGCATAGGTATCATCGAGCGGTAGTAGTTGCTTCTGGTTCGAGAGCAGGAGCAGCAAGTCGAGGCCCATATCCAGTGCGTCCGGCATCGTATTGGAGGTGACCGCCGCCGCGACTTTCTGGTTCGTCTCGTTCTGGTTGATCATCACGACGTCAATATTAATCTTGTTCTGCGTCCCCCAGTCCTTGATCGTCTGGACCTGGAGGTTGTTCGCGTCGTCCGAGAAGATTAAGCCGCCCCAATAGGTCATCTTACCAGTACTGGAAATGACTGCCGGTGCGGCTGTGCTGGCAGGCGTGGAACCACTCGCGGCGGTCGTCGCTACGGGGGCACTGGTGGCTGCCGCTGCCGCCGCCGTCGGTGCCGCGCTGCCGGTCGAGCCGGTACCGGCGTTCGGGGTATTCGTCGCACTACTGCCGCCGCATGCGGCGAGGATGGCCGCCGCCGCAGTGCCGGCAATGCCGCCCAGGAAATGTCGTCGCGAAACGCGTGCTGTACCGGACATGTCGCTCCTCCCGCTTGAATTCGTCGCGTGCCCTTGACAGCGCGAACGTAACATGTGAAATGTTACCTGTCAACACAGCCGGGGCAGTCGCAAAAGGAGGAAACGGAATATGGCGGAACAGATGCGCATCGCATTGGGTCAGTTCAACGAGTTGACGGAAGAGAAGTTGCTCTTTGCGAAGCAACTCGGCGTCAGTGGCGTGCAGATGAATCTGCTCGGCCATTCACCCCTGCCGGGCGATCATCAGTGGGAGTATGAGGACTTGCTCGCGCTTCGCCTGAAGACTGAGGAGTACGGTCTGCGATTTGAGGCGATCGAGAATGTCCCCCTCCACTTCTACGACAAAGCGATGCTCGGCGACCCAGGGCGGGACGAGCAGATCGAACATTACTGCAACACGATCCGCAATATGGGCCGCGCCGGTATCCCCATCCTCGGCTACCATTTCATGCCCAACTCTGTCTGGCGCACGACGCGCACCGGGCCCGGTCGCGGCGGCGCGCATGTGACTGCATTCGATATGGCTCTCGTCGAGGCGGCCGCCCCCGCCGAGCAGCGCTCTTTTGCCGTCGTCCGCAGCACGGCTATCGACGAGCAGTTCGCGGTAGGGCGGATTGTCTCCGAGGAGGAGATGTGGGCGAACTACGCGTACTTCATGCGTGCCGTCCTCCCCGTCGCCGAGGAGTCGGGCATCATGCTCGCCCTTCACCCCGATGACCCGCCCGTCCCGATGCTCGGCGGGATCGCCCGCATCTTCAAGAGCGTGGACGATTTCAAGCACGGCTATGCGCTGAGCAACGGTAGCCCGGCGTGGGGGTTGGACCTCTGCCTCGGCTGCTGCTCCGAGATGCCTGGCGGCGCCGCCAATGTCCGGGAGATGATCGAGTTCTTTGGCCCCAAAGGGCGCATCTTCTATATCCATTTCCGCGATGTCAAAGGAACCGTCCCCCAGTTCGCCGAATGCTTCATCGGCGAGGGAAATTTCAATGCCGCAGAGACCATGCTGCTGCTGAAGCAGAGCGGGTTCACGGGCTTTTTATTGGACGACCATGTGCCGCACATGATTGCCGATTCCCCCTATGGTCACCGAGGTCGCGCCCACGCGATCGGCTACATGCAGGGGCTACTGGACGCGATCGAAGCGTTGGGGAAGTAACGAGTAGCGAGTAACGAGACGGGGCTGGTCCCCTCGGTACTCGGTACTCGCTACTCAGAGGAGGGCGTGATGATCGAGCATAGCGACCTGACCACCAAGGTGTACCAGTGGTTGAAGGAGCGCATCATGCACCACACCTTCCTGCCCGGTGACAAACTCGATGTCCAGCAACTCGCGGACGACCTCGGCGTCAGCCGTACCCCCGTCAAGGATGCGATCAACCGGCTGACCTCGGAAGGGCTTGTCGTACTGCGGAGTCGGCGCGGCACATATGTCGCGACTCTGACGCCGACGGTCATGCGGGATTTGTTCGAGACGCGCATGATGTTCGAGTGTTGGGCGGTGCAGCATGCGACGCCGGACGCGATGCGCGCCGCCGCGCCGGAGATACAGGCGCTCTTTGACCGGAGCGCCCGCATCATCACCGGCGCGAACCCGGCGGATTTCGACTACTCCGCCTACTTCGCGCTGGACCTCGATCTCCATGCCATGCTCGTCGGCCTTACCGGAAACACCGTCCTCCTCGACCTCCACCACGCGATCATGGCACGGATGAGTGTTGGACGCATCTACTACCCTGGCGAGGATGAGGTGCTACGGCGGTCGCACAGCGCGCATGATGAACACGCGGCGATAGTTCGTGGGCTTTCCGACAGTGACCGTGACGGATTGCTCGCCGCTGTGCGGGCGCATATCACTGCCTCGATGAGGCATACCGCATGGCTGCTCGATCGCGCCGCGCAGGCGAACCTGGAGGCGGCAGCACTCGCCGTCGCGGGCCAAGCGGATTAAATGCCACGGCGTTCATTGATTTCTTCTCCCCTCACCCACTTGTATCAGGTGATAGACTGACCGCCACATGCGGCGCTTCGACTTGGGCGAACATGACGGACATTTGCGGAAAGGGCGGCCCCGATGGCTGACGCGACACTGCCTCTCGTCTTTGATGGACACAACGATACGCTGCTCGACTTGCCGGGCCGGGAGCCGGGGATGGAGCGCGATTTCTTCACGCGAAGCGAGCGCGGCCATATTGACCTGCCACGCGCCAAGGCGGGCGGGCTGGGCGGCGGCTTCTTTGCGGTCTTCGTCCCGGGCAAGCGGCCTGCCGCGGCGACGGATATCGCGTCGTTCGCCTCCGCCTTCAACGACCCCGCGACCCGCCCGGCGACGCCCGAACTCGATGAGGCGACTCGTGTCGCGATGCGGATGACCGCGCGCCTCTTTCGGATCGAGGAGCAATCTGAGGGGCAAGTCAAGATCGTGCAGACGGCGGACGAACTGGCACATTGCCTCGCGTCCGGCACGTTTTGCGCGATCCTCCATTTCGAGGGCGCGGAGGCAATTGACGAGGAACTGAACGCGCTGGAGATCTACTACAAGGCGGGGCTTCGCTCGATTGGCCCCGTCTGGAGCCGACCGAACATCTTCGCTGAGGGCGTGCCATTTAAGTTCGGCCAAACTCCCGACACCGGACCGGGCCTGACCGATGCGGGCAAGGCGCTCGTTCGCGCGTGCAACCGTCTCGGCGTGATGCTGGACCTCTCACACCTGAACGAAAAAGGCTTCTGGGACATCGCCGCGATCACGGACGCGCCGCTCGTCGCCACCCATTCCAATGCCCACGCGCTCTCCGCCACCCCGCGCAATCTCACAGACAAGCAACTGGAGGCGATCAAAGAGTCGGATGGCATGGTCGGCGTGAACTTCGCCGTCGGCTTCCTCACCGCCGACGGCAATAACGACCCGGCAATGCCGCTGGAAACGATGGTCCGCCACTTCGATTATCTGGTGGAGCACCTCGGTATTGATCGCGTCGGCTTCGGCTCCGACTTCGACGGCGCGACCATCCCGGCTGCGGTGGGCGATGCTTCGATGCTCGGCAATCTCGTCCGTGCCCTCAAAGACCACGGCTACGATGACGCATCGCTCCGCAAACTCGCGCACGAGAACTGGATCCGCGTCCTCCGCAAGACATGGAAGGACTAAGGTGAGCCAGTCCCCCTTAATCCTTCGTCCTCAGTCCTCAATGTCGTTGACAGCGGATGGCGTGTCCGTATACTTACCGGCATCGGATCGGACGGGGATCAGGGATGACGTGGGGTGCGACATCCCGCGACGCGTGATGAGGGAAGCGGGGAGGCAATGCGGCTACTTGCGGGAATCTCGGCGCGCGGACGGATCGTCAGTGTAACCGTCCTCGGTCTACTCAGTATCAGCCTGATCCTCTCAGCGTGCGGGCGGATTCCGGAGTCGGAGGCGGCGAAGAGCCGTCTGCCAACGGACACGCCGACGGTTGCCGCCGCCGCGCAAGTTGCCACCGGGGGGTTCAAGTTAGCCGAGACGCCTACCGGAAACGCGTCCGCCGGCCAAAGCCCCTATCTTTTTAGTTGCCAATTCTGTCACGGACCTGGCGGTGTTGTCAGCGATCCATCGAAGACGTCGCTTGTCGGCAATAACGGCGTGATCGTCACGCGGAAACTGGACACGACCGCGAAGTTCGTCACCGCCTTCATGAATAACGCGAAGCACGCCAGTTTCAAAGACGATGCGAATCAGGACCTCTCCCCAGCGCGCCTCGGGAACATCTATGCCTATTTGATCGCCCAAATGAGCGGCTAAACGAGTCGCCAGTCGCCAGTCGGCAGAACGGGATCCGGAATTACTACCGACTGGCGACTGCCGACTGAGAAGGGATCCCATGCAACAGCGGACCAGACGCGCCCGTGGAACGCGGGTAACGCCCGCGATGGAACCGATCGCCGGCCCCGCGATGACCCTGCCGGTCGTCCTCGTGCCGGAGGCGGTTGTTTTGCCGCAGATTTCCGGGCCACTCGTCCTCAATGACGAACGAGCCGAGGCCGCGGTTTCGCGCGCATTCGAACGGGATCGTCGTATCCTGATCCTCGTCGAGCAACAGGCGCCGGAACCCCCGACTGAGTGGATTGACCGGCTCGTCCTGCGCGACGACGAACCGGCCCCGGATACCGATAGCGTCGCGTTCGAGGCGCGCCATCGCAGCCCCCGCGCTACCGTCGGGGTAATCGCGGAACTCGTGCAACCGATCCGGCGTCACGGCCCGCCCCACTATCTCGTGCAGGGCCTCTGTCGTGGTGTCGTCGAGAGTATCGTGCGCGAGCGTCCGTATATCCTCGCGTGGGTCCACGAGCAGACAGACACGGATATTCGCACCGTCGAGGCTGTGGCGATGATGAGCGCGGTCACGGCGCTCGTCGAGCGATACATTGCGCTCCTGCCAAACATCCCGGAAGAAGTGACGGAGATGGTACGGTCCATCGAGGAGCCGGGTCGCCTTGCGGACCTGATCGCGTCGTCGCCTGAGTACACGCCCGCGCAGCGTCAGCAGATCATCGAGATCGTGGACCCACTCGCCCGATTGACGCGTGTCCATGCGATGCTCGCGGACAAATTGGACGTGCTCGATTTGCGCTCGAAGATCGAGACCGAGGCGCAAGCGAGCATGGATCGTTCCCAACGCGAGTATTACCTCCGTGAAGAGTTGCGGGCGATCCGCCGCGAACTCGGTGAGGCGAGCGAGGAATTTCTCGCGGACGATCTGCGCGAACGGATTGCCGCCGCCAACATGCCCGATGAGGTGCGGACAAAAGCCGTTCAGCAGGTGGAGCGCCTGGAAAATCAGCATCCGCAAAGCCCGGAGGTTGGGTTGCTCCGCACCTATATCGAGTGGCTGCTCTCGGTGCCATGGAGCGTTGAGACTGAGGATAATTTGGACCTTGCCCACGCCGCCGATGTCCTCAATGAGGATCATTACGGGCTGGAAAAGGTCAAGGATCGCGTTTTGGATTTCATCGCCGTGCGCGCACTCGCCGGTGAGAAGATGCGCACGCCGATCCTCTGCTTCGTTGGGCCACCCGGTGTCGGCAAGACGAGCCTCGGGAAGTCTATCGCCCGCGCGCTTGGCCGCAACTATGTCCGCGTCTCGCTCGGGGGTGTCCGTGATGAGGCGGAGATTCGTGGTCATCGCCGTACCTACGTCGGTGCGCTGCCAGGCCGGATCGTCAAGGCGCTCTGCGATGCCGGAAGCCGCAACCCAGTCTTCGTGCTGGACGAGGTGGACAAGATCGGTACGGACATCATTCGGGGCGATCCCGCGTCGGCGATGCTCGAAGTGCTCGATCCGGAGCAGAACAACTCCTTCGCGGACCATTACATGGAAGTGCCGATTGATCTCTCACGCGTGCTGTTCATCACGACCGCCAACCTCCTCGATCCGATCCCGCCCGCGTTGCGTGACCGGATGGAAGTGATCGAAATATCGGGCTACACCGATGTCGAGAAGACCCACATCGCGCGTGGATTCCTGTTGCCGAAAATGCTCGTCAGTCATGGTCTGACGCCGAAGCATCTCAAACTCCCCGATGCCGCGCTGCGTCACCTCATCCATGAGTACACGCGGGAAGCGGGCGTGCGTAACCTCGAACGCGAACTCGGCGCACTCGGCCGGAAGATCGCGCGGCGCGTCATGAGCGGCGAGTCGGGCACGGTCACCGTCAAGGCGGACGCGCTTCCGACGTATCTCGGTGTGCCGCGCTACGAGTTTGGCGCGGCTGAGGAGCGCGCGGAGATCGGCGTCGCGACGGGCGTCGCCTACACCGAGTTTGGTGGATCGCTCCTGCCGATCGAGGTCGCGCTGGTACCAGGTAAGGGTGACGTGCGCCTGACCGGTCAACTCGGCGATGTGATGCAGGAGTCCGCCCACGCGGCGATGACCTACGCCCGCTCTCGCGTAGTGGCGCTGGGGATTGACCCGACCCTGTTCGAGACGCGTTCGATCCACGTCCATGTGCCGGAGGGTGCGGTGCCGAAGGATGGCCCATCGGCGGGTGTCACGCTGGCGACCGCGCTCATCTCCGCCCTCACTGGCCGCGCCGTGCGACACGATCTCGTCATGACGGGCGAAATTACGCTGCGGGGCAAGGTGTTGCCAATTGGCGGCCTGAAGGAAAAAATGCTCGCCGCACACCGGGCGGGCATCCAGACCTTCATCATGCCGCGTCGCAACCTGAAAGAACTCGCTGATGTACCCGCCGAGGTGCGGAACGAGATGGAAGTAATTACCGTGGAGCATGTGGAGGAAATTCTCCGTCATGTGCTCCTACCAAATGAATCCTCCATCTCCACGATGCCGAAACCAAAGCGGCCGCCGCGACGCCCGTCGAATGCCCCCGCGAATTGGACGCCTCCGGTGCCATTATCGGGCGCGACCTCGTGAGATTGATCTTCGCGGTCGTGCAACGCGGCGACCTGCAGGGGTTATTGGCGGCGCTCATTGGCGCGGGATTTCGTGCGACAGTGATCCGTAGTCGCGGCGGATTCCTGCGTATCGGCAGCGTCACGGTGATGATTGGGGTGGACGGTTCGCTCGTCCCGGAGGTCTTCGCGATCATCAAGCGTGTCTGTCGCCATCGCGTCCGGCCCTCCCTGCCGATGGTTCCGGCGCTTGAACCGGGCATGCTGACGATGCCCTACCCGGTCGAGGTCGAGGTCGGCGGCGCGGTCTGTTTCACGCTCAAAGTCGCGCGCTTCGTCCGTATCCAGGGTCAGCCTGCGCGGTGAATCTCATGGCGGGGCTATGTCAACAGATTTTCCCGTGCTTTTTGAGGAAGCCTTTGCATGGCTTCGGGAGCATTACAACGGTTTCTGTTTCTATACAGAGCGTGATGTCGTTTGGACTGTTCAAAATCATCTGATATATCGGATCAGCATGGCCGGGGTTCTTGGTTATTCGATCTTTATTGACGTGGGTGACGCCAAATTGGCGTGACACAACCAGTTTATCCCTTGCGGGCGATGGTGATGATCTCCGGGCTGCTGTCGGTCAGCGGCTGCCCGGCCCAGTCCCCGAGCTGCTCCTCGATCATCAGGTCCGCGCTCGACAGAAATGCAGACAGCGACGCCGTGTCGAGGAACCGGAGCGCACCGCGGCTCACCAGTGGGCGCTCCCACCCGGGACTGGTGAACGTGCTGATGCTCCGCACGACGCCCCCCACGACCGGCGGCTCCACCCGGTATTCGCACCGCACCATGGCGCCGGTGGCATCGGTCACCGCACCGCTGTAACGCGTTGGCCAGCGCTCCCACGCCCGGTCCAGCGGGTTGCGCGTCTCGAATGCGAAGTGACCGCCCTCGATGAGCGCTGACCGGATCGCGGCGAGCGCGACGCGTATCTCGTCGTCCGCGACGAACTCCTGGAAGGCATGGCCAGTCATGACGACCAGGTCGAACTCCCGATCCCATCGAACCGATGAAAGGTCGCCGTGGACCCACTCGATGTCCGACCACCGACGCGCCTGGTTGAGCATGCCCTTGGCCGGGTCAAGCCCGCAGAGCCGTCCGGTATGACCGGACTGCCGCGCCAAGCGCAACAAGGCGCCCGTCCCGCACCCCACGTCGAGTACGGCCCGCGCGGACATCACCCATGGCAGGTAGAAGGCGAAGTCGTCCCGCTGCGTTGGCGGCGGGCAGAAGGCGTCATATAGCGCGGCGAGACGGTCATCGGTGAACTTCTGCTCGATCTCGATCCCGATCCCGATCATCCCGCCAGTCTACTGCGCCTCGAGGAATGGCTCAAGGTGCTGCGGCGTCGACATGCCCACGAACAGATCGAACGAATCACTCCGTCTCAAACTCACGCGTTTCCGGCAGCAGGATGGCGAGCGGAATCCCCAGCAGGGGAATGAGCGTCAGTACCTGAATGACGTGCGGCAGGCCGACGTGATCCGCGATCAAGCCGACGAGGATGGTGGCGAGCGCGCTGACAGTGTATTCGGCGGTGATGGCAAGGCCCGCGCCGGTGGCGCGGTCGTGCGGCATCAGTTCCTGCATTGCGGCGAGCGTGACAGGCGTCGTACAGAGCAGCAATAACCCGGCGAAGAAGAGCGCGATGATAGACGGCACGCCGCGCAGCACGGTAAAGAGGAAAAGTGGCAGCGCGGAGAGTGAGAGCGAGACGAGGATGATCGGCCTGCGCCCGACGTGGTCACTGAGCGTGCCGCCAATAAAGCCGCCGATCACGCCCGCGAAGAAGAAGACCGATGTCGCGATGCCCGCGTATGTCAGTGGATCGCCGCGCTTTTTCAGGTACTCGACGATGAAAAGGGCGAAGGAGTTGAGAACGACTCCGCGCACCATGATGACGCTGAGCAGGCGGCGGAGCGCCGGGCCTTGCGTCCGCAAGGCGCCGAAGAGGTCGCGGCGCGTTCGCGGCGCCGACCGGAGGCGGATCGGCGCGAGGCCGAAAAAGGTCACGACGCCAATCGCGAGCGCCGGGAAGAAGGCGAGCGCCGTACCATGCAATCCGAAGTGATTGATGATGAAGACAACGACGATCGGGCCGATGCTCCGGCCGAAATCGCCGCCGTTCATGAAAATGGACATTCCCAGGCCCGATCGCCTGCCCGCCGACGCGGCAACTGTGGCAATGGCGGGTGCGTGGAACAACGCGCTTGAGAGGCCACTGGCGAGTAGCAAGAGAACGACGACGGCCGCGTTCGGGGCGACGCCAAGGGAGCAGGTGACGAGGGCGGTCGTGATCGGCGTGATGACGAGAAAGAGGCGGACGCTGGTGCGATCCGCGTAGTAGCCGACGACAGGCTGCGAGAGCGAAAAGAGCCGCTGCGCGGGTTGAAGAAACCCGGCGAGGAAGAGGGAGAGCGCGAATTTGTCGGTGAGAAGCGGGATGAGCGGCGCGAGGAAGGCGGGATACATATCGTGGAAGAAGTGCGCCGCAGTGATGAGAAAAATCGTGCGGCGGTTGAATGTCGGCGCGGCGGGTTTCGCGATCGTCGGCGCTGATCCGGCGGCGGATACTGCGGCCGCGTCACTCGTTGACATGAAAGCAGTTTCCCTTCCTCACACGGAACCATTTTTCGCGCGGCAACGGTAGCACGCCTGCGCGGGGAGGGCAACATGCGATGAAGGAATGTGTTATGACGAGAAGCGAAGAACGTAGATATTGCTGTCGGTTAGCGCGTTGAAGACGATGCGCGTACCGTCGGGCGACGGTTGCCATTCGTCCTGCGCGACGCGGAAGGGAAGGGTAGCGCGATCGGTGAGCGGCATCATCGCGAGCGTCCCCGCGTCTATGCGCATGAGTTGGTCTGCGCCGTTGTCCGTCTGGAACGGGAGGATAAGCATGCTCTTACTGTCCGGCGACCAGCGTACGCCGCCAACGAGCGGCAATTTCCGCTTCGCGCTGCCGTCCGCATTGACAACGAACAGGCCATTGTCCTCCGGCTTCTCTTCGAGCGCGGCGAGATAGACAATCTGCGTGCCGTCCGGCGAGAGGTGGGCGCCACGGGGTGAGAAGGCGTCCACAATGCGCGTCAGCGTATCCGCGTTGATGTCCAGGACGTAGATGCCGGGGTTGCCGCCATCCGCATCGCGCCCGGTAAAGAGGAGCCGCTGGCCGTCCGGAAACCACGTCAGGTCCGCCGCTCGAACCGTGTTTCCGCGTGATCGCGCATTCGATCCGTCGGCGTTGGCGACCCAGACGCGGACGAGGCGATCCACATTGGAACTCGGTTGCGCGCCGGGCGCGCGTGCGAGCCACGCGACCTGCCGGCCATCCCGCGAGAACCAGACATACGCCGCGTTGTTGGCGATCGTCGCGGTGCTCTGCTTGCCGAACTCCTGGATGCGGGTCACGCCATTGGCGAAATCGGGAAAGGCGATGCGGCTCCCATCGGGGGAGACTGTCGCGGCGGACGGGAAGAAGATCGCTGGCTGCCCGCTCGCGTCCGCCGGGACGGCGTAGGTCGCCGCGAGCGGCTGGTTTGGCGCGGCATCCGTGTAGAGGATGCGCGTGCCGTCCGGGTGCCAGACCGGATTCCGGCAGCAGCCACCATCGGTCAGTTTGGTCAGGGATGGCGTGAAGGGTTGCGTCGTGGCAGTTGACGCGTTTGTCGCCGTTGGGCCGGTGGTTGGCATCGGTGGGTCAGTTGGCGCGAGTGGTGTTGCGGTCGCCAAATCCTGCGCGGCGGTCCGTGCTTGAGGCGTTATTGGGAGCGGTGCATTCGTTCCTGGTATGCTCGTTGGCTGAATCGGCGGGGGCGAGGAGGGCGGCGCCGTGTGCGTTGTCGTTCCGTTGCTGCACGCGACGAGAAAGAGCAATGCAATAAGGGAGAGGAGCCGCGCGCTACGCATTTGGCTCCCAGGTGGGATAGTTGACGATAATCCCGCCGCCGAAGTGGATATCCGGCTGATCGCGTAGTGTCACCCATTGGCGGGGATTGGTGAGGTCCTGGGCGAAGTTCGTGCCGCCCGCGCCGACGCCGAGCGTCAGTCTGTCCCAATCGGCGGGGATAAGATTCATCGGATTGGTCGTCCCGCTGATACCATTGATGCGGATTTCCAGATGCAGATGCGGCGCGCGGTCGCAGGTCGGGCTGTAGGGGTCGCCGGAGTGCGCGACGACATCGCCCGCATTCACCTGCTGACCGACGCGGACGAGCGTCGTCCGCTCGCGCAGATGACCGTACATCGAGACGTAGCCATTAGCGTGCTGGATCGCCAGATTATGGGGTGCAGAGCCGTATGGCCCGTCAATACCGAGCACCGTTCCATCGCCGATGGCGAGGACGTTGCGGCCACAGCGCGTCGCGAAATCAACGCCGAAATGGATGCCCTGCCCGGCGGCGTAGAGATCGGGCCAGTTGCGCTGCGCCCAGACGGTCGTACCATATCCCTGCGAGACGAACCACGTATCCGGCCCCGGCGGCTCCGCGAATGGCAGCCGGAACTGCGGCGGGTTTGCTTGCGCCGCCACGCGTGTTGAAGTGGGGCGAACCGCATCACCGACGAAGACCGACCCCGCGATGATCGCGCCGATGATAAGAAGTTGAAGGATGAATGGGCGGCCACCGCGCAGGATGGCGTGAATCTTATGTCGCATAGACGCAGTATACGGAGCGAGACCGCGATGAGCAAGACGAGCGGCGTCGCCCAATCCCGCCGTTACGCGCGTCGGATGGTGCGGCGGAAGAGTAGCGTGCCGAGCAGGAAGAAGCCGACCGCGAACGCCGCGAGAGCGATCAGGTTGTTCGGGTTCGCCGGGATGCCGCGCAGCATGATGTTCTGCATCGCCTGCACGCCATAGGTGATCGGCAGAGAGTACGAGAGAACGCGCGCCCATGGGTAGAGTGTGTCAATTGGCAGGAAGAAGTTGCCGAAGAAGACCGAGGCAAGCAGAATGAGCATCGCATACTGGACTGCCTGTGTCTCGCTGCTGGCGACCGCGGAAATGACGAGGCCGAGGCCGAGCGCGGCAGCGATGAGGAGCGCGATTACCGCCGCGAACTCCGCGTAACTCCCCAGAAGTGGCACGTTGAGTGCGAACCGGAGAAGCGTGGCAAGGATCGCGCCGGTCAGGGCCGCCACGAGCGCGTACCCGATGAATTTGCCGAAGACAATCTCCGGCGTCGCGCTCGGTGTGACGCGGAAAAGTTCCGTCGCTCCACTCGTTCGCTCGCGTATCAACGTGAGCGCGGTGAGGGTGATGCTGACATGTTGTAGGAGCAGGGCGAGGACTGCAGGCGCGTAGAAGGCGATGAAACTCGGGAGCACCGGGGCTTTGTTGACTACCTCTGCCTGGAAGGGTGCGACGAGTATGTCGGCGGGCGGCAACTGGAGCGCCTGCGCGCCTTGCTCGGCAGTCTGACTATTCGCCACGAGGTCGCCCGTCGCTTTGCTGTCCGGTTGGCCTGTTGCGAGGGCCTGCGGCAGGCTGACAGAGAGATTCCTGATAATCGTCTGCACATTGCTCAACGACTGATCCACGGTCGCCTCCCGTTTGTGGAGGTCATCGTTTGGAGTGGTCGGCGCGTTGAAGTAACGCTCCGCGCCGTCGAGCAATTGCTCGCGTGTGCGCAGGTCAGACTCGTTGTTCGTCGTGATCGTTTGCATTTGCGCGAGTGCATCCGCCGCACCTTTTGCGTCCCGGCCGCGTACACGGTCAGTGAATTGCGCGGCGGTCGTCTGCATCTGCTGCATATATCCTTGCAGGGGTGGCCCTGAGGTGTCCTGATGCTGGCTTTTCGCTTGATTGACGACAGCGATCAGCACACGGCGATTGAGTTCGTTCGCCTCGACGTAGGAGTAGAATTTGAGGTAGTTCGCCCGCACCGGTTCCAGTTCGTTGTACGTCACATTGACGAGCGGGTGCTGTCCATCGCGAATCCGTTGGTACGCGTCGTCCGGCAGTGTGACGACGACTGACGCCTTCCCCGCATTGACGAGGTTCTGCGCTTCCGCCGGCGTGCGCACGACACTGAGAAGCGTGAAGGGGAACTGAAAGGCGTCGGCGTAGTTGGCGGTGTCGGTGGAGAGACCCGTCTGCTCGGGTACGACAAGAACGGTCGGCTGTTGAACGACCTGGCCCTTGAAGGCGGTACCAAAGAGCAGGAGAATCGCGAACGGCCCGACAACGAGACCGAGCAGGAGACGCGGCTGCCGGAAGATTTCGTGCAGTTCCTTGCCGGTAAAGGAGATGCTACGGACGATGCCGCGGAGGGGCCGATCAAGCAGCCACGGGCGGCGATGTGGGGTCGCGCGGATTGCCATTCTGTTGATCCTGTCCAGCATTGCGCGCCCCCGAAACGAGGCGCACAAAAACATCATCGAAGGTCAGGACGTGCGGCTCCATCGAGACGTAGCCTCCCTCTTCTCGGTCGCAGTACTCGGACAGGGCAGACAGATCGGTTGAGACGTTGTCCACCGTGACGCGTACTTCATCGGGGCGATCGCGCGTTTCGACCGCATGCACGAAGGGGAGCGACCGGAGCCGCATGACGATGTCCGGGCGCGGCTGATCGAAGCGGATGTCCAGTATGTCGCCACCCGTTGCCTCGCGGCGTAGGTCCGCGGGCGCGCCGGAAGCGATGATCGCGCCCTTATGGATGAGGAGGACATGGTCGCAGTATTCCGCTTCCGCGACGTACTGCGTCGTAATAACCATCGTCTTTCCATCTTCCCGCGCGCTTTTGAGGCCGTCCCAGATGGCCGTGCGGAGGATTGGGTCAATCCCGGCGGTCGGCTCGTCGAGTACAAGGAAATCGGGGTCGTGCATGAGCGTGGCGGCAAGCGAGAGTCGCCGTCGCATGCCGCCGGACAGGTCCTCGGCGCGGCGCTTGCGCGCATCCACGAGATCAACATAGGGCAGCAGTTGCGCGATCCTTCGGCGCGTCTCCCACCATGGCACGCCGTAGAGCGACGCCGCGAAGCGAAGATTCTCTTCCACCGTAAGCGCGGGGTAAAGGACGAAATCCTGCGGCATATAGCCGATTCGCTCGCGGTCGCCGCGCCGTAAACGCCACGGATCCCGCCCGAAGAGGCGCACGACGCCGCCACTCGGTTTGTACATGCCAAGCATCATGCGGATCGTCGTCGTCTTGCCGCTGCCGCTCGGGCCGATCACGCCGAGAATTTCGCCCCACGGCACCCGGAAGGTGATGCCGTGCAGGACTTCGTCTCTGCCGAACTTCTTCGTGACATTGTCAAACGTCACTGCCTGGTCGCCGCTGGCGGATCGCCGCGCGGATGGTGGCCTGCTCCGCGCTGGCGCCTTATCGGGGAGCATCTTCGGCCCCTCCGCCGGTGCGGTTATCGGGACGGATTGTGGCATGCTCGTACCATCTGACATCACTTGAAACCCCCGCAAACACCGATGATACCTCGCGGGAGCAAAAGCATGATTGATGCCACGGCACGGCAGGAGTCGAGGGTGAGAGCACGAATGCGGGCATTATCCGGTCGTGGCGATCCGGTAGACGGTACCCGTGTAATCGTCGGTCACGTACATCGCGCCGTCGCCGCCGATCGTCACGCCGACCGGGCGACCCCAGACCTGGCCCGGATTGTCCGCACTCCCCGGCAACCAGCCCCACGCGAAATCTTCCGGCTGGCCCGCCTTCCCATTCACAAAGGGCACGCGCACCACCTTATAGCCGGTCTTCACCGAGCGATTCCATGAACCGTGGTAGGCGATGTATATACTCTCCTTATATGGTTGCGGCGCGTTGAATTGATTGCCGAACGTGATACCGAGAGCGGCAGAGTGCGCCGGGAGGGCGACTTCGGCGGGAACCGCCTGCGTGCAGCGGGATGGATCTCCGTATTCCGGGTTCGGCGTCGTCCCGTTGTAGCAGTAGGGATACCCGTTGAAGCTGCCGTCGCGGACGATCCGTAGTTCATCCGGTGGGATGTCGTCGCCAATGCTGTCGCGCCCGTTGACCGTCGCCCACATCGTATTCGTGCCGGGCTGCCATGTGAAGCCGACGGCATTGCGCAGGCCCGTGGCGAAGAGCCGCCCGTTCTTGCCGTCGGGGTCGTAGACGCTGACTGCGGCGCGGCGATTGTCCTGTTGCTCGCAGACATTGCAATTGGCGCCAATCGCCAGATACAACTTGCCGTCTGGCCCGAAGGCAATCGTGCGCGTCCAGTGATCGGTGGGCGGCGGCAGATTGGGGACGACGACTTCCTTATTGCCCTGCGGTTGTGTGGCATTGTTCGGTGCGGGGAAGCGCGAAATCTCGTTCGTTTCGCCGATATAGACCCAGTCCTGGTAAAAGGCGATGCTCGATGGCTGACGGAGATTACCGGCGAAGACGATCGTGTCGTCGGCCTTGCCATCATGATTCGCGTCCGGCAGGATGAGGACGCGACCGTTCCCGTCGGCGACAAAGAGCATGCCGTCGGACGGGCGCACCGCCATGAAGCGAACCGGGCCGAGATTCTGTGCGAAAACATCAATCGTGAACCCGGCCGGGAGCATCACCGAACCACCGGGCAGGGTGTGCGCCTGCGGCGGTCCGGTCGGTGTTGCGGCAACGGCGGGAGCGGATGTGGGACGCGTGGCGGCTGCCGTCGTGGGCGCGGTCGTCGCCGGTGGCGCGGTAACGTCTGCGGTGGCCGTCGGTGGCGCCGCTGTTGCCGGGATGTCCGTCGGCGCCGCGGTCGTCTCTACCGTTGCATCGGTCGTTGTGCCATTGAACGCTTGCGTATGTGTGGCGGCGGTATTCGTCGCAACGGCAGCCGTCGCGGACGCCTTACCGCCGCCACAGGCGCTGAGAAGGGCGATGCAGCAGCCGATGAGGAGGAGCGGAGTGGTTCGCAATCGTGGCATGGGAAACCTCCGACGCAGTTCAACTGCACCCGGAGAGATCATATCGCATCTCCGCTGCCATCGTCCGGAGGCAACGGCGGTCGGTCAGGATGAGAACGCGCCGTGGATGACGACAGCGACACCGAGCATAAAGAGGCCGACGACGACCGCGACCGCGATATTGTCTTCCTCAAAGATCTTCCTGCGAAGTTCGTGCGGATGCAGCGCATCGAACAACCAGTAGCCGATCAGCAACAGCGCCATGCCGGTGAAAGCGTATATGACGGCGCTGACCCAGATGCGCACCTCATGCCCAAAATCCACGGCAACCCTCCGTTCTCCCTCTCGTGCTCTCGTGAACCACCCCGTCGTGTCCTGCATTGCTCCGATAATCACGCAGAGCATAGCATGAAAGGCCGAAAAGAAAATGGACAAGCACATCACGACCCGAGCAACCGCGCGTTCCGCAGGCATTTGTACGCCTTGCTATACTGGATGAGCGCAGTTTCACACGAAGTCCCGGGTTCTCTGGAATTTTGTCGGCGACGCGGGAGGCGGGAATGGCAACGACCGCAAACGAACGAGTGCGGCGGTTACGCGCGGACGCAGCGGCGAAAGCGGAAGAGACCGCCCAGTTCCTCGCGGGGTTGACGGCCGAGCAAGCGGGCATGCGGACCGAGATCGGCTGGACGGTCGCGGCGACCGCCGCGCACCTCGCCTTCGTGACCGGATTCGCGCCGACGCAACTCAAGCGAATGAAGCGCGGCAAGCCGATCATCCCGCCCAACATCGCGGTGAATGTGATGAATTTTGTCACGTCGCGGAAAGAGAGGGCGGCGCCGATCGAGCCGTCCGTCGCGAAGATCCGCGCGAACATCGCGACGAATATGGCCCTGCTCGAACAGTGGACGGACACGGAACTCGACACGCGGTACCCGAAGCTGTTTTTTGGCGCGACTACCTACGAAGAGGGGCTACGATACTCCTTCATCGGTCACTTCGACGAACACCTGGGCCAGATGCGGCGTGCGCTGAAGACCTGAGCGATAGGGGCTACTTGCGAACGAGCAGCAGTTCCGTTTGCGGCGGGATGAACCAGCGCGCGCCGTCCTCGGTCACTTCAAGGTCGTCTTCGAGCGCGATCATCCCGTAGCCCTCGACGAAGGCGCCGATCTCCAGGACGTAGCACTGCCCCGCCTCGATGATCTCGTTCGGCTTCTCGCCGTACCGCTCCCACCGAGGGTAGAAGCCCCCGCCGCCATCGTGCGCGACATGGCCGAGTTGATGTCCGAGGCCGAAGTGCCACTCCTTGCCGCGCTCGGTGAAGAACTCGCGCGCCGCTTCATCTACTTGCCAGCCGGGGATGCCGGGCCGCACGGCGTTGAATGCTTCCACGATCGCGCGCTGTACGGTGTCGAAGTCGCGCTTGACGGGGAGCGGCGCGTCCGCCTCGTCGTCCTTGAGAAAATACCAGGTGCGCTGCATGTCGGAAGAATAGCCGTCAATCGTGATCCCGAAGTCGAGACGTAGCAGTTTGCCTTTCTCGACGGCATTCGTCGTCGGGCCGACATGGCCGATCGGGGATTTGTCGCCCGCGGTGACGGTCGGGTCATACTCCTTGTCCCATGAAAAGCCGTAACCGAGTTCGCGGCAGCGGCGGTGGAGGAACTGCTGGATTTCCTGCTCGGTCGTGCCGATCTGTACCCACGTAGTCAACTCCCCGAAGAGCCGTTCCGTCTCCTCGCAGGCGTGCGCGATTCGCTTCCGCTCCTCCGGCGACTTGCGGCCGCGGACACGCGTCGCGATCGGTTCACCTGAGATGAATCGGGAAGGGTACGGCGTCTCCGCAAGCGCGTTGTTGAGATTCAGCCACATGCCGTGGGTGAGGCCGTCCGCTTTGTCATTGTCCGTGCTGTAGTTGAGGGCGATGCTTCGTGGATCGAGCCGCGTGATGATCTCACGCAGTGGCTCACTCCAGCCCTGCACGTATCCATGTGGCGTGTAGATGCCGCCCGCCTCGATCTGCGCGACATCACCGGTGCCGATAATCGCGTGTGCCTCGCCGGATCGGGTGATGATGAACGCCGAGGGCCACGTCGGGCCCGCGCCGACGACGATCGGGATCGAGGGGTCGCAGAGTGTACTCGTCTCCCGCCCGACGAGCATCCAGATGTCTACATCGAGTTCATTGAGGATGCCGACCGCCTGCGCGACCTTTTCTTTGACCAGTTGATTCGCCATGCGCGCCTCCTTCATGGGATCAGATCTGGGTGGTGGCGGGCTTTAGCCTGCCAAACCGATATGCTGTGGCAGGCTAAAGCCCACCGCTGCCTCGGCATCATCCCAATCCGCGCCTTCTGGGAGCGTTTGCCAGGTATCACCTACTGGCGCTTCCCGCCATGCGACGGAGAGGCCGAACAAGCGTTGGTAGAAGGTTTCCGCCTCCCGCAGCGCCTGGACTCTCAGGGCGATGTGCGTGACGCCGCGAAAGCGTTGTTCTCTTTGCTCCATCACTTCCTCCGTTGCGCCAACGTCTCGGCGAGATTGAGGAAATAGGCTGCGATCCACTGCTGGGCATCTTTCATCCCCTGCACCGTCGCGTACTCATTCGGGCTGTGGACGCGCCCACCGTGGCCGAGGCCACCCATCGCGACAGGGATATTGAGCCAGTCCTTGTCGGTGAAGAGGTAGAAGGGCGCGGAACCGGCGAGATGGGGCCAGATCTCCGGCTCGTGGCCGAACTGGCGATAGGTCTCGATCATCGCCTGCACCGGTGGGTCGTCAATGCGCGTCTTCGCCCATTTGTATGTGTCGAGGATTTCTACCTCAATGTCCGCGAAGCCGTGGCGATCGAGATGCGCGCGTATCCGCGCGAATGTCGTCTGCAGATCCATATTGCGGACCATGCGGACATCTACTTTCGCTTTGGCTTCGTGCGGGATGATCGTCTTTGTCCCCTCCTGCCAGTGCCCGCCGACGATGCCGTCAATGTTGAGCGTCGGTTGGTAAAGATACTTCCGCAGAAGGGGCACGCCATCGAGGTCGTATTTGAAGCGGCGCACCTCATCACCGCGCAACTGCGCGGCGGGGTCGAGCGTCGGCGCGAGCGCGGCGAGTAACGCTTCGTCGTGGGCATCCGCCGGTTCGACCTCGTCGTAGAAGCCGTCCACAAGGATATGCTTCTGGTCCGTCGTGAGCATTGAGGCGAGGGCATGCGCGAGCCGCCACGCCGGATTGCCATACCAAACGGCATTTGAGCCATGCACGGCGCGCACGGTCGGGCCGCCCCAGTCGCCACCGCGCGCGGTGAACTCCATAAAGAGGATACCCTTGACGCCGAGATAGGAAAGCACCTTGCCGTGCATATCTTGCGACAGAAAGGCGAAGAACGCTGCGTCCGCCTGGAGACGATCGCGGTGTTCGCGGACGAAGTCGGGCAGGTGCTTCGAGCCCATCTCCTCCTCACCCTCGACCATGAAGATGACATTCATCGGTAGCCTGCCGTACGTGTTCTTCAACGCCTCAAGGGCGAGCAGTGTGTTGACGAGGGGGCCTTTCTGATTCATCACGCCGCGATTGATGAGGCAGGGGCCAAGTTCCGGCGCGAAGGGCGGCGTGATGATTTCGCCGCCGAACGGGTCGCTCACCAGCCACGTTTCGCCGAGGACAGGCTGCACGTCGTACATGCCGTAGAGCAGGATCGTGTGCGGCGCGCCCGCGTCAATCCGGCCGTAGACGACGGGCCATCCCTTCGTCGGCACGATTTCGCCCATGCCGCCGAGCCGTTCGATCCAGCGGACGAGCATCCGCGCGCATGCATCCATCCCCGTGCCGTCCGCCGAAATGGACGGTTGGCGCACGAAGGCGCGAACCTCCTCCAGATGCCGGTCCCAATGCTCATTAATATACGCTTGCACGCGACTCGACTCCGCCGTCACTTCGAGGCTCCCTTCCATCTTCAGAAACCATCGCGTCCGGTCGGTCAGTCTAGCATACCTTTCCCCGGCCCTCCCATGAGAAAGAGAGAACTCAGCGTGGAGCCGCATGCCATGGCATGCACCATGTGGATCACGAAGAATTGCGCGCTCGGATAGCAGGTAGTTTCGTTACGGGAACGTACATCTTGCGTTGGCTTGCTATACTGCGAGAGAACGTTGAAAGATGCCAGCAATTCGCGCATGTATTGAGGTTTCTGTATGTGTGTTGAGCGAAAAACACGCCGCGTTGTGTCGGCAATATTCGTTCTCATCCTCTCGCTTTTTTTGTCTGTATCACCGGCGTGGGCGGCGGAGCAATTCGCCGACCCGGCCTTTCGCGCCCTCTGGGAGCGGACGGATGGCCCGGTCGCGGCATTGGCCGTACAGCGCACATTTCTCTGGGGCCCGGCGCCGATCAGTGGAGCGGTACAGGAAAAGTACGCGCAAAGCCCAGGGGGGATGCGGCTCGTCCAATACTTCGACAAGAGCCGGATGGAGATTACTCAACCCGATAGCGCGCAGGGGTCGGCATTTTACGTGACGAATGGCTTGCTCGTCACCGAACTGATGACCGGGCATGTCCAGATCGGCGATGATCCCTCGCAAGTCGAATTGCATGAGTCGGCAAACATCAACGCCGTCGGTGACAGCGACGATCCGAATGCGCCGACATACCAAACGCTCGCGAAACTCCGCGATCTCCCTGCCCGCGCTGTTGACGCGCCAGTCAGGGAGCAGGTGGCTCGCAACGGGAGCGTCAGCGCGGGCGGCGGGGATGGCGTCACGACGGCCGTCCTTGTGCCGGAAACACGGCACGCGGTGGCCTCGGTCTTCTGGACATTCATGAATAGCGCGGGGCCGGTCAGCGATGGTACAGGCGGGATGATCACGGGGCCGCTCTTCGCCAACCCGTTTTACGCGACCGGCTTTCCCGTCACGGAGGCGTACTGGACGACGGTGCATGTCGCAGGGACAGCCCGGCAGGTCTTGATGCAGGCGTTCGAACGGCGGGTACTCACGTTTACGCCCGGCAACCCGGCCGGTTTCGACGTTGAGGCGGGTAATGTTGGCATGCACTATTACCAATGGCGCTACCAGCCGAGACCGTCCATCGTCGTTGACCCGAGCGCCACCGTTGGTCCGATCCAGCCGGTGAATGTGCTGGCGGGGAAGTACAATCTCACACCCGGCGATCTGCCCGACCGCTTCCAGTCCCAACTCGATGGCGAAGCGTCCAATGGGTTCCTGTCCCGGAATGACGCCGATCCGAACTATGGCGCCTATCTGAAGCAGTGGCAGCGATTATCAGGATACCGGCGTGTCTTCGTTCGCACCGAGATCGGCAATCAGGTGTCGGCGATCCAATCGCTCGTCTCGGTCTTTCGCACACCGGACGGTGCGGTTGCCGCGTTCAATTTCAGCCATGATCGCGTTCGTAGCCCCTCGAACGTGGCGGTTTCGGATGGACCGCTTGGCCTAAACTCGTATCTGGTCACCGATCGGACAATGGACGGGATAACCGTCTATTCCCTCGTATGGCAACAGGGGAACATTCTTGCCAGCGTAGATGTCAACACACCGACGCACGGAGGGCTGACAACGGTGGATGTACAGGACCTGGCAGACAAAGTCTCGCGCCGCATCGCGGCTGACATCAGCGCCTGACCGATGCGACCTCACGGCGGTTCGCGATGCCGGTCATACGCATGCATTGCCATGGTCTGTTTGCTCGTCGTGGCGATTGTCCCGTTGGCCACGGCACGTCGCGCCGCCGCGTCGGTCCCATTCGCTTCGCCCGCGTTCGGCGCCATCTGGTCGCCGGTGGACGAGCCGGTTGTATCGGGCGCGTTGCAGCGAACGTATCTGTGGGGTGCAGGGCCGAGCAGCGCAGGTCTCTCCGAGTCGTACCGCGACGCGCCGAGCGGCACGCGGCTTGTCCAGTATTTCGACAAAGCGCGCATGGAACTGACCGACCCCGCGAGTGGCGTCGTCACGACCGGTCTTTTGACGCGTGAACTCGTCACGGGGCGCATTCAGATCGGCGACAGCCCGGCGGCGATCGAGGTGCGCGGTCGCGGCAGCACGACGGCGATCGTCGGCGATACGACCAACACCTTCCCGACATACACGCAACTCCGAGACCGGATTGACCGCCCGCAACCGGACACCACCAGCCAGTTTGTGACCGACGCGCTCGCATTGCCCACCGGGGCAACTGCCGACAGCACGCTCACCATCCAGCCGAACGGCATGGCGCGGGCAGCGGACGACCCGAACGCGCAACTGATCCATTTCGTGCCGGAGACCGGGCAGACGATTCCGCAGGCATTTTGGTCCTTCATGAC
>CALBSO010000113.1 GCA_937968015.1 uncultured Thermomicrobia bacterium
AGGCGGAGCGCGATGCTGTCGAGGGGGTGCCTGTGGACAACCTGCCGCCACCGACGCGCGACGACGAGATCGAGCGATGGCAGCAGGACGACGCCCAAATCGCGGCGGGGTTGGACGACATCAAGCAGCGCGATCCGGCCTTCGATCAGGCGCACTTCGTTGACCGTGTCGAGACGGCCTACAATATCCTCAACCTCGCATGGGTCAAGGGTGATCTGTCGCCCGCACTCCCCTTCCTCAGCGAAGGCGAAGCGAGCCGGCTGACGATGCAACTGGAAGGCGATCGCGCCCTGAACCGGCGCAACGTCATGGAGGATATGGTCATCAGCGGCGTGCGGATCGTGCATGTCGAGAAGAACAGCACCGGCGATGTGCTCACTGCCCGTATTGATGCCTCCGCGGCCGACTACTACATTGATACGCGCACCGGCAAGGATATCGATGGCTGGCGCCACCCACGGCCCTACACCGAGTACTGGACATTCGCCCGCTCCGGCACGGCAAAGACGACCAAGACGAGTTACCTGGACCGCGCCTGCCCGAACTGCGGCGCGCCCCTCGAACTCGGCAATATCTCCGTCTGCCAGTTCTGCGGCACGCCGGTCGCCAGCACCGAGTACGACTGGGTGCTGATGACGATTGACCAGAAGTACACGAACGAGTAGGGGGTTCGAGGTTCGAGGTTCGAGGTTTAGGGTAGATTCCTCGAACCTCGAACCACGCAAGGAGCGAAGACATATCGAAGCGCCGTATTACGAGATCGAGGGCGGTAAGCCCCTCAAAGGGCGGGTGCGCATCAGCGGCGCGAAGAACGCGGCGACGAAGGAGATCGTCGCCAGCCTGCTGACGGACGAACCGGTCATCCTGCACAACGTCCCGCATATTGGCGACATCGCGGTCACGCTCGATGTCTGCCAGAGCGTCGGGCTGGCGTATGAGTGGGATTCCGTGCAGGGGAACACCGTGCGGCTGCACACCCCGGCGGTCGGGACGCCCGAAGTGCCGCTCGGCTTCAGCGGCCTGAACCGCATCCCAATCCTCCTCCTCGGGCCGCTCTTGCATCGCTACGGCAAGGCGGTCATCCCGATGCTCGGCGGGGATGACATTGGCACGCGCCCGGTGGATTTCCACATCCGCGCCCTCGAACAACTCGGCGCGGAGATTGTCTTTCAGGAAGGCCGCTACTACGCTGTCGCGGATCGCTTGCGCGGTGCAGTGATCGAGTTGCCGTACCCGAGCGTCGGCGCGACCGAGAACACCCTTTTCGCGGCAGTATTGGCGGAAGGGACGACGCTGATTAAGAACGCCGCCGTCGAGCCGGAGATCATGGATCAGGTGATGTTGCTGCAGAAGATGGGCGCGGTCATCTTCATGGATACCGACCGGACCATCGTCGTCGAGGGCGTGGAACGATTGAACGGCGCGGAGCACACGATCATCAACGACCGTATCGAGGCGGCCTCGTTCGCAATTGCCGGCATCATCACGGGCGGCGATGTGCTGGTCGAGGGGGCCGTGCAGGCCCATATGTTGACGTTTCTCAACAAACTGCGGCAGGTTGGCGCGGGGTTCGAGGTGAGGCCGGATGGGATTCGCTTCTTCTACCCGGCCTGCCCGCTAAAACCGATCGCGCTGGAGACCGATGTCCACCCTGGCTTCATGACCGACTGGCAGCAGCCCTTCGTCATGCTGATGACACAAGTAGATGGCCTCTCAGTCGTCCACGAGACAGTCTACGAAAGGCGGTTCGGATACACGGAGGAACTGGTGCGGATGGGCGCGGAAATCCAACTCTTCCGCCAGTGTCTCGGCGAGAAACCGTGCCGCTTCAAGAGCCGGGACTTCGCCCACAGTTGCGTCATCCGAGGCGCGACCCCACTACACGCCGCGGATATGACGATCCCCGATCTCCGTGCCGGGTTCAGTTATCTGATTGCGGCAGCGGTCGCGCAAGGCACATCCCGGATCAGCGGCATCCGTTACGTCGAGCGCGGCTACGCGAATATCCTCCAGAAATTCCAGGAGTTGGATGCCAACATCCGCCTGTGTCAGTAGACGGATGTCTGTGTTCTTTGCAAACTAAGCCAGGAGTTGGTGACACATATTGATCGCACCGGGATTCCCCCTGCCTTTTGGTGAATGAGCCCCGCTTCTGGTGTGCCCAATGGCTCTGAAGGTTGTAATCCGCCACCCAGCAGTCATGCACCGCAAGCAGTTCGGCCCACATCATCGCCTTGGCGAAGTCCCGATTGCCCCCTCTAGCGCCGCTGCGTGTCGTGCTGATAGAATGCGGGACGGTCTGGTTCCGCGGGTCGGGTGCGTGTCGTTTCGAGGCGCATGCCGAGGCGGGCCATCCGATTTCGACACCTTCGCACAATGCACGAGGAGAGTCCCATGCGGCAGTCGTTGAAGAGTCCAGCGGTCGGAAGTTTCTTCAACGGGAGTGTCGCGCATGGCGATTGTCAATATCGGGATCCTGGCGCATGTAGACGCGGGTAAGACGAGCCTCACGGAACGCATCCTCTTCGAGACCGGTGTCATCACATCGGTCGGCAGTGTCGACAAAGGCACGACACAGACCGACACCATGGAGTTGGAACGAGCCCGCGGCATCACCATTCAATCCGCGGTTGTCTCGTTTCAACTGAACAAGCTCAAGGTCAATCTCATCGATACCCCCGGGCACGGAGACTTTGTCGCCGAGGTCGAGCGGTCGCTGCGCGTGCTCGATGGCGTCGTGCTGGTTGTCTCGTCCGTCGAGGGCGTGCAGCCCCAGACCCGTCGCCTCGCGCGGGCAATTCGCGCTGCTGATCTCCCGATGCTCATGTTCGTCAACAAGGTCGACCGACTCGGCGCACGCGGCGAGGCGCTCCTCGAGGACATTCGCCGCAAGCTGAATCTGCGCGTCGTGGCGATGAATGCCGCCACTGGGATCGGTGACCGGGCGGCGGTCGTCACATGGGATCGCGAAAGCCCGACCTGGCGAGATCCGGTGATAGATCTCCTTGCTGAGACGAACGAGCGCGTGATCGAGGAATTCGATCGCACCAGTGGTGATCTGAGCGCCTCCTTCCTTGAGGCGGAGCTCCGGGCGCAGATCGCGGCGAGCACCATCGTTCCCGTCTTCTTCGGATCGGCGATCACCGGTGTTGGTGTTCCCGAACTCCTCGCCGGGATCGAGGAGTGGCTTCCAGCGGCCGAAGAAGCGCAGGATGCTCCGGCTGCCGGCACGGTTTTCAAGATCGCCCGCCGGGCTTCTGGGGAGAAACTTGTCTATGTTCGACTCTTCGCAGGCCGATTGGCGGTGCGGCAGCGCGTGGTGCTTCGACGTCACGACGCATTCGGCGCGATGGAGCAGATCGAGGAGCGCATTACCGGCATCGATCGCTTCGCATCGGGGACTGCTGCACCGGCGGAAGCGGCGGGCGCCGGGGAAATCGCCGGCTTGCACGGGCTTCGGGCGGCGCGCATCGGCGATCGCATCGGCGCCGACGAAACAGGAGCCAGGGAGATCGCCCGTGTCTTTCCGGCGCCGGCACTGGAAAGCGTCGTGCGCCCGGTCGAGCCGGGCCAGATCACGCGGTTGCGCGCGGCGCTCGATCAACTCGCGGAACAGGACCCGCTCATTTCGCTGCGCCAGCGCAACGATGAGGGGGAGATATCGATCCGTCTCTATGGCGAGGTTCAGAAGGAAGTCGTGATGGAGACGCTGTCGCGGGACTATGGCGTCGACGTGACATTCGGACCAAGCCGGACGATTTGCATCGAGCGTCCGGTTGGCACGGGCGAGGATGCCGAGATCATTTTTGAGGACGGGAATCCATTCTATGCGACGGTCGGATTTCGCGTCGAGCCAGCCGAGCGCAGGAGCGGCATTCGCTATGTTCGCGAGCTGGGCGCATTGCCGCTCGCGTTCTACCGTGCCATCGAGGAGACGGTGTACGAGACGTTCACACAAGGATTGTATGGCTGGGAGGTGACCGACTGTATCGTCACGCTCACCCATGCGGGATTTAACTCGGTGTTGAGTACCGCCGGGGACTTCCGTAAACTCACCCCGCTCGTGCTGATGCAGGCGCTGCTCGTTGCCGGCACCGAGATCTGCGAGCCGGTCGAAGAGTTCGATCTCGAAATTCCGGAGGATACGTTTGGCGCGGTCTCTGGAGCATTGGTGAATGCGCGCGCGACGATGCGAAACGCGTTTCGTGACGGCTCATCGTACCGCATCATCTGTGAGATCCCAACCGCGGAACTGCGCGCCGTCGAACAACAGCTGCCGGCGCTGACTCGCGGCGATGGAAGTTGGGTGTCGAGCTTTGCGGGGCATGTTCCGGTGACCGGTGATGCGCCAATCAGAGCGCGCATCGGTCCGAAGCCGCTCAACCGCGCGCACTATCTGGCCGAAGTCGCGCGGTCGTAGGCCCCGGTTTCACGGCGTTGGCTTTGCCGAGATGTGTGGCGGGTACATCGTGTTGTCTGGTCAGTGGTACTTGACGATGCCGGGCGGTGGCCCAACGGTCGCGGTCGCGGCACAGGCGGCCTGCTGCTGCGGGTCATAGTACCCTCGGCATACGTCGGCTTTGTTGTGGGCAAGCGTTGCGGTACCGATCAAAAAGAGGATCGAAACGACGAGCAGCGCACCAAAAAGCCAGAGAACAAAACGCTTACCCTGCATCGCGGTTACCCTTCCGCCAGCGAGTAACGAGTAACGAGTAGGAGCAATTCCCTCGTTACTCGTTACTCGTTACTCCCGTTTACGCATCGACCATCTCGCCGACCTGCTTAATGATGACCTCTTCGTCCGGGAACTGATTCGTCTCCTTCTTGGAGTGAATGAGCGATCCGTTCACCGCGATCTCGAAAACGCCGCCCGAAGAGGGCACGAACGTCAACGCGCTGATCTTGTTCGTGTAATCGTGGAGCAGTGTGTCCGCCAAACTGACGGCCCGATCGAGGTACCCTCAGGCGGTGCAGTATTCGATGGAAATCTTCGTCTCCGTCGCCATGTATCACGTCTCCTTACCACATCAAACGGCCACACAGGCGACGGCGCATCTTCCGCGCCAACGCGTAATTGGCAGTGTACCACGAAAAAGACCGCGCCTTAACTATTACGTGGTCACACGGATTCCGCCGTTTGTGATGTATTTGGCCGGCTCAACGCGCGGAATACGGGGTTGAGGATGACCCACACCAGCACCACGGAGGCGATGGCGTTGACAGCGATAATAGTTCGCGCAAGCCCTATACCATCGAGTAGGAATCCGGTGGAAAAGAGCGCGAGCGGATCGGCGATGGTGTTCAGCGCGATGATTGTGCCGATCACGCGTCCCCGCAAGGCCGCCGGGATGCGCTCCTGATAGATGGTGAGGATCAACGGGCTTCCCATGCCGCTCCCGATTCCCACGAACATGAGCGCTATCAGCACGAACGGAAATGGCAGCGCTCCAACCAGCATCCACCGCGGGATGCCGCTGAGGAGAAATGACCCAATATAGACCGCGCGACGGGAGCATCGCAGACCAATCGCGCCGTAGAGAAGCGTACCGAGGAGGGCCCCGGCCCCGACCCCGGAGAGCATCAACCCAAGGTCTACGGCGGTGCCGAACGACGCTCTCGCATAGACGGGTAGGATCACGGTGAAGAGCGCCGCCGCAAGGAAGTTCCCGAATGCCGAGCCAATGGCGAGTGAGACGATCATGCGGTCGTGCCGCAGGAACCGCATGCCTTCATGCAGTTCGTCAATGTATCGGCGGACGCGTTTATTCGTCTCCCACACGGTCTTCGCTGGCGATCTTGGCACCGCCACGGCAATAATGACCGCCGAAACGCCGAATGTGGCAGCATCTAACCATAGGACATCGCTGGTCTCGGTCGTGGCGATAAGGAGGCCCGCCAGCGCCGGCCCGACGAGTTGCGCGAATGTTCGGATTGCCTGAAAGGCGGTGTTGGCGCGGTCCAATGGCATCGTGGCAAGCGCGGCCAGATCGGGGGTGAGGCTCTGCCGTGCCGTGTTCCCAGGTGTATTGAAGAATGTGCCGAGGAAGACGAGAACGAGAAGTTCCCAGAAGTCGAGTCCTCCTGTGCGATAGAGCAGCGGCACCGTCGCTGTCGTAATGCCGCTGGCGATATCCGCGCAAATACTTGTACGCCTGAAGCCGAATCGGTCCACGAGTGCGCCACCGAAGAAGGCGGCGACTACGTAGGCGAGCGCCCCGGCTGCTCCGGTGATGCCGGTCCGAGCCGCGCTCCCCGTTGTCTGGAGGACGAACCACGGAACCGCCACCAATGTGAGCCGGCTGCCTGTGAGTGAGATAGCGGAGGCGCACAGAAGGGCGATAAGCGGTGTGCGATCAGGCGCCGCAACCGAGGCGGCATTAGCCATACTCGTGGATGTGGAGGACCGCGTAGGTATCACACGCGGAAATGATTTCGAGGTGCGCGCTGTCGGTCACGCTCTCGATGCGGGTCACGGCCGCAGCCTGGCCTTCTACTGCCACCGGACGTTCCGGCTGCATCCGCATCCGGGAATGCTGCCGCCAGAACTGCTGCGTTTCCGGCAACGCGAGGATCAGGCCGGAGAAACTGAGTGTGGAAAACCAGTTACAGCATGTGCAGAGCACGCGGAACCGCCAGTCCCCATGCAACCACGGTGAACCGGGCAGTGGCGCGCCGATCCGCAATGGATTGATCTGCCCGCAATGTGGGCAGGCAGCGATACGGTCTGCGAGGGCATCCCGGTAATATCGGTGTATCCACGCCTGCGTCCGCGAGAGCGCGGGTTTGAAGCCCTTCACACCACCAAGAATGCGATCCGCGTCCCCGCGATTCGCATTGGAGATGACGTATCCGGGTTCGGCATTGGCGTTACACGCCGGGCACCGCAGCATCATTTCGGCGTGTAGACCACTGCGTGTGAAGCGGCCGACGAGGCGGCGTTGCCCACACATCGGGCACCAGATGCGCGTCTCCTGCCAGTCGTCCATCCGTGTGTTCGTGAGGCCATGGGCGGCGATGTCATCGGGAAAGTCTATTGCCAGGATGTGACGAAGGGCGAGCTTCCCCCGCTGGATGCGCACCTTCACCGCGCCCTCGCTCATCCCCAATCGCGCCGCGATCTCCGCGTGCGGCGACTCCGCGATATATCGCGCGATCAGCACGGCACGCGTCACGGGCGGCAACAATGCCAGCGCGCGGTCCAGCAACCTCGCCAATTCGGTCCGTTCGAGTGCCATTTCGATGTCGAACCCATCTGCCGGTTCAGAGGGTAAGAGCGACCCATCGTCATCGTGAGGGAGTGGGCGGACCGTGGGGTGCATGAAGCGGTCGCGTGACCACCGTCGGCAGACATTGCGTGCGATGCCTGTGAGCCATTGGATACGCCGCTCGGGATCGCGCAGCGTGTGGCGATTGCGCCACGCCTCACTCAGCGTCTCCTGCGCGAGGTCTTCGGCGGCGTCGGGATTGCCCGTCAGTCGCGTGCAGAGCCGTACGAGCCGTAGTCGTTCGCCCGCAAGGACGGTCTCAGCATCAATGGATTCGCGGGGAATCGGTGCATCCATCGGGTCTTCTCACTCATTTCTCTCAGCACGACATCGTGTTACCTTCCATGTCGCGCGCGATACATGAAAGGTAACACGGTTTTTGGATTGGCGACTATGTACTTGACAAACCCACATTCATCGCGTACAATGAGTACAGTTGAAACGGATTGTACTCAACAAGGCGGTACGCGATGGTTCCAGAGATTGACTCCGCTGACCTGAATCTTCGCACCCTTGCCAAGCACTTCTCCGATGAAGATGCCGCATACCAACTTGTCGAGCGGATGCGCTGGCCTCACGGCCCGATCTGCCCGCATTGCGGCGTTGTCGGCAATGCCTACTACCTCGCACCGAAGGACGGCACACGCACAACCAGCACCGGCAAAGCGACCTTTCGGCGCGTGTGGAAGTGCGGCGAATGCCGCCAACAGTTCAGCGTCCTTGTCGGCACGATCTTCGAGGATTCCAAAGTGCCGCTCTCGAAGTGGCTCCTTGCCGTTCACATGATGCAGGCGGGCAAGAACGGCGTGGCTGCCCTCGAATTGCAGCGAACGCTCGGTGTCTCGTACAAAACGGCATGGTTCATGGCGCATCGTATCCGCTACGCCATGACACAACGCCCATTGGTTGATATGCTCTCTGGCACGGTGGAAGCGGACGAAACCTATGTCGGCGGCAAGGAAAAGGGCAAGCGCGGACGGCCCGGCAAGGACTCGAAGAAAACGCCCGTTGTCTCGCTTGTCGAGCGTGGCGGTAATGTCCGCTCGAAGGCCGTGACCGATGTATCAGGCGCGACCCTGAAGGAAGTGCTGGACACCAACATTCACCCCGATGCGCGGCTGATGACCGATTCCTTCGCCGCCTATCGGGAGCCGGGCAAGGCGTTCGCCTCGCACGAAACCGTAGACCACGGCAAGGACGAATATGTGCGCGGTGATGTGTACACGAACACTGTAGAGGGATATTTCTCCCAGTTGAAGCGGTCAATAGACGGTACACACCATAGCGTTTCGGAGCGGCACTTACCGCGCTATCTTGGTGAGTTTGATTACCGCTACAACACGCGCAAGATGAAGGACGGAGAGCGGACAGAGCAGGCGATACAGCAGACGGCGGGCAAGCGGCTCCGGTATAAAGAACCAGTAAAGCCCGACGTGTAGCAGGACATGGGCACTGTGTCCGTGGCGATGCCCGACGCGTACTTGACCGTCGCGTCGGGCGGGTGTATGATCGTGCTTGGGACTGAGAACGTTCACCTGTGGGATACGAACGGAGGAGATAAAGAAACGGAGAGACGAGTTCGCCGGGAAGCAAGGCTCGTTCTCCGTTGCGTTTCATGGGGCCAGATTGGTCAGCCGTCCGGCTACCCACCTGTGTCGGCTGAGGGTTCGATTCCCTCTGGCTCCACCTTGTTCATAGGGCAGTGGCGGAATGGCGTACGCGCTCGACTTGGAATCGAGTAGGGTGCCTCCGGTCAAGAGAACACACCCTTGCGGGTTCGACTCCCGTCTGCCCTACCTGTTTAATGTACCACGGATCACACAAATTGGCAATCCGTTGTCGCGTTTTCTGTGGCAAAGGAGGCGTCACATGACTTTAACTCGCTTACTCTTCGAGGCAGATGATCGTGGGACGGCGCGCATGAAAACCCATCGCCAGCAGTCCGACGTTGTTGTCGCTGGAAGCGATCTTGATGCCGCTATCACGGCACTTCGACTTGTGAGACAAAGCGGCAAGATGCATCCGACTATGGATGAACTCCATGCATCCGTCGATCCCACCGCGAACTCCGGGACTTTTCGGACACGCCTGTACACCGCAGTCAAGTACGGACTGCTTGAGTTCCGCATTGACAGGCGGAATGATCGTCGGGAAGTGTTCGTCACGCCACTTGGCGAAGAGATTCTAAATCCGACTACTGAGAGACGGGCGAGAGTTCTCGCTTTTCTAAACGTGCCGGTACATCGGCTAGCCTACATACATTTCGACGGAAAGATTCTTCCCGATGATGCCGAAATCGAGCGTTACATGGTATACGATCTTGGCGTATCCTCCGGACAAGTGGATAATATCCGCAGGGTCTTCAAGCGATCCGCGAAACAGGCGGGATTCTTTGAGCAGAGGCGGGATCAATTGCTCTTACCAGCGGACGTTTCCTTAGCAGACGATGAGATGCCGGGGCCGACGCAAGATGCCGACTCATCATTTGCGCCGCCAGAATCATCGGCGCGTGTAGATACCGCTGCATATCTACCTGAAACCGCACGGAGTGGGCCGGATGCGACGGGGAGAGTAGCGGTTCATCCTCTGCTTGACTATCTGTGGGCCGAACTCGTGCGCGACTCGGCAACGATGACGACCGAAACGCGGAATGATTGGCTTGAAACGTTCGAGCGCAATTTCCGACATGCATTTCGTGACAGGCGTTAGGTATGACGACGGACAAGAAGAAGCCTGACCAGTCAAAGATCAGCCTCGCACCGCTCACCTTCGAGGAAGCGTTGAAGGGATTGCTTGCGACGCCGCCACCGCCGAAGGAGCCGAAGCCCAAGAAGGACGGCGGCAAGAAGGACGAATGAGGAAGGGGCAGCGATTTGCCGCCCCTTCTGCGTCTCGCGGTAGAACGCCCGATCACTCTACGCGGCGTTCATGGGTTTGTCAAGTACATAGTCGCCATGTCATTTGTCGGAGCGCGGTCGCGAGGATGTACAAAGAGATCGCGAAGCCGAGTACGAGCAGATGCAGCACCACGCTCCAAATGAGGATGAGCCGCACATTTCGGGCGATGGCGGGCACGTTGCCCGAACCAGGGCCATCGGCGAGGCGGAGGATCTGGTTGGCAACGGCGTCCATATCCTGCGAGACGGTCTGCACTTCTTGTCCGATTGTGCGCAGGGTATTTCCGTTCGCTGTGAGGGAGGCGCCGGTCTTGTCAATCTCGGCGGAGATGCTCCGCAGTTGCGCCGCCGCCTGACGAAAACTCGCGTCCACACTGGCGAGCGGGCGGACATTCGTGATCGGGATGGTGAAGTTAAAGGCCCCGGCGGTCGCTTCAATCGTTCCGGCCGTGTCGCGGATCGTTGCGGAGACATGTGTGAGCGACATCGTGGCGCTGTCTATCGTCGTCGCCCCTTGCGTGCTCGCGTCCGTGACGCTCCGGAGCGCCTGGGAGGATTGAGCGGCGGTGTGGCCGATCAGGCGGAGTTGCTGTTGCGCCTCCGCCTGCGCGCGGTCAATTTGCCGCCACGCATACACGGAGATACTGATGCCGATGAACGCGACAACCGTAGCGAGTACGGTAAAGACGCGCACCACATCGAGCCACCGACGCATGAGACGCCGCGATGGGTGCGGCCAGATTTCCCGATCGAGGACCGCTGCCATCTCGCTCCACTCACTTCACGCTTCGCACCCGAGTGTACCGCACGCACGATGCGGGCCGAGCGTGTCATGCCACCCCATTCCACGCCGGAAGTATACGCGGGAAGACGAATCGGGCGCTAAATCGGGTAGGATAGTCGCGGCGTCCAGGTACTGTGAGGAGGGATCGGCCTGTCATGCAACCTGCCCCGTTACCGTCCGATGAAGGGCCGCTCCCACTTCCCGAGGAGCAAGCCGCCTCTGCCCCACATCCTCCGCTGAAGGAAATCTTCCTCGCATGGCTGCGGATCGGCGCGTTCTCATTCGGCGGCGGAGCGGCGGCGCTCTTCCTGATGCGCCGCGAGTTCGTGCAGCGCCGCCGGTGGAACCCGGTCTTCATCCTGCTCGCCGCGGGCATCGCCGGCGTGCTGCTGCATTACTGGGAGGAAGCGTTGAACCACAGAGACACAGAGAGCACGGCGAGGGCAGAAGAGATCTGAGAATCTATCTCCCTTCTCGTATTCTTCTCTGTGTCTCTGTGGTTCAATCCCCGACATCTTAGCGGTTCAAGTTAGTGAAGGAGTGGAGGGTGGAGAATGACGCGCGGGAGGCGGTGATCCGAAAACTGGAACGGGCTATCGAGGATCAGAAACATACGATGGATGTGCTGTCGCGGCAGATTGATGATGTGATGTTCTACCAGCGGCTCGGCGATGTCGCGGCAATCGAATTCGTCTCCTTCACCGGGCCGCCGCCGCGCAACACCCCGAACCCAACGGCCCAGGGGGCGAGCAACCCGCTCGTTCTGCGCGCGTACGTCTTCATCCCGCGCGATCTCGACCGGAACGCGACGCACCCGCTGATCGTGGAGGTGCACGGCGGCGTGCATGCGAATTTCAACACCGGTGGGGCGAATGTCGTGCGCGAGTTGGTCGAGCAGGGCTACACCGTGATCGCGCCGGAGTATCGGGGCAGCACGGGCTACGGCCGCGCCTTCTACGAGCAGATTGACTACGGCGGCCTGGAGACCGAGGATTCCTACGCGGCGCGCAACTTCGCTCTCGAAGCCTATCCGTTCCTCGACCCACGGCGCATTGGCATCATCGGCTGGAGCCACGGTGGTCTCCATGCCCTGATGAACATCTTCGACCACCCGGACGACTACGCGGCCGCGTACGCTGCCGTGCCGGTCAGCGATCTCGTCGCGCGGATGGGCTATAAGGGTCAGGGATATCGCGACTTGATGTCCGCCACGTACCATGTCGGCAAGACGGCAGAGGAGGATGTCGCGGAGTATCGCCGCCGCTCCCCATCGTGGCAGGCGCACCGCTACGCCGGGACGCCGCTGCTCATCCACACAACAACCAACGACGAGGATGTCAATGTGCTGGAAGTCGAGCGACTGATCCAGGCGCTCAAGGCGGAGGGGAAGAGCGCGTCGTTCCAGTACAAAATCTACGACGATGCGCCAGGCGGTCACGTCTTCAACCGGCTCGATACACCAGCGGCGCGAGCGTCGCGTCGCGAAGCGTGGCGCTTCCTCGCGCCTCACCTCAAACCGGCGCACCCGGTAGAATAGCGACGATCGTGATCGGAATGACGGATGACACAATCACCGCGTGAGACTGCCGACGATGCCTGGAACTGGTCGGACCGGGCGGCGAAATGGCGGGGCTGGCATCCAATCCTCACCGAGTGGTGGCAGGGTGTGACCGACCTGCTCATTCGTTGGGCGGAACCGCAGCCGGGGATGCGGGTGCTGGACCTCGCCAGCGGTACCGGCGAACCCGCGCTCAGCCTCGCCCCGCGCGTCGGGCCGGATGGCACTGTGACCGCGACGGATGTGATCCCGGAGATGGTCGCGATCGCGGCGGAAAACGCGGTACAACAGGGTATCACCAACATGCACGTTCAAGAGGCGGACGCGGGCGCGCTCCCCTTCGCGGACGCCTCGTTCGATCGCGTCACCTGCCGGTTCGGGGTGATGTACTTCCCCGATGTGCTCCAGGCGCTCCGCGAAGTACGGCGGGTGCTCCGGCCCGATGGTCGCGCGGTTTTCGCCGTCTGGGGGCCGCTGGAGCAGATTGACTACCTGACCAGTACACTCGCGGTGCTCCTGCGCTATCAACCCTCTCCGCTACCGGCGCCCGATCCCGATGCGCCGCATCCGCTCAAGTTCGCCCGGGCGGGCACACTCTCCGCCACCCTCCGCGCGGCAGGCTTCACGGCTGCCCGCGAGGAGACGCAGATTGTGCCACTCCCCTGGCCGGGAACGCCGGAGGAATTCCTCGGTTATATCCGCAGCGACCTCGTTACCTTCGACTCGCTGCTCCTACGGATTCCATCGGCGCAGCAAACAACCGTGTTGGATGAGATCTGGAGCAGCATTCGTCAGTATGACGACGGCGAGTGCGTCCGGTTCAGCGCTGCGATCGTCGTCGCGTCCGCAACCCGCTGATCCTCACCCCCAATCCCTCTCCGGAGCAACCCTGTTCAGTGCGCGATACGGGACCAGATTCGTCCGACGGGGAGCGTACGCAGTCGGTGGAGCAGCCGCCATCCACGCCGCCGCCACCGGTTGCGGTGCAGCACGTCTGCCCAGACCTGATCGATCAGGAGCCGTTCGGCATTCGTCACTCCGATCGTCTTCCGGAAGATCTCATCCGGCATCTCGCATCCCTCCCACGCACTACGCTGCGGATAGCCTCGACATTCGGCGCATCATCCTCTTGCAAATCTGGCGATATTCGGTAGTCTAGGTTGTACGTACACATCGTACGGTCATTATAGCAGGTCGCGGGGATCTGAAAAGCCGAGGTGTGAGGCAGATTGAATTGGAGAGGGGACGATGATGGTAAGAGGGAAAACGCGCACGCTACGGACGGCGTTGTACGGTATCGCGCTGGCGGCATTGTTGATAGCGCTTATCCTGCCGACGGTGGCAGCGAAAGATAACTCACAGTTCCGCGTGCGTGTCTTTGTGGCATCCACTGATACGAGTGGAGTAGATGTCTGGATAGATCAAGTCCAATTGACGAACAACGCGCAGTTCAAGTCGTTGGGCGCCTATTCTTCCCTCCCGGAAGGGAATTATGCGTTCCGGGTCTATCCTTCGGGCAAGAAGACGGGCGCCTTCGTCAGCAAAGACTTCTTTTTCCACGCACCGAAGGATTACACGATCATCGTTTTCGGCAAGCAAGCGGACAGCACGATTGACGCGCAGATCGAGATTGACCGGAACACGCTGGACGGCAGCAATAACGCCAGCGTCCGCCTCGGCGATTACATCCCCGGTACGGGCACGCTGACGCTCGCGACCGGTGGCACAAACACTGTGCTCGGCAACGCGAAGTATGGCGAAACGGACAACTACACGGCGATTGCCGCGGGTACGTATACATTGGTGTTGTATGACAGCAATGGCGGGATAATCACGAAGTCCGACGGTGTCGCGCTTGGCCCGAATACGACGGTGAGCGTCTTCGCCATCGGCCTGGGCAGCGGGACGCCAAGCCCCTCGCTCTTCGTCAACACCGACGCGGGCGCCGCGCCCACCCAGGCGACTGCCACGCCGACGGCCACACCCAGCCCGTCCGCGTCGGTGCCACCACCGCCCGCGGCCGCAGCGAGCGTGGCGCTCCGGCAGGCCTTCCTCCCCGTCCCTGCCGTCGCGAACACGGACACGAAGGTCTTCTTCGCCACGACGGGCCACACGCTGGGCGGGATATTCAAGACCTACTGGGAGCAGCACGGTGGCTTGGCGCAGTTCGGCTATCCGATCACCGAGGAGTACCAGGAAGTCTCGCTAACGGATGGTAAGACGTACACCACGCAGTACTTCGAGCGCGCCCGCTTCGAGGAGCACCCGGAGAACAAGGGAACGCAGTACGAAGTCCTCCAAGGTCTGCTCGGCCGTGAGATGTTCAGACTGCTCGGTGTTGGTTAAAACCGCTTTTCGCGATCGCTACAGGCCCGGAATGCATTCCGGCATTCCGGGCCTCTGCCATCTTTCCAGGCGCGGTCGCTTCTAGAGCAAATATCGTGTTGGTGGTGGCGGGCTTTAGCCTGCCATAGCAAGGAACGGCAGGCTAAAGCCCGCCACCACCGGCTCAGTGCTTCTGCAAAACGCTGTATTGTTCGCAATCCTCGCGCTATTCGATGCGTGGTGGGCCCTGCTGGATGCGAGCGCGCACTGCATCCGTTCCGTTCGGGGCTTCCCACATCGCCTCTGTCCACCACGTCGCGCCCGCTTCGGCGAAGGGGCGCACGATGGCCGCCGCCTGTTTTCGATCTTCCCCCGGTGTCCGGCCCTCCGCCACGATATCGAACGGCATCGCCTGATCGCGATGCGCCGCGCTGTACGCCGCCATCTCGCGAATGTCCGCCGGGGTGATCTCCGCCTGCGTGCCATCGGCATCGAGTTTGGTCGGGAGCAGCCCATCATAGCGGAGCGCACGCTCCATGGATCGCGCGCGCGGCCACGCCCCCACCACCCAGATCGGGATGCGCGGCGACTGGACCGGCGGCGGGAGAAAGGTCATCACCTCCACCTGGTAGTGCTCGCCGTGGAAACTGAAGGGCTGACCGCTCCACAGCCCGGTGAGGATTTCCAGACCTTCGTCGAGCAATTGCGCCCGCGTCTTGCGATCCGTCGCTTCGCCAACCTTCCCGAATCCGCCGTCGTCCAGCGCGCCCAGGCCGATTGGCAGGATCAGCCGTCCGTGAGAGAGATGATCCACCGTGACGGTCTCGCGGGCCAGTTTCCACGGGCGTCGCCGCGACACCGGCGTGAGGATCGCACCGATGCGCACGCGCTCGGTGCGCAGCGCAATCGCACCCAGCACGACCCACGGATCATACATCGGCCCCGCGGACTCGATGTATATCCCGTCCCAGTAGAAGACGCCATCCCATCCTGCCGCTTCCGCCTCCTGAGCGAGCGCGATGATCGTTTCGAGATCGCCGCCCGGAATGATAAAGCCGTAGCGCATCGTTCCCTCCGATTACTCTTCAGCCAATCCATGATTCCGCGCATGCAGCATACGCCGCTCTTCTTGACACAGTGTGTCATATTTCGGCGGTACGATGGTGACAGAATATGGGTGATTTCTCGTCAACATGGGGATGTCCGATGCGTGCCGACCGACTGCTCTCCATACTCTTGCTCCTGCAAACCCACCGGCGGATGACCGCGGGTGAACTGGCGCGGCGGCTGGAGGTGTCGGAGCGCACGATCTATCGCGATATGGACTCACTCAGCGCGGCGGGAGTCCCGGTCCATATGGAGCGCGGGAGTGGCGGCGGATGCGTGCTGCCCGAAGGGTACCGCATCAATCTGACCGGTCTGAGCGAGGGGGAGATTCAGTCGCTCTTCCTCGCCACGCCCGCCCGCCTGCTCGCGGACCTCGGCCTGCGACAGGCTGCCGAGGGAGCGCTGATCAAGTTGCTCGCGGCGCTGCCGTCCGTCTCCCGGCGCGATGCCGAGTACGCGCGACAGCGCATCCATGTGGATTCGGCGGGATGGCGCCGCGCGGACGAGATCGTCGTCTCCCTCCCCACGCTTCAGGAGGCGATTTGGCGAGAGCGCAAGGTGCGTTTCACCTATCAGCGGAGCGACGGCGCCAGCGCGGAACGCCTCACGGACCCGCTCGGCCTCGTCGCGAAAGGGAGCGCCTGGTATCTGGTCGCCGCGACGGACGGTGACATCCGGACCTATCGCGTCTCGCGCGTGCGGGACGCATGCATGACCGACGAGACGTGCGCCCGCCCGGATCGCTTCGACCTGGCGGCGTACTGGAAGCAGTCGTCCGCCGATTTCGTCGCTGCCCTGCCCCGGTATCTCGTGACGCTACGCACGCCGGGTGATCTGCTCGCGCATATCAAGGGTACGCTTCCGCCGGGCCGAATCGAGCACATCGGTGCGCCCGATTCCGCAGGAAGAATCACGCTACATGTGCGGTTCGACATCGAGGAGGAGGCCGCCGGGTATGCGTTCCGCTTTGGCACGCAACTGGAGGTGCTCGAACCTGCGGAATTGCGCGATCGGCTGGCCAATACGGCGGCGAGCATCGCCACCTTTTACGCGCGCTGACATGGCGCATTGATGGGTAGTAGGGTTTGAACGCCTCATCCCCAATGAAGTGGCCCCTGCGGGGACAGGGGCCGGGGGAAGAGGGGAAGGAATGAACGAAGGTCAGGAGTTGAAGAGCGGTAGCGCCTGGTAGGGGCCGCCGGGCAGCACGTCCGTCGGGTCGAAGCCGAGCCAGTTCTGGAGCATCGCGGCGTAGACCTGCCGGAAATCCTGCTGGACCTTCAGGTTGCCGTTGTCGAGGTCTGTCAGGCTCGGCGTGTCGCCATAGACGCCGCCCTTGACACTGCCGCCCATCACAAAGAGCGGAGCCGCGCTGCCGTGGTCGGTGCCGCGCGAGGCATTCTCGGTCGGGCGGCGGCCAAACTCGGAGAAGGTCATCAGGGCAACACTGTCCCCGTGGCCGTGCGCCGTGATGTCCTGCCAAAAGGCCCCGAGGCCCTCACCGAGATACCCCATCAGACGGTCGTGCGTCTCGCGCTCGTTGGAGTGGGTGTCGAACCCACCTGTCGCGAGATAGAGCACCCGCGCGCCGACGCCGCCGTGGATCATCTGCGCGACGGTTTGCAAGCCCGCGCCGAGTTGCGTCTTCGGGTACGTCACTGCCGGGGTGTAGCCAGCCGCGACTTTCGCGACGCCTGCCATCGCATCCTGCGCGATGCTATGGCTCGCCGTGATCAATTTCGCGTACTTGCTATCGGAGGACGTGATGCTGTTCATGTAGTCATAGATCGCCGAAACCGCGCCGGGGTCAATCTTGCCGACCGGCCTGTAGACGAAGTCCTTCAGCGAACCGCCGAGCGCGATGTCCGTCGGTTGCATACCGACCAGCGCGCGCGGTGTCGTGACGCCGAGTGAGGCGGCGACAAGTGAGGGGTGGTTGGAGAGGTGATCGAGCGCGTGGCCGATCCAGCCGAGCGAACCGACATTCTGATCGTCCGCCGTCATCCAGATCTCCGTCCCGCGGAAATGCGAGAAGTTCGGGTGCGGATACTCGACACCCTCGACGATGGCGAGATTGCCTTTGCCGAAGAGGTCAGCGAGCGACTTGAGGCCGGGATGCAGGGCGAGATTGTCCGTGATTGGCAGCACATCGCTGAGCTTCTGGCCGATCGTTGGGCGCAACTGCTGATAGGTCGAATCCTTGTAAGGGATGACCGTGTTCAGGCCGTCATTGCCGCCGGAGAGTTGGAGGACGACGAGCGTGCGATCCTCCGGGTTGGCGGGGATGCCCGCGCCCGGTGTCAGATTCGGGATGGAGAGTGGCGCGGCGCTTATTTGATTGGAAAAGCCCTTGAAGAGGGGAATACCGCTCGCGGCGAGGCCGATGCCAAGCGCGCTGCCCGCGCCATACTTGAGGAACTGGCGGCGGGTGGGCATAAATGGTTCGCGTTCGTGATCTGACATGCTGTTTGCTCCTTTAGCGGGCCTGGAAGCCCGGCCCGGCGAGAATAATCTGCGCGATGGCGCGGCGCCCATTGGGGTTGTTCCCCAGCGCGGTCAACTTGCCACGGACATCATCGGAAATCGGGATGCCACCGAGCCGGTCCGCCAGTTCCCCGACCCAGGCATTATCCGCCGTGCCGGAGAGGGCGCCACTCTTCATTACCATGCCGCCCGCGAGGTTAAAGCGGAGGACCTGGTTCGAGGGGCTGATCCATGCCGGGCCATTTGGCCAGCCGCCGACATTCGGCGGATAAAAGAGCCGCATGTCCTGCACTTGCAACATCTGCACGATCTGGTCGCCCGTGATATCCACCTCGAGGCCGCGGATCGCGCCGATTGTCCAGGAGGCCGGGTTCTTGATGTGCGCGCTCGTCGCCCGCTCCACCGTGAAGGCATCGCTGAGGAAAAGCGCGCGCAGGACGCTGCGGATTTCTCCCTCCGTCTGGTTCCAGGCATCAAGCATCGGTGCGAGGTCAGCATCAGTTGGATCGTCGCCGACGAACCAGCGGAAGAGTTTGCTGCCGACGTATTTCGCCGTCTGCGGCTTGCCGGCCAGCATGCGGGAGAAGTCGTCCAGATTGAAGTTGCCGGTCTGGCCGAGAATTGTTTTGCTGCCGTCGTCGAACCGCTTGGGATCGAACTTCACCTGGCCATCGTAGGAGACGGTCCAGCCCGTACTCGCGCGCGCCCCCTCGCGGACATCCTGCTCGGTGTAGTTGCCGATGCCGAGGGTGAAGAGTTCCATCACCTCACGCGCCCAGTTCTCGTTCGGATGCCCCTTGACATTGGTCTGCCCATCGAGCCAGTAAAGCATCGCCGGGCCCTTCGAGACCGCGATCAGTAGGTCCACGAACTTGCCCGCGCCCTGCGCCCGGAAGAGTTGGTTCTGCGCCAGCATGTACGCGGGGCGGCGGACCTTGTCATTCGCGGTGGCGAAGTGGTTATGCCAGAAGAGGGCGAGATTTTCCTGCAATGGCGCGTCCGTTGTGCGCATCTGGTTCGCCCACCAGGCGGCGGCAGTCGTAATACCCTGCTGGTTCGCCTGGTTAATCTCCTTCGTCAGTTGCGTCTTTTCCTCGCCGGAGAGTTGCTTCTTGGGCTGGGCAGGCCACGGCGGCAGGTCTGGCGCATTTGCCGGTGCATCGGCATAATTGAGAATATCCTCGACTGCGGCGGCATAGCCCTTCGCGGTCGCCGCGTCTACCTGGGCGGGGGTGGCGCCCATCCCGGCCCGCCAGAGGAGTAATTGTACGCGTTCACGATCACCCATCGGTGCCTCCAGTTGATCCAAAATCTATTATGGCACATCGTATCACATTAGCCCGCTGTACAAATAACGTTAGAGGCGCTTCCCTTGTGATGCCGCCATGCATTTTCAACCGTTACACGTCGGAATGAGGAGGAGAGTTTCATTTTCTTTTCTCCCTCCGGCCCTCTTCCCAACACGAGAAGGGGGTCGGAGGTGGAAAATCAGCGTGTTTGATAGCCCGGCCCTGCCAGGAGGATTTGCGTGATAACGCGCTTGCCGTCCGGGCCGCTGCCGAGGGCGATAAGTTTGCCGCGCAAGTCGTCCGGGATCGGGATGCCGCCGAGCCGATCCGCGATCTCATCAATGAAGGCATTGTCCGCCTTACCGGAGAGCAGGCCGGCCTTTGCGACGAGTCCCCCAGCGAGGTTGAAACGGCTTACCTGATTGGAGGGGCTGATCCACGCCATGCCATTTGGCCAGCCGCCGACATTCGGCGGGCGGAAGATCGTCATGTCCTGTATCGCCATCAACCCGACGAGTTGCTCGCCTGTGATGTCCACACTCAGCCCGCGCAGGATACCGACCGTCCAAGCCGCCGGGTTCTTGACATGCGCGCTCGTCGCCCGCTCCACCGTGAAGACATCACTGAGGAAAAGCGCGCGCAGGACGCTGCGGATTTCTCCCTCCGTCTGGTTCCAGGCATCGAGCATTGGTGCGAGGTCGCCGTCCGACGGGTCATCACCGACGAACCAGACGAAGAGTTTCTGCGCGATCCGCTTCGCGGTCTGCGGCTTATTGACGAGCAGGCGGGAGAAATCATCCATGGTGAAGTTGCCGCTCTGACCGAGGATCGTCTTCGTGCCAGTATCGAATCGCTGCGGGTTGAAAGCGACTTTGCCATCGTACGCGAGCGTCCAGCCCGTACTCGCTCGTGCGCCCTCGCGGACATCCTGCTCGGTGTAGTTGCCGATGCCGAGGGTGAAGAGTTCCATCACCTCACGCGCCCAATTCTCGTTCGGATGCCCCTTGACATTGGATTGACCATCGAGCCAGATCAACATCGCCGGGTCTTTGGAGACCGCGATCAGCAAGTCCACGAACTTGCCCGCGCCCTGCGCCCGGAGCAACTGATTCTGCGCCAGCATGTAGGCGGGGCGATCTACCTTGTCGAGCGAGGTAGCGAAGTGGTTATGCCAAAAGAGGGCGAGATTCTCCTGCAATGGTGTCGGGCTTGTGCGAAGCCGATCCGCCCACCATGCAAGGAGCATTTGGTTGCCCTTCGAGCGTGCATCGTTGCGGGCGCGCTGCGTGGCAATGACGGATTGCGTGTACGCCGTCTTCTCATTCGGACTGAGGACGACGATAGGCGTAATCGGCCACGGCGGGATGGCTGGTGACGACACGGCCTCGTCCGGATAGTTGAGAATATCCTCGACTGCCTGTGTGTACCCCTTCGCGGTGGCGGCATCCACCTGTGCGGGTGTCGCACCGAATCCCGCCCGCCAGAGCAGGAGTTGTACCCGTTCTCGCTCGCTCACTGCTGCGCCTCTGCTTTCTGAGCCGTATACGACGATGCAAATGTCCTTTGTCACAGCACGAAAAACACGCTGTCGCGTGTGCTCACTTTACTACACGCACGCGGCGGGTGGATCGTTTCGTTTCTCCTCACCCCCGGCCCCTTTCCATCGCCTGGAGACCACGGAATGTGTCAGATCCGTACGGCAATGGAGAGGGGAGCCGTCCATTTTCATCCGCATGCACCCCATCTTCCCTCACGGCGTAAGAATACGGTAAGAAGTTGGCAAGCAACGAGTAACGCCCCCCGCGCATCCTTAGTCGTGTCGAAAGGCCCGTTTCGATGAGGGGGTGGCGCTCCGTGCAATCAAAGATCTTCGCCGTGATCCCGGCGCTCAATGAAGAAGCCGTGATCGGCAAGGTCGTCTGTCGCCTGCCGCGCGATCTGCTCCGTCGAGTGATTGTCGTAGACAACGGGAGTACAGACGGCACCGCAACCGCCGCGTGGGAAGCGGGGGCGATCGTCGTTACCGAACCGGAGCGGGGATACGGCGCGGCCTGCGCGGCGGGTGTGGCACTCGCCCAGCGACTCGGTGCGGCGGTGATCGTCCTGATGGACGGTGACGCGAGCGATGTCCCGAGCGACCTCTCGGCAATTCTCGCGCCTATTCTCGCCGGTAAGGCAGACCTCGTGATGGGCTCGCGGGCGCGCGGCAGCATTGAGCCGGGCGCGCTGACGCCGCAGCAGCGATTCGGCAACTGGTTGGCGGCGCGCATCCTCCGGCGCTACGGCCTCGCGATCACCGATCTCGGCCCGTTCCGTGCCATCCGCGCCGACGGCCTCGCCAGGCTTGATATGCGGGAGCGGACGTATGGCTGGTCCACCGAGATGCTCGTCAAAGCCGCTCGCGCCGGGCTCCGGGTGCGGGAAGTGCCGGTCTCGTACCGCAAGCGGGCGGGCGGCAAATCCAAGGTCGGCGGCACGATTCACGGCAGCATCAAGGCCGCCGTCGTCATCCTCCGGACCGCGTACCGATATGCGGGGTGGGTTCCTCACCCTCCGAATCCCATCGCAACGAGCAATGAGTGGTCAGGCGTGAGTGGTCAGTGGTGAACAGTGAGAGTCGAGTCGCTCTCATTGCTCGTTGCTCATTGCTTCGAAGGAGGTTTCCATGAGTATTGCCGTCACACCACATCGCGCACTGATCATTGGCGCAAAACAGCCGGTGCCGGGCGCCGTGAAGACCCGGCTGGGCCGTACGATTGGCGACGCGCGGGCGGCAGCATTGTATCGCGCCTTTCTCACCGATCTCGCGGGCCGCTTCCGGCGCGCGGCGCGGTCGTATGACCTGCTCTGGGCCTTCGCCCCCGCGACGGCGGATTTCCCCGCCCTCGTCGGCACGGCGGACGGCTATTTCGCGCAACAAGGGGCAGACTGGACCGAGCGGCAACGGCACATCTTCCGCTGGGCGGCGGCGCACGGCTACGATCAGACTGTCCTGATCGCCTCCGACTCGCCGCAGATGCCCGCGCGCACCGTCTCCGCCGCGTTTGCCGCCCTGGATACCGCGATGGCGACGCTCGCTCCAACGTACGACGGCGGATACAGCCTGATCGGGCAGCGGAGCGGCGTGGATATCCTCGGCGCCGTCCCGATGAGTACGGCGACCGTCTCTGACGACCTGCGCGCCAATGCGCGGGAATGCAACATCTCACTGCATCTCCTCGACGCGACCTGGGATGTGGATGAAGCATCTGATCTGCATCGTCTTTCCGCCTACCTTGCCGGACCGCACGACGCGCCCGCGACCGCCGCCGCTTTCCGCAGTTTGCGTCTCTGGGAAGACGTTGCCCCCCGGCGGCTTGTTCCCCCGACGCATGACCGACTCGCGGCGGCGGGCGGTGAGGATTGACGACGACGGCGCTCGTCACCGGTGGCGCGGGGCTGATCGGCTCGCACATCGTTGACGCACTGATCGTGGAAGGGTGGCAGGTGCGGGTGCTCGACAACTTCGAGCCGCAGACGCATCGCAATGGCCCGCCCGCCTGGCTGAATCCCCGCGCCGAGTACCAGACCGGCGATGTCCGTGACCGCATCGCCCTCCGCGCCGCGCTCGATAGCGTGGCGGTTGTCTTTCATGAGACGGCGTACGGTGGCTACATGCCGGAGATCGCCAAGTACATCGAGGTGAACTCCTACGGCACTGCCTTGCTCCTCGAAACGATCCGCGACGAGAGATTGCCCGTCCACAAGGTCGTCGTCGCCTCCTCACAGGCTGTCTACGATGAGGGGGCATATCGAGGCAGCGACGGCGCGCTCTTCTTTCCGGAAACGCGACCGCTCGTGCAGTTGCAGCAAGGGATCTGGGATGTGCTCGACGAAACCGGCCACCCCGCACTACCCGTTCCGACACCGGAACGGGCCCCTATCGGTGGGCAGACGGTCTACGCGATCTCGAAGGCGGATCAGGAACGGCTTGTGATGACGTGGGGGCGGCAGACAGGCATCCCGACCGTCGCGCTCCGCTACTCCTGCACCTACGGGCCGCGCCAGAGCATCTTCAACCCGTACACCGGCGTGATCGCGATCTTCTGCACCCGCCTGCTCAATCACCTCGCGCCGATCATCTATGAGGATGGGCAACAAACGCGCGACTTCTGCTTCGTGGAGGACATCGCCCGCGCCAATCTCCTCGTCGCTACCGATGATCGCGCGAACGGCGGCGTCTTCAACGTCGGCAGTGGCGTCAGCACGGCGATTGGCGACCTCGCCCGCTTGCTCGCGGAGGCGCTCGGCGTCGCGATCGCGCCGGAGTTTCCCGGCGAGTTTCGGCCCGGCGAAATCCGCCATCTGACGAGCGACATCAGCCGGATCGCCGCGCTCGGCTGGCGACCCCGCGTGCCGCTCACGGAGGGCATCGCCCGCTACCTCGACTGGATTCACACGCAGGGCGATGTCGTGGACTACTTTACCGCCGCCGCCGCCCGCCTGCGGGAGCAACGCATCGTCCAGGCCGCGCAGGGCGCCGCGCATACAGACAAGGCCGTTTTGTAGGACAATACATAGCGATGAAGACGGTAACGACCGAGGAACATGCGACCGATGCGGCGGGCGCCGGCAATCCATATGTGATCGGTGTGATTGCTGCCCTCTGGATGACGGCGGCGATGTTCGGGCACCGCCTCTTTTTCGGCATCGCCTCTGTGCCGGGGTTGATTACCGAGCGCGTCATCCCGCTTGTGCCGGGGCAGGCATCGGGCGACATCATCGGCGTGCTCGCGCAGTTCGCCAAACTCCTCCCCGAACTCTTCGCGATCGGGGCGCAACTGCTTGTCGGCGGCGCGGTGGCGACATGGTACGCGCGCTCGTGGGGCAAGGAAGACGCGCCCGCGTGGAAGCAGTGGGCGTTCGGGCCGCTCGTCGCGCTCAGTCTCTGGATCGCGACACTCGCCATCCTCTGGCCCGTCCTCATCGAGAATTACCACGGCCATTCGCTCGCTACCGGCCGGATGCTGACGATCATCGCGATCTTTGGCGATTACCTCCTCTTTGGTATCCTTCTGCCGCTGCTCTTCATCTGTGCCCGGCGACGCGAGGGCGCCACGGCGATGGTGGCGGATGAAGGGGCGCGGGCGGTCACGCGGCGGCAGGCGCTGACATTCGTTGGCACGGGTGCGGGCGTTGCCTTCGGTGCGGTCACCCTCGGCCTCGCGCGTGTCTCGACGCTCGGCTACGACGGTACGCGCCCGCAGCGCCCCGTCCAGCCGATCACGGACAATGCGGCCTTCTACAGCGTCACGAAGAACCTCGCGGACCCGCGGATCAGCGACCCCGCCATCTGGCAGTTGGCGATCGGCGGCGATGTCGCGAACCCGATGACGCTCTCCTTCGCCGACCTGCACGCATTGCCCGCCGCGGACGAGACGGCGACGCTCATGTGCATCGGCAATACGCTCGGCGGCGGGCTGATGAGCACGGCAGCCTGGCACGGTGTCCCATTGCAATCGCTCATTGAGATGGCGAAACCGGCGCCTGGCGTCACGGAAATCCTCTTCACCGCCTCGGATGGCTACACGAACACGATCGAGTTTGACAAGGTCGCGGCGGAAGGCGTGATCGTCGCGTACGGCATGAACGGCGAGCCACTGCCGCGGAAGCATGGCTATCCTGCCCGGATTATTGCGCCGGGGCGGTACGGCGAGCACCACGTCAAATGGGTGACGCGTATCACCGTTCAGAAGGGGCACACGAAGGGCTTTTACGAGTCGCAGGGATGGGACCGCGCGGCGGTCGTCAAGACCGTCTCGCGGATTGACGTGCCTGCGGGGGGCGATACCGTGATACGAGGCCAGCCGATCACCATGCAAGGGGTCGCCTTCGCCGGGCTGCGCGGCGTGAGCAAGGTCGAAGTGACAACCGATGGCGGAGCCACATGGCAGCCCGCGACGATCACCGCGAAACCCTCGCCGCAGTCGTGGGCGCTCTGGGAGTACCCGTGGACGCCGACGAAGAACGGCAACTACAAACTCGGCGTGCGCTGCTATGAAGAGAGCGGCGCATTGCAGCCAGTGAAGGAGACGCAGGACTTCCCCAGCGGCGTGGCGGGTATTCATTTCGTCGAGGTCATGGCAAAGTAATGACCGATGTTCCCTGCGCTATTTCGTTGCGTGATCCGTCGCGGCCGGTCGTCATCCAAGGAGCGTAACTGATGGACAATGGCGTCCATTCCCTGCTCGATACCGTGCTCAAAACATATCCCTCGTTCCTGATCGCTATGGGAGTGGGGGATGTACCACGGGAGATGCCGTATGCATTCACTCATACGGTGGATGCGCTCTCGCTCGCCTACGCGGTGCCCGAAGGGTCCGCCGCGCATGCGGCATTGAAGCGGCGTAATAGTGTCGCATTCCGGATCGGCACACCGGAGGACGCGGCATGGCTGGAAGGGACGGGTCGTGCGGTTATTGTCCATGATCGGGAAGTGAATGCTGATCTCTTATGGCAGATCGGCACGCGGATGGCGGATGATCCGCGGCCGCAGCCGCGCACGCATCGCGCGGTGCGGATCGTGCCGGAGATCGTGACGGTCGCCACCCGGCGGGATGGCACGTTGCGGATGCAACCGATCACGTTCGCACCCGGTACACAGCGCTGGGGCTATCCGGGCAGCACAGTCAATGAGCGGTTTGCGCGGTTCGCGGTGGTGACGCGGGCGAATGTCGTGCCGGTGATGGCGATGCCGGTGAGCATTGGCGCGGCGCTGGCATGGCAGAGGGAAGGCATCTTCCGGCCGGCGCCGTTTGCGCTGACACTCATCGGCGCGGTCGCGGCGCACCTCGCATCGAATGTCACGAACGACATCTTTGACTTCCGCTCCGGCGCGGATGAGCGGGCCATCGCGATGGCGGCGGAAGGGACGCTGGATACCTCTTCCGGCTCCCTGACGGGTGGTGCCCTCTCTGAGCAGCAGGCGAACCTGCTCGCGGCGGGGTTGTGGTGTACGGCGCTCCTTTGCGGCGTCGGGCTGACGAAGATGAGTGGCCCCGCGGTGCTCGGCCTCGCGGCGGCCGGATTCGGCTTCGGCACGCTCTACGTCGCGCCGCCCCTCGCTTATGGCTATATCGGGCACGGCCTCGGGGAAGCGGGCATCCTTGCCTCGTTCGGTCTCCTGCCCACGCTCGGCTCCTACTATGCGCAGACGGGGAAACTCGGCTGGGCGTCGGTTATCGCCGCGCTCCCACCCGGCCTCTTCACGACGGATGTCCTGCTCAATCACCATTTCTTCCACTGGCGCTCCGACAAAGCGGCGGGCAAGATGACGCCCGTCGCGGTACTCGGTGAGGCGAAGGCGGCGCGACTCTCGCGTGGCGTCGTGCTCGCGGCGTGCGGATCCGTCCTCATCGGCATCACGGCGAAGGTCTATCCGAAGATCGCGCTCGTCAGCCTCTCCTCTGTCGCGCCCGTGCTCGAAAAACTGGGCGAGGTGGGCGAAGGGAACAAGGGCGCGGCCTTCTACGGCGAGATGATGGACCGGACAGTGAAGGGAAGCAGCCGGATGGGGTTGTACCTGCTCGGCAGTCTTATCCTGGAAGGTTTGTGGGATACACTGCGGAGTGGGAAGCAATCAATCGCGCAGGGAGATAGGGAGAGATGGTGATACCAACTGATACCGAATCGAAGTATCACATCACGCTTCGTGTCGGCGAACAAGAGTTCGCGGCGACATTGAAGGCGATGGACATCTTCCATGAGGCACTGGAGCACGCGATCCCGGCGGAATTGCGGCGCGGGCATCGCCTCCGCATCCGCACGCCGAAGGATGAGATCGTCTACCCGGACATGTTCGTCGGCGAGACGGTCGCGCACTTCGGCAGCCAGACATTTATCGTCCACGCCGAGCCGCTGACCGGCGAACCCGGCCCCTTCCGCACCCTCGCCTTCGACCATCTCGCGATCACCGTCGCCGATCGCCCCGCCGCGCGCGACTTCTTCCACACCGTTGTCGGCATGCAGATCATGCGCGACGATCCGCATCAGACGGTGCTGACGACGGGCCTCACTTCGCTCTTCATCTTCGGCACAGCGGTCGCGCCGCTCTCGGATGGTATCCCGTCCCGCTGGCACCATCTCGGCTTCATCGTGGACGATCTGGAGCGGTGCTATTACCACCTGCGCGAGCACGGAGGCGAGATCATCTCCGACTTTACGCTGCTGGAACGGGACGAGCGGTGGTCGCTCTATTGCCATTACCGCAACGGCGCTGTCGTCTTCATGCTCCAGTTCTCCGAAATCCGTGCGGGCTATCGCGGCGTCAACACCGACGCGACGCAATTCATGTACGACTACCTGCGCGGACGGTACGGCGTGCGCTTCGTGGATGGCACATGAGCGCGCCCGCCGTCGCACGGAGCATCACGATGGAGCAGGCGACGGAATTCCTCGGGCACGACCCGGTCGCGAATGTCGAATTGCTCGGCGCGCTGCGCTATGACCGGGAGATTCAATGCGTCGGCGCGTTGCGGGACGGCGCGCTGGCGGGCGTCCTCATTGCCGCGCGGGAAGATGATGATGCACTGGCGGCGCGGTTCGAGGCAGCGGAGGATGGGGCGCTCCACGCGCTGATCGCCGCCTGCCCGCCCGGTGTGCGGCGGATCGCCGTCCATCGCCCGTGGATGCTGCCCGCGCTGACCTCCGCGTTCCGGCTCCTCCCGGAGCAGAGTGGCGACACGGTTTTTTCGGCGACGAGCATCGCGATGCCCCCCGCTCCCGCTGTCCGGCTCTTGCGGGCGGCGGACGCGCCAATCGTGGCGACGAGCGCGACGATGATGAGCGTCACGGCCTTCCTCGATGGGCTTGGTCGAGGATACCGGCCCTTCGGCATTTTTACCGACGACCGGCTGATTGCCCACGCGATCGCCGCGAATGCGACGGACTGGACGGAAGAGGTGATGTCCGTCTGGACAGCGCCACGGCGGCGCGGGCAGGGGCTGGCGACGGCGGTGGTCGCCACGGCGGCGTCGGACATCCTCAGCCGTGGCAAGACCGCAATCTACGTCGCGGCGGTGACGAACCGCGCCTCTCAGCGCGTCGCGATCAAAGTCGGCTTCCAGCCGTCGTACGAGATAACCACATACCGCGCCCGGCCGCGATGATCGGAATCGGGCAGTACACCGGACACTGAACAGAGGCGTTTCTCGTTTGCGTGCTGTGAAAGGGCGCTCGACAGAGGACGCAACGGATCGGCGTCACGCGGGACGAGTGGGAGCGCCTGTAACCGGTGGCCGGGTGCCATTTGGGCAGATTCAGCCCGCGATCTCTCGCGCAGGCTGAAGCCCATGCCACCAATCCTGCATCGTGTCATTGATCCGTGATGATCCCTTCGCGCTCGAAGATACGGCGGAGGATGGCGAGCGTGGAGGCGTAGGTGCTGTCGAGGCCGTAGTAGGACATGCCGCGCGCGCCGAGGGTGTACGCCCGCGAGTACGGCGTGTCCGAGGCGTAGTGGATGAGGCCGAAATCTACCGGCACCTGCGAGAAGTTGACATTCTCGTTCATTGGGTAGCGCGTCGGGAACGTGTCCTCATAGAGCGCGTTCAGGTACGGACCCGCCTCCATCTCCACGACGGTGTAGTTCTCCCGGTAATAGAGATCGAGGTAGGCCTGGTTCTGCAGGAAGGTGCCGCGCGTCGTCAGCGCCTTCTGATTGTCGAGCGCGGAGCCGTAGGTGAGGAAGAACGCGAGGTGTTCGTAGCGGAAGCAGTTGTCCAGCCAATAGGTATTGCCGGTGTGCTCGTCGAAGACGGTCGTCGAGAGCATCACATCGCCGATCCGTCCGTTCAGTGTCGCCGCCTTGCCGAGCACGTAGACGCCCCGGAGGGCTGCGGTATTGAGCGCGACTTGCGTGAGGATGTGGTTCGCCGCCATGCCGAGCGGGTAGTTGATGTTGATGATAACGGCATCAGACTCGCCGACGCGCAGATCGCCGTCCGCCCGCAGGCGCGGGTCAATGTCGTCCGCGTGTAACCGACCAATCTCGATCACCTGGATGCCAACATCGAGCGCGCCCTCGCTCGGGACGGTCCAGATGCCGCGCTCCTCCTCCTCCTTCGTCCGTTCCTCGCGCTCGTGCGGGTTCGCCGCGAAGTAGCGCCGCGCCGCGAAGTAGAGGAAGTTGTCCCACGAGGCGCGCACCTCGCCGCGCACCATCTTGTGATACTCCGGCAGCAGTTCGGGGTGTTCGACTGCCTGCACATGCGCGGTGAGGGCATCCCGTCGCCGCCGCGCCGTGCCGGAGAGGACATTGACGACCGAATGCGTGTTCGAGGAGATGAAGTATATTGGCCGCTCCTGAAGACCGTGGTGGTGGAGTGTCGCGCCGATTGGGCCCCACCAGCGCTGCGTGACGCGGCTATACCCGGTGTGCGTGCCGCCGAGCATCTGGAGGGTCATCCCTTTCTCATGGGCAGCAACAACGGCGAGCGTTTGCCAGAAACTCGTCCCCCATGCACCACGCAGCCGCCCCCAGTCCCGCCCCTCAATGTGCAGGGCGGTGCGGCACATCTCCGCGATTGATTCTTCCTCTTGCAAGGAGACGGTTTCGCCCGCTCGCCGTTCGATCGCCGCGCGGGCATCCGGCGCGCTTTGGAGGAGGGCGTGCAGTTTGTTCCATTCGATCTGATAGGCGACGAGCGTCGGGATCAGATCGTCGAGGTCCGAGACAGAAGCGATGAAGACGGCGAGCGTCTCCGCGTCGTCGTACCACCATTTGCGCCGCCGACCGGGAGAAGTAACGGGCTGCCAGCGCTCCTCGACGTGTGGATAGCCGCCCTCCGCGAAGATGCGCGCCGTTTGCCCGAGCACGATGTGATGGACGCGCGCGATACATTCCGGCAGCCGCTGCACAGAGTACATGAAGGCGCCCATATCCATCTCCGGCAGCGCGGCGAGTGAGTGGAGGCTGGCGTGCGTGCCGATATGCACCGGCACCAGCGTCTTCAGTTTGATCGTACCGGAGGAGCGCAGGAGCGTCGTATATGTGCGGACGTAGAGGTCCACATCGCGCTTTCCGGCGATCTCCATCTCGCCCATCATGCCGGGAAGCGCGCCGCCACCCGCCCGCACATCTGCGACCGCCGGAGCCGCCGGTTCATCAGGTATCATTCGTCGCGGTGCCATCGTCGTCCCCTTCCACGCAGCCCTCGCGCATCCGCGAGCGCATAGCGAGATTATGGCATGGGAAGGTGATCGGGAGTAGCGTGGAGCGTGGAGCATGAATTGTTTGCTCTTCGTTCTCTCGACGGCGGCACGCTCCGTCATGTATCGTTCACCGGGCGAGGTGATCGGTGGGTGACGAAGAGAGCAGCAACAATGGCGGGTGAGAGGACAGAGGTGAGGCCGACACGGCCGGACGGGCCGCATTTCGCGATGGGATCGGCAGTCTTCGGCGACCTCAAACCGGAAGATGTCGCGCTGATCGCGGATCTCGGATTCCCCGGCATCGAGCCGTATCGCGGACTCATCATGCCGTATGTGGACAAACCGCAGGCGCTGAAAGAGTTGCTCGACCGTCACGGTCTGGCGATGGCGACCTGCTCGAATGGCGGGCCGGAGCAGTCAACCGATTTCATTGACCCCGCAGCCCGGCAGCGGACGATTGACGATCATGTCGCGTTCGCGCGGGATTTCCTCACCCTCTTCGGCTGCCAGCACTTCAAGATCAACATGGGCGAGCGCCCCATCCAGGGCACGAGCGACGCCGACCTCCAGGCAATCGCGGAGACGCTCAACGAACTCGGGCGGCGCACGGCAGAGTATGGCATCCGCCTCGCACCGCATCCGCATATCTGGGGGCCGGTGGAGCGCCCGGAGGAAGTGCGCCGCCTGATCGCCCTGACCGATCCGCACTACGTCTCGCTGACGCTCGACACCGCGCACATCCTCCTCGGCGGCGGCGATCCGATGGAGTTCCTGACGGATCACTACGACCGTATCGTCGCGCTCCACTGGAAGGACACCAAAGCAGACTATCGCGGCTACACCGGCCCGACGCCGACGCGGGCGATGCATGCCGAGGAAATCCTCTACAAAGATCTCGGCTCCGGCGGCATTGATCTCCCCGCCGTCTGGCGTTTGCTCCAAGAGCGCGGCTATCGCTACTGGATCACGCTCGACCTCGACCCGCCCCGCCCACACGAGGGCGAAGGGACGCCCGCGGAGAAATTGCTTTTCAACCGGCGATATCTTTTGGAAAACTTGCGCGTCGAGCATCTATAGTACGCTGGATGAACGCGATGCTCCCCTCTCCATCGCCGCCGTGATCTCCACGCTATCGAAGCGTCGGGGCGATGGAGAGGGGTCGGGGGTGAGGATCGGAAAGGAGCGCGACGATGGCACAGACGGCGAGCATGACGGCAACGGCGCAAAGCGCGGGCAAACCGAAAGTCGTGGTCATACAGGGGTGGGGCACGTTCGGCGAGTACGGGGAACGCGAAATTCTCGAGCGTGCGGGCTGTGAGGTGGTCGTGGCGCAGGCCCGCACGGAAGACGAAGCGATTGCCGCGGCGCAGGATGCGGACGGTCTGATCTACACCAGCGGCATCAGCCGCCGTTTCATGGAGTCGTTGCCACGCTGCAAGGTGATCGCGCGCAGCGCCATCGGCATGGACAATGTCTATGGCGTAGAGATCGCCACCGAGCGCGGCATCGTTCTCTGCAATGTGCCGGATGTCTTCATTGATGAGGTGGCAAATCAGACGATGGCGCTCCTGCTCGGCTGCGTGCGGCAGATTATTCCGTCCGCGCTCTGGGTGCGGGAGGGGAATTGGGGGCGACCGGGCGCGCAACGCCCCGGCGATCGCATCCACCGCGTGACGGGCGAAACGCTTGGCATTATCGGCTTCGGCAACATCGGGCGCGCTGTCGCTCAGCGCGCGGCGGGATTCGGCCTCCGTATCATCGCGAACGACCCATATTTGTCCCCTGATGTCTTCGCACGGTACGGCGTCCGCCAGGCATCGCTCGCGCAGGTCGTGCAGGATGCGGATTTCATCTCACTGCACACACCGCTCACGGACGAAACACGCCACCTGATCGGCGCGGCGGAATTTGCCCTCATGAAACCGGACGCAATTCTTATCAATACCAGCCGTGGCCCCGTCGTGGATGAGCCGGCACTGATCGCGGCACTGCGAAGCGGGCAAATCCTTGGCGCCGGCCTCGATGTCACGGAGCAGGAACCGGTTGACCCCGCGAATCCCTTATTGACGATGCCGAACGTGATCGTCACGCCGCACATCGCCTCGCTGAGCGAGTGGGCGAACGGCGAGCGTCGCCGCCGTACCGCCTATGAGGTCGCCGCCGTTCTTACCGGCCACCGCCCCCGCGCGGTCTGGAACCCTGAGGTGTTGGAGCGGCTCAACCTGAAATAGCCTTCGTTTTTCCGGTCGGCTGTCCGCATTCCGCTCCCCGGTGGCGGCGGGATCGTTATTCCGTTCTTCCGTAGGGGCGACGAGTGCGGCCTGTTTATCTCGGAAGTGCCGCTCGCGTCGGAGGATGTCGAGCGCCTGATTCCGTGCCACCGTCATCATCCATCCGGCGGGATTGTCGGGGACGCCTCGATACGACCACTGCCGCAACGCCTTAATCAGCGTTTCTTGTACGACATTTTCCGCGAGGCCGAGATGCCGCGGCCCGAAGAGGCGCGTCAGCGTAGCGACGACCTGCCCCGCCTGGCCCGAATTCGACATGGTATCGCACCAGGAGAATTTTACATTTCCATCGCGCCGTTCAGAGGTTCGTACCGTACCATAGTCAGTGACGAGGTTGTCTCTGGTCGCGGCCACGCTGTGTCGGCCCTTGATCCGGGAGGCGAGCAATGCAGCAAACAATAGTGGTTCCGCCCGGCGCGCCACCGCTCAATGCGCCAACGACAGTGGATCGCGCGGGCCGGTGGCTCTGGTTCGCACTCATCTTCATGCTGATTTCGGTCAGCATCGGCCTGAACTGGGATCGCGCCTGGCACACCCAGAACAAGTTCGAGACATTTTACTCGCCGCCACACGTCTTCATTTATTGCTCGACGATCATCACCATCCTGCTCGTCGCGGCGATCACGTTTTCCGCGAAACTGCGCCCGTGGTTTGGGACGGCCTTTCGGATGCGCCTCGTCACCTTTCCGGTGCCGGGCGCGCTGGTGATTACCGCCGGGGGGCTGGGAATGCTTGGTTTCGCGGGGCTGGTGCTCGACAACTACTGGCACACGAATTTCGGTCTCGATGAGACGAACTGGTCCACGCCACACGCGATGCTCGGCTGGTCGTGGTTCGTCGCGATGCTCGGCTTTGTTTCCTGCCGCCTCGCGCTCCGCCCGTATCGGCCGCTGCGCTGGTTCACGGCGATCGCCCTCGGCTGGCTGATCCTCGGTTTCTCGGCGACGCCCTTCCTCGGCCCGTTCCACAACAACACGACGCCCGCGAAAGTCGAGGCGCAATCGCGCGCAATCGCCACATTCCCTGCCCTTGCGGGCAACACGGGTATCCAACACGTCCAGCGGATTGTCCGGGACGCCAACTTAACACGCACGAACCCGGCCTACCTGCTGCTCGGCGCGCTCTGGATCGGTGTCGTGCTCGCGCTCGTCCGCCGATTGGATGGGCGCGCGTGGGTTTTCCTCGCGACGGTCGGTCTCTTCTCCTTCTTCCTTCTGTCGAGCAATCACACCGCTGCCGTGCGACTCGACGGATGGCTGCCGATTTCGCACGATGCCGCGGTGTGGCTCCCCCCGCCGATTTTTCCCGCCGCTTTTGCCTTCGTTCTCGCGATCCGCGTGCATCTGCGGGAGCGGTGGGCGTGGGCGGTCGCGGGCGCGGTCTTCGCGATTCTCACGTACCTGACATGGGGCACAGGCCATCCGCTGACGCTCCTCCTCGTGCCGGTTGCCGTGCCAGTGGCGATGGCCGGCGCATGGATCGGTAATCGCATCGCCCGGATGCTCGAAAACCCGGTCGCGCCGGATGTGCGCCTGATCGTCCCGCTCCTCGGCGTCACGTCACCGATTCTGCTGGGGCTCGTGGACTTGTATCTCCGGAAGACGATTGTATAACTACCGGGGGATGGAAGGGGGCGGGGGGTTAGGTGAATCTGGCGCACGTCGCTGTGACCCGCTACGATAGCATTCTTGATTGCTGACGAGTGCAAGGAAAGGATTGCATCCCATGGTCACGGTTGCCGAACTGCGCGAGAGCGCCGAGGAGATCGCTCCCGGTGTCGTCGCTGATCGCCGCTATCTCCACCAGCACCCCGAACTCGGTTTCCAGGAAGAGAACACATCGCGACTCGTCATCGAGCGGTTGCGTGCCCTCCATCTCGATGACTTGCAGACGGGGATCGCGAAGACAGGGGTCGTCGGTGTGCTGCATGGGGGGAAGGGGACGGGCAAGTGCGTGCTGCTCCGCGCCGACATGGACGCTCTGCCGATCACTGAACTGAACGACGTACCATACAAGAGTGAGAACCCCGGCACGATGCACGCCTGTGGGCATGACGCGCACACGGCGATGCTGCTTGGGGCGGCGCGGGTGCTGGCAGAGCGCCGGGACGAGTTCGCGGGCACAATCAAGTTCCTCTTCCAGCCGTCGGAGGAACAGGGGGAGGGAGGCGCGCAGCCGATGATCGCGGCGGGGGTGCTGGAGAATCCGCATGTGGACGCCGCGTTCGGTATCCACGTCGGCTCGAATATCCCGGTCGGGAAGGTTGCGGTGCTGCCGGGGCCGGTCAACGCGGCGGCAGATTCGGCGATTGTGACGATCCGTGGTCTCGGTGGGCACGCGGCGCGGCCACAGATGGCGATTGACCCGATCGTGATCGGCGCGCACTGCATCATCGCGTTGCAATCGCTCGTCAGCCGCGAGGTCAATCCGCTTTCGCCCGCCGTCATCACTGTCGGCACGCTGCACGCGGGCACGGTCAGCAATGTCATTCCGGAGGACGCGCACTTCGAGGCGACGATCCGCACCTTCGATGAGCAAACAAGGCAGATGCTGGCGGAGCGCATTCCGGCAGTCGTGCGGGGGATCTGCGAAACCTTCCGCGCCACGGCGAACGTGGAGTATCAACTTGGTTACCCACCGCTCGTCAACAACGCGGCGATGGCGGCGCTCGTCAAGGAGGTCGCGCTCGAAGTCGTCGGGCCGGAGCGCGTAATGGACTCCGAGCCGGGGATGGGCGCGGAGGACATGTCCTACTTCATCAACGCCGCGCCGGGCGCCTTCTACCGCCTCGGCGTCCGCAATGAGGCGACGGGCAAGACGTACGGCCACCATCACCCGCGCTTCGACATTGATGAGGATGCCCTTTCCACCGGCGTCGCGATGCACGCGGCGGTCGCGCTACGATTCCTGAGCGGAGAGTAGCGCACTTCCTGGTGGCGGTGGCTTCAGCCTGCTGAGGGGACGTTCGGCAGGCTGAAGCCCGCTGCCACCAGGATGATGTCTTCCCCCCATTCGTGCCCGTCTTGATGGCCGGATGCTGCCCCGGTCGGTGAAGAGCATCTTATGGCCTTCACCGACCGCGAGAGGAAGACCAACTCGCCCGCTGCGCCTGCCGGTTCACCGAGGAGGCGCATCTCCACTTGACGCCGAGGCGTCCGCTCCCGCATCCTTTCGCCGTCAACGGATTCCACAACGTCGTGGGAAAGGGGCGGTTTGATGAGCATCACGAGCGCGGGCGGGACGCGATGGGCGGATGAGGCGAACGACAAACTCGCGGAATTTCTCCCGGACTTGCCGGAGGAGCAGCGAGTGGCGCGGGAGAATGCGGTGCGGCGCGCGGCGGAGGCGTTCGCACGCGGGCAATCCCGCTACCAACTCGCCGATATGGTCAGCCTGGAGGCAATGTGCGTCGGCTGGATCCGCACCACACCGACGGCGGAGCGCGCCAATCTCCCCGCCTTCTTCGCCAAACATAATCTCGACTTCGCGCCCTTCGAGGAATACGCCGCCCCACGGTAGGGAAACGGAAACCGGGGAGAGCCGCTTTTCTTCTTTGCGGTTCAATCGCCTTCAAGGGGTGCCGCGATGACGGTTGCGATGGTTGAGGATGTGCGGCGGGTGCGGGGGGCGCGGCGGTTGCGCGGGACGATTCGCGTGCCGGGCGACAAGAGCATGAGCCACCGCGCGCTCATGTTCAATGCCCTCGCAACCGGGACGGCGCGCATCCGGGGCTTCCTCGATGGCGCGGATTGCCGGACGACACTCGCCGCCCTGCGCGCGATGGGCATCCGTATCGAGGAGACGGGCGAGACGCTGACCGTGTACGGCACGGGCATCCGCGGCCTCTCTGAACCGACGAATATCCTTGACTGTGGTAACAGCGGCACGACGACGCGCCTCTTGCTTGGCATCCTCGCCGGGCAACCCTTCTTCACCGCGCTGACCGGCGATGGCTCGCTCCGCCACCGTCCGATGGGACGTGTGACCGATCCTCTCCGGCAGATGGGCGCGCGGATTGACGGGCGCGACAGCGGTACACTGCTCCCCCTCGGCGTCCGTGGCGGCAACCTACACGGCATGACGTACGCCCTACCTGTCGCCTCCGCGCAGGTGAAATCGTCGCTGCTGCTCGCCGCACTCTTCGCGGACAGTCCGACGACGCTCACCGGACGCACCGATTCCCGCGATCACACCGAGCGGATGCTGCGCGCAATGGGCGCGGACCTTGTCGAGTCAGGCGGGACGCTGACGCTGACGCCCGGCAAACCGCTGACGGCACGGGACGTAGACGTACCGGGCGATATTTCCTCTGCTGCCTTCTGGCTCGTCGCAGGGGCCGCGCACCCGGACGCGGCACTGACGATTGAGCATGTCGGTGTCAATCCGACGCGCACCGGCATCCTCGATATGCTCGCGCTGATGGGCGCGGAGATCGAAGTACGCAATGCGCGCGAAGTCTCCGGTGAACCCGTCGCGGACCTGACAGTGCGCTCATCGCGGCTGCGCGGGGCGGAGATCGGCGGGTCACTCATCCCGCGCGGAATAGACGAACTGGTCGTGCTGGCGGTTGCGGCGGCGATGGCGGAGGGGCGGACGGTCGTGCATGATGCCGCCGAACTGCGCGTCAAGGAGTCGGACCGCGTTGCGACGGTCGTGGAGGGGCTGCGCCGCTTCGGCGCGCGGGCGGAAGCGGCGGACGACGGCTTCGTGATCGAGGGACCGAACGCCCTGATCGCCGAGGCGCAGGAGAGCCACGGCGACCACCGTCTGGCGATGGCCTGGGCCGTCGCCGCCCTGATCGCCCAGGACCGCGAAGAGACCGCCATTCACGGCGCCAGCGCCGCCGACGTCTCCTACCCCACCTTCTGGCAAACCGTTGCCCAGATCGCCGAGGAATGAGCAGCCAAATGCCGAAACAATGTGAATCTGATGCCGATCATGCCGAGCGCGAATATCGCGCGGGCCGGCCGCGCTCGATTCGCGATATTGCCGCCGCTGTACGCGCAGGGCGGAAGATGAAATGTAGTTGACCTGCTTCCTTACCGCGCTCCTGTGAGCCACGCCCGACTATCTCCATTGCATTCGGGAAGCAGGCACTAATTCTTACTGAACGATCATGCTGTCGCTATGCCCTGAAGCGTGCGAAGCGCGGCTGCTTCGATCTCCCGCACATCATCCACGGTCATTCTGAGGCCGTTGGCGACATCGGTGAGGGTGTGATAATAACTGCCGTCCAGTGCGAACCGGAGCCGGAGCACCGTGCGCTCCTGTGGCGTCAACTGCATCAGTCGCTCCGCCATCTCCATGAAATCTGGGCGTGCCGAAGTCGAGAGGGTATCCATCTACGCTACCTCCGTGTTCATCGAATCTACTCTGTCGGGCGCGAGACGGCAGTATAGCACACGCTATTTTCGCGATTCTGGGGGCGAAAAAGGGCGCACGACGGTGCGCCCGGTTTCTCTCTCTTTGCTCCTTGGTTCCGTTGCGTGAAGCCGGATGGGCGCACGGCTGTGCGCCCTTACTGGCTCCCCTCCCGCGCCGGGAGGGGTTGGGGGGTGGGCTTACGCCCCGGCTTGTTCCTGCGCCAGGAGGGTGCGCTTGCGCTCGATGCCCCAGCGGTAGCCGCCGAGATCGCCGTCTTCGCGCACGACGCGGTGGCAGGGGATGGCGAGGGCGACGCGGTTCGTGGCGCACGCTTGGGCGACGGCGCGGGCGGCAGTCGGTTGACCGATGGCGCGGGCGATCTCGCCATAAGAACGCGTGCTACCGTAGGGGATAGTCTGCAACGCCTCCCAGACGCGCCACTGGAAGGCCGTCGCCTGCACATCGAGCGGTAGGTCGAGATGCGGCTCCTGGCCGTGCAGGTGGCGGATGATCGCCGCGACGGTGCTGTCGAGGCCGGAGGCGTCCCGCGCGATCGCGGCGGCGGGATATTCCTTTCTGAGGCTGTCCGCGAGCGTATCCTCCGCGTCACCCAGATTGATGGCGCAGATACCGCGCTCCGTTGCCGCGACGAGCAAGCGGCCGAGTGGGCAGGGAACAACGGTGTAATGAATCCGCATCCCCGCGCCGCCGCGCCGGTAGACCGCGGGCGTCATACCGAGTTGGGCGGGCGCGCGTTCGTAGAGGCGGCTGGGCGAACCATATCCCGCGCCGTAGAGCGCGCTCGTCACCGCTTCGCCCTTGCGCAGTTCGCTTTTCAGGCGATCCATCCGGCAGGCGTCGGCGTACTGCCGGGGCGTGATGCCCATCACACGTTTGAAGGTCCGTTGCAGATGAAATGGGCTGAGACCGACATCCGCGCCGAGACTGGCGAGGGTCGGTGGCTCCTCCGGGTTCGCGGCGATAGCGCGGCAGACACGTTGCACGACTTCCACTTGCGGGTCGCGGATCGCCGCTTGCTCCGGGTGGCAGCGGTGGCAGGCACGGAAGCCCGCCTGCTCGGCTGCTTCCGGCAGCGCGAAGAAGGCGACGTTTTCCCGCCGGGGCCGCCGCGCGGGGCAGGTGGGGCGGCAGTAGATGCCCGTCGTGCGGACGGCGTAAACGAACGCCCCGTCCGCCTCCACATCCCGCGCGAGGACGGATTGCCACAGGCGCTCCTCGTCCCACCCGGTGGGTTCGTGCTGATTGTCGGTCATTGGTGTCGCCAATGCGTGCATCCTTGTTCCGTCCGCGTAGGCAGCCAGGCTCTTCATGCTTACCATTGTACCGTTTCCTCCTGATAGGTGGGATGGTGCGCCATCGCTTGCAACCAGTACCCGAGGCGCACCAGCAGGTGTCCAACCTCCACAATCGGGTCGCGTCGGTGGCTGCTGTTCCGCGCTTCGTGGAGCAACTGCTCGCGCGCCGCGACCATCAAGAGGTCGCGCATACGGCAGTGCGCCATGACCGAATCAGTGTCATACAGTAGATCAGTTTGCATCGCGTTCCGGTCTCCTTTCTATTCTCAGCATACGGCACGGCGGCGCGTCGCTCTATCCGGTTCTTGCGCTTCAAAGTGGGAACGCGCCATACTCACGCACGGCATCGGATCGCGCCATCACGCAGACATATCCACTGAGCGGGAACGAGAGACGGATGACAGTGAAGGCGGCAGATTCGATGACGCTCCTGATCGTGTTCCTGCTGATCCCGGTCGCGCTTGTGCTGCTCGAATGGGGGGCGGATACCTTCACGGACGGCGTCGCGGCGCTCGGTGAGGAGACGGGCGTCCCGGAAACGCTGCTCGGCCTGCTCACGGCGGGAATCGAGTGGGAAGAACTGGCGGTGGTCGCGATCGCGGCGGCGTCCGGGCGGGTCGGTATCGCGGTCGGAGATGTGATCGGCTCGAATATCGCGAACATTACCGGGTCATTCTCGCTCGGGTTGCTCGCCGCGCCCATGTATCCCGGCCGCACGGATCGGCGGTTCGCGCTCGCCCTGCTCGTCGTCACCGCGCTCGTCTGCGCGCCGCTGGCGACGGGTGAAATCGGTCGCCCCGTCGGCGGGGCGCTCGTCATCGGTTTCGTTGCCTACCTCGTATTGCTGATCGCGCTCGTTATGCGGGGCCGGACAATGATCGTGCGCGAAGACGACGATGATGCCGATACCGTTGCGCCGTTGTCGCTGCCACGCCTGATAATCCGCACGCTGCTCGGCCTCGCGGCGATCCTCATCGGGGCGGCGGCGCTGGTGCAGGGGGCCGTCCGGATCGCCGCGTTCTTCGGCGTGCCGGATGTGTTGATCGGGCTGACGGTCGTCGCGGTCGGTACGACGCTGCCGGACAAGTTCATCTCGATCATCGGCGCACGGCGGGGGCAGAGTGGCGTCGTGATCGCCAACACCGTCGGCTCAAACTTCTGCAATCTGCTGGCCGCCCTTGGTGTCGCCGCGCTGATTCGTCCCTTACCCGTTGACCGGGCCACCCGGCTCTTCGATGTGCCGGTATTGCTCGGCACGACCGCACTGCTCGCCACCATGCTCATGAGGCGTGCGATCGGGCGATGGGCGGGGGTGGGATTGCTGATTCTCTATGGAGGGTATCTGGCGCTCGCGGCGCTGATTCATTGAGGATGTTGCTGCATTAAAAATGTAAGACCCCGATAGCCTCTGCCCCATCTCCGAACCCTGCGGCCTTGCGGCTTCGGTATCCGGCTGGGTGCTTCGGTCATCGGGACCTTACAATGATGAATATACGAGATGTACGGACATTTGTCAAGGGGGTGATCGGATTTCACTGTATATTGCCGTACGAAGACATTCGGTATCGGTGGTGCCGGATGATTTCATTGGTCAAAACATCAATTTTACTCTTCAATGTATCCATTCCGTGCGTATTCCGCGCGGATGGCGATACGATCTTCAGTGCCGCCTCCGGGAGCGGAATGGGCAAGTCGTCATTGCTGTTCGACACGGAGGTCACTGTTGCCGATGACGCGGCAAGCGCCGCGCCGCTGAACAATCCTGACAGTGACCATCGTCGTAGGCCCATAGCGGCGTGCTGCTGATCGGCGCAGGTGAATACGCATATCGGACAGACCAAAACGGCAGAGCGGCAGGAGCGCGGATCGCCGTATTGTGACCGCGCGCCAGAGCGGTTTCCCCGATCGTTCATGGCAGACTTGTCGCGTTTTTTGAGATTGTCGTCACATTTTAGACATCAGTCCGTCTCTCTTTGTTATCGGTTCACTCCTCGTTGCCGCTTCCGCTGTCAATGCCGCCACCAGTACGGCGACGCTCTTCGCGGGAACACTCACGATCACGGCTCCGCCAGCGAACTTTTCCTACAGCGATACCTTGACGGGTGATCTGCTCAACCTCAGTTCGAATTTCGCGGTCAGCGTCAATGACGCGACCGGGAGCAAGGCTGGTTGGAACCTCCAGGCGAGCATCGGCGCCTTGACTGCTGATGGTGGCGACAGGATTCCGGCCACGAACCATACAATTCAGGGCGTCGCGCTCTCCGAGACGACCAGCATCCCACCGGTCAATGGCATCAATCAACCCCTGGTGATCCCAACCGCGAGCGGAAAGATATTCAATGCAGCCGCGCATACAGGCACCGGCACGGCGATGATGACCTTCAACACACGGCTCGTGGTACCCGCCGATACCACTGCGGGCGCCTATACGGCCACGCTCACAGTCACGATCGCCGCCGAGCCGTAACGTCCCGTAACAGCCCACACGATGTCCTCACGCACCGATGATACTCACGTCACTATTACAGATTATCCAGAGTCCAAAAGTAGGCCGTACTATTATTCGACTCCTCGCGTTATAGCAAGTGAAGGGGTGTTCGCTCGGATGACGAACTATTAAGGATTTCGTGGATTACCGATCACGAAGGATGTGATGAAGAGGTGCGATAATCGGAATCGGAATCGGAATCGGAATCGGAATCCGAACCGGCAATCGCGAATGTTGCAATGCCATCCGCGATGTGACCGTACCACGCACAAAAAGCGGTAGACTCGCGTCACCGAATGTTGGCGCGAACGGCCTACCGGGCAAGCATCGCAGGTTGGCAGTGGAGGAGGAGAACGATGCATGACTTCGGCAATCAGCGGCTGAATGGCGACCCGGGCGATCAGCGATCCCTCGAACAGATGGATCACGCGGCCCTCGTCGAGCGGCCGGGATCAGCGGATTACCGCACCGAGTTGTACGCACGGCTGCGGAATATCATTGACAACGCGACCGAATCTATCCGCACGCTCAAGGAGGAAAACGCGGCGCTCTCCGCGCGAAACACCGAGATGGCGGATCGGATCGGCCTGCTCGAATATCGTATCCGCGCCGTGACGGCGGATCTCGCGAATGACGAACTGGCACTCCGCAAATCCGCCGAGGTGCTCGAACGCGTATTGCAAGAGACGCCGAACGTACCCGTCTCCGCCGGTGCATCGCCCGCACCCGCCGCTCCGGAACCGCACGCGGCGATGGAAACGCCCATCCCGTCCGATCGGATGCCAGAATCGAAGGCGCCGCCGGTGATGGAGCAGGCCGTTGCGCCCCCGATGGAGGATACCGGCCCGAGCCCGCAAGTGGAGACGGCTGCGCCAATCGAGCGCGACGAGCGCGATGAGGACGAGCGCGTGAAGGCGCCTCTGGCCACGAGCAAGCAGGACGGGATGTACACGCTGGTCGCGTACCCCTTCGTCCGCTTCTCGGACCTCGGCCAGTTCCAGGCCGCGCTCCAGAAACTGGCGGGGGTTCACGATGTGCAGGTTCGCCGGTTCGCACAAGGGACGCTGGAAATGCGCGTCGGCTACAGCGGCGCGACGGACCTGGCGACGACCCTCCGGACACTCGCGACCGAGATCGAGGACGTGCGCGAAGAGGAGCCATACCGGCTAAGTGTCCGCCTCCGCACGAGCCAGGATTGAACGAGTAGCGTAGGCGCATGAGCGTTGAAAACGTGATGGGATCACGGGCCGGAACGTCTGTGATCTCGGGAGCATCGAGGACATCGCAAGCCTGAGAGGTGAAACGGAGATGGCAAGGGCAGGATCGAAGCGGGCGGCGAAGACGGCCCGGCCCGCGAAACGCGAGCCGCGCCCGCGGACGCCGTCCAGCACCTCAGATGCGGCGCTCTGCTTGCTGCTGCTCCTGACGGTGGCCGGTGTCGCCGCCGAGGCGATCGAACTGACCGGCAAGGCGCGGCTCCTGATGATCGCCGCGACCGGTCTCAGTTTGCTGATCGGCGTCTGGCGCCCTCGCATCTGGGCAACGATTCCGGCGGTTCTCGTCGTCGCGGCTGGCGCGGCCGCGGCTGCCTACGCGCTCAGGCCGAGTGAGACGGCGCTTCGCTGGATCATGATCGCCGGGGCGATTGTCGCGGCGCTCGGTTTCGGGGCGATCTGGGTCAGTTCGCTCCTGCGTGGTGTCTACCGGCGGATGCGCGAGAATCGCCGGGTAATCGAGGCGCTCACACAGATTGACCCCGCGACCGGCGTTTTCAAGCCGCACGCGGGCCGCGACCGATTGCGCGCCGAGGTGACACGCGCCGTCCGCTACCGCCGCCCCTTCACCCTACTCGTTGGCAAGGCGAAGGGATGGCAAACAGAAGTCGAGCGCCGGGGCTTGAACGCCGCGCAGGAGGTCTTCGCGGAGACGCTGCGCACCGCGACGACAGTGCTACGCAATAACGACATTATCGCCAGCGAACCTGATTATTCCTTCATTGTCGTCCTGCCAGAAACGACCGCTGAAGGGGGCGAAATCGCCGCGCAACATATTCAGGAGGCGGTGCAGGGGTTATTAGACGTCCAGTTCGGCCTCGTACAATGCCCCGACGACGGGGCAACGGAGGACGCCCTACTCCGCGAGGCGTATCAGGCGCTCGCCTTCGCGGAGATGGCGAATCTTCCTCTGATCAGCCGCCGCGCGCTCAACGCGGAATAAGATCGTCCTCACCCCTCATTCAGCTTGCGCGACGTGCTGAGGATCGCTTCGAGGTCATCGAGCGCCTTGGCGAGCAACTGATCCTCCGCCGTCCCTCCATTCGTGGTCATGACGGCCGGAGGCGACGCGAGTGGCTCGTTCCGCGGCTCTTCCGTCTCGGGTGGCGATTCCGCCGCGACGGGCGCGGCAGCGTCCGAGACGACCGAGGCCGGATGCGGTGCGATGCCGCGCGTTGCCTGGTTCAAGAGGCTCTCCGCGAGCGATTCCAGTTCGACGATCGCCTTCTGGCGCCGCTCCCGCAGCACCGTGATTTCCGCCTCATACCGCTGCCGCTCGTCTGCTCTCTCTGCTTCGTATCGCTGCCGTTCGTCGGCCATTTCGGTCTCGTGGCGCTGACGCTCTTCCATGAAGTCGCGCCGGATCGCCGCGACTTCCTCGCGCGCCTTCGTTTCGGCCTCTTCGATCTCCTGTCGGGTCTGCTCGCGCAGTGCCTGCGCCTCCGTCCAGGCATCCACGACGAAACGCACCGCCTCCTCGCGGACCGCCTCCGGGCGATTGACGATCTCCTGGTTTTCCTGCTCCAGTCGTGCGACGCGCTCCTGCAAGGTGACAGCCGTCTGGTTCGCTTCATCCCGCTCGGTAGTGACGCGGGTGAGCCGCCCCTCGAGTTCTTTAACGCGAACGCGGAGTTCCGCCTGCTCTCGCTGGCATTCCGAGGCAAGATATTCGACGACATCCGGCGGCACGCCCCAGATACGCCGCCGCCGCAGCAACGCTTCGTATTCCGGCCCTGGCATCGCTCACCCCGTTTCCTATGTGGTGCGGACGCGCCGCTCAATCGCTCACGGGAGAATTTCTCGCGACGTACGAAAGCTACCTGCCGCCCAGTGTACGCGGTTGGCTTGATTTTCGCAAGAGGTTTCCCCCGTACGTGTTATCCGTACGTACACACATCGGAGCAGAATTGGCCCGCTCGGTTTCCACTGCAATCTGTGAGCCGAAGTACCGTATATGCACAATTCTATGCCGCCTTGACCGAAAAGCGTGACCAATTGGTACTGTATCTACCAGTCTATCGCCAATTACGTCAATCTGCGCTACCATTGCGATGAGAGGTATATCGGGGCAGGAGGTCATGCATGGGGATGAGAGAGTTGGGGAGTGCGATCCGCACCGCGCGGATCAAAGCGGGGATCAGCCAGAAGATGCTGGCGGATCGTATCGGACTATCGCGGGAATCCATCTCGAACTATGAACGAGGTGAGGTGCAGGTTCTTTCTCCGGCGTTGCTGGAGATGTTCGCCGCCACGCTCGGTATGGACCCGCGGAACCTCGCGCGCATCGCCGGCTACTTAAGCCCCGGCGACGATCCCGCCACGAACAGCAGCGGCATGAAGACGGCGCTGATTACCGGCATCACGGGCCAGGATGGCACCTATCTCGCCGAGTTCCTCATTTCGAAGGGGTACAAGGTCTATGGCATGGTGCGCGGGCAGCATAACCCGAAGCAGGAACTGGTCCAGACGATGATCCCCGCGCTCGAGTTCGTCGAGGGGGACTTGCTCGACCAGTCCTCGCTCGTCGCTGTGCTGGAGATCACACAGCCGGACGAAGTCTACAACCTCGGTGCGATCAGTTTCGTGCCGCTCTCGTGGAAGCAGCCGGTGCTGACGGGCGAAGTGACAGGGCTTGGCGTCGTGCGGCTGCTCGAAGCGATCCGGATGACGAACCCGCGCACCCGCTTTTATCAAGCGTCATCGAGCGAGATGTTCGGCAGGGTGCGCGAGGTGCCACAGACGGAATTGACCCCCTTCGCGCCTCGCTCGCCTTACGGCTTCGCGAAGGCATACGGCCACTACGCGACGGTCAATTACCGCGAGAGTTACGGCCTGTTCGCGTGCAGCGGCATCTTGTTTAACCACGAGAGTCCCCGGCGCGGGCTGGAATTCGTCACACGCAAGATCACGCACGGTGTGGCACGCATTGTCGCGGGCAAGCAGCACGAACTGGCGCTCGGCGATCTCCGGCCGCAACGGGACTGGGGCTACGCGGGGGATTACGTGCGTGCGATGTGGGCGATGCTCCAGCAGGACGAAGCGGACGATTATGTCGTAGCATCGGGCGAGACGCACACGATCGAGGAGTTCGCCACGCGCGCCTTCGCGGCGGTTGGGTTGGATTGGCACGACTACGTGCGATCGGACCCAAAATTCTACCGCCCCGCTGAGGTGAATCTGCTGATCGGCAAGGCGGAAAAGGCGGAGCGCGTCCTCGGCTGGGAACCGACGATAGACTTCGCGAACCTCGTTGGCATGATGGTGCAGGCCGATCTGGAGAAAGAGGGCATCACGGCGTAATGTCCAAACCCCCGCAGGGTCGCATGACGATGGGCTGTGGACAGCGCCATCCTTGATTGCCACGAGCAGTCCGTCGCACGCGGAGAATGGCAGCGGCGCGCGCCGTGTAGTATCCTGCTGCGGAGTTCTGGTTATCAGAAGGGGGTTGTCCTCGCATGCAGCGCCAGCGGATTGTCGCCATTGTGCCAGCGTATAACGAAGCCGCATCACTGCCGCATGTCGTGCGGGACTTGCGGAGCAGCCCGCTTGGCCTCGACATCGTCGTCGTTGACGATGGCTCGAAGGACGAGACGTCCGTCATCGCCCGGCAGCTTGGCGTCGCGGTCGTCACACTCCCCTTCAATCTCGGCATCGGCGGGGCGCACCAGACGGGTTTCCAGTATGCGGTCGAATGGGGCTACGACATCGCCGTGCAATTCGATGGAGACGGCCAGCATCTCGCGCGCGAAATCCCCCTGCTGCTCGGCCCAATTGAGAATGGCGGCGCGGATGTCGTCGTTGGCTCGCGCTTTGCGATTAAGGGGCACGGCTACCGGGGCGCGCCCGCGCGGCGGGCGGGCGGCGTCATGCTTTCCGTGTTGGTCCGTCTCTTGAGCGGGCACGTCTATACCGACGTGACCTCCGGCTTCCGCGCGCTCAACGCCCGCGCCCTCCACATCGCAGCGGTGGACTACCCGCAGGATTTCCCGGAGCCGGAAAGCCTGCTCACCTTCCGCCGCTATAACCTGCGCGTCAGCGAAGTCCACACCGCGATGCAGGGGCGCGTCGGCGGCATCTCGTCCATCAATCTCTGGCGCGCCGCGTATTACATGATTAAGGTGACACTCGCGCTCTGCATCGAGCGGCTGCGCGCGCCACTGCGGGGTGTTTAGCGATGGGCCGGATTGACCTCGTCGCGATTGTCGTGTCCGCCCTCTTGCTGGGGTACATCATCGAATCGGTGCGGCGGCGACGACTGCGGGAGGAATACTCGATCCTCTGGCTGGCGACGGCGGCGGTGCTGCTCCTGCTCTCGCTCGTGCGGCCCGCGCTCAGCATCCTGGCGAGTGCGTTGGGGATTCTGACGCCGGTCAACGCACTCTTCGTGATCGGCTTTGCCTTCATGACGATCATCCTGCTACACTTCTCCATGGTCATCTCCCGCCTCTCGCGGGAGAATCGGGAGTTGGCGCAGCGGTATGCCCTGCTCGTCTATCGCTTGCAGGAGGAGCGCGCGTTGCGGGAACCGGGCGAGCCGGACGATGCGGTAACGGTCGTCGCGCGGCAGGCAATCACTGGTCATATCGAGGGGGGCGTATGAGGCGCCGTGGAAGGGGCTGGAGAATCGGGTGGGCGGGATGAAAGTAGTGATTCTCGCCGGTGGGATGGGAACACGCCTCGCGGAGGAGACCGAAGCACGGCCGAAACCGATGGTCGAAATCGGCGGCCATCCGATCCTCTGGCATATCATGAAGCACTTCGGACACTACGACATGAGCGAGTTCTTCATCGCCCTCGGTTACAAGGGCGACCTCATCAAACGCTTCTTCCTCGATTATTACGCGCTCAGTAGCAGCATGACCATCTCGCTCAAGTCCGGCGCCGTGGACATCATGGACGGCGAGCGCGAGGACTGGACCGTCCACCTGATGGATACCGGGCTGACGACGAATACGGGGGGGCGCCTCAAACGGCTCGAACCCTGGCTACGCGATGGCGCCTTCATCATGACGTACGGCGACGGTGTGTGTAACATCAATTTGCACGATCTCCTCCGCTTCCATCACGAGCATGGCCGGATTGCCACGATCACCGCCGTCCGCCCCGCGTCGCGGTTTGGTGGCCTTGTCTTCGCCGGCGACCACGTCAGCGAGTTCACGGAGAAGCCGCAGATCGGCGAGGGATGGGTGAACGGCGGTTTTATCGTCCTGGAACCAGCGATTTTCGACTACCTGGACGGGGACGACGATAGCCTGGAGCGTAAGGCCTTCGAGCAACTCGCGCTCGAAGGGGAGCTTGTCGCCTATCGCCACGAGGGATTCTGGCAGTGCATGGACACGCTGCGCGAGAAACGCCTGCTGGAATCCTACTGGCAATCCGGGGACGCACCGTGGCGCGTCTGGTGACGGCGGCCTTCTGGGCAGATCGGCGCGTCTTCGTCACGGGCGCGACGGGCATCGTCGGCGGTTGGCTCGTCAAAGACCTCCTCGCGGCGGGCGCGCATGTCGTCGCGCTGGTGCGGGACCCCGATCCTCAAACCGAGTTCTACCGTTCGGGCGACTACCGGCGCACGGCGATTGTCCACGGGCGGCTGGAGGATTTCTGGACGCTCGATCGCGCGATCAACGAGCACGAGATCGAGACGGTCTTTCATCTCGCGGCGCAGCCGATCGTTGGCGTCGCCCATCGTGCGCCCTTGCAAACCTTCGAGGCGAATATCCGCGGGTCGTATAACCTGCTCGAAGCGTGCCGACAGCACGCTACGCTCGTCCGGCGGGTCGTCATCGCTTCAAGCGACAAGGCATACGGCACGCAGCCCGTCCTCCCGTACACGGAGGAGATGCCCCTGCAGGGGCAATATCCGTACGAAGTCTCGAAGAGTTGCACCGACCTGATCGCGCAATCCTATTTCGCCACCTACGGTGTGCCGGTCGCCATCGCGCGGTGCGGGAATATCTACGGCGGCGGCGACCTGAACTGGAGCCGGATCGTCCCGGAGACGATCCGCGCCTGCCTCGGCGGCGTTCGCCCGGTGATCCGCAGCGATGGGACATTCGTGCGCGACTACATCTACGTCAAGGATGTCAGTCGGGCATATCTGCGGATCGCGGAAGAGATGGATGATCCGCGGGTGCGCGGCGAGGCATTCAACTTCAGCCCCGAGCAGGCCGTGACGGTGCTCGAACTCGTCAGGCGCATCCAGCGGTTAATGGACTGCGCGCATCTGACGCCGGATGTGCGGAACACCGCGCAGGGCGAGATCCACTCGCAATATCTCGATGCGACAAAGGCGAAGCGGGTGCTCGGCTGGGAACCCCGGTACACGATGGAGGAAGGGCTCGCGGAAACGATCGCCTGGTACAAGGAGTATGTGATGCGGGACGATCAAGGCGCGCCGCGAACGGCGGTCGTGGGGACGCGATGACGACGGAAACGACGTGCCGCTCCTGTGGCAGCGACAAGCTTCAGACCATCCTTTCGCTTGGCCGCACCCCGCTCGCCAACTCGCTCCTCACCGAAGCGGATCTTAATCTGCCGGAGCCAACCTACCCGCTGGACCTCGTCTTCTGCGCCGATTGCACGCTCGTGCAGATCACCGAAACCGTCCCGCCGGAGGTGCTGTTCGGCGATTACCTTTACTTTTCCTCCTTTTCGGACACGATGCTCCAGCACGCGGCGGCGCTCACGAAGCGTCTGACGGCCGCGTGCCACCTTGACGCGGAAAGCCTCGTGGTCGAGATCGCCAGCAACGACGGCTATCTGCTGCAATACTACCGGGATGCGGGCGTCCCCGTCCTCGGCATCGAGCCTGCTCGGAACATCGCACGGGTCGCGGAGGAGCGCGGCATCCCGACGATCGCCGAGTTCTTCAACGCGGCGGTGGCGCGGCGGCTGGCGGCGACGGGGCAGCGCGCGGACGTGATACACGCGAACAATGTGCTCGCCCATGTCGCGGATCTCAACGGCGTCGTCGCGGGCATCAGCATCCTCCTCAAGGAGGACGGCGTCGCCGTGATCGAAACGCCGTATGTCAAGGAGATGATTGACAAGGGCGAGTTCGATACGATCTACCACGAACATCTCTGCTATTACTCGCTGACGGCATTGGATCATCTCTTCCGCCGCCACGGCCTGACGATCGTGGATGTCGAGCGGCTGGACATTCATGGCGGGTCGTTGCGCGTCTTCGCCGCGAAGCACGGGCCACCCGCCGATGCAGTCACGCGGCTTCTGGCGGAGGAAGCGGCATGGGGCGTGGAGCGCGGCGACTTCTACGCCGGTTTCGGGCAGAAGGTCGCCCAGCTGCGGAGCGACCTGCGCGGCCTCCTCGAACGCCTCAAGAGGGACGGGAAGCGAATCGCCGTCTATGGCGCGTCCGCGAAGGGGAGTACGCTGCTCAACTACTGCGGCATCGGCGATGAGACCCTCGATTTCGTCGTGGACCGCAGCACGGCGAAGCAGGGGCGCTACACACCGGGCACGCACCTGCCGATTCTCCCACCGGAGCATCTTCTGGAGGCGATGCCGGCGTACGTGCTCCTGCTGACCTGGAACTTCGCGGACGAAATCCTCGCGCAGCAGGCGGCCTATCGGGAGCGGGGCGGGAAGTTCATTATTCCTATCCCGGAGTTGCACATCGTATGAGAAACGCCGTATGAAATTCACCGAGACCAATATCCCCGGTGCATACATCATTGATATCGAGCCGATTGCGGATGAGCGCGGCTTCTTCGCGCGGACCTGGGCGCAGGACGAGTTCGCCGCGCACGGCCTGACCCCGGATCTGGCGCAGTGCAATCTCTCGTACAACCACCATAAGGGGACGGTACGCGGCATGCACTGGCAGGCCCCACCGCACGCGGAGACGAAACTGGTCCGCTGCACGCAGGGCGGCATCTACGATGTCATCGTGGACATCTGCGCGGATTCGCCGACGTATCGGCAATCGGTCGGTGTGGAACTGACGGCGGAGAACCGCCGCGCCTTGTATATCCCCGAGGGATGCGCACACGGCTTCCAGACGCTCGAAGACGCCACAGAGGTCTTCTATATGATCACGGAATACTACACACCATCGGCGGCGCGTGGCATGCGCTGGGACGACCCGGCGATCAATGTGACGTGGCCTCTCGATGTGACGGTGATCTCCGAACGGGACGCGCAGTACCCGGATTTCGCTCCCTGAACGCATGGCGGTCGCCCCGCGCGGCACGCCGAGGACAAGACAAGATGCAGACTGACCGAGCGTGCGACGTGATCATCTGGGGGGCGGCGGGCCACGCGAAGGTGCTCGCGGAGTGTCTCTCCTATCGCCGGGACCGAATCGTCGCGCTCTTCGACAATAACCCCGCCGTCTCATCCCCCATTGCTGGCGTGCCCTGCTACACCGGTATGGCGGGCCTGGAGCAATGGCGAGTCACCAAACCGGCGGGGCAGGTGCATTTCCTGATCGCCATCGGCGGCGACAAGGGGCGAGATCGCATCGCGTTGCATCGCATGTTGGAGCAGGCAGGATTGACCGCGCTGTCCGCTATCCACCCGACCGCGTTCGTCGCGAGGGATGCGATGGTCGGCATGGGCTGTCATATCCTGGCGGGAGCGCGGGTCTGCGTCGAGTGCAAGATCGGAATGCAGAGTATTATCAACACGCTGGCGAGTGTGGATCACGAGTGTACGCTCGGCAACGGTGTCCATGTCGCTCCGGGCGCCACGCTGACGGGTTGCGTCCGGGTGGGGGACTTCACTATGATTGGCGCGGGTGCGGTCATCCTGCCTCGCGTGACAATCGGCGCGAACACCGTCATCGGGGCTGGCGCGGTCGTGACGCGGGATATCCCGGATAATGTCGTCGCCTACGGCAATCCGGCCCGTATCGTGCGGAACCGAGCATAGGTGCCATCGCCACGGCCGCACCGGGCGACCACCCACGAGAGATAAAGGAGTAACGGCGATGGAACGCATTCCTGTTTCCGGCCCATGGATCACGGAAAAGGAGATCAGTTACGTGACCGATGCCGTGACGAATGCCTGGTACGGCAACGCGAACATGTATCACGAGCGCTTCGAACCTGCGTTTGCCGCCTACGTCGGCAGAAAGTATGCCATCGCGCTGCCATCATGCACCTCTGCTCTCCATCTTTCGATGCTCTTCCTCGACCTCGGGCCGGGCGACGAGGTGATCGTCCCCGATGTCACTTGGATTGCATCGGCGGCGCCTATCTCCTACGTCGGGGCCACACCAGTCTTCGCAGACATCGACACCCGCACTTGGTGCCTGGACGCCGCGTCGTTCGAGCGCGCGATCACGCCGCGCACGCGCGCGGTGATCAGCGTCGATCTGTACGGCAACATGCCGGACATGGACGCGATCCTCGATGTCGCGGAGCGGCATAACGTCGCCGTCATCGAAGATGCCGCCGAGGCGATCGGCTCGCTCTACCGGGGCAAGAAAGCGGGCAGTTTCGGCCTGACGAGCGTCTTCAGTTTCCACGGATCGAAGACGCTGACGACGGGCGAGGGTGGCATGTTGGTCACGGACGACCGGCAGATGTACGAGCGGTGCCTCTTCCTGCGGGACCACGGGCGCCAGCCGGGCGCGAAGACCTTCTTCAACACGGAGATCGGCTACAAATACCGCATGTCCAGCATGCAGGCAGCGCTCGGATTGGCGCAGTTGGAGCGGATCGACGAGTTGATCGCGCACAAGCGCGAGATCTTCCGCTGGTATGAGGAGCGGCTGGCCGGGATGGACGGCGTGACGCTCAACTATGAGGCACCAGAGACGCTGAATACCTACTGGATGGTCAGCGTCGTCCTCGATCCGAAGTTCGGCATCGAGAAGGACGAACTGATGCAGTTCATGAGCGACAACAACATCGATTGCCGCCCCTTCTTCCGTCCGCTCAGTTCGTTGCCCGCGTATGCGGATCTGCAACGGACGGCGGAGGCGCAGGCCCGGAACACCGTCAGTTACGAACTGAGTCCATACGGACTCAACCTACCCTGCGGCATGAACATGACGGAGGAGAAGGTGGCATACGTCTGCACCGTGATGAAGAGCATCCTCAAAGAGAGTGGCGTGCGTGTATAGCCTTGTACTGCCCGGTGTCGCCCACGGCGCAGCGTCGGGGTGCGCCGTCGCAACGCGCATCGTGCGGTCGAACGGGCCATGAAAACATCTCTCACGCGCCGCGAGTTGGAGGACTACGTCTCCAGCCAGCTTAACGTCTTTTTCCCCGATCCGCATCATGTCGATCTGCGCGACTATCCGCAGGCAGTCAAACTCGCTCTGCAGCGGCTCGATTACTGCTTCATGCACTCGGCGCTCCGCCACTATTGCGCCAATGGCGAAACGATCTTCAACCATCTCTACTCGGATCATTACGTCATGTTCCTCTGGTTTCTCTCGAACACCGTCTGGCGGGAGTATGGCCCGACGCCCGTGGCGGACAAGCTCTACGGCCTGAATAAGTACCTGCACGGACTCGATTGCACTTTCACGACTGGGCTGCCCGATGTCTTTTTCCTCTTCCATACGGTCGGCACGGTGCTCGGTAAAGCGACGTATGGCAATTTCTTCGTCGCGTCGCACGGCTGCACCATCGGCTCGCACAACGGTATGTATCCGACGATGGGCGTCGGTGTTGCGCTCACTGCGCACGCATCGATTATTGGCGGCTGTACGATCGGCGATCGGGTCTCAATCGGCAGCAATACAGCGATCTTTAAGCGCGACATCCCGGATGATACGACCGTGTACCGCGACGAGGCCGGCGCGATCATCTCCCGCCGCGCCGACGTTTGCTACGCACAGCGGCTCCTGACAGTGGATTTACAGCAGGCACCAACCGCTCGGACGCAATCGGCGGCAGAGCGATGAGCACCGTGACAGCGCCGGTCACATCGAAGGACGTACGCATCGCGCCGACCATCTCGCGCAATATCGTCGCGAATTTCGTCGGCGTCGCGTGGACGGGGCTGATGGGACCGGCGCTCGTTCCCGTCTACATCCGGTTCATGGGGATCGAGGCGTACGGGCTGGTCGGCATCCTCACGACACTCCAAGCCGTCTTCACGCTGCTCGACCTCGGCCTGAGCACGACCCTGAACCGCGAGTTGGCCCGGCTATCGCTCTGCGACGACCGGGCGGAGGAAACGCGCGACCTCGTCCGCACCGTCGAATTTCTCTATTGGTCCGTCGCCGCGCTGATCGCGCTCATCCTCGCGCTGGCTACCCCGTTGCTCGCGACGCACTGGATTCACGCACAAAATCTCTCGCCGGGGATCATCCGGCAGGCGTTCGTTATCATGGGGCTTATTCTCGCCATCCAATTCCCTTTCGCGCTCTACTCGGGCGGCTTGATGGGGCTGCAACGGCAGGTGTTGCTCAATGGGATCGCCGTCGTTATCGCCACGGCGCGGGGGCTCGGGTCGATCCTGCTCCTCTGGCTCGTCGCACCGACGATTGAGGTCTTCTTCGCGTGGCAACTGGCCATGACGCTGCTCCAAACTGGTTTGAGCGCGATTTTCCTCTGGCGCAGCCTGCCGCACACGACAACGCGGCCACGATTCCGGCCGTCGCTCCTGCGTGCGACATGGCGCTTCGCCGCCGGATTGATCGGTATTTCCATCTTCGCCCTCCTGCTCATGCAGGGGGATAAAATCCTCCTCAGTCGGCTGCTTGCCCTGGATGAATTCGGCTATTACGCGCTCGCCGCCGTGGTCGCGTCCGGCTTATATATCGTCGTGCTGCCGGTCTTTTCGGCCGTCTTCCCCCGATTCTCCCAACTGATCGCCAGCGATGACGAACCCTCGCTCCGGGCCCTCTATCACAACAGTTGCCAGATCGTCTCGGTCACACTCCTCCCGGTTGCCGTGATCGTGGCGCTCTTCGCGCCGGAAATCCTGCGAGTCTGGACGCGGAATCCCGTTGTCGTGCAGCACGCCCATCTCCTAGTCAGTCTGCTCGTGATCGGGAGCGCGCTCAATGGCCTCCTGACCCTCCCCTATGCGCTGCAGCTGGCCGCTGGATGGACGAAACTGGCCTTCTATCAGAACGCCATCGCGGTGACGTTGCTCATGCCGCTCCTCTTCTGGGCGACGCATCGGTACGGCGCTGTCGGGGCGGCGGCGATTTGGATCACCGTGAACGCGGGCGCCGTGCTGTTCAGCATCCAGGTGATGCATACCCGGCTCCTGCGCGGCGAGCAATGCCGCTGGTATACGCGTGACGTTGGCCTCCCGCTGGTGGGCCCGCTGGCTGTCGCGCTGCTCGGGCGCAGGCTCTTCCCCATACACCCGTCGACATCGGTGATTCTCGGTGGCCTGACGCTCGTCTCTTGCGCCGCACTCCTCGCCGCTTGTATCCTCACCCCGCTCACGCGCGACTGGTTGGCGAAACGGCTGCTACCCGGCCGCTTCGCGAAGGAACACTATGCAGACTAGTCCGCCCGTGATTTCCGCGATCATCCCCACATACCGCAGGCCGGAGATGCTCGAACGCGCCATCCGTAGCGTGCTGAATCAGACCTATCCGCACCTCCGGGTCCGTGTGTTCGACAATGCATCCGGCGATGAAACTGCGGCGGTCGTCGCGGCAATCGGGCGCGAGGACTCGCGTGTAGCCTACTACTGCCACCCGGAAAATATCGGCATGAGCGCGAACTTCGCCTATGCGATGGCGCACGTCGAAACGCCCTATTTCTCGATGCTGTCGGACGACGACTACTATCACCCCACGTTCTACGAGACCGCGATGGATGGCTTCGCGCGGTATCCAGACGTGATGCTCTCCGCAGCGGCGACGGTCATGGTCCATGCCAACGGGAGTGTGCAGGTGGGATCACCAGCTGAGGGGTATTTCACCCCACCCGAAGGCTTCCTCCTCTGGACACAAACGCGGGGACCGGCGGTCACCAGCATGGTCTTCCGCCGGGACGTCATCGAGCGTGTCGGTCTGATCGATCAGACGATCTTCCATGCCGACATCGACTATCTCTGGCGTATCACCGCGCGGTTCCCGTTCGTCACATCAGCACGACCGGGGCTCATCTTCACGATCCACGCACGGCAAAGCACGCGCCAAGCCGACATGGAGACGCCAGTGCGAAGTTATCTCCTGCTGCGGGAGCGAGTACGCGCCACCCCGGATGTGTCCCCGCTGGTGCGGAAGACCGTCGATGCCTTCCTGCGGGCGCGCCTCTCACGGTCGGTCCTCTATGCCGGCCTCGCTGCGATCGGAAAGGGGGACGATCGACACGGCGAGCGTGCGGCGACGATCCTCCGCACGTCGTTCGATCAGAAAGGGCGCGCGGCCCTGCTCGGTCTCCTCGCGCGCGGCTGCGGGTACATCCCCCCCGTGCGCTGGCCCGCTCGCCTGCTCGTCCGTGCGGCTGTCCATGCGGCCACGACTCTCGCTCAATTCGAACGCGATACCCGATCAAACAGCGCGCTACGTGCGGAGATCACGGCGTTCACCCGGCAGGTAAGGGTACTGTCCGCACCTTCCGGAGCGTCATCGCGGGGCGGCGGGCCACAGCCCGTGCGGCAGAGGGGGGGAGAATGAGCACACGCTTCACCGTGGTAATTCCGACGCGCGAACGGTGGGATACCCTCGAATGGGCGCTCAAAACGTGTGTCACACAAGACTACGACAATCTCGAAATTCTCGTTAGCGATAACAACAGTGCTGACAAGACGGAAGAAGTCGTGCGCTCTTGCGGCGACCCGCGCATCCGCTACGTGAATCCCGGTCGCCGCCTCAGCATGACCGATAACTTCGAGTTCGCATTGTCGCACGTCACCGGCGGCTTCATCACCTGCATCGGCGATGACGACGGGCTACTCCCCAACGCGCTCAATGAACTCGACGTCGTGATTCGCCACTACCAAACCCAGGCGATCACCTGGCGCCGACAGGTCTATTACTGGCCGGGGTACGTCCGCCCGGTCTTCGCGAACACGCTCCACATGAGCCTGTTTCAGAATGACGATGTGCGCGAGGTGGACGCCGCCAAAATGCTGCGGGACGTCATCGCCTTCCGCCGACCCTACTACGACATCGCCACCTTCGACTTTTACGAACTCCCCTCGATCTATTATAGCTTCGTCGACTACGAGGTCGTGCGCGCCGTGATCGCGCGATCGGGCCGGTTGTTCCACTCCATCACGCCCGATATGTATTCGTCGATCGCGATCGCCTGCATGATCGATCGGTATCACTTCGCATCGCACGCGTACGGGTTGGTGGGGGTGTCTCGCCATAGCAACGGCGCGAGTTACATGTCGAACAACTATCGGGCGGACACGACATCGCCGGGGCAGAAATATCTCAGCGAGAATACGCTTGCGTTCCATCCCGACCTCGTCATGGCCCCATCGAGCGCCATTCTCCTCGCGGAGTCATATCTCCAGGCGCGGGATCATCTGGGGTACCCGGAGAAGTGCGCCGTGGATCTCCGCGACGTGATCCGCGCCGCCGTGGAGGATCGCAACTCCCTACCGGACCCGGCACATTACGCGGCCATTATCCAGGCGGTCGAACAGATCGCCGCGATGCACGGCCTTGAGGAGTACGCGCGCGAGGTGATGACACGGTACCATTATCGGTCGCTACCCGTCCTCATCGGAGCGGCAGCGCGCCTGGCTTTCTCACCCAACTCGATCTTTCAGTGTGACCGCATGGGCGTGACGAATATCTACGAGGCCGCACTCGCCTTCGACCGCTTGCGCGCGAAATACCGATCGCCGGTGACAAAGAGTGCGGTCTATCTCACCAAGGCCGTTGCGAAAGTCAAGCCTTTCGTGGGGTTGGCTCTCTCTGCTGGCAAAACTGGTCTCCTCGCCAGGGAACGCGCGTAATACTGCATAATAATGGCCGACGGTGCACCGCGAGGCGCCTATTTGGGGGATGGCGCGACCAGGCTCTGGTAGACCCGCTCCACGCGTTCGACGTGGGTCTGGAGATCGAACCGACGTGGTACGGGAATGCGGGCCTCCTTCGCGGCGGGCGCCACAATCGCGTCCGCCAGTGCGTCGGGATCGCGTGGTGGGACCAGTGTCACATGCTCCCCGATCACCTCCTGTACAGAGTGGCCCGAGGTCGCGATGACCCGACTGCCGAGCGTAGCTGCTTCGATGGCAGCGTAGCCAAAGCCTTCGGAGACGGACGGGATAACCACGCAATCCGCGCTAAGCAGATAGCCCGGCAGATCGGACCGCGGCACGGGGTCCAGCACGGTGATGTGGTCAGTGAGGCCCAGTTTGGCAATCTGCTGGAGAATCCGTCGGTACTGATCGCGCGGGTCATCGGCGAGCAGCATGACAAGATGGCTGTTGGGCAGGCGATCACGGACGCGCGTGGCGGCTTCGATCAGGTACTCTACACCCTTCGAGATGCCAGGCCGACCGAAGTAGAGATAGAGATACGTGTCGGGGGCCAGGCCCCGCTCCTCCTTCATCCGCCGCGGTGTGTGGCGCGCGGCATCCCAGAATGCGTAGTCGACGGCGGGGTAGACAACGGAAGTACGGGATGATGCTATGCCCGCGAGCCGCACCAGGCGCCCCCGGGTATATTCTGAATCGCACAGGTAGTGCGCAAACATAAGGTGCAACGCCATCCACTCGAAACAACGGAAGGCGTGCCCGGCCAACGGATGCAAACCAAGGAGATTATTCCACTGATCGGCGAAGATTTCGTGGACGGTCAGGACGGCTGGTTTCCGCGCAACAAATGCCGCGAGTCGGCCAGGGAGAGCCGCGTTGTACGTGGTGGTGTGGATGATATCGGCATGGAAAGCGTGTCGGATCGCCGCGGGGAGACCCGCGACGGTGAACAGGTATCGCCGCGCACGCTGGGGGGTCCTGATGCGGAGGATTTCGACGCCTTTGCGCATCTCTCGCACCGGCGTACCCGGCAAATGCAACGTGATGACACGCACCTGATGACCGTTGCGGGCGAGTGCCTCACTCAGATGGTCGAAGAGGATCTCGACGCCGCCGACGTGTGGCGGGAAGTATTCCAGGATAAAGAGGATTCGTAGTGGACGCATTACCCCTCGATCGGTCCGGTGAGGATGCTTGCCGAGCATACTGCCGGGCGGCGTGGCCAGAAGAGCCGCCGCCGCAGCTGGTGGCGCGCCGATCCGTGCCCTGTCACATGTCGGAGGCTGTATATGCTATCCCCCGGTGCGTGTCAAGTGACCGCCTCACTTGACACGTCGCAATCCCCTCGCTATCGTTGCCGGGTGCGAGTCCGCGAATCACCGCTCGAAGACTGCTCGAGGTGCACGTCGAATTATGGCGAAACTCACTGATGCCACGGATCAATACGAGCAATTTTATTATCAGAACTGCTGCGGCAAGATTCCCTATGATCGCACCAACCAACAATGGCTGACGTTCTTCGGTGATGTCGCGGATTCCATCGTTCGTAAAATAGGGCCGGCATCCGTTCTCGATGCTGGCTGTGCGATGGGTTTCCTCGTTGAGTCGCTGCGCGATCGCGGCGTCGAAGCGTTTGGCGTGGACGTCTCAGCGTATGCGATCCAACGGGTACGCGAGGATATCGCGCCTTTTTGCTGGGTGGGTTCCGTCCTTGATCCCTACCCCCGGCGATACGATCTGATCGCGTGTATCGAAGTCGTTGAGCATCTCTCCCCCCGGGATGGTCGCAGAGCGATCGCCAATCTGTGTGACGCGAGCGATGACGTGCTCTTTTCATCGTCTCCGGAAGATCATCACGAAACGACCCATCAGAACGTCCAGGAGCCAGACTACTGGGTGGAGCTGTTTGCCGAATATGGCTTCTGGCGTGATGCCACCTTCGATGCGTCCGTCATTGCGCCGTGGGCGATGCGTTTTCGCAGGGGTGACGGCCCCACGCGCGAATTGGTCGTCCAGTACGAACGACGTCTCTGGCATTTGACGAAGCAGGCAACGGCGATCCGTGATGCGTCGAAGGAAGCCAACGAGAGTCTGGCTAAGATTGAGCGTCGTCTGGTTGAGGCCGAGCAGACGATCGAGCGACGCGAGGACGCGCACGCGGCAGAGATAAGAAATTGGGAGCGACGTCACTCATCGGCGATCCAGCGCCACTCATCGGACATGCAGCAGCTTAATGCGAACTTGAGAGCGGAGAAATTGATCGTTGCCTCATGGCGCCGACAAGTTGCGGACGAACATCACGGTCATGTCGCATTAAGCAATCAGCTCAATCGCTATGCAGCCGACCTGGACGCACTCCGCAATCAGCATGCAGCCGACCTGGATGCACTCCGCAATCAGCTTAACCGCTATGCAGCCGATCTGGACGCACTCCGCGCAACTCGGACGGTTCGCCTCGCCCGCGCGGCGGGCGTAATCGGACACCAGGTAGGGTTGTGTTTCTCGGTGATCGGGAATGTCTTGGCGAACCCCCTTCTCCGCGTCACAAGGCCGATGTGTGGAGCGCTCGACCGACCGCCGCAAGCGGACGCAACGGTATCCGACACCCTTACGGTTTCCGGATGGGCGACGTCTCGTGCGGCCCCAATAGCGAAAGTCGAAGCAATCCTTGATGCGCAACTCCTCGGTGCCGTGTGGTATGGCGTCGAACGATCCGATGTTCTCGCCGCGCGCCCATGGGAGCATGCGGCACACTGTGGCTTTGAGCAGATGTTTGAACTCTCCCGAACCCTTGTTGGGTCAGGCCCCCATACCCTCATCGTGCGGGTGTCGGATGCGCGAGGAAATTACCAGGACTACACCCGAAACATTACCATCGAGCGACCGGTACGAGATACACTGCCGCCTGCACTAAATGATGCTCCGCTCGCGTATGAGGACTGGATCGCACTCAATGAGCCCGATGCGGCGGCGTTGCGCCGTCAGCGTCGCTATGCGCGCCATCTGGCGTATCGCCCGCTCATGAGCGTTATTACCCCAGTCTACAACCCACCGCCGGCAGTATTGCAAGCAGCCATTGATTCTGTGCGCAACCAAACCTACGATCATTGGGAACTCTGCCTGGTAGATGGCGCGTCGCCGAACCCGGAAATTGGTGAAATCCTTCGGGATTACGCCGCACAGGATCCGCGTATCCGTGTGCAGTTCCTCGATCGGAACCTCGGCATCGCAGGGAATACGAACGCGGCGCTCGCGATGGCGAATGGCGAGTTTGCGGCGCTGCTCGACCATGATGATGAACTCGCCCCGCACGCGCTCTGGGAGATCGCCTTGCTTCTGAACGAACACCCCAGCGCGGATATGATCTATAGTGACGAGGATAAGCTGGACGAACAGGGATTGCGCCATCAGGCCTTCTTCAAGCCGGATTGGTCGCCGGATCTGTTCCGCTCGATGATGTATACCTGCCATCTCGGTGTCTACCGAACGCGTCTCCTGCAGGAGATCGGCGGATTCCGCGAGGGATTTGATGGTGCGCAAGACTACGACCTCGTGTTGCGATTCACGGAGCGCTGTGCGCACATTCTTCACATCCCGAAGGTGCTCTATCACTGGCGCATGTTGCCGGGTTCGGCGTCTGTCAGCATTGACAACAAGTCCTATGCCGTCGCTGCGCAGATCCGTTCGGTATCGGAGCATTGCGAGCGTATCGGGTGGGATTGCTCCGTTGCCCCCGACCTCGAACCCCGTCTCGTCGGGGGCGTTATCCGTGTTCAGCACCACGTTCGCAACCAGCCACGCGTAGGTATCATTATCCCAACACGCGATCATTGCGATGTGCTCCAACAATGCATCGAGAGTATCAGGGAACGCACCACGTATCAGAACTATGAAATTGTCGTCGTTGATAATGACAGCGTACAGGAGGCAACGAAAGCATATTTAGCCTCACTGAACCAGTTCACGAACATTCGCGTGCTTCCATGGTCCGGTGCATTTAATTACGCCGCTATTCACAACTCCATCGCGGCGCAGCTTCAAAGTGATCTTCTCCTCTTTCTCAACAACGACACTACCGTCATTTCCCCTGACTGGCTCGAGGAAATGGCGGGACACGCGATGCGTCCGGACGTTGGTGCGGTCGGAGCACGGTTGCTCTATCCGAATCGAACATTGCAGCACGGCGGCATCATTCTGGGCATCGGAGGGGTCGCAAGCCATTCGCATCTTCGCCTGCCTGCGGATGAGTTCGGGTATTTCGGACGAGCCCGCGCCATTCAGAATTTTTCCGCCGTCACAGGCGCATGCATGATGACACGACGAGAGGTATTTCTTCGCATGGGGGGGTTCGATAAGCGCAATCTACCCGTCACATTCAATGATGTCGACTATTGTCTCCGACTTCGAGAGCAAGAGATGCTCATTGTCTGGACCCCGTATGCCGAGTTGATTCATTACGAATCTCAAAGCCGCGGCCGCGAACTCTCCGCGCAGTTCCAAGCCGAAGAGGCATACATGCGGGAACGCTGGGAGGGGATCCTTCAACATGATCCCTATTACAATGTCAACCTCACACTCGCTCGCGAGGACTACTCGTTGGCTGCCACGCCTCGCTATTGATGACCAATCCTCGTAAAACTCGCGCGGATTGTGCGGGCGGTGATCGGTGAAGCGGTGGAGGCGGTGACACCCAGCGATGCCGCAGGATGGTTCCGCCACTGCGGCCACCACCCCACGGGCCAATATCTATCACCCTCGCTCTCACATATCAGGATGGACAAGAATTCGGGGGCAGTTCAACCCGCGAGGCGGGAACTCCACATTGACTGGCTCCCCGATTATCCGGAAGCCTTCCAGTACATGGCGCACCTCAATCATCGTCCCGGAGGTGGCGATTGAGGAGAAAAACGCTCCCGGCAAGGACGCAACACGCGCCTCCCAGGATAATCCGCCAGAAAGGGGCGAGGAAGACGGTCATCCGGCCCCAGACCTGACCCGGAATCGTAATCAGGCGGCCAGATGCCGGCATATACATGACCCGGAAACGCGCGGTCCCCTCAATGGGCTTGTCATTGACGGACAAGACGTAGCCCTCCGCCTTGATACGCGTGTCCATCCACCAACTGATTGCATCTGGCGGCCCGCCATCTGCTCGTAGCGTGACCCGCAATGGTTGCCTCGGTTCGACGACAAGTGGCGGCGAGAAGGAGACCGTGAGGAAGGCATTATCCACGAGTGTTTCCTTGTTCACCGTGCGCGTCGCCAGATCGGTCCAACGCCCGTCCATCCGTGTCTGCACGTTCACCGTGATGAGGCCGTGGTTCACGCGCTGATACGTCGCCAGGAAGAGCGCGACTGAGGAGATATGCGTGCCCGTAACGGGGATCTGCTGCGCGACGGTGATTCCCGCGAAGATACCGGTCACCGGGCGGATCGCGCCATCGTCCGCGGACGGCGCGGTCGCGGAAGCGCCAATAATTGTGACCGGAGCGGGGGAAGGGGTCGGCGGGACCGTATCCTCGCCGGTCGGCACCGTGACAGGCTGCAGCGCGATCAGGAGTATGACGAACACCCCGAGACCGGTGGGCGCGATGTAAGGCACGAAACGAGTAAACCGATGCCTCATCCAATCACCACACCATAGTAACGCGCGAGCACGGTGGCGAGGCCGACCAGGTACAGCCAGAGCATGAACACCGGGGCGAACCGCAGGGCGAGCGGATGCTCGCGGCAGAGATGATCCCATCCGGAGAGCAAGAGAAAGAGGAGCGGCGCGAGGATCGGGAAGAAATATCGCCCCTGCAAGCCGACGAGCGCGCCTGTCTTCAGCAATGTTTGGTAATCTACGCCGATGAAGAGGAAAATGGCCTGCGCGGCGAGCATCCCGAGCAGAAGCGAAAGCGCGCGCCGCCGCTGCGGTTGCAGGACGAGTTGGACCAGCAGTCCGAGCGCCCCGACCATGTAGAGAACGCCGATGGGTGTGAAGATCCGTTCCGGCATCGGCGCATCCAGCCAGCCGAAGTCTCCCCAGAAACTCTTGAGGAGGAGCCAGTCAAAGTAGATTCCTCCCTGAGACCGCTTGATGCCCAGATACGATATCAGCGAATACCTGACCGCCGCGGTCGCACCTGTTCCTGACCTCCCGACATCGCCGTAGTAGTGCACCCGGAAGAGCGCCCATGGCCCATAGGTGGCGATCATTCCCGCCGTGTACGCGCCGAGCGTCATGAACGCCACCTTGACACTTCGCCACGACCTCCGCAGCGTGGAGAGCGCGTTCGCTACCACAACCAGACCCGCAACCGCAACGATCGCGATGATCGAAGGTTTCGTCGCGAGCGCAAGCCCGCTCGCGATGCCGAGCGCGAGGGCGAGCGGGCGTGAGGCATCGTGCTGCCGATACATCCGGACAGTCAGCCAGATGATGATCGTCGCGCCGAGGTCCGCGCCGGCATCGTTGTTGACGGTCGCGGTGATGAACGCGTACATCGGCATGAGCGCCATACACAGGCCCACCGCCCACCCCCAGCGTCGCTGACGGCGGATCTCGTACCCCATCAGATAGCCGAAGACGCAACTGAGGGCGCCGAGAACGGCCGACCCACATCGCACGGCGAAGAGCCGGGAGAGGATGGGCGCATCGCGGAACAACCAATACGGCGCCGCTTCGAAGAGATAATAGAGCGGCGGATACGGCGTCGCGCGCGCACCGGCAGCACTTCGCCGTGCCTCCACAGAGGTCTCATATGTTTGTGCGGTGCGGTAATCGTAGACGATAGGCACGAAGGGAATGATGCCTACGCCGCCGTTGACGACGGTGGACAACTGACCGAAGAACGTCTGCCCCGCGCTTACCTCCCACTCCGGAGGATATTCAGGCGCCTTCACAAACGGAGGGTGTGGAATTTCCTTCTGTTCAACAATATGTGAGATATAGATGTAGTGGTCCGGTTCATCTGGCGCTTGCCACGGTGGCACGACGACTGCCCAGATAACGCGCGCGCCGAGCGCGATGGCAAATACGAGCATCAGATCACGCATGAGATGCATGCGACGATTAGCGCCAGAAGAGGCGGGCGAGGGGGCAGGGCGCCCCCGACGCACCCCCGACTCGACAAGCGCCGGGATGCAGCGCACGAGCCCGATCCATGCCCTTCGCGCGAGGCTCGGCGCGTCCGGGCGACCGAATGGTAGCGCGAGCGCCATAGATGAGAAATATGCGCCGATGTAGATGCAAACAGCGACCCATATGAATGAGGCGTCTCCCTGGATCGGCCCGATTTGCAGGAGCGCGAAGGTCAGGAATGCGGTGCATGCGGCGCCGACTGTCCACGCGGCCACCGCACCATAGCCCGCCCACGCAGAGCAGCGCCATCGCGCGATCCAGAGGAGCGCGAGCGCGAGCGCCGCCACTGCGGGAAGCGCCCAGAGGAGCCAAATCCGCCGTTGCACCGGCGACCACGCCTCCGTCTTGTCCACCGAGACGCTCTTGATCATCGTGCCGAGTGTTCGGTTGTCGCTGCGGGGCTTGAAGGAAGTCGTGAGGAGCTTGACCTCGGTCTGCCTGCCCCCCCAATCGAACGGCGTAAACCGAAGGCTGAGCGGCTGGAAGTCCGGGTTTCGCGGGTCTGGGCGAAGCTCCCCGACTTCCTTCCCATTGACGATGACTCGCACGGGAGCATCCGGCCCCCCGGCCACCGCCGCGCTGCGCACTTCAAAGGTCATGGTGACAGGAGCGCGCACGAGAAAGTTGAATACAAGGGTTGCGCGCTCCTGCGTCCAGACGTATCGCCTCCCGGCGGGGTCTGTCTCCGTGGGATACCACCCGCGCTGAGCAGCGATCTCCGGCGCCCGCGCGAAGCCGTCGGGCGTATACGTCGCTCGGAGCTTGGGCCACGTCATGAGCATTGCCGCGAAGAGAACGATCGCCAGGATTCCCGCCGATGAGAGGGCCAGCCATACATTCCAGTGCGGGGCGATGATGCGTTGGGCGGGTCTCCACTTCCGCAGCAAGCACACCGCCCTGACGCCGAGCGTAATAGACAACGCACAGAGTACGACGACGGTAATGATCGGTTCGCGCACGACCTCGACGGCGGCGACGAAGAGCGCCACGATTAGGAATGGAAACGGGGGCTGTCGCATCGAGCAATGCCCGGCGCGCATAAAGTCTCTAACCGCAGACTTGAGGATTGCTCGGGTGACTACTATTCTCCTCCACATTGCTACCGGTGTGCTCCTACCCTCACAGGATTCAGGTTGACTTTTGCCGGGCGATGAAGCGGCGGGGGTACTCGTGACCGCTCGACCGAGAGGAGATCTGGATGCAGTTCCTACCGGCGGCGATGATACACCAGTTCCGCCCCTTCGCGCCATTCTTCAAACACAGGGCTTATGCGAAGAAGCGGGCGGAAGGGAAAACGGCGCGTGATCACGAAGGCCGCCGGGGAAACGCACACGGAACGGGCGTATGCCGTCACCTCCGCTGCTCTCGGCCTCCTACGACTTTGAATAAGCCCTGATGAGGGAATGGCGGGGAGTTGACAGATACGGTGCGCTGGGTATACTCGCGGCGGTAGGACGGGACGAAGGTAGGGATATGACAGGACAGACAACCACCGCAGCCCCCATTATTGAAGTGCACGATGTCTCGCGCCGTTTCGTGCTCCATCACGAGCGGCCGAAGACGTTTCACGAACTCTTCGTGCGCACGCTGGAACGCGATCGAGGGCGGCGAGAAGATTTCTGGGCGCTGAAGGATATCAATCTGACCGTCTACCCCGGCGACTCCGTCGGCATCATCGGGCGCAACGGCTCCGGCAAGAGCACGCTGCTGAAGTTGATCGCCGGGCTGATGCAGCCAACCAGCGGCACTGTCGCTGTCTATGGCACCATTGCCGCGCTCCTCGAAGTGGGCGCCGGTTTCCACCCGGACCTTTCCGGCCGCGAGAATATTCACCTCAATGGCGCGTTCCTCGGCCTTTCCAAGAAGCGCCTGGCGCGGATCGTGCCGGATATTATCGCCTTCAGCGAACTTGAGCACTTCATTGATGTGCCCGTCAAACATTACTCCTCCGGGATGTACATGCGCCTCGGCTTCTCCATCGCCATCCACGTTGATCCGGACATCCTCATCACGGATGAGGTCTTCGCCGTCGGTGATGATGCCTTCCGCGCCAAGTGTGAGGAGATCATCGGCGACTTCCGCAAGCGTGGGAAGACGATGCTCTTCGTCTCTCATGCGCTCGCGCAAGTGCTCGCATTGTGTGATCGGGCGATCTGGCTGGATCAGGGAAAGGTGCTCGCCGCCGGGAGCAGCGAGTATGTCGCCCGCCAATACCGGCAATCCGTCACCGGCCACACCGATGACGACACGGAGGGCGCTCTCACCGAACTCGTCGTCTCCTCGGTTTGAGTGGAATACATGGCGATTGCTCGTGATGGCAGGCTACGGCCTGCCATTTTCTCGCCTGCGGGCAGTCCGCCCGGCCGCTTCCCGTGCCGCCGATGAAAGAACAGGGCCATGACGACCCCACCACGCATCCTCATTGTTACGTATGATGTGATCGGGCCGGTGATGGCGGGGCCAGGCATCCGCGCCTGGGAATTCGCGCGCGTACTCGGGCGGCACTTCCCGACGACGCTCGCCGCGCCGCCCCCCATCCCCGGTGATGTCGAGGGTTTCATGGTGGCGGAACTGCCATTCGAGCAGACCAGGCAGGTGGACCTCGTCAAACTGATCCGCGAGCACGACATCATCATCGCCCAGACATTGCCACTCTATCTCATACCGGACGACGCGCTCGAGGGCAAGTATTTCATCGTTGATCTGTATTGCCCATGGATCATCGAGAGTCTCGAACATTACCGGTTGGAGGAGCACAAGGATCCGGCATGGATGGCCCGCGACCTTGAAGCGATGAGCGCGCTCTTTACCCATGGCGATTTCTTTGTGTGCGCCGGGAACGCGCAACGGGCGTATTGGCTCGGTGGTC
>CALBSO010000114.1 GCA_937968015.1 uncultured Thermomicrobia bacterium
TCTATGCGTCTATTATCTCACACGGAGATGGGTCTGTCAAGTATACAGTCACGTTTACGAATGGAACGCGAGAGTCTTGACCCTTTCGCCATCCTCGCGGTGCTCGGCGTGACGGACGCGACAGCGGCGACGCCTGTTTCTGGTGGGCAGGATACGGCGATCTGGCGCGTGGACCGCCCCGGCGGGCGGTATGCGCTACGCGTGTTCGCGCCCGGTGAAGAACGTAAATGCGCGCGCGAAGTGGCGACGATGCGTGCCGCGGCGGCAGGCGGTATCCCCATCCCGATGGTGCATGCGGACGGATCATGGCATGGGCGACCGGCGCTGCTCCTATCGTGGTGTCCGGGCCGGACGCTCTTCGCTGCCTTGCAAGCGCATCCGCTGCGCGTCTGGCCGCTCGGCGTGATGTGCGGGCAAATGCAGGCGCGGCTGCACACAATCCCGCTGCGGGAAGCGCCACCATATGCGCCCGATCAATGGCTCAATTGGGGCGGTACGCTGGATGCGCGACTCCGGGAGCGGTTACTGGCGGTCGCACGCCGCCCGTTGGTGCTCTGCCATTTCGATTACCACCCGCTCAACGTGATGACGGACGGCGAGCGCGTCACCGCCGTGCTCGACTGGCCGAACGGCCTGCCCGGCGATCCGCGCGCCGATCTGGCTCGTACGATTGTCCTCATGCAGTTTGTGCGCCCGTCCCTCCGCCCGCATGAGGAGGCGCTTGTCCGTTGCTTCTTGCGTGCATGGTGGCATGGCTATCACCGAGGGCGGGGATCGCTCGGAGAGATGGCGCCGTTCTACGCTTGGGCGGGCGACGTGACCGTGCGCGATCAGGAGCAGAAGATCGGGCAACCGGGTATCGCGCTTCAATCCGCCGATCTCGATCCGCTGCGCCGTTGGACGGACCAGTGGAAACGACGTGCGGGAATCTCCTCGACCGTCCGTGAGTGAGGGCCAGTGCTGTGATAGACTAGCGGGCGCGCGAATGCGCCCGGACCGGCTATCCATCAGAGAGGCAATCACGTATGGTTCAGACCCGAGCCGAAACCGCCGACGCGTATCTCGATACGCTGCCCCCGCCCGCCGAATTTCCCGATGCGCGGGGGCGGTATGGCCGTTTCGGCGGGCAATACGCGCCCGAAACCCTGATGCCCGCACTTGACGAACTGGAAACGGCGTATCACGAGGCGCGGAATGACCCGGCGTTCCTCCGCAAGATGGGCGATCTTCGGCGCCATTACGTCGGCAGGCCAACGCCGACGTATCACGCGCAGGCGCTCTCGGAGCGCCTCGGCGGCGCGCAGATCTGGCTGAAACGGGAGGACCTCGCGCATACCGGCGCGCACAAGATCAATAACGCGCTCGGGCAGGGATTGCTTGCCAAGCGGATGGGCAAGCCGCGCGTGATCGCGGAGACTGGCGCGGGGCAGCATGGCGTCGCCGCGGCGACCGTCTGCGCGATGCTCGGCCTCGAATGCATCGTTTACATGGGCGAAGTGGACATCGCACGGCAATCGCTCAATGTCTTCCGCATGAAACTGCTCGGCGCGACGGTCGTGCCGGTCTCAAGCGGGTCGCGCACTCTGAAGGATGCGCTCAATGAGGCGATTCGCGACTGGGTGACGAATGTGCGGACGACCTATTACATCATCGGGACGGTGGCGGGGATGCATCCGTACCCGATGATTGTGCGCGATTTTCAAGCGATCATCGGGCAGGAGGCGCGGGCGCAACTGCTCGCGCAGGCGGGGCGACTGCCCGATGTCGTGCTCGCGTGCGTCGGCGGCGGCTCGAACGCGATGGGTATGTTCCATGCCTTCGTACCGGATGTATCGGTGCGCCTGATCGGCGTCGAGGCGGCGGGCCGGGGGATCGAGACGGGCGCGCACGCCGCGAGTATCGTCGCCGGGCGTGTCGGCGTGCTGCACGGCTCGCGCACCTATGTCATCCAGGATGCGGACGGCCAGATCATGGAGACGCACTCGATCTCGGCAGGGCTTGATTACCCCGGTGTTGGCCCGGAACTGGCGTGGCTCGCGGACGCTGACCACGCGCAATACGTCGGCATCACCGATGCCGAGGCATTGGAAGCATTGCAAGTGCTCTCGCAGGCCGAGGGGATCATCCCCGCGCTCGAATCGGCGCACGCCATCGCCCATGCCATTAAGATCGCACCGACGCTGCCGAAGGAGGCCATCATCGCCGTCTGCCTCTCCGGCCGGGGCGATAAGGATATGGGCACCGTCGCGGACGCGCTGGGAGTGACGCTGACGTGAGCAACGAGCAACGAGCAACGAGCAATGAGACGGGAAGCACTCGTCGCGAGGTAGGCAAGCATATCGTCACCTCAGTCCTCATGCCGCCCAAAGGGCGCCCGCAGTCCGCAGTCCTCACCGGCGTTGCGCGGATCAGCGAGGCGTTCGCCCGCGCGAAATCAGCGGGGCATGCCGCGTTCATCCCATACATCACGGTCGGACATCCCGATCGCGAGACGGTTGCGGCGGTTGTTCCGGCGCTGATCGAAGCGGGCGCGGACATCGTCGAACTCGGCGTGCCCTTTTCGGACCCGCTGGCGGACGGGGTCGTCATCCAGCGCAGCACGCAGGCCGCACTCGCGAATGGCGTGACACTTGACTATTGCCTCGACGAAGTGCGGAGCCTGCGACGGGTGGGTGTCACCGCGCCCATTGTTTTCCTCGGCTACATGAACCCAATTGCTCAGAAGGGTGAGGAAGCGTTCGCGGCGCTCTGCGCCGAGGCAGGTGTGGACGGCGTGATCGTCGCCGACCTGCCACCCGAAGAAGCAGGCGATCTCCGCGCCGCCTGCGCCCGGCATGGTGTCGCGCTGATCGCGATGCTCGCGCCGACGAGTACGGAGAAGCGGATCGCGCAGGTTGCGGCGCTGGCGACGGGCTTTGTCTATTGCGTCGGCCTGACCGGTGTGACGGGCGCGCGAGACGCCCTCGCGACCGATTTGCGCGGATACCTCGATCGGGTGCGTGCGCGGGTTTCTGTACCGATTGCTGTCGGATTCGGCATCTCGCGTCCGGAGCACGTCGCGTCCGTCGGCGCGATGGCGGACGGCGTGATCGTCGGCAGCGCGCTGGTGAAGCGGCTGGACGAACTGCCCCTGGCGGAACGCGCATCCGGCGCCGCCGACTTTGTGCGCTGGCTGATGGGGGAGTAACGAGTAACGAGTAACGAGGGGGAATCGCATCCTCGTTACTCGCTACTGAGAGCGAACGGAGTGAGCGACATGGCGGTGCGGGGTGTGCGGGGGGCGACGACGGCGACAGCGAATACGGCGGAGGAGATCATCGAGGCGACGCAGGAACTGATCGCCGCGCTTGTCCGCTTCAATGACTTGAACACCGAAGAGATTGCCAGCGCGATCTGGACGACGACGCGCGACCTCACCGCCGAGTTTCCGGCGAAAGCGGCGCGGCAAGTCGGTTGGGCGGATGTCCCGCAGATGTGCGCGCATGAAATGGATGTCCCGGGGACACTGCCGATGTGCATTCGTGTGACGCTGCATATCAATACCCAGAAGACGCAGCGAGAAGTCCGGCACGTCTATCTGCATGGCGCGGCCGTCTTGCGGCCAGAATATGCGGTGGATATGCCGGAAATGATATCTGACAACCGATAGCGGCTTCTCCACACTCGCCACACCCCGTGTGCCCTGGCAGCGTCGCCTTTGCGAACGGTCTCGCTGTGCCGACCCACAAGACCAATCCAAACGATTAATCCTGGTGTACTGAGGCGCGACAGGCCATGTCAGCGACTTCCTGCAGCGGCAGTCGAGGCAATGCACGCATGAACAACACCGGGAGATGATGCATATGACGTCACCATGGGTTGATACGGCGAACGAGCGCCACCATACCATCGGGCGGCCCGATCCGCCGAAACGAAACGGGCCGCCTGCCGGTCGCGCGCAATTGGTTATCCGATTGCTGCTCGCGCTGACGATTTTCGGTGCGGTAATCCCTTCGGACCTCTATCTCGCGAACTGGTTCTTCGGTGGCCGGATCCACGCGCTCCGCGATCCGATGGTCATCAACTCCCTCGTTAATCTCTCCGTTGCACTGGCGGTGCCCGTGATTCCACTCGCGCTGCTCGCGATTCTGCCACATATCCGGCGTGCGCCGCATAGGCAGCGCCAGGATTGGTAGCATGAACGCGCCTGTCACCATGCCGATGTTTTGTGAGAACGAAAGGACACGATATTCCAATGGACCGCTATGTGGCGATCACCGCCATTATCCTCCTTGGCGCGCTCGGGTTCCCGGTGCCGGTGCCGCTTGCCGGTCTCTTAGCGACCGCTGGCGTCTTCGCGGCGCACGGCCAGTTGTGCGTTGCCCTACTCATCACCCTTGCGGCGGGTGGCGCGATCCTCGGCGACATCCTCGGCTATGCGACCGGGCGACTCGGCATGCGCGTATACCTGCGCCGTGGCATTGCGCCGGATACCCACGCGTCCCAATCGGCACATCGGTTTCGGAGGCTCGTGGGGAAAACACTGGCATTTGGAGCCGTTAAGCGGGCGATAGGATGGTCGAACGAGCGGCTTTCCCGCGGTGGGAGCATGGCTGTCCTGATCGTCCTCAGCCGGACGGTACTCGGCACATTTGGTCCGGTCATTAATGTCCTCAGTGGTGTGCGACGCTACCCGGTTGGGCGCTTTCTCCTCTATGACGCGGTCGGCGAGATCGTCTGGGTGGGGGCGTATGTCGGGGTCGGCTTTGTCGCCGGGATGCGTGGGGGCGATGCGAACGCGCTGTTGCGGAACCCCGTCGCGATCGCCTCCGCGATCGCCCTGATGATCGTTCCGATGGCAATCGCGGCGCGGATCAAACCTGCCTCACGGGCTTTGCGCCTTTCGTAACACGTCAATCACTCCCGTATGTCTCAATCTTCGCTTGATGCCGCAGGGCTTTACTCGGCACGCCATTGCGCCGAGAGAAAGGATCGTCGTTACCGATGCGTATTCCATTGTCTCTACCACAAACACTGCCAGTCCGGTGTGCGGGTGCGAAAGCGTTGACGCCAGATAACGCGCGGTAGTACCCTCGCTACGGTGTTTCTCGGCAGGGTGTACGCGACGCACCATTGACCGCGGAACGGAAGGGACCATCGCTCCATGTCCACCAACGCGCTGCCCATCGCGACGCGTGATCCGCAGTCACCGTTCGATGATTCCGTCGAGCGCGAAGAATCCGCGCCCCTACCGCCACGCCGTTTCGGTGGGGTGATCCCGGAATTCGAGACGCCGAGGATGCTACGCGCAGCCGTCTTGCGGCTCGCGTGGCCCTCGATCGTCGAGAATCTGCTCCAATCGCTCGTCCAAATCGCGACGACCGCGATGGTCTCGCGTCTTGGCGCGGACGCGCTGGCGGGGGTCGGGGTCGCGAATCAGTTGATGATGGTCGGTATCTCGACCTTCTTCGCCGTCAGCACGGGCACGACGGTGCTCGTCGCGTTCAATGTCGGCGCGGGCAATCCGCATGAGGCGGAGCAAGCAGCGAAGCAGTCGTACTTCATCGGCATCATCCTCTCGGCGATCGTTGCGGTGCTCGGTTTTCTCTTTTCCGCGCCGCTGATCCGGCTCCTCGGCGCGGAGCCAAACGTCGTCGCGGAAGGCGCAAAATTCCTGCGTATCGAGGCGCTGGGGACAATCTTCCTCGTCACGATGTTTATTTCCAGCGGCATCCTGCGCGGTTCGGGCGACACGCGCACGCCGATGCTCGTCACACTCTCGATCAACTTCATCAATGTCGGCGTCTCACTCCCTCTGATCTTCGGTCTGGGGCCGTTACCACATCTCGGTGTCGTCGGGGCGGCGTGCGGCAACATCGCCGCGCGGTTTGTTGGCTGCGTGGTCCTCGTCTCGATTGTCTGGCGTGGGCGGCGGGGCGTCAGTATTGCCGGGCGGGCCGGTTGGAAGCCGCGCTGGACGCTCATCAAGCGACTGATAGATATTGGCCTGCCCAGCATGCTGGAATCACTCTTCCGCGCCGGTGGCATGACGATCTTCGCGGTGGTGATCGTCAGTCTTGGCACTACCGCATTCGCCGCCCAACAAGTCGCCAACCTTTTCTGGCAAATGACACTCTTCCCTGGCTTCGGCTTCTCGACTGCCGCGCTGACGCTCACCGGCCAGTCGCTCGGCGCGCGGAAGCCCGAACGCGCCGTCCTCGCCACCTGGGTGGCGACGCGCGCCTGCACGATCTGGATGACGACGATGGGCGTCATCTACTTCTTCCTCGGCCCGTGGCTCGTCATCCCGTTCAGCGCGGACGATCCGCATATCCGCGGCATCGCCGCGCACGCGCTCAAAATCCTCTGCTTCTCGATGCCAATCCAGGCGACGGGCCTGGTGCTGGCCGGGAGCCTGCGCGGCGCGGGCGATACGCGCTGGCCGATGTTCTCGACCGGCGCCTCGATGTGGCTCGTCCGCATTCCGGCGGCGTATCTCTTCGGCGTCGTCCTCGGCCTCGGCATCCCCGGCGCCTACCTTGGCTTGATCCTCGACGCGGCAGTCACCTCCGGCCTCAACCTCTGGCGCTACCGCAGCGGCCGCTGGCAAACTGCCCGGAGCCTGAGTGCCGCGCCCGCGCGATAAAAACCTCACCCCACGTCTGGTGTATGATGGCGTGGGAGGAAGCATGACGGTGATGGAGCGGCGGAAAGTGCAACTGCGATGGCAGCCGGTAGACGGGGGCGGGAACTGGCGTGCGTTCGGCGTGCGCGCCCTCGTCCTCAATATCGGGCTGATGCTGTTCGCGTTCGCACTGGTCCTCGGCTACCGTTCCGGCCTCGGGCTCAATGCGTGGAACATTTTCCAGATCGCCCTGACGAAGTACATCCCGATCACCCCCGGTCGGATGTCCATCGCGGTCGGCGGCATTATGATCCTTGTCGCGTGGCGGGCGGGCATTCCCCCGGCGATTGCAACCGTCTGCAACATGGTCTTTGTCGGCCTCTGGTTCGACTTCTTCGCCGCCCGCATACCGAAGGCGGATCGTCTCGTCGTCGCCTTGCCAATGCTGATCGGCGGTGTCGTCTTGATCGGTTGGGCCTCCGGTATCTACATCAAAGCGGGATTGGGCGCGGGGCCACGCGATTCGTTCATGCTCGCCGTCGTCCGTAAGACGGGCTGGAACGTCGGTATCGCGCGGCTCGCCATCGAAGGGACAGTCTTCGCGCTCGGCATCGCGATGGATCGCTCGCAGGTCGGCATCGGAACGCTCGCGTTCACCTTCGGCATCGGCCCGATGCTGGCATGGTCCTTCCGGGTGTTGCGGATACCGCCGGGTGGTCGGGCGGGGCCGATCATCTCCGTGCCGGCGCCCGTGACGGAATTGACCGCCGAGTAAGGAAGATAGGCACAATCCTTGCACTGCACCGCAGTTGGACCTGTGCGTGCGCGAGCGAAAGACAAAGGAGAGTACGATGGGTAGAGCGATCTGGGTGGGTGTGAAGTTCCTCTTCGGGGTGTCAATCGGGGCGTTAATCGGCGCGACCGTGACGGCGTACGCGGCGGGCGCGGCCGATTCCGCCGACACTGGGGGAGGCATTGGGGACGGTATCCGCGCGCGTCTGAACGCTGCGAAGGCCGCCGGCGACGCTGCCGCGATGCAGACCGAAGCGGCCCTCACCCAGCAGTTTCGCAACAAAGTCCAGGACCCGGACGCCCTCAACCCACCGACCGCGCTGCATTCACCGTAGGGAATAACCGGAACCACGAATACTGCCCAGAGGGCACCCGGAAGAGCACGAAGGAACGAAGAAGGGAACCGTCAATACCATTCTCTTCTCGTTCTTCGTGCTCTTCGTGCCTTCGTGGTTTAACGAACGGTCCGGGAGGATTGATATGACAGGAGAATCCGGGCAGGGGATTCGGCCGGTGGTGCTGGTGATTATGGATGGCTGGGGGGATGCGCCACCCGGGCCGGGGAATGCCGTCACACTCGCCGCGACGCCGACATTTGATCGCCTGTGCGCCACCGCCGCACGGAGCGACCTGATCCCGTTTGGCCGCGAGGTCGGGCTGCCGGACGGTCAGATGGGCAACTCCGAGGTCGGCCACCTGAACATCGGCGCTGGCCGGATCGTCTATCAGACCTTGACACGGATAGACCTCGCCATCGAGGATGGCGCGTTCTTTCGCAATCCCGTGTTGCTCGAAGCCGTACGCACGGCGAAGAGGCGGCACGCGACGCTTCATCTCCTCGGCCTGATCGGGCCAGGCGGTGTCCACGCGCAGGATACGCACCTGCTCGCACTCCTGCGGCTGGCGGAACAGGAGGGCCTGACGCATGTCGCGATCCATGCCTTTCTCGATGGGCGGGACACCCCACCGGAATCCGCACAGGGATACATCAGGCGGTTGGAAGCCGAGGTCGCGACGATCGGTGTTGGCCGGATCGCGACCATCTCCGGGCGATACTACGCGATGGACCGCGACAAACGGTGGGATCGGGTCCAGAAGGCGTACGACGCGCTGACGCTCGGCGTCGGCGAGATTGCCCGCACGCCGGATGAGGCGATTGCGTACTCATATGCAGCGGGAATCACCGACGAGTTCGTCCTGCCAACAGTGATCGTTGGGGAGGATGGCGTGCCGGTCGGCACGATCGCGGACGGCGATGTGGCGATCTTCTTCAACTTCCGCTCCGACCGCGCCCGCGAACTCTCTCATGCGCTGGTGGACGCGCACTTCGACGGATTCCCACGCGCCGTGCATCCGCACGTCACCTTCGTGACGATGACCGAGTACGAGGCGGACTTGCCCGTCGCGGGTATCGCGTTCCCGACGGAGAACATCGTCCAGCCGCTTGCGGCGGTGATCGCGGCGCATGGCTTCGCGCAGTTCCACGCTGCGGAGACGGAGAAGTACCCGCACGTCACGTTCTTTTTCAACGGCGGGCGCGAGGAGCCGTTTGCCGACGAAGACCGGCGATTGATTCCCTCGCCAAAGGTCGCGACGTACGATCTTCAACCGGAGATGAGCGCCTTGGCGGTCGCGGATGCAGTCGTGGCGGCGATTCTGAGTGGTCAGTTCGCCTTCATCCTCGTCAACTTCGCCAACGCGGATATGGTTGGGCACACGGGCGTCCTCCCGGCGGCAGTCGCGGCGGTCGAAACGGTGGATGCATGTGTCGGGCAAATCCTCGCCGCGCTGGAGCGCACGGGTGGCGCGGCACTCGTGACAGCGGATCACGGCAACGCGGAGGAGATGATCGCGGCGGACGGCACGCCGATGACGGCGCACACGATGAACCGCGTTCCCTGCTTCCTCACCGGGCCGGGCGTATCGCCGGGCACGCGCCTCCGTCCGCATGGCCGCCTCGCGGACATCGCCCCGACGCTGCTGCACCTTCTCGGCCTCCCGCAACCCGCCCTAATGACGGGCGAAAGCCTAATCGTCTGATTTGCTGCTGTCACGCCTCATCTTCATTCAATGAAGCACAGACTTCGCCATGACCTATCGGCCCGGCAAGAACGGTGACACAGATATGTCACCGTTCTTGCCGAAGGCTTGACAATCGTGATAGCATAATAATGTCGTTTTGATCCCTATACGCACTCATTGGGGGTATCAGATGGCTGAAGTGCGGCAAACAACCATCCGTTTCGGCGAAGAGGTTTACGAGCGATTGATCCTTGGAGCGCGCAATTCAGGGTTGCCCATCAATTCCGTCGTGATCGTCGCATGTATGGAATGGTTGGAGCGCCACTACCCACATATCGGGAATGACACAGCGAAGTTGAGAGGCCAACGCTTATGGAAGGTCAAGACGCCTTTTTCGCGAACACAGCAGCGCAATTGCTCGTTTTGCGGAAAGGAACAATCGGAGATTCAGCGGCTTATTGCTGGGCCCGGCGTGTACATTTGCGATCAATGTATCGCCCTTTGCAACGAAATTATCGCTGAGGAAACGTCTTCAAGAGGCGGGGCTCCCGTTGATGATGGGTGAGGCAGAAGTGTTCATCGGCACTTCCGTGCGACTTGACCGCGGTTGCGGAACACCCGGCAGGTCGTGGTCAAGTCTGATTACACGGGAGGAGTATGGTATAGCTGCGTTCGACACAGCCTATCTCATCATCACGGGCGCAGGGGCGGCGGGTGAGGTTGTGCCCGACCTCATCGCGGGGTTGGACGCGCGCTTTCCCACCGTCTTGACGATCCCGACACCGAACGCAGCGCGGGTCATCAATCGCGGCGCGCTGGGTCGTCTGCCGGGGCATCGTGTGATCGAGAGTTACTTCGATGCCGCGATCCTGCCCCGTCCACCGAGGGGGCTTGTCCTCGTCGCTCCGTGCGGCTTCAACAGCCTCAATAAACTCGTCGGAGGAATCGCCGACACGCTCGCCCTCTCCGTCGTCGCCGAGGCGATTGGGCGCGGCACGCCGGTCATCGTGGCGATCGCGTGCAATGCGCCGCTCTGGGCGCATCCGCGCGCCGGGGAATCCGCCGCGACCTTGCGGCACTGGGGCTGCACGGTGCTTGATCCCGTCCGCGTTGAAGGCCAGACGCGGCTCGCGCCGGTCGCGGAGATCTTCGCGGCTGTAGATGCCTGCGTGAAAGGCGAGGGCAGATTGTGAGGAGGTTGTTTTGCCTGGTGAAGCAGGCTTCAGTTTGCCGACCTGTAATCGCAGGCTGAAGCCTACACATTTGGCTATATCAGCCACCCGGAATCTGTGCAGTCGCGTTGGCAAGTAATCGTGGCGATCCGATTGCGGATCGCCACGAGCATTTCCCGTCATGCAAGGGGGAATCGCAACGAAATAGTTGCGATCACCGACGGCGAGCCGGTCACGGTCGCTGGCAGGCCTGCCACCCCCCACTACGTCATGGCCGCCTCATGGAGCGCGCGGCTGATGATCCGCGCGAGGCCATCGGCAATCGCCAACTGGTCGACGACCTCTGCCGCCGCGACCACACGACGATGCGTGATCTCGAACTGCGGCTCCCACGGCGCGAGCTCGACCTCCGCGCGCCACAGCGACCGGACGATAACCCGACCCGCTTGCAGCCCCGCGAGGCACGCGCCCCGAGAGAACCCCAGCAGTCTGGCCCGGACGACGGTTGCACACGCCTCTTCAAGCATCTCTCGGCGCAGGGTCTCCTCCCACGTCTCATCTCCTTCCGGCCGACCGGCGGGCAAGTCCCAGTACTTGCCGTCCGCACTAATCAAGACAATCTCGCCATCGCCGGTCACACAGAGACCCGCAGCCCCGTGTGGCGTGCCGTCCGGGGGGGTCAGAGGCGGGTGCCACGAGACGATCCAGTCCTCATCGTCCGCTCGAAACGCGATCTCCTCACCGTCGCGGGCGGCGATCTCCCGTACGGCCCGATCAGTCTTTCTGGTGGCTTGCCCGGTCATCGTTTTACTCCTACCATGTCGCTCCAAAGACCTATGCTGACATCTTGCGTTTCTTTGCTGCCACTGACAAGTGCCAGTATATGTGGAGAGTCATTGCGGCTAAGTAGGTAGCCATCGCCACCTGGAAGAGGTATGCTGGCGTTCTCAGATGAGGAGGTCAGCGATGTCTCTTGTGCTCTCGGAGGCTGAGCGGGTGGCATTGGCCGACGCGGCGGCCCGCGAACGACGCGTTCGGCAGTGGCGACGGTATCAGGCCGTGCTACTCGTCGCGGACGGCACGTCGCCACCGGAGGCCGCAGCCAGCGTTGGGTGCAGTCGGGCGAGTGTCTACAGTTGGCTCGCGGCGTGGCGGGATGGCGGCGTGGCCAGGTTGGTGGACGCACCCCATCCGCCGCCGGTCCCGCCACATGCCGCGCCACTCGGGGCGCTCTTGACCGCGCTGCTCGCCGACGATCCGCAGCGACATGGGCACCACGCGAC
>CALBSO010000115.1 GCA_937968015.1 uncultured Thermomicrobia bacterium
CCCGAGCGACGTAACCCCCGTCCTGGTGCGAGACCCCCGACTTTTTAGTGCTCTCCCTATCAGGTCCCTCATTGGTGGTCATTCCTCTACCGATGGGGATTCCCAAACACGTTCTCAGTGTTACCCGCCTCTCCGACACGCCCACATGTGCTCGTCGCCCGCGCGCTTGCGCCACTGAGCCACTCCCCGGATCAGCGCACTCCCACCGCGATGATCGTCATCATCGGCACATTCACCCCTCGTTCGTCGGCGTAGCGGCGGTAGCCCACGAGCATCTCCGCAAGCGCGGCGGCGCGTTCGTCCGACGGGAGACCCTCCAGGACACCCAGAATCGGCCCCGCCAATTCGAGTTCGGAGACCTGCAACTCTTCCGGTGTCCCGGACCACGCATACGTCGTCGCGACCGCCGCCTCCGTGACTCCCTGGAAGCCCCCGTCCCGCAGCGCCGCGGCAAGTGTCCCGGCCTCGGCGTAGCGCAGCGGCGAGGGCGCACCGGGCTCCGGTTCGGGGAGCGTCATGCGGCGCATGAGCGGCGCGAACAACTGGAAGAGCGGATTCTGGTCGAGCGGCCCCCAGACGGCGAACGCGGCGCGTCCCCCCGGCTTGAGGACGCGGCGGATTTCCGCGAGCCCCTGTTCGACGTCCGCCACGTACATGATCCCCCAGCGGCAGGTAACGCAATCGAACGAGGCGTCGGCAAAGGGCAGTCGCTCCGCATCCGCCTCCTGGAAGGCGATGTTCGTGACGCCCATCTGCCGGGCGTGCCGCTCCGCAGCGGCGAGCATGCCGGCGGACAGATCGGTCGCCGTGACGTGCCCGTGCGGCCCGACCGCCGCAGCGAGGGCGAAGGCGGGGGTGCCACTGCCGCTGGCGATATCCAGGATGTGCATGCCCGGCACGATCGCCGCCGCCGTGAGGAGCGCGTCAGTCACGCCCCGCCCCGCCTGATCCGCTTTGGCAAACCAGGTCCGCCAACCGGCGATCGTCACGTCGCTTGTCCACTCGCTGCGCACGTCCGCTCGCCATCGGTCATATACCGCCGTATCCTTCACCATGGCCGTTCTCCCTTCTTCCTCGCCTCTCCGTCGCGCTCCGCGCACCGTCGAAACGTTACGCCGACCATCCACCGTCACCAGTGTGCCGAACACGGTGGGCGATGACCACGCGGAATCGGCGGGATGACCGGCAGGATGACCGGCAGGATCCGCATCTCCATGGGTGTCCCGGTGCTATGATGGGTGCACTGACGGAGATTACCCGACGAGGGACGGGAAGGAATGGAACCGACATCCGTGTCGCCACTGGGATCGCAGCTCCGCCGCTATCGACGGGCGGCGGGACTAACGCAGGAAGAGCTGGCCGCGCGTGCCGGCGTCGGCGTGCGCACCATCAGCGACATCGAACGCGGCGCGAGCCGCGCCCCGCATCAGGATACGGTCGCGCTCCTCGCGGCGGCCCTCGGACTCGCGGTCGGCGCGCGCTCCACCTTCGCAGACGCCGCGCAGCGACGGAGGGATGCTCGTACCGGCGGAAGACCTGCATCGCCGGTCGCGGGTGGTGCGGGGATGCCGCCATTCGTCGGGCGCGCGCCCGAGATGGCGCTGATCGCGCGCCACCGCGCGGGGGAGGGGCCACCGGTGCTGGTCCTCGCCGGCGAACCGGGGATCGGCAAATCCCGCCTGCTGGCCGAAGCGGCTCCCGACGCGGCGGCGAACGGCTGGACCGTGCTCGCGGCCGGGTGCCAGCGACGCGAAGGGCAGGAACCGTACGCGCCACTCCTGGGTGCGCTGAAGACGTACATGGGCGGCCAGTCCCCGAGCCGCCTGCGCGTCGACTTACACGGATGTGCGTGGCTGGTGCGTCTGCTGCCCGAGTTGGCGGACGGGCCGATCGAACCGCTCCCCGAGTGGGCGCTCGCTCCGGAGCAGGAGCGCCGCCTGATGGGCGACGCGGTGGTCCGCTTCCTCGCGAACGTCGCGGGTCCGGCGGGAACGCTCCTCGTGCTGGACGACTTGCAGTGGGCGGGGAGCGACGCGCTCGATCTGTTCGCCGTGCTCGTGCGGGCCGCGTCGGCGGTTCCCGTGCGCATCCTCGGGGCGTACCGGGATACCGATGTGCGCATGGACGACTCGCTCGCCGTGCTGCTGGCCGATCTGGCGCACGCCGCGCTCGCGCTGCACCACACGCTCGCACCGCTTACACCGGAGGAGTCGCAGGAACTTCTCGACCGCCTCCACAACCAGGGGGATGTCCACGCGGGAGCGGTGTCCGACCGGATCGTGGTCGAACGGGCGGGGGGTGTACCTTTCTTCGTCGTCTCGTACGCCCAGGGGCTCCAGGCGGCGGGTGCGGACGACGGCGCCCGCACAGTGCCCTGGAGTATCGCGCACAGTGTGCGCCAGCGCGTCGCCGCCCTACCGGAGGCGGCGCGCACGGTGCTGGGCACGGCGGCGGTGAACGGTCGCGACACCACGGTGGAGGCACTCGTCGCCGCGACGGGTCGGAGCGAGGAGGAGACGCTGGCCCTCCTGGAGGCGATCTGCCAAGCACGCCTCGTGATCGATCAGGGCGATCACTATCGCATCGCGCATGATGTCATCCGCGAGGTCGTCGAGGGTGATCTGGGGGCCGCACGGCGGCGCACGCTGCATCGCCGGGTCGCGGCGGCGATCGAGGCGACGATGGGGCACCGGCCGCACGCGCAGTATGAGGCGCTCGCCTACCACTTCCAGCAGGGCGAGGCATGGGAAAAAGCGCTGGAGTACCGCGTCAAGTCCGGCGACAAGGCGGCAGCCGCCAACGCGGTGCGGGATGCGCTCGCCCACTACGCCGAAGCGCTCGCCCTCTGTGAACGGCTCGGGTCGGCCGGACATGCAAGCGCGGCGACGGTCGCCGAGAAGCGCGGGTTCATCTCCTTCGATTGCGGGGACTTCCCCGGTGCGGCGCGCGAGTATGGGACGATGCACGAAGCCGCGCTGCAGGCGGGGGATACGCATCGCGCGGCGTTGGCGATGATCCACCGCGGGCGGGCGCTCAACTACGGCCATGCCTTCGCCGCGGCGGAGCAGAGCGTGCGGGCCGCGCTGGACCTTGCCGGTGAGACGTTCGATGACATCCGCCTGTTCGGCACCGTCCTGCTGATCGAGATGCTGACCCTGCTCAATCGGCATGCCGAGGCCGCGCCGCTCTTCCCGATCGCGGCAGCGCTCATGGCACGCGTCGACCATCCGCTCAGTCGTGCGCGCTTTGCCGACCTCGAGGGTTTCCTGCACCATTGGCGGGGCGAGTATGACGCGGCATTGGCATCGTTCGCGCGCTGGCGCGTGGCCGCGGAAGCCGTCCGTCATGTCAATGAGCGCATCTGGCTCGGCTGGGAGGAGGCACTAGTGCATGGCAGCATGGGCAACTACGACCGCGCCCTCGCGCTCCTCGACGAGGTCATCACGCGGTGCGATCGGCTAGGCGAAGTATTCGTGCGGGCGCGTGCCCTGAATACGAAAGGCTGGATCTACGGCGAGTTGCAGGACCACGAGCGTGCGCTGCAGTTCAACTTCGAGAGTTATGAGTGCGCGTCCGTGCCGACCGCTACCGACCCGGAAGTTGTGAACAACGCCCGCCTGAACCTGGGCGACATGCTGATGGCGGTCGGTCGGCACGCGGAAGCGGAGGCGCACTTCCGGGTGGTCGAAGAAACGATCCGCCACCCGCGTCCGCAGGACCACTTGCTCCTCTGGCGCTACGCACAGCACTGCTGCCACAGCTACGGCGAATGGTGGCTGCAGCGCGGTGACCACGGCACGGCCCGCGCCTACGCGGACGAATGCCTGGAACGCGCCGAAGCGAGCGACAGCAAGAAGAATATCGTCAAGGCGCGGCGGCTGCGGGCGCAGGTCGCGCTCGCCGACGGCGCACTGCCGACTGCCGATGAGGAAATCGCGCATGCATTGCGGGTGGCACGCGCGATCAGGAACCCGCCGCAACTGTGGCAGACTCACGCCGTTGTGGGCGCACTGCGACACCGCCAGGGGAGACCGGAGGAGGCCCGATCGGCATACCGAGATGCCCTCGCGGAGATCGAGCGCGTGGCCGCCGGTCTCCACGACGAGCGCCTACGGACGACGTTTCTGCACTCCTCCTTTGTCCAGGGGGTGCGCCGACTCGGCACCGAGCGGTGATAGGGTATGGGGATACCGACAGATAGCGCTGAAGGCGCTCGCCGTTTAAGTGGTTCATGGGTGCTTTTGATGACGGGCTTGTAGGGATGTTCGGTAGACGTGATCAGGGTAAATCGCGCGACGCACCGCACGAGAGGCGGCTTGGGTTTTACGCAGGCCAGAGGTGGCGAATGCCCCTCGTCTCAGCACGCCAGTCGCGCTCCATGCCGATGATCAAGAGGGCCCATGAGCCCGTTGAGCGATGAACGTGACAGGTTCGCTGGGAGAGCGAGCGGGGTGTGGGCCACAGAATAGCCCTGCTTGGTCTCCAAAGCGCGATGTCCCGGGAGGACAACCACGACGGCGCGTCTGTGCGGTGGAGCGGCGGATCGTGCGCGGCAGTGCGACGGCGGTCGCAGCGGTGCTGGCCGCGACGCAGTGCAAGGAGACGGCGATGGTCAACACGGCGTACATCGAACGACTGAATGCGACCTTCCGCGCCCGGCTTGCGCCGCTGGTGCGCCGCAGTCGGGCGACGGTGCGGCAAGTCGCGACGCTGGAGGCAGGGATGTGGTTGGTGGGGAGCGCCTACAACTTCTGCACGCCGCACCGCAGCCTCGCCGGACGAACCCCGGCACAGGCGGCGGTGCTGACCGATCACCGCTGGACGGTGCATGAACTGCTGGCCTTTCCCGTCCCCTTACCCGTCGTCAAACGGCGGGGACGACCGCCGCGCTGGCTACGGGAGCTACCCAATGCTGCCTGACCACGGTTCACTGGGGTACTACCCACATCGCCGACTGGCCATTTTTTTATCGGCATGATCTCGGCGCTTGGAGCGCATTTCGGAAGAAAATCGACCTGTACCGCGAGTCACCACGCGACGAATCGGTAGGTATCGTGTCGGTGAAGACGGATGCCGCGCCGCGACTGCCGTCCTTCGCGATCGCCCCTCTCACCAACGGCACCCATGCGTCGGTATTCTCTTCGCGGGGCTTGACATTCGACACCCCAAGGTGCATACTAAACATATGTTTGAAACAGATGATTACAATGCGGTGCCCGCATCCGAAAATGGATCAACGCGCGACGCGATCCTCGCCGCCGCCCTGCGGATCCTCGCGCGGGACGGCTACGCCAGACTCACGGCGCGCGCCGTCGCCGCCGAGGCGGGCACGAACGTCGCCCTACTCAACTACTACTTCGGCTCCAAGCGCAAGTTCCTACCCGAACTCTTCGACGCGATCGACAGCGGCAAGCTCGCCCGCCAGCGCGATCTGTACGACGATCCCGCGGCGCCGCTCAGCGCCAAGTGGCGCCAGGCGATCGCCTTCTACCGTCAGGACCTGGCCGACGGGTACGTGCGCACCCTGCACGAACTTTACGCGTTGGGATATGCCAACCCCGAGATCGCCGCACGGATCCAAGGTCGGCTCAACAACTGGCGGGCACTCCTTGAGGAGGTCGCGCGTCGTTACTTGCCGGATCTCGGGATCTCCCTGCCCCCGGAGTTGGTGGCGAGCGCGGTGACCAGCTTCTGGTTGGGGATGGAGATTCAGCACCTTGCCGGTGCGAGCGAGAAGCAGGGACGCTTCTTCGCCACTCTCGATGCGATCGGCGATTGGCTGGAAGCGCGCGAGGCGAACGCGGGCATCAGGATGTCCGACGGAGACGACGGAACCGAGCGGGCACGTATGGGCTGACGCGGTCGGCGCGAGAGGGAGGTGTCGGATGCGCGCCATTGATCCCGTGACGACGGGATACGCCACGAACCCGGTGGACGGTGTCCGGATCGCGTATGAGATCTTCGGCCCGGCAGACGCCGCGCGCACCCTCCTGTTCCTGCCCACCTGGTCGATCATCCACAGCCGCTGCTGGAAGATGCAGGTCCCCTATTTCGCCCGGCAGGGATTCCGCGTCGTCACCTTCGACGGGCGCGGCAACGGCAAGTCGGATCGCCCGCGATCTGGCTACACGACCGATGACTTCGCGCGCGACACGCTCGCCGTCATGGATGCGCTCAGCATTGACCGTGCCGCCATCGCCGGCTTCTCCGCTGGCTCCCGCTGGGGCATGCAGGTCGCGGCCGAGCACCCGGAGCGCGTCACGCATCTCGCACTGATCGGCCCGGCGGCGAACCTCAATGGTGGCCCGCGCCGGAACCTCGACGCGTTCCTCGCCGCGCCGCCCGACTTCGAGGGCAGGAATAAGTACAACGCGGTCTACTGGCGGCTCGACTACCCCGACTTCCTCGATTGGTTCTTCCGCAACGTCTTTAGCGAACCCCATTCGACCAAGGGGATTGAGGACGCCGTTGCTTGGGGATTGGAGACGACACCCGACGTGCTGATCTCGACGATCGTCGAGAGCGCGACGCCGCACATGGCGATGTTCGCCGCCGCGCTCCGCTGCCCGACGCTCATCCTCCACGGCGCGGAGGATCGCATCATCCCGCTCGCCAACGGCGAGGCGATCCACGACGCAATCCCCAGTTCCGTCCTGGTCGTGTTCGAAGGGTGCGGGCACGCGCCGCACCTGCGCGACCCGGTCAAGATCAATATGCTGATCCATGAGTTCATCGGGCGCGACGTGCCACCGAGACAGACCTGGCGGCGGGCAATGATCCGACCGAAGCGGGCGCTCTCCGTCAGCAGCCCGATCGGCTTGGGCCACGCCCAACGGGACGTGGCGATCGCCGACGCATTGCGGGCGCGGGTCCCGGGGCTGCAGATCGACTGGCTCGCCCAGCATCCCGTCACGACGGTGCTCGAGGCCCGCGGCGAGCGCATCCATCCCCTCAGCGCCCATCTCGCGGGAGAATCGCCGCACATCGAGTCGGAAATGGGCGGCGAGCATACGCTCCACGTCTTCCGCGCGCTGCGGAACATGGACGAGATCCTCCTGGCGAATTTCCACGTCTTCCTCGACGCAGCACGCGAGGGAAATTACGATCTCTGGATCGGTGACGAGGCGTGGGACGTCGACTACTACCTGCACGAGAACCCCGAATTGAAAACGGCGCCGTTCGCTTGGCTCACCGACTTCGTCGGCTACCTGCCGATGGTGCCTGCCCAGGACGACCAGGAGGCGTCCCTGACCGCCGACTACAACGCGGAGATGATCGCCCAGGTCGCGCGCTACCCCTGGGTCCGTGACCGGGCGCTTTTCATCGGCACCCCGGACGATATCGTGCCGGACACCTTCGGCGACGGGCTGCCGCGCATCCGCGACTGGGTAGAGGCGAATTACACGTTCACCGGCTACGTGCGCTGCTTCGACCCCGCAGCGCTCGGCGACCGGGCGGCGCTGCGCGGGCGGTTCGGCTTCCGGCCCGATGAGCGGGTAGCCGTCGCGGCGGTCGGCGGCACGAGCGCGGGCACCGACCTGCTGCACCGCATCGTTGACGCATTCCCCTGCATGCGCGCGCAACTCCCTGATCTGCGCCTCATCGTCGTCTGTGGCCCGCGGATCGATCCGGTCCAATGGCCGCGTCATACGGGGATCGAGTATTGCGGCTATGTGGATAACCTCCATGAGATGCTCGCGGCGTGCGATGCCGCGCTCGTACAGGGCGGTCTGTCGACGACGATGGAACTGGTCGCGGCGCAGCGTCCTTTCCTGTACTTCCCGCTCACCGGCCACTTTGAGCAGAACCGGCATGTGGCCCATCGCCTGGGGCGCTACGGTGTGCCGCAGTGGGCGCGCGTGCCCTTCGCGGAGGCGAGCGCAGCAGTGATCGCCGAGCGTCTCACCTGTGCCCTCTCATCGCGGGTGTGCTACCGCCCCGTCGAGCCCGACGGCGCGGCACGCGCGGCGGATCAGATCGCTTCCCTCCTCGAAAGCACGACCATAGCGACGCGAGGACAATGATGCGGATATCCCCAGAACGCTGAAGCAGCATTGACGCAGAGGGGAGGTGACATGAGCGCCACGCCGAAGGCGCGGGCCGACGATTCGGATCAAGGAGTTCGTATGAATGGGAGGAATGCCATGGCAACCACGACCGCGACGACCTACACACTCGACGGACAATTGCTGGAGGTCTGCGACTGCGGCACTCTCTGCCCTTGCTGGGTGGGCGAGGACCCGGACAACGGCACCTGCCAGTCGTTCCTGGTTTATCACGTCGAGCGCGGCCAGATTAGAGGACTCGACGTCTCGGGGCTGACCCTCATCAACATCGTCAACATCCCCGGCAACGTGTTCAACGGTAACTGGCGCTCGGTGATCTATCTCGACGGGAAGGGGACGCAGGAGCAGCGTGACGCGCTCCTGGAAGTCTTCAGCGGCAAACTCGGTGGCGGCATCGCCGACCTCGCGAAGCTGATCGGCGAGGTGCTGGAGGTGCGCGTCGCGCCGATCGAGTACGACTTGCGGGAAGGCAAGGGCTCGGTACGGGTCGGCGATGTGTTGTATGGCGCGATGGAGCCCTTCCGCGGCCCGGACGGTCAGCCCACGACATTGGTGGATAGCGCCTTCAGCACGATCCCCGGCTCGCCCGCCTATGTGGCCAAGGCGTCCGCGAATCGGGTGAACATCCCCGAACACGGGATGGTCTGGGATTACACGGGCCGCAATGCGATCCAGGGCGTCTTCCACCTGGAAGCGTAGGGAGGTGCCGCATGGCCGCTGCGCACCCGGCGGACGCAGCGACGGGGGCGTGCGGGTATCAGCCGCGTGCCCTGCGTCAGCCAACCCCTGAGGAGGTCATCATCACCGGCGTGGCGCTCATGAGTTGGGCGCTCGCGATCGTGGCCATTGTGAGGGGCAACGGCCGGTTCGTGGACCATCACGCGCTGATCGGGCACCGCACGCTGCCCTGGGCGCTCGCGCTCCTCTCCTTCTTGCTCGCCTGGCAAGTGATGATTGCGGCGATGATGCTGCCGACCAGCCTGCCGATGATCCGGCTCTTCGCGCGGGCCAGCGGCGGGCAGGCACGGGCAGGGCTCGCGCGCGGTGTCTTTGTGGCCGCCTATCTCGTGGTCTGGGCGGGCTTCGCGGTGCTCGCCTTCGTGGGAGACGCCGCCCTGCACGCGCTCTTGGACCATGCTGGGTGGCTGGGCGACCACCCGGCCGTGATCACCGGCAGCGTGCTGCTGCTTGCCGGCTGCTTCCAGTTCAGCACGCTCAAGGAGCGGTGCCTCGAGCAGTGCCGCCACCCGGCGAGCTTCCTGCTGCGCTGGTATCGGCGCGGGCTCGGGCCGGCATGGAACCTGGGCGTGCGCCACGGGCTCTTCTGCCTGGGATGCTGCTGGACGCTGATGCTACTAATGTTCGCGGTTGGGGTGGGCAGTGTGGTATGGATGGCGCTCTTGACCGGCGTGATGCTGATCGAGAAAACAGCGCGCTGGGGCAAGCGGCTGGTACCGTGGGTGGGCCTGCTGCTGCTGCTGTGGGGGAATCTGGTGCTCTTCCAGCCGCACTGGCTGCCGCCCGCGCTGCGCGGCGATGGGAGCGCGCACGCGCATGTCTACGTACATTCGTCACTGAGCGGCGCATCCCCCGGAGCAGGCGTCCGACCGTCGCGCGGCTGATCGTCGCTAGTGCTTGCTCAGAGGAGGTCATCGGAATTGTTCTGTGGGGAGCGTATCCCCCTTGGCGATTACCTCACTCCAACTGATGCAGGCGGCGAACGCCGATATTCGATAGGACGTGCAGGCTCCTATTGCCGATTCCGAAGAGATCTCCTGATTGAACACTAGGTGGTCGCACAGCGCGGGCGCGAGCGTCAGTTCGCCGAAGGTGGCGAGATGGCGCGCCGCCTCTACGAGGACGGGGTGAACCGCTCCGCACAGACGTAGCCCAAACTCTCCCAGACGATCCCGATGATCGCCGCGATCGCGGGGCCGTAGGCGCGCTTGCGTGCGGTGTGCCGTGGCTGGCGCGCGAGCGAGGAGGAAGCGAGCAAGCGGATCAGGCTCTTGCGATGCATCCCGATCATCGCCTCCATCTCGACGAGTAAGCGTCCCCGTTCGGCGTGGTTGGCGGCACGATAGCGGGGGAGCATCCGTTTGAGATAAGTGCGTCGTTCGTTGATCGTCATGGCATCTTCGACCGCCATCGGTTCCCTCCTTGAGTAACATTCTCAAATGAGCGAACCGTGGAGCGTTCGGTAACATTCTGGGGTTCTGGATGAGTGAATACGGCTCCTTGACATCCCGACCGGGGCGACTACAATTGGTTTCGTCTACCATC
>CALBSO010000116.1 GCA_937968015.1 uncultured Thermomicrobia bacterium
GACGCGGAGCCGATCCCGGCCTGAGGGGAGGGATTTTCGAGGGAAAGTCGGGGGTGTCAGGCCGTTTCCAACGTTGCGGTGACCGGCGTCTGCACCGGCCGGAAGCGCGGATACCTTCGCCGGAATGTCGTTTCCCAACCGTCACCGCAGTCATACAATACCGTTCAGTTGTCGTCGAAGGAGGCCACTGTATCATCGTCGCTCGTCGCAAAAATATCGTTCATCAGGGTCTCCAGCGGACGATGGCAGGCGATGAAATGACCGGGCGCCACCTCCCGCGCCGGTGGCGGCTCCTGTTCACAGATCGCGCCCCACTTCCGCGGGCAACGCGTATGGAACTTGCAGCCGGATGGCGGATGGCGCGAACTCGGTACCGGTCCTTCCAACCGGATTCGCTCGCGCGACACCGCAGGGTCCGACACGGGGATCGCGGAGAGCAACGCCTCGGTGTACGGATGATAGGGGGGCGCGAAGACTTCGCGGACCGTGCCGGTCTCGTAGACATTGCCGAGATACATCACGACGACGCGATCGCACAGCCATCGAACAGTGTTGAGATCGTGCGAGATGAAGACGTACGCGGTGCCGTACCGCCGCTGGAGATCGAGGAGCAGGTTCAAGATCGAGGCCTGGACCGAAACGTCTAACGCGGAGAGCGGTTCGTCGGCGACAACCACGTCTGGTTCGGCCGCGAATGCGCGCGCGATCCCGACGCGCTGCTTCTCGCCGCCGGAGAGTTCGTGCGGCAGACGATCCGCGAACTCGGGCCTTAACTGCACGAGTTCGAGCAGTGCCGCGACCCGTGCGGGGATCTCTTTCTCCGTCGCCAGACCATAGAGCCTGAGCGGGCGGGCAACGATCTCGCCGACGCGCTTGCGCGGATTCAGTGCGGAATCGGGGTTCTGGAAGATGAATTGCACGCGCTTGCGAAAGGTGCGCTCTAGCCGCGCGTCCATCGTCGCCACGTTCTCACCGCCGAAGGTGATGGTGCCGCTCGTCGGGTCGTAGAGCCGGACGAGCACCTTGCCGAACGTCGTCTTGCCGGAGCCCGATTCGCCAACCAGGCCGACCGTCTCGCCACGCCGCACGGTGAGGGAGAGGCCGTCCACCGCGCGGACCAGCGCGGGCGGCCTCCGCGTCACCAGATCCCAGAAGCCGCGTTCCTGGAAGTGGATTTTGACATCCTGCGTGGCGAGCACCACGTCGCCACCCGCGGATCGCGCGCGGACAATGCCCGATTCCCGGAACTCTTCCGGTAGAGGCAACGCCTCCCAGAAATAACAGGCGACCCGGTGCTCGGGGCTGTCCATGTCGAAGAGCGGCGGCTGCGCCTCATGGCATCGTGCCTGCACGAAACGGCAACGCGGCGCGAAGATACAGCCCTGGGGTATGTGCGCGAGATCGGGCAGTCGGCCGGGGATGGGGTTCAATCGCTGATCGAGGTCGCCGCCAGTCAGTTTTGGGACAGTGGAGAGCAGCGCGAGCGTGTAGGGATGGCGCGGTCGCGCGAAGAGCGCATGGGTCGTTCCCACCTCAACCAGTTCGCCGGCGTACATGACACCCACGCGGTCACTGATTTGCGCGATGACGCCGAGGTCGTGACTGATAAAGAGGATGGCGGACCCAAACTGCCGACGCAGCTCCGCGACGAGGTCAAGGATCGTCGCCTCGGTGGTTACGTCGAGTCCTGTGGTCGGCTCGTCCAGGATGAGGAGATCAGGATTGTTGATCAGCGCCATCGCGATCACGACCCGTTGCTGCATCCCGCCCGACAACTGATGAGCGTAGCGGCGCGCGTTGATCTCGGGATCCGGGATGTGCATCTGACGCATCATCGTCACCGCCCGGTCGAACGCTGCCTGACGGGGCATCCCTTGATGAATGCGCAACACTTCCCCGATCTGATCGCCAACCGGGATCGCCGGATTGAGCGAACTCATCGGGTCCTGATAGACCATCGCCACCTTGCCGCCACGCAGGCGGCGCAGGTCACGGGGCGGGAGTGTGAGGAGATCGTCACCGTTGTAGCGAACCGCACCGCTCGCATGACCGTTGACGCCGAGGTAGTTCATGATCGCCATGGCGACCGAACTCTTCCCCGAGCCGGATTCGCCGACCAGGCCGAACGTCTCTCCCGGCTGGATGTCGAAACTGATATCGCGCACGGCCCGGACGTCCCCATCGCGCGTGCGATACGTGACGCTCAGGTGATCTACTGCCAGCAGCGGCGTGCTCGACGGAGATGCCTCACGAGCGGATGTGGCCGGTCTAAACACCTTCGGATCTCCGTTCCGTCCACACCCGGCGTGGATCGAGAATATCGCGTAAGCCATCCCCGAGCAGATTGAAACCGACAATCGTGAGCGCAATCACGAGAGAGGGGAAGATCGTCAGCCACGGAGCGCGGAAGATGTGGGGACGCGCCTCATTAACCATCAACCCCCAATCGGGCGCGGGCGGCGAGACGCCCAGCCCGAGAAAAGAGAGCGATGTCGCCAGCAGAATTGCGAAGCCCATACGGATGCTGGCCTCGACAATCAACGGCGCGATGGTATTCGGCAGCACTTCGGAGAAGAGGATGTAGGCGCCCGATTCCCCACGCGCACGCGCCGCCTGCACGAACTCCTCATTGCGGAGCGCCAGTGTGCCGCTCCGGATCACGCGCGCAATCCGGGGCGCGTAGACAATGCCGACGACGAGAATAACATTGAACGCCGATGAGCCGAGGGTTGTGACGATCAACAGGGCGAGGATAATCGAGGGGAGCGCGAGCAGGGCGTCCGTCACGCGCATCAGGACTTCATCAAGCCAGCCCTGATAGTAGCCGGCGATCAGTCCCAGCGGCGTGCCGATCAGCAGCGAAAAGAGCGTCGCGGCCGCGGCCAACAGGAACGAGAGCCGGGCGCCATAGATGACGCGGCTGAAGACATCCCGGCCGAACGGGTCTGTGCCGAAGGGGTGAGCGAGCGTCGGACGGCCAAACTTATTGGCGATGTCGAAGTCCGTCGGCGAGTGTGGTGCGATGTACGGCCCAATCAGCGACAGGATGAAGAACCCCGCCACGATTACGAGACCGACGCTCGCACTCGGGGTGCGGCGTACATCTTCCCAGAAGCGCCGCCACCGGCCCGCACGCGATCCTTGCATCCCCGGCGCGACGGCCGCACCCTCGGTCGCCGGGGGTGGTGCGGATACGCCCGTGGCGTCGTGAACACCGGAAGGTGACGTGCTCATCGGTAACGAATCCGCGGGTTCAGATACATGTAGAGGACATCGGCGACCAGATTGGCCAGACCGGTGACGATGCCGATCACCATGACCGAGGCTTGCAGGAGCGGGAGGTCCCGGTTACTGACGGCGAAGAGGATCAGGCTGCCGATACCGGGATAGGCGAAAATCTGCTCGATAATGACGACGCTCCCAAGCATGAAGCCGATGTTGATCGCAATTACCGTCACCGTCGGCAAGAGCGCATTCCGCAGCGCGTGCCGAAGGATGACATCCCGCTCGGACGCGCCCTTGAGCCGCGCGGCGCGGATGTAGTTCGTCGTCAGAACTTCGATGATGCTCGAGCGCGTCATGCGGATGACGTAGGCGAGCAGCAGCAGCATGAGCGTGATCGTTGGCAAGACCAGTCGCGTGAGCCACCCCCGCACGTCCTCGGTTGGCGAACGATAGCCCGAACCGGGTAAGAGGTTCCAGACGCCGCCGCCGAAGAGGATAATCAGGAGCGAACCGGAGACGAAGGCGGGAATCGAGATGCCGAGGAAGGCGAAGAGCGCGATGAGGTGATCGGTCGGCCGGTTTTGCCGGATGCCCGCCAGGATACCAAGCCCGATCCCGAAGAAGACGACCCCGATGAGGGAGGAAAGCGCCAGATAGGCGGAGTTCTGCAGGCGGAGTAGCAAAATCGGTCGGATCTGCTGGCCGAGTCGTAAGGATGTCCCCCAATCGCCGCGCACGAAGTGCGTGAGCCAGTCGCGGTATTGCTGCCAGGCCGGCTCGTCGAGCTTCAGGTTCTTCTCCAGCGCCTGCTGCGTCTCCGGTGTCGAGTACGGCCCGAGAATCATCTGGGCGACATTGCCGGGCAGCACCTGCGTGACGCCGAACACGATCACGGAGAGCAGCAGGAGTGTCACCGCGAGCGAGCCTAAGCGCCGGACAATCAGCACAGCCATACGCACTCCACTTCCGGTATCGTCCGGGAAAGACCTTCTCGATGATGGCCAGCAGGCCCAATCTACTTCTTCAGGCTGACGTACCGCAGGTCGAAGTAGCCGAGGGGGTGTGCCTGAAAGCCGACGACCTGGTTGCGATAGGCCGACGTCGAATTTAAGAAATACGGGATCACCACCGGTCCTTCTTCCGTCAGGATCTGTTGCGCCTGCTGGTAGAGCGCTTTCCGCTTCTCCGTATCAAGCTCGGCCCGAGCCTTGGCCAGCGTGTCATCCAGCTTGGGATTGCTGTAGGCGTACTCGTTGAAGGAACCGCCCGTCGAGAAGAAGGGCGTGATCTGGCTATCGAGGGTTGGACGCATCGCCCAGTACCCGATGTAGAGCGGGCCTTTCTTGTAGACCTGCGCGATGTAGGTGTCGTAATCTATCGTCTTAACATTGAACTTGATCCCCGCCGCTTTGACCATCTGCTGGATCGTCACGGCGGTATCCGCGCGGACGGAGCGGTCCTTGGCAGCCACCACCTCGAACTCGAAGCCGTTGGGCATGCCCGCTTCCGCGAGCAGCGCTTTCGCCTTGGCGATATCTTGCTTGCGCGGCTCCGCCTTCCAGACAAAGGGATGGCTCGGCGGCACGTTGTTATCGTTGGCGACCGTCCCCTTCCCGAGCAGTACCGTGCTGACGAACTGGGGACGGTCCATGCAGTACTTAATCGCCTCGCGCACCTTCGGGTTGTCAAACGGTTTCGTATCAACCCGCATGATCATCGGCACCCAGGTACCGCTTGCGACCTCGGTGATCGTCACCCCATCGATCTTCTTCGCCTGGTCATACGAACTTGACGGCACATCGAACATGATCTGCGTGTCGCCATTGCGGAGCGCGGTCAACTCCGCGACCTCATCCGGGAAGGTCCGCAGCGTGATTTCATCCACCAAACCGGCGTTCTTGTCCCAGTGCTTGTCATTGCGGACAACACGGACCTGTGCGCCGGGGGTGTACTCGGCCAGCATATATGGCCCCGAACCGACGGGCTTCGTCTTCAGATCCGCGGCCGCTTCCTTCGGGACGACGCGCCCCCAGCGCTGCGTCAACTCAAGCGGGAAATCGGAATAGGGGCTCGCGAGTTTGAAGACCGCGGTCTGGGGATCGGGCGCCTCGACCGTCTGGATCGGGCCAAGCCCGGTCCGCCCCGGCGATCCGGTATCCTTGTTGAGGATGCGCATGATTGAGAAGATGACATCATCGGCGACCAGCTGCCGCCCGTTCGTGAAGAAGACATCGTTGCGCAGTTTGAAGGTCCAGACGCTCGCGTCCTCGTTCGCCTTCCACTCGGTGGCGACCATCGGCTTGAGTTGCAGATCCGGTCCCATCTGGACGAGGTTGTCGTAAATCCATGAGGTGATCGAATATTCCGGTCCGTTGATGCCGAACGCCGGGTCGAGCGAGGACGGGCTTTGCGACATGCTGACGGTCATCTTGCCGCCACGCGTACCGGTCCCTTGTGTCGCCGTGGTCGCGCTCCCGATCGCGGGACTGCCCGCCGCTGCGGGGGAACTCGCGCGTGCCGGTGTCGTCGTTGACGGTGGGCTACTTCCTGCCGGCGCGGTCGTTGCCTGGGCTGCCTGAGGCGCGGGCGTGTTTGTGGGAGCGGATGAGCTGCCACCGCAGGCGGCGAGGATCGCACCGACTGCGGAAAGCGAGACGCCCACCGCAAGGAGGCGCGCGACGAGCTGGCGTCGGCTGAGTTGTCCGCGCTGGAAGGCGTTGACGAGATTGTCGATCTGACCAGGGGTGCCGGCAGGTTGTTCGGGTACCATCGCTCTCCCTCTTTCTTTCACGATTTCTCCGTACGCACTGACGACATCGCGACGCTGATTGGTCGCGCACCGTCCTGATCGGGGATACTGGACGCGTCAAACGCATTCTTGGTGGCGAGCAACCCCTCCATGCGCGCACCGGAATCCCGACTGACGAGCGCCAGGAGGATATGGAAGATGGTCAGGACGCCCACATACGAACTGGTGAACGCCTGGATTTCGGTCTCGAAGAGAATGACCTCGTCGGCGAGGCGCGCGGGCGCACCGAGCGGATGGTCGGTGATGACGATGCGATACAATCCACGAATTTCGGCGGCGCGAAGGACGTCGAGCGTTTGCTGCGCGTAGGGGGTGATTGAGACAGCGACGACGATGCTCTGAGGGTGTGCGGAGGCAATCATGTCGTACACCATGCCCGTGCCGAACGAGAGCGGCAATCCGACCCCAATACCCTGACGTAGGGCAGTAGCGAAGTACTCCGCCATGCTGTGGCTGGCACGATGACCGAGCACGTAGACCTCGCTTGCGCCAACCAGACGCTCGGCGCAGCGTTCGAGGACCGCGCGATCGAGACGGGCGGCGGTGTCACCGATCAGGTTCGCGTCGCGCCGGGCGATCCCTTCGACAAGATCCGATTCGTCCACCAGCGAAAAGCGCGCGCTCATCATCTGCGTCGTTGGCGTAGCGGAGAGGCGGAACTCATCGCGGATTGCCCGGCGCAACTCGGGGTAACCGGAGAAACCGAGCAACTGGGCGAAGCGCACGATCCCCGCCTCGCTGAAGTCGCACCGAGCGCCAAGATGCCGGGCAGTGAGGAATTGTGCCTCATCGAGATGCTCGCTGAGGAAGTCCGCCGCGCGCCGCTGCCCCGGGCTCAGATCGGGATAGATGGTCCGGAGGATTGTACACAAGGCGACCATCGCCGTGATGGCTCCATTCCGAATCGAGAATGTGCGCATTGGCCTGCAAGATTTACAACACCTTGCTCATAGGATACAGTATTTCTTGCAAAGCACAAGGGTCCCGGCGGACAACGGCGGCGTAGCAAACGGCGAGGAACCGTCCAGGAGGTAACGATGACTCCTTCATGGCCACGACAGGGACACCAGGTGAGCCAGATGCTCTTGCCCCGGCACTACGGGAGCGTGCCGACGCTCTTCGGCGCGCCGTCCGCCGCGTCGGTAGATGACCTCGGCGGCGCGGATGTCGCCTTTCTCGGTATCCCCTGGCAGGCGCCGGTGCCCGATTCGCGCATCGGCGCCGCCGGTGCGAACTACTTCGGGACGAATCTGACACCGCACACCTTCCGCACCAACTCGGTGAAATACAATGGCTATCTCCCGGAGCGGGACATAGATGTTTTTGCCGCATTGCGCCTCGTGGATTGTGGCGACGTGGCGATTGATCCCGATTTGAAGGTGACCTTTGAGACCGTCGCAACAGCCGTCGAGAAGATCGCCCGCGCCGGGGCCATTCCCGTCACGTGCGGCGGGAACTCCGGCCCCTCGACGTATGCGGTGGTGAAAGGCGTCGCCGCGGCGGCAGATGGTCCGGTCGCCGTATTCAACTTCGACGCCCACGGCGACAATCAGGCTGGCGAGATCGAGGACGACGATCCCAAACTCCCTCCCTGGGGCGGCACCTGGGCCCGGCGCATCCACGATCTCCCGGGGGTTGATCCGGCCCGCTACCTGCACATCGGGCTCCGCGGACCGCGCAACAATGCGGGGACGATCGAGCGGTTTCTCCAGAAGGGCGTCCGGCGCGATCACATCTATACGTATAGCGACGTCGTCAAGGCACGCCGCGCCGGGTTCGAGGAGTGGGCAGCGAGCGTGGTCACCTCGGTGATCGAGGGCGCGGCGAAGGCGTGGATCGTCATCGACCCCGATTCGCTCGATATGTCGGTCTGTCCGGAGTTCGGCGACGAACCGCTCGGTCTCTATCCCGAGGAGATCTGCTGGGCGGCATATCAAGTCAGCAAGGCCGCAGGGCGCGAGCGCTTCGGCGGCATTGCCTTGACGGCCATCCCCTACGCGGCGATGACGATGCACTGGATCATGCAGTATATCGTCATCTATGCGCTCGCCGGCGTCGTGCAAAGCGATCGGTAATTGGCTTGGACAGCGTGCCGAAGAGCGTCGGGGATCGCATGGGCGAAGGTATGAGACTAAGGGGCTATGCTCTCAAATACGCCGCTCTTTTTGGCTCTCCGCTCTCCCCCGTGATATACTCAGCCTCTCAGCTTGATCGTCAATATACGCGGCACATACGGGAGGAAGAGCGATGAACGACGCACAGGTCCATCATCCGACGACCGATCGCTTGACGCGACGGGATTTCCTTCGCCGCGCCGTACTCGCCGGCGTGAGCCTCGCCGCCGTTGATTCGCTCCTGGCCGCCTGCGGCGGTTCGAGCACGCCGACATCAGCCCCGGCGACGGCAGCGGCCGCGACCAAGGCCCCGGCGACCACCGGAGGGAGCGCGCCCGCAGCTGCGGGCACGAGCGCGGGCCTCGGCTCGTTTAAGGGGCAGAAATTGGTCGTCACGAGTTACGGCGGGACGTGGCAGGAGTTCATGACGAAGTCGCACATCCCCGATTTCGAGGCGCAGACAGGGGCGAAGATTGAGCTGGCTATCGGGCTGGCGAAGGACTGGTTCGCCAAGAGCCGCGCTGCGGGCAAGGGCGATGCGCCGTACGATGTCGTCGTGATGAACGAGACATTCGCCGCGCAGTTACGTGCCGAGGGATTCTTCGTGCCCCTGACGATGGACAAGGTGCCGAACATCAAGGATGTACCACAGGCGCTCCGCCTGCCGAACGATGTCGGCGTGCTTGGGCTGGTCGGCCCGCTCGTCATCGCCTACCGCACCGATCAGGTCAAGGACCCGCCGCAGTCGTGGCTGGACCTGGGGAAGTACGGCAATAAGACCGGTATCTACACGATCGGCAACTCCGCCGAGCCGCAGCACATTCTCAAGATGTCCCAGATCCTCGGTGGCGACGCGAAGAATTGGCAGGCTGGCTTTGACTGGATTGCCAAGAACCTCTGCAGCGCGAAGCAGGTGGACTTCAGCGGCACGCTCCAGACGCAACTGACGCAGGGCGAGGTGACGGTCGGCATCCTCGATACGCCGACGGGCGCGCTGATGAAGAAGCAGGGGATCGCCGTCGAATTCATCATCCCGAAGGAAGGGGCGATGGGCATGTTCGAGCAGAACATGAACGTCACGGTCGGCAGCAAGCAGAAGGACCTTGGCTTCGCCTTCATCAACTACTGGTTGAGCGAGCCGGTGCAGCGGAAGTGGGCCGAAAGCTTCTACTACACGCCCGCGAACGCGAAGGTGGAGATCAGCGGCGATCTGGCGAAACTCGTCCCCGTCACGACCAAAAACATAGACCTGATCCCCCGCTGGGATTACGTCTGGCTCAATAGCGGCCCGCGCGACCAGATGACAGACAAATGGACCCGCACGATGACGGGGCATTGCTAGAAGGGTAGGCGGTAGGCGGGAAGGAACGTTGGGAGGTGAATCGCAGAGACGCAGAGAACACAGCGAGGGGAAAGAGAAGAAAGCATATGAAGGGTCTCTTCACCGTTCTCCTTCCTTCTTTTTCCTCTTCTCCGAAGTCCTTCTCTGCGTCTCTGCGGTTCAAATGGTCTCCCTTAACTGCCCACTGCCCACTCAAGGGAGTAGCGCGTGACCGCAATTAGCCTGCGATCCGTCGTCAAGCAGTTCGGCGATGTGACCGCTGTGGACCACCTTGATCTCGACCTGGCGGAGGGCGAGTTGATCGCCTTCCTGGGGCCTTCCGGTTGCGGCAAGACGACCACCCTGCGGATGATCGCGGGCTTCGAGATGCCGACTGCCGGGCAGATCTGGCTCGGCGAGGAGGACGTGACCTGGCTGTCCGCCGAGAAGCGCAACTGCGGTATGGTCTTCCAGAACTACGCGCTCTTCCCGCACCTCACCGTCTATCGCAACATCGCCTTCGGCCTGGAGATGCGCCGGGTGCCGCGTAATGAGATTGCGCGACGCGTCCGTTCCGTGCTGGAGAAGGTGCAGTTGCACGGGTTGGAGGAGCGTTACCCGCGCCAGTTGTCCGGCGGGCAGCAGCAGCGGACGGCGCTCGCCCGCGCGCTCGTTATCAACCCGAACGTCCTCCTCCTGGACGAACCGCTCGCCAACCTGGACGCGAAACTGCGCGAGGAGATGCGTTTCTACATCCGTACCTTGCAGCAGGAGTTCGGCATCACGACGATCTATGTCACGCACGATCAGAGCGAGGCGCTCGTCCTCGCGGACCGCGTCGCCGTGATGATGGGCGGCATGCTCCAGCAGATCGGCACGCCGGAGGATCTCTACCGGCGGCCGGAGACCGCGAAGGTTGCGGACTTCGTCGGCCTCGTGAACCTCATCCCGGTCCGGATGAAGGAGCGATGTGGCGCGGCTATCGCCTGCGAGAGCACGCTCGGCCCGCTCGAAGGGCGCGGCCCGGATGGCCCTGGGGCGGAGGCGGAGGGCTGGTTGAGCGTCCGCCCGGAGAACCTCCATCTTTCCGGCACGGATGGCGCTGCGGCCAGCGGTACTGATGGGACGGTGAACCAGATGCGGGGCGTCGTGCGCGAACGCGCCTATCTCGGCAGCCTGATTGATTACCGGGTGGAGGTCGGGCCGGCCCTGACGCTCCGTATTCAGGGCGGGGCGGAAGCGCCGTACCATGCCGGGGACGCGGTGGCCGTCGGCTTCGCGAGCGCGGATGCGTGGTTCGTGCCGAGTGAGGAGGGATAGCGGGTGGCAACGATCCGTCGGGGTGATGGGGGCCTCGCGCTCCCGTGGGCACGCCTGTCGCGAGCCGCGGCGACGCGGCGGCAGAAGGCGTTCCTGCTTGTCCTGCCCGCCGTCGCACTTCTCCTCCTCTTCTTTATCCTGCCCTATCTCTATCTGCTCTACATCAGCGTGATGACGCAAAGCCACAATGCGAAGTACATTACGCGCTTCACACTGGCGAACTACGCGCAGACGATTGGCGATCTCTTCATCTGGCGAGTCATCTTTCACACCCTCCGGCTCGGCGTCATCACCACCGTGATCGCGCTCGTGCTCTCGTACCCGCTCGCGTACCATCTCGCGCGGGCATCGAGCGTCATGAAGGGACTCCTGATGATGCTCGTCCTCACGCCGCTGCTCGTCGGCGTCGTGATTCGCACCTATAGTTGGATGATCCTCCTCTCCGACACGGGGCTGATCAACAGCCTGCTCACATCATGGGGGGTGCAACCCGCCCACCTGATGTACAACGACACGGGCGTGACGATCGGGCTGGTGCATATCTACATCCCGTTTATGGTCCTCTCGCTGGCGGGGCCGCTGCAGGGGATTGATCCCGACATCGAGCGGGCAGCTCGCTCGCTCGGCGCGGGCGCGTGGCAGGCCTTCTGGCGCGTCACCTGGCCGCTCAGTCTGCCCGGCGTCGTGTCGGGGTCGGTGCTCGTCTTCGTGCTGGCGATCAGTTCGTATGTCATCCCATCGCTGCTGGGCGGCTTCACGGTGATCACGGTGCCGCTGCTCGCCATTCGCACAATCACGGAACTCTTCAACTGGCCGCTCGGCAGCGCGCTGACCATCGTCTTCTTCGCGCTCACCGTTGTCATTGTCTGGCTCTTCCTGCGGCTGATGAGCCGGGCGATGAAAGGGGCAGCATAGATGCACCGTTCGATCGGCTCGCGGGTGGGCCGTGTCGCCTATGGAACGCTCATCGTGCTCCTGTACGCATTCCTCCTGCTTCCGATCGCGATCGTCGTGATCGCGTCATTCAACTCCGGCAACTATCTCCGGTTCCCGCCGCAGGGGTTCTCGCTACGCTGGTTCCGGCACTTCGGCGAGACGGCGTCGTTCACGCGCTCGTTCTTCTTCAGTCTGCGCCTCGCAGCCGTTGTAACGGTGATCGCCACGGGCATCGGCACGGCCGCCGCGCTCTACGTCACGCGCACCGCGAAGCGGTACCGCGAGTTCCTGCGTGTCCTGATGATCGCGCCGTTGCCGGTCCCCGCTATTATCACCGGGGTCGCGCTGCTGATCTTTTTCTATGCGATCCACGTCGGCACGCACGGCGCGTTCGGCCTGGTCGTCGGGCACACGCTGATCTGTCTGCCGTATGTTTTCCTGATCGTCAGCACCGTCCTGGCGAACTTCGACCGGACCCTGGAGGAGGCGGCGCGCAACCTCGGTGCGGGTCCGTGGACGACCTTCCGACGGGTGACGCTGCCGATTATCAAGGGGGGCGTCATCTCGGGTGCGGTCTTCGCCTTCATCACGAGTTACGACGAGTTCTCCATCTCGCTGCTGCTCGGCGGCGTCGGCACTACCCCGCTGCCGATCCAGTTGTTCGACTACCTGCGCTTCTCATTCGACCCGACGGCGGCAGTGGCGGGGGTGATCAGCATCGTGATGGCGATGCTCGCCGTCCTCGTGACGGAACGGCTCGTCGGCCTGGAATCGCTCTACTATGGCAGACGATCGTAACGCGTAGCGGTGGTCGGTAGGCGGACAGTCCGCCGGATTACCGACTGCCGACTACCACATATCGTCTTCGGGAGGTCCAATGGCCCGCTATGCCCTGAGTTTCGACATCGGTGGGACGTTCACCGATTTCGCCCTCTTCGATATGGAGAGCGGCCAGTCGGTGGCGTACTACAAGGTACTCACCGACGCGCGGGAACCGGCCAGGGGCGTTTTGAGCGGCTGGAACGACCTGATCGCCGAGCACGGGTTAGACCCGTCCGAAGTGGAGCTGGCCGTGCATAGCACGACGCTCGTCACGAATGCGCTGATCGAGCGCAACGGGGCGGTCACAGCCCTCCTCACGACGCGCGGATTCCGCGACGTGCTGGAGATCGGCATCGAGCAACTGTACGACATCTACGATCTGACGGCTCCGCTGCCGCTGCCTCTCATCCCGCGCGAGCGACGCGTCGAGGTGAGCGAGCGGCTGGCGGCGGACGGACGAGTGATCGAACCGCTCGATCCGGCGGAGGTCGTCGCGGTCATCGGCGAACTCGTCGCGCGCGGGGTCGAATCCATCGCCGTCGCCTTTCTCCACTCCTACCGCGACCCTAGGCACGAGCAACTGGCCGAGCGTGTCATCGCGGAGGCGTATCCGGCCCTCGCCGTCTCGCTCTCGTCGCGCGTCGCGCCGCTCGTCGGGGAGTATGAGCGGTTTTCCACCGTCGCGGCGGACGCGTATGTGAAGCCGAGAGTGCGGCGCTACTTGAATGATCTATCGGAGAGCCTGCGCGCGCTCGGCTTCCGGAACGACCTCCTGGTGATGCTCTCCTCTGGTGGCGTCGCGGCGATCGAGACCGCCGCCGCCTACCCGATCCGCCTGCTGGAATCCGGCCCGGCGGCGGGCGCGTTGGCCGCCAGTTTCTACGGGGCCACGACCGGGCAAACGGAGGTGCTCGGGCTAGACATGGGCGGCACGACGGCAAAGGCCTGCCTCATCGAAGGAGGCCGGCCAGACACCGCGCAGGTGCTCGAAGTGGGCCGCGTCCACCGGTTCAAGCCGGGGAGCGGCCTGCCGGTGATGGCACCGACTGTGGACCTGATCGAGATCGGCGCGGGCGGCGGCAGCATCGCGTACGTGAACGAACTTGGCCTCCTCAAGGTCGGGCCACGGAGCGCCGCATCCGACCCCGGCCCCGCGAGTTACGGCCTCGGCGGCCAGGAGCCGACGGTGACTGACGCGAACCTCGTGCTCGGCTACCTCGATCCCGGCTACTTCCTCGGCGGGCGCATGCGCCTGGACAGGGAAGCGGCAGAGCGCGCACTCCGCGGCTACATCGCCGAGCCGCTGCGCATGGAGATCGTCGCCGCCGCGTGGGGTATCCACAGCGTCGTCAACGAGAACATGGCCGCCGCAGCGCGCCTCCATATCATCGGGAAGAACCGGGATCCGCGCGACTTCGCGCTTGTCGCGTTCGGCGGCGCCGGCCCCGCGCATGCCGCCGCCGTCGGCCGTCTGATCGGATCCCGGCACCTGATCTTCCCGTTCGGCGCGGGCGTCGCCTCCGCGATCGGCGCGCTTGTGGCACCACTCTCCTTCGCCTTCACGCGCGCGTACGTTGTGATGCTCGACACGATCCGCGACGCGCCGATCGCGGAGTTGTTCGCGGAAATGGAGCGGGAAGCGGGACGGGCGCTCGTGGCAGCAGGTGTCGCGCCGGATATGGTGCAGGTGCGCCGAGCAGCCGATCTGCGCTTCGCCGGGCAGTACCATGAGCTCGAGGTGTCGTTGCCCGGGCGCGCGTTCGATCACGACTGGGACGAGGACCTGCGCGCCACGTTCTTGCAGCGTTATCGCGAGCAATACGGGCGGGAACTGTCCGGCCTGCCCATCGAGGCGCTGAACTGGAAGATCGTCGCGGAGGGCGGCGGCACGCGGGTCCAACTGACGCCGGAAGAGGCCACAGGAGGCGACCCGGCGCGCGCGCGAAAAGGGACGCGCCCAGTCTACTTCCCACGCCCGCAGGCGGGATACCTGGATTGCCCGATCTACGACCGCTACCGCCTCGCGCCGGGGATGACGCTTGTCGGACCGGCGATTGTCGAGGAACGCGAGGCAACGATCGTGCTCTGGCCCGGTGACGCAGCGCGGGTAGACGGCTACCGCAATCTCATCGTTCGGCTACCGGAGGAGAACGAGTTATGAACACACGCTTCGATCCGATCACGCTGGAAATCATGTGGAGTCGCCTGATCAGCATCGCGGATGAGATGTGGACGACGGTCCTCAGGACGGCGGTCTCGACGATCATCGGCGCGGCGCAGGACTTCGCGTGCGAGATTCTGGACGCGCACGGCCACTCGGTCGCGCACTCGCAGCGAAGCATGCCGGTCTTCAACCTCGTCATGCCGACGACGACGCACGCCGTGATGGAGCGCTTCCCCGTGGAAACAATGCGGCCGGGCGACGTCTTCATCACGAACGACCCATGGATCTGCGCCGGCCACCTCGACGACATCGCGACCGTCTCGCCGGTCTTCCTGCACGAAGAGCCGGGCACGGGCAACCGCCCTGTCGCTTTTCTGACGACGATCGCCCACGCCTCGAGCATCGGCGGATCGCTCTCGCCGACGACGGTCCGCGACATTTACGAGGAAGGGCTGCGCATCCCGATCTGCAAACTCTACGACGCGGGCCGCGCGAACGAGGTCGTCTTCGCATTCATCCGCGAGAACGTCCGCACACCGGAGATGGTCCTGACGGATATCGAGGCGCAGGTGACGGCGAACGCCCTCGGGGTGCGGCGATTGCAGTCGTTCATGCGCGAGTATGGCTTGGCGGATCTTGAGGCGCTGGCCGAGACCGTTCAGGGGCGTGCCGAAGGGGCAATGCGCGCGGCGATCCGGGCCGTGCCGAACGGCGTCTACGAGAACGAGATCCTCACGGACGGCCGGGGCGAGCCGGTGCGTCTGCGGTGCCGGATCACGATCACGGATGAAGAGATCGCCGTGGATTACGCGGGAAGCGACCCCGAGCGGATCGCGGGCGGGATCAACTGCTGCCTGATCTACACGGAGGCCCACACGGTCTATCCGCTCAAGTGCCTGCTGACGCCGACGGTGCCGGCGAATGAGGGCACGTATCGCCCGCTGACCGTTACCGCGCCTGCGGGGAGCATCCTCAACTGCACGATGCCCGCGTCCGTGAACTCGCGCGTCAACACGGGCTGGCACTTGCACGGTCTGCTCTTCGGCGCACTCGCGGGCGCCCTGCCGGACCGCGTACAGGCGGGCAACGGCCTGATGCATTCGCTGAACTCCTATGGGCAGGATGCCCAGGGCAGGACCTACAACGCCCACTTCCTGACGGCGGGCGGGCGCGGTGCGAGCATGGGGCGGGACGGGATCGGCAGCAACTGCTTCCCGTCGAGCGCGCGGAACGTCGCGGTGGAGATCTTCGAGTTGCGCGTGCCGGTGCTGATCCGGGAGCGGGCGCTGCGGCCCGATTCGGCCGGCGCGGGGGAGTGGCGTGGCGCATTCGGGCACGAGATCGTCGTGAGCCGCCTGCCGGATTTCCCGAAGTCGGTGGATTTCTATCTCAGTCCCACCCGGCTGCGCTTCGCCCCGCACGGCTTGATGGGTGGCGACGACGGCCCGCGCACCGCGATCTTCCTCAATGGCGCCCCGCTCACCCATGAAGACCTGGCGAGCGGGCACATCGCACTACGGACGGACGACGACCGTCTCGTCGAGTGGCTGCCCGGCGGCGCGGGATTCGGTGACCCCGCGCGGCGCGATCCCGCCGCCGTGGAAGCGGACCTCCGGTCTGGACTGGTGACGGCAGAGAGCGCGGGATAAACGTCTTCCCGCAGCCTCGTTCGCGTCGCCTTGCGCACCCGACTCTTCCGCGGAGAAGGCGAAGCCGAAAGTGCAATGAATCCAGGTGGAGACAGGGGAGTCCGGCTTGAAGCAGGAGTGCCGATTCCACTCGTTTCTACCTGTGGCTTTCCTTGGCAGGCCTGCCTCACTACCTCAAACCCATTCACCGCGAATACGGACCGGCGATCACTTCCAACGCCCACCAAGTTTCGGTGTGTCCATCCCGAAAGGTGCGCTGCACGGCAGTCCAGTCGCCCGGATGACCGGCATCCTCCCAGGCGGCTGCATCGGCGACCTCCGAGAGCGAACCGATCGTCTCCACGGGATGTCACCAGGCGTGCGAGGGTTGCAGGGCGAGGACGGAGCCAATCCCGCGCGTGTGCAATCCGCGCCGGAAGGCGTCATGCTCGCCGTAGAAGCAGTCCGCTACCGCTTGTAGGTGATTGTGCTGAGCCTGTGGGTTAATCGTGTCTAAGTACGTGCTGGTAAATTCACGGTGAGGGGATTATCCTCCAGATCGGAG
>CALBSO010000117.1 GCA_937968015.1 uncultured Thermomicrobia bacterium
ACGAGATTTCTGCCTGTCTCGTGGGCTCGGAGATGTGTATAAGAGACAGTACCTACCCCCTGCCCCCTCCTTTTCGGGAGGGGGCAGGGGGTAGGTAAATCCTACCGTACCCACGCATTCCCTGCATAATCCGGGCGTGCGATACTGTACGTATCAGGTTTCGATGCTTCAGGGAGGGAGTGCGCGATGACGAAGGCGACAACAGAAATGACGCTCCTCGATCTCCTGACCGGTGCGGACGATCACCCCGCCCTCGTCGCACCGGAGAAACCGTCGCTGACGTACGCGCGGATGCGCGCGAATGTCGTCGCGCTGGCGGCGCAACTGAACGGGATGGGCCTCGGGCAGGGCGACCGGATCGCCATCGCGATGGGCAACGGCCCGGAGATGATATTGGCGTACTGCGGCACGACACTCTGCGGCACGGCAGCGCCGCTCAACCCGAACTACAAGCAAGACGAGTTTGCCTTTTATTTCGACGATACCAACGCGAAGGCGCTCATCACGCTGCCCGGCACGCTCCCGGCGGCGCACGCGGCGGCGACCGACAGCATGACAATCATCGAAGCCCTCCCGCAACCGGACGGCACACTCGCCTTGAAAGCCATCAAGAATATGCGGCCCGCCCGCCCCGAAGCGCTCGCCAGGCCGGATGACATCGCGATGATCCTCCACACGAGCGGCACGACGAGCCGCCCGAAGCGCGTCCCGATCCGCCATCGCAATCTCGCGGCCTCCGCGCGCAACATCGCGCGCACCTATGAACTCTCGGAGCGCGACCGCTCGCTCTGCGTGATGCCGCTCTTCCACATCCACGCGCTCGTCGCCTCGATGCTCTCCACCTTCGCCTCGGGCGGTACCGTCATCTGCCCGACGGGCGGCTTTAACGCGCTCGAATTCTGGAACATCGTGGATGCCTTCAAGCCGACATGGTATTCCGCCGTGCCGACGATGCATCAGGTGTTGCTCTCCCGCGCAGACCGCAACGCGGAGGTCATCAAGGCGAACCCGTTCCGCTTCATCCGCTCGGGCAGTTCGTCGCTCGCGCCGATCGTCATGGAGCGGATGGAGGCGACCTTTGGCGCGCCGGTGCTGGAGAACTACGGTATGACCGAGGCGACGCACCAGATGACCTCCAATCCCGTGCCGCCGAGGCCGCACAAGGCGGGCACGGTGGGCATCGGCTTCGGCGTGGATGTCGGCATCATGGACGACGACGGCAACCTGCTGCCACAGGGCGAACTTGGCGAAGTCGTCGTCAAGGGGCCAAATGTCATTGATGGCTACGAAAACAACCCCCAGGCGAACGCGACTGCCTTCGTCAATGGCTGGTTTCGCACCGGCGATCAGGGGCGTTTTGACGAGGACGGCTACCTGACGCTCACCGGGCGACTGAAAGAACTGATCAACCGGGGCGGCGAGAAAATCTCCCCGCTGGAAATTGACGATGTGCTGCTGCGCCACGCGGCGGTCGCGGAGGCGGTCGCCTTCGCCGTGCCGCACCCGACGCTCGGCGAGGAAGTGCATGCGGCGGTCGTCCTCAAGGGCGACGCGACGGAGCGCGAGTTACGAACGTACTGCGCCGAGCGGCTCGCAGAGTTCAAGGTGCCACGCCGCTTCCATATGCTGGAGGCGATTCCGCGCGGCGCGACGGGCAAGTTGCAGCGCATCAATATGGCGAAACTGCTCGATCTGACGAGCGACGCATGAAGATTTGCATCGTCGGCGCGGGCGCGATTGGCGGCTACCTCGGCGCGAAACTGGCGCTCGCGGGCGAAGACGTCACGCTCGTCGCCCGCGGCCCGCACCTCGCCGCCATCCAGCAGCACGGCCTGAAACTCCTCTCAGCGGACGGCACGCAGGCGGTCGCGACGAACGTGCGCGCGACGAGCGACATGTCCGAAGTCGGGCCGCAGAATGCAGTGTTCCTCACCCTCAAGGCGCACAGTGTGCCTGCCGTCGCCCCGGCGATGCGCGCCCTCTACGGCCCGGAGACGATGGTTGTGACGATGCAAAATGGCATCCCGTGGTGGTATTTCCACAAGCACGGCGGGCCATACGAGGGGACGCGCATTGAATCGGTAGACCCCGGCGGCATCCTGGAGGCGCACATGGAGGTTGACCGCGTGATCGCCTCCGTCGTCTACCCGGCGGCGGAACTGGCCGCACCAGGCGTCGTGCGGCACATCGAGGGCGACCGCTTTTCCTTGGGTGAACTGGATGGCGTGAAGACCGAGCGCATCCAGACGCTCGCACAGACCTTGATCCGCGCTGGGCTGAAAGCGCCCATCCGCCCGCGCATCCGCGCCGAAATCTGGGTGAAACTCTGGGGCAACCTCGCCTTCAACCCGATCAGCGCCCTCACCCGCGCGACGCTCGTGGACATCTGTCAGTACCCGCCGACGCGCGAACTGGCCCGCGCGATGATGACCGAGGCGCAGACGATCGCGGAGAAACTGGACATCAAATTCCCCATCTCCATCGAGCAGCGCATCGCCGGCGCGGAGGAAGTCGGCGCGCATAAGACTTCGATGTTGCAGGACATCGAGACCGGCCGCCCCACCGAAGTGGACGCCCTCGTCGGCTCCGTCGCCGAACTCGGCCGCCTCACCGACACCCCCACCCCCACCATTGACGCGATCTACGCGAGTGTCAAATTGTTGGAGAAGAGACTACGCGCTGGGTCATAGGAGCGATTCGTACACCGCCCCGAAAAAGGTAGTTGCCCCGATCCTTGCCCGAACGCCTGTAATATCCGATACTCGCCACGCGGAACAAGCCGGACAAATTACTGACTTCCGATTGCTTTGGTTCGTGTTGCACGCGTCCCGAATGAAGGAGGGCACCGTTGTCCACGACATCAGCCACGAAGCGGCCACTCAAGGTGGGGTTGTTCTTCCAGCACGCGCAGGTGGGACCGGACGGGCGCAAGCCAGAGTGGGGGAGAATCCTCGCGCTCGCACAGCACGCGGAGCAGGCGGGGTTCGACTCACTCTGGTTCCCGGATCATTTCCTCTTCCCGCGTGGTGACCTCGGCCTCAACCCGGACGGCACGCCAAAGGGCGAAAAAGAAGCGGCGTCCGGCTTCTGGGATTGCTGGACGCTGATGGCGGCGATCGCGGCGACGGTGCCGCGCGTCGAACTCGGTACGCTGGTCGCTTGTACCGGATACCGCAACCCCGGCGTGCTCGCCAAGATCGCGGACACGATCGAGGAAATCAGCGGCGGGCGCGTCATCCTCGGCATCGGCGGCGGCGACTCCGGCTACGAGCACCACACGATGGGCATCTCCTATGAGAACCGCATCAGCCGCTTCGAGGAGGCGCTGACGATCATCCACCGCTACTTCCATGACGGGATCGTGAACTTCGAGGGTGCGTACTTCTCGGCGCATGATCTGGAGCGCCGCCCCGCCGGCCCGCGCCCGAATGGCCCGCCGATCCTGATCGGCACGCTCGCCACCGGCAGGCGAATGCTCCGCCTCACCGCGCAGTACGCCGACCTGTGGAATGGTACGATCAACCGCCGCAGCAAGCCGGAGAGCGTGCCGCCCTTGCGCGAGGCGCTTGACGCCGCCTGCCGGGAGCATGGCCGCGACCCCGCCACGCTCGGCCGGACGCTCAGCGTCGGTGTGGCGGTCGCGGGGCGGACATTGCCGGGCGATTCGATCACCGGCACACCGGAGCAGATGGCCGACACGCTGCGCGCCTTCGCGCGCGAGGGCATCTCGCACGTCCAACTCTGGTTGACGCCGACCAGCCGCGCGGGCGTGGACGCCTTCGCACCAGTGCTGGAACTGCTCGATCGTGGGTAACGAGGGAGAAAGCAGAAAGGGGTTGCGCATGACTCGTCCGTGTAAGATCGGTGTCTTCCTGCCCATCGTCGAGGGGCAGATGGATGGCGCGACGCCGCACTGGTCCGACGTTGCGGCGATAGCGCAGCGGGCCGAGGAGATCGGCCTCGACTCGGTCTGGATCCCGGATCATCTCATTTTTCGTTTTACGGAGGAGACCGAGACGACATGGGAGTGCATGTCCATTCTCGCCGCACTCGCCGCCGCGACGAAACGGGTGGAGATCGGCACGCTCGTCATCTGCACCGGATTTCGTAGCCCGGCGCTCCTTGCGTCTATGGCGAACACAATCGACGACATCAGTAATGGCCGGCTGATTCTCGGCATCGGCGCGGGGTACCATGAGCCGGAATACCGCGCCTTCGGCTTCCCGTACGACCATCGCGCCAGCCGCTTCGAGGAAGCGCTGCACATCATCGCCACTCTCTTGCGCGAGCGGCAGATTGACTACGAAGGCACATACTACTCGGCGCGGGAGTGCGAATTGCGCATCAGTGGCCCGCGCCCGCAGGGTCCGCCGATCATGGTCGGCACAACCGGGGAGCGGATGCTCGGCTTCACCGCGAAGTACGCCGATTTGTGGAATCGCTTCCTCGTCTTCGGCAACAGCAACGCGAGCGAAATCCCGCCGCTACGCGCGACGGTGGATGCGGCGTGCGCCGAGGTTGGGCGCGATCCCGCCACACTCGGCCGGACCGCCTCCGTGCTCGTGGACTTCATCAACCGGCCGGAGACGCCGCCTATCCACAATCGCCCACACGCGAATCCGACCCCGATCACCGGCTCACCGGAGGAGATGGCGGTACAGTTGCGCGCCTTCGCGGACGAGGGTATTTCGCACATCCAAATCTGGACCTCGCCGCGCACCGTCGAAGGCGTCGAACGGCTCGCGCCGGTGTTGGAGGCATTGGATCGGGGATAACGTGACGAGAATGTGAGGCAACTCCCTGTGCCTGCCGAGGACTTTGGGCAACCACCGGGGGATTGCCCCTACAGTACGAAGGCGGAGCAGCCCATGAAGAAGAGCACGGTACGGGTCGCGGTCCTTGGCGCGGGCGCGTGGGCGAAGGGGGCGCACATTCCCGGCTGGCAGCGCGACCCCCGCTGCGAGGTCGTCGCGATCTGCGATGTCGAGAAGGGGTTGGCAAGGGAATACGCCCGGCACTTCGGTATCTCCGAAGCGACAGACGACTGGCAGGCGGTCATCGCACGACCCGACATTGATGTGATTGATATCGTCACGCCCTCACACACCCATTGGGAACTGGCGACCGCCGCGCTCGCAGCGGGCAAGCACGTCCTCTGCGAGAAGCCTGTCGCCTACGACTTCCGCGATACGCTGAAGGCGGCGGAGACCGCGAGAGCGAAGGGACTGAAGACGAAACTCGGCTTCACCTTCCGCTACAGCCCCGGCGTGCGCTACGCGAAGGAGTTGATTGACGCGGGCTTCGTCGGCACGCCCTACATCTTCAACGGCTACGAGCAGAACTCGCAATGGCTCAACCCGCACACCCCCCTTCGGCAACTGAACCCGGACGCCGATCAGTCCGTCATTCAGGTCTCCTCATTGGAGGGGTACGGCGCGCCGGTCATTGATCTGAGCCATTGGTGGGTCGGCGCGGACTACGCGCACGTCGTCGGCACGATGCGCAACTTCGTCCCGGAGCGGATGGTTCGCGCGACGGGTCAGATGATGCGGATGAACATTGACGACGGCGACCTCTACCTCGCGGAGTACACCAACGGCGCACTCTGTTCGATCCAGACGAGTTACGTCACAGTCGGCAACTACCCTGGCATCGAGGCGCGCATTTACGGGAGTGAGGGTGCGATCATCTGCCGCCTGATCGAGGAGTTCGGTAAGGCGGAGACGATCAAGATCGCCACACCGGACGCCGTCGAGTTCGTCGAGCGGGAGATACCGGAACGGTTCTACCCGCGTGGCGGCAGCAACAACGAATCGTGGCGCTCGCTCTTCTACGCGAACCTGATCGCCAACTTCCTCGACGAGATCATTGACGACGTGCCGACACAGGGCGACTTCACCGACGGCGCGTGGGTGCAGGAAGCGATCAACGCCGTCGAATTATCCTTCCGCGAGCGACGGTGGGTGGCGCTGCCGCTGGAACGGTAGCAAGACAGCCGACGGCGAAGGCCCGAAGCCCTCAAAGGACGATCGCCGTGTTGGCTTCTCTAAAACAGTCATTGTGCCTTTGTTCAAATTCGCTCGTTTATGAGACGGTTCCTGAGCGCGGCGCGTCCGGTTGGAGGACCGCGCCCAAGACCGGGCTGACGAACTCCGCCGCGATGGCGCCCATATGCACGTCGTCCCACCCCCTGCCGCCCATCCACCGGCCGGAGCGCCGCCGCCCGAACTCCTTGAACCCGGCCCGCGCGTAGGCGCGCTGCCCCGCGACGTTCCACTCCGCCACCGTCAGACCGACACTCCGTAACCCCAAAGCGGTGAAGGCGTAGTCGAGCATTAGCCGCGTAGCCTCCGTGCCGTACCCCTTGCCGCGCGCGTCCGGCTCGCCGATCAGGATGCCGAATTCGGCGCTTCCGTTGCGATGGTCGATCTGGAACAGGCCAACCGTCCCAATGGGCCGCCACGTCGCCCGCTCGTAGACGGCGAAGTCAACGTCACCCTCGCCCGTCGCGTCGCGCTCGTACCGCGCGATCCGCTGTTCGAGGGTCTGCGGGAGCGGCGCGCCGATATTGCGCCGAGCCGCGAGGTCGTTGACCCAGCGCGTGATGAGCGGGACGAGGTCGCGCCGCAGCGGGCTGAGGGCAACCTTTTCCCCGACGATGTTGACGATGGGCGGGTCGGACGCATTCGTTTCTGTCATGATCACCGCCCGCCTCCCGCTCGCAGACCTCCCCGTGTCGCGATCTCCTGCACGTTGCTCCACTCCATGCCGCGCTTGCCATCCTCGATCTCGTGGATGACATCGAGGACAGCGGCATTGACGGGCGTGGGAATGCCCTGCGCGCGACCGGTTTCGACGATCACTGCCGTTTGCATATCCACCTCGGTCTTGCGTTTCTTGACGGCGAGATCGCGCCAGATGCCCATATGTTGCTTGACGGAGGCGCGCATTGCGTTCGCCATCTCCATCAGCGCGCTTTCGCCGCGCGCCAGTGCGTCATCGCCGGGCGCGAAGAGATTGGGATTGAACTCGCCGATGTTTTCCAGTTGCTCCGCCTGCGATTTCGCGACGCGATATGCCTCGGCGGAGGCTTCGTAGCAGACGCGGCGACCGAGCGGATCGTCCATCACCTGCGGCACCGATGCGTCCACGGTCGAGCAGGCGAAGGCCATCGCGCCATAGACAAGTTTGCCCCAGAGGAAGCCCCAGATATTCGTCGTCACCTGCGCGGGCATGACAGAGGAGAGCGTCTCTCGCAGCGCTTCGGCGCGCGCCGTCACGCGGCCATCCAGTTCACCGATAAAGATCGTCTGCTCCGCGCCGAGTTGGATGTGGCCCGGTTCCATCAGATCCGCACCGAAATGGATGAACGCGCCGACCGTCCGCTCCGCCCCGACGTGCCGGGCGATCATCACTTCGTTGAGGCCGTTCTGCAACGAGAGTACATAGCCGTCCGGCACGAGGAGCGGGCCGATCTGTTGCATCGCGCCCTCAGTCATGTGCCCCTTGACGCAGAGGAAGGTCACGCCGAGCGGGCCGCGCAGTGCATCGCCCCGAACGGCGCGCGGATGAAAGACGCGGTCGCCTCGGACACCGGTGATCCGCAGCCCGTGTTCATTGATCGCCCGGACATGTGCGACGTCACGGTCCACGAGCGTGATATCATACCCGGCGTCGGAGAGGAACGCACCGATCGTCCCGCCAATCGCCCCTGCGCCGACAATCGTGATCGGGACGCCATGCAGGTCATTCGCAGGCATCGTCGCCTCCTCTTTTGAATCAAGAGAGGGCGGTTCGCGAACCGCCCCTACGTTGTCCCTTCCTTTTCGGGAAAGGTCTGGGGGCAAAGTCGTTTCGACTATCGTAGCGCAGAATAACGCGCGCGAACAGCGAACAGTACCTGCTTGACACCCCTTGGCGCCCCTGTTATAGTCAAATCTGCATAACCCGCTGCACAGAGCGAGGGATACCGCGATGATGGCAATGACGGAGCAGCAGATGGCAACGAGCGCGGCAGCATACGCCGCACGTCGTCATGCGCCCATTGTCGCTCCCGCCGCGCTCGCCAGCGCGGTTCTTTTCATTACCGGGCTTGTACTCCTTATTATCGGGCGCGTTGCCGTCGTATCGGTAACGCGCGTGTGCAATGGGAGGCGGGCGCCAGAGTAACGACGGACGGTACGACAGTGACGCAAGCGCCTCCCACCTCGGGGGGTCTTTTTGTGAGTGAACGACATGGAAGGAGTGGGGCGATGGTCGTCACACGCGAACGGGACGAACTGACGATGACGACACTGGCCGCGACGGCGCGCGCCGAGCACGCGGACCTGATCGCCGCGTGGCAGGGGACGCGCACGAAGGGGGCGGACGTTGTCTGCCGCGCGCTGATCGAGGAGGGCGTCGAGACGATCTTCGGCTATCCGGGGGGCGCGGTCATCCCCCTCTACGATGCCATCCCCCGCTATCCCTTTCACCATGTGCTCGTGCGGCACGAGCAGATGGCCGCGCACATGGCGGACGGTTACGCCCGCGCCACGGGCAAGGTCGGCGTCTGCATCGCCACCTCCGGCCCCGGCGCGACGAATCTTGTCACCGGCATCGCCACCGCGATGATGGACTCGTCTCCAATGGTCGCGATCACCGGCAACGTCGTCCGCTATCTGATCGGTAAGGACGGCTTCCAGGAAACGGACATCATCGGCGTTACGCTGCCGATCACAAAGCACAACTTCTTCTGTAAGACGGCTGAGGAGATCGCGCCGACGCTGAAGAAGGCGTTCCATCTCGCGCGTACCGGCCGCCCCGGCCCGGTGCTCGTGGACATCCCAAAGGACTGCTTCCTCGAAGAAGTCGCGTACGAGTACCCGCGTGCGGTGAGCATGCCCGGTTACCGCCCGACGATCATGCCGAACCACCGACAGATCAGATCGGCGGCGAAGATGCTGCGCGAGGCGGAGAAGCCAATTATCATCGCCGGGCAGGGAGTCCTGATCGCCGAGGCCGCCCCCGAACTGCTGGAACTCGCGGAGAAGGCGCAGATCCCGGTCGTCAATACCTGGCTTGGCCTCGGTTCCTTCCCGGAGAGTCACCCACTCTCGATGGGGCTTTTGGGCATGCACGGTCACGCGCATACGAACCGCGCCGTCAACCGCGCCGACGTGATGCTCGCCGTCGGCATGCGCTTCGATGACCGCGCGACGGGCCGACTTTCCTCCTTCGCGCGCAATGCGAAGGTCATCCACCTGGATATTGACCCGGCGGAGATCGGCAAGAATGTCCGCGCGGATGTGCCGGTCGTCGGCGACGCGAAGGCGAGCCTCCACATGCTCGCCGCGGAACTGGAACCTGCCGAGCATACCGAGTGGCTGGCGCAGATCGAGGAGATGAAGGAGGCGCATCCGCCACGCGTCGTCAAGGACCGCAATGGCGGCGATGTGCTCTCCGCGCAGTACGTCATTGATCGCCTGAGCGAATTGACGGACGACAATGCGACGATCGCCACGGATGTCGGGCAGCATCAGATGTGGGTCGCGCAGTATTACATCTTCAACACGCCGCGCCAGAACATCACCAGTGGCGGCCTCGGCACGATGGGCTTCGGCCTTCCGGCGGCGATGGGCGCCCAGGCAGGGAAGCCTGGGAGCGAAGTCTGGGCAATCGTCGGCGATGGTGGCTTCCAGATGTCCCTCCACGAACTGCAAACGATCGTCCAGGAGGGGTATCCGGTGAAAATCGGCATCATCAACAATGGCTACCTCGGTATGGTGCGCCAGTGGCAGGACCTCTTCCACCAGCGCAATCGCTCCGCGACGCCGATCTCCAGCCCGGATTACCTCCTGCTCGCGGCGGCATACGGCGTTCCCGCCCGCCGCGTGGAGACGCACGCCGAGGTGGACGCGGCGATCCGCTGGGCGCAGGAGATGGACGGCCCCGTCCTGATTGACTTCCGCACCGAGCGTGAGGCGAATGTCTATCCAATGGTTGGCCCCGGCTTCGGCAACGAGGAAATGGTCTTCGCGGATCCGACATGATGGGTTCGAGGTTCGAGGTTCGGAGGAGATGACCGGACTTCCTTCCTCGAACCTCGAACCCCAAGCCTCAAACCACAGGAGAACCCAATGACCGAACGCATGCATACACTCGTCTGCCTTGTCGAGGATCAGCCGGGCGTCCTCAATCGGGTGATGAGTTTGTTTCGCCGCCGCACCTTCAACGCGGAGAGTGTGACTGTCGGCCATTCCGAGCAGCCGGGCCTCTCGCGGATGACTTTCGTCTTCAATGGCGATGACGAGACGGTCGAGCAGGTCTCAAAGCAACTCTACAAATTGCTCGAAGTGCTCAAGGTGACAGACATCACGACCGAGCCACATGTGCGGCGGGAACTGGCGCTGATTAAGGTGAACGCGACGGCGCAGAACCGCGCGGACCTCATGCAGCTGACGAACATCTTCAACGGTCAGATCGTGGATGTCTCGCACAACCAGGTCGTCATCGAACTTTCCGGCCCGGCGGACAAGATTGACTCCTTCCTCGGCCTCCTCCAGCCCTTCGGCATCCGCGAGATCGCGCGCACCGGCACGGTCGTCATGACCCGCCCCAGCGC
>CALBSO010000118.1 GCA_937968015.1 uncultured Thermomicrobia bacterium
CCCGGCGTGCCGCCCTCCCGCGCGGTCGCACGACGACGAAACCGGGTTCGCTGCTGCGCCAGCACATCCCCATTCGTACCTTCGCCGACTGGGATGATGACCGCCCCGGCTTTTTTGAGATCGATCTGGTGGCGCATGGCGGGGAACGCAGCGATGGCGAGTACTTGCATTCGCTTGTCCTCACCGACATCCTCACCCAGTGGACGGAATGCGTCGCGCTCCCCAATCGCGGCGAGCAGGCGGTCAGCACCGCGATCGCCCATGCCCGCACCCTGATCCCCGTGCCGGTCCTCGGCCTCGATTCGGACAACGGCGGCGAGTTCATCAACCATCTCTTATTCCGCTATTGTGAGCGCGAACGGATCACCTTCACCCGTTGTCGGCCCTACAAGAAGAACGATCAGTGTCATGTCGAGCAGAAGAACGATTCGATTGTGCGACAGATCGTTGGCGATGATCGTTATGAAGGAGGGGAAGCATACGAAGCGTTGGGAACGCTCTATCGACTAGTGCGGCGGCAGACAAACTATTTCCAGCCGTCAGTCCGACTGGTGAGCAAGCGGCGCGAAGGCGGCAAGACGATCAAGCGGTATGATGTCGCCCAGACGCCGTATCAACGGATGCGCGCGAGCACGGAAGTGACGGACGAAGTGAAAGCGGGACTGCGCGACGAGTATCTGACGCTCAATCCGGCGGCGATCCACCGGGAGATCGGAGCGGCACAGGCAGCGCTCTGGCGACTGGCCGGAGTAAGAAATACTCGTGAGGCAACGACCCGGTCAGAGTAAGATTTATTCGTGAGGCAACACGTACGTTCGTCAAGAACACGGTAACGCGGTATTTTGACAGAGCCAGCGATGGCGAAGTTAGTGCGGATCGCTCAGATTTCGCCGGTAATGCCGAACCACCTCATGGGTACCCTATCGTTGTGCGCCGAGCGGGAATCAGCCTACGGGAAAGGGGCAGAGTCTATGCGTTGTCTCGTGACGGGAGCGGCGGGATTCATCGGGTCGCATCTCTGTGAAGCATTGCTCCTGGAGGGCAATTCGGTCGTGGGAATTGATTCCTTCGTTCCCTATTACCCTCGTTCAGTGAAAGAACGGAACATCGGCGACCTGCGCACCCATCTATGCTTCGCCTTTTATGAGTGCGACCTGCGTACGGATAGCCTCGCACCGCTTATGGACGGAGTAGAGGTTGTTTTTCACCTCGCCGCGATGCCTGGCCTGCTCCTCAGTTGGACCAACTTTGACCTTTATATGACATGCAATATTCTCGCGACACAACGTCTACTCGAAGCCGCTCGCGCAAGCGGCACGGTTCGGGAGTTTTTGTATGCCAGCACCTCCAGCATCTATGGCCGCGATGTGATAGGGCCGGAAACGACAATGCCGCAGCCCGCTTCGCCCTATGGCATCACGAAGCTGGCTGCGGAGCATCTTATTCGGACATATCACGAGCAATTCGCCTTGCCGACGAGCATCCTCAGGTATTTCTCGGTCTATGGCCCGCGCCAACGACCGGACATGGGGTACACCATCTTCATTGACAACATCCTTCACGGTCGCCCGATCACCATATTCGGTGACGGTAATCAGTCGCGCGGCAACACGTATGTCAGTGATATTGTCCGCGCCACGATTCTGGCCCATCAGCACTTCCACAGCGGTACGACCTACAACATCGGCGGTTCGGAGGAGGTCAGCGCGAACCAGGTCGTCTGCCTCCTGGAGGAGATTATTGGCATGGAAGCCGTGATTCAGCATACTCCTGCCCGGCCTGGGGAGCAGCAACGCGCACTTGCCCATACCGCTCTTGCGCAGGAGCGTTTGGGATTCATGCCGCACGTACCCTTGCGGGAAGGCCTGATGGCACAGGTAGCATGGCAACGCCGTCAAATGGGCAGTCCAGCGTGAGAGCGCTAAAAAGTGCGATGTCCCGCTAGGACAACCACGACAATGAAAATCCCGGGTGCGATACTCAGCGCACGGTCGTGCCGAAAGTCGAACGCTTACCGGTGCCATGCGCCCGTCTAAAAAGCTGACTCCGGGATGCTTCCAGCAACCACGATGGTTGCCATCGCGCCCGCGATGAGCACGGGAGGGAAACTTGTCGTTTTGCGCATCCCACACGACCGTGTCGTTCACTCACCCGTCGCGGAGGAGGACGTATGCAGGTCGTACATGCCCGGTGTTGTGGTCTCGATGTCCATAAGAAGAGTGTCGTCGCCTGTGTCCTGGTGACTGACCCGGACGGCAGTGTACGGCGGCAGGTGCGCACCTTCGGGACGATGACCGCTGATTTACTGGCACTCGATGATTGGTTGACCGGTCACGGAGTCACCCAGATCACGATGGAGTCGACGGGGGTTTATTGGCGACCGGTCTTCAATCTGCTCGAACACGAGGAGCGCACGATCACGCTCGTCAATGCGCAACATCTCAAGGCGGTACCGGGGCATAAGACGGATGTCAAGGATAGTGAACTGACATCCGGACATAACTCAGCCAGTGACCGGACGACCGAGGATCGCGGCAAGCCGGGGTGGTAACGCCCCATATTCTCGGATATGCGCCGCCAGGATCGCTTCGGTGGCGAACACATCCAACAAGCGTCGTAACCCGCGTGTCAGGATGATCTTTCCCGGTGGTCGGTGTTCTCGTTCCTCGCCGCCCCCCAACCGCCGCAGGAGCCGGACTTCTTCCCATTCCAGCGTCACGCCCAACTCATAGAGAAACCCCGCCGCTACCCAGCCGAGCGCCACCAGCAGTCGCACCGCGTCGAATGCGAGCACTTGCACGTCCTCCCAGCCCAGACATTGCTTGCCGACCTTGAAGGCATCCTCGATTGCCCACCGCTGCCGGTACATCCGGAAAATCTCCATCGCCGCCTCCGCCGTCTCCACCGGGCGATCCGTCAGCAACCACCACGGTTCGCTCATGACGTGCTCCAAGCGCACTTCCACGAGCCAGAGCGCCCGCTCCCGCCATTCCCCCGGTGCCGCCATCCGCGCCGCGTGCTGATAGCGCAAGACGAACGGCACCGCCGCCACCACCGCACTGACCGGCTGCAACTTCTCGCGCCGTTGCCCCGCCTTGCGCACGACCAACTCGGTTTCCACATGTGCCAGCGGGCGCAAACCCGGCGCGCATTCCTGCAAATGACACGCCGGGGCTGTTGCGGTGGGATGGACGAGGCGCGTGCGATCCCGCACCCGCACGACGACGTGCGCCCCCTGCGCCCAGATGGTGTCCCACACCGCGATGTCATCAAATCCCGCATCGAGGAGGTAGGTCACGTCGGCATCCAGCGGCGCGAGCGCCGTGCCGACCGCCCCCAGCGCAACCTGCGTCTCGGCGGACTCGCTGACGAAATCGTCCGCCGTGCTGCTGAACAGATGGTGATATAACAAGCCGCGCCCCTGCAGCCCGATGCCGATGGCGTTGAGCGTCCGATAGCCCGGCACCATCCCACCGCCTGCCAACCGCTTGACCCGCTGTAATCCTCCCATCGCCCGCGCATGCGGCTTTCTGAGATCAGAGCCGTCGAGGATCACCCAGATGGCTCGCTCGTCGCGCAACTGCGCAACGCCGCGTTCGCGCAGTCGGCTCAGAAGATGGTCGGCATCGAGCGCGGGCGAATGTCGTGTCGTCTCACCGTGAATCATGCGACGAATCCGTTGCTCCGCATGCGGCGTGGCAGCCAGTCCAGGGGGAAAAAGCGGCGATCCGGCTGCAACACAAGGATTCGCTGCCGATGATGCGGGCGCCCTCAGGGCAGTACACCGTCTCGCCGAGTAGACGGACGGTGCGTTGATCCCCGGCCAATGCCGTGAAGGGGGCAAGGTACGTGTCAAATACGTCGATTTCCTGTGCGCGAAGCTCCATCGTCATTCCTCCATCCTCTGCCGCCGTTCTTCCCTCTATTGTACGACCGCGTTATGCACGGATGTCAGAATGTGGGAGTTGACATGAGGTGATAAACATGTATCATCGCCCTAGGATCAGTCAGTATGCGAAGGAAGGATCCCTTGGAGTACACAGTCCCTGACACGGTCGGGACTAAAAGGGAGCCCTTGCTCTCCACGCTACGATCCGACACACCTATGGCAACCCCTATGGTTACTACCGCACTGCCAACCGCCAAAAAGAATAGGACTTACGCAGTTGAGCGAAGCGGGTGGGAGCGGGTAGAGTAGTTGGCATGA
>CALBSO010000119.1 GCA_937968015.1 uncultured Thermomicrobia bacterium
CCGTCCGCGCAAGGCGTACACCAAGCGTGCGAACTTACCAGCACCTACTTAGATCGCGCGCGGCGGACCGTTGCTGCGCCGTGCTATCCACTGATACAACGAAGACCATCGCCCCTCGTCCATGAAGCGCCGGGAACGCCTCCTGCAGCGCGCGCAGTTGTTGCCGACATTGGTTACAGAGCGCCGACGGCACGAAGGCCAGGATCACCGGGTGGCCGCGCATGGATGCGAGCGACACGACGGTACCGTCGGTTGAGGGAAGTGTGAACTCCGGCGCCGGTTGACTGACACGCACCAGTGGCGTGCGCGCCGACCTCTCCACGACACTACCGATCGTCACTACGGTGGCCAGCGCGATTACCGATACGCCAAGCGCCACGTCCAGCCAACGATCCGTATGGGCGGGCCGTGGCCCGGAGCCCGAGGCGATTACGCGCTTGTCCACGTCTGGCCGCCATCGTCACTGCGATAAAAGTGTCCCTGCTGATCGACCACGGCGACCCGATTCGGCTGCGTGGGGCTAACGGATATCGCGAAGACCGCCGCGCCTGACGGCAATGGCAAGGTATGCCACGTCCCATCCAGCGCGCGCTTGGCGAGTCCCTGCACAGTCCCGGCATAGAGGATGCCGGTGGGATCAACCGCGAGTTGGATCGTTTCCGCTGTCGGGCCGGGTTGCGTCGCCCAGGTCTTGCCGCCGTCGCGACTTTCCGCGATACGTGTGCCGATACCGGCATAAAGATGGAGCGGACTATCCGGCGCGACGGCGAGGCCCATCCCGCTCGACCCGCCTGGTGGCAAGGGCAGTTGCTGCCACTGGTTGCCGCCATCCGTGCTCGTGAAGAGGCCGTTGAAGCCGACGGGCGCCGTGTAGAGGCGCAGCGGATCGGATGGGCTGGCCGTAAACGTGTGGAGGTCGAGTCCCGGCAGGTTCGTCGGCTGATTGCGCCACGTCTTGCCACCATCGGTGCTGACCATGAAGAGGTTGTGTCCAGCGAGGTACCGTCGGTCCCCACTCGAGGCGGGCATCGCAAGTTGCATCGCGTCGACGTTGCCCACCGACACGTCCCGCCAACTGAGACCGGCGTCATGGCTGATTTTCAGGCCGGTGTGGTGGCCGAAGAAGATCGTGTTCGGGTCGCCCGGGTCGAAGGCGAGGGAATGGATGTCCTGGGTGTGGAACTGGTACAGCGCCCCCGTGCTCGGCTCCGATCCGACGCGGGACGTGATCGCCCATACACCGATCGCGATGCCGAGGACGGTTACACCGAGCAGACCGCTGAGGAGCAACCGGCGCTGTCGCTGCTTGCCTTTCGCTTCTCGCTGCATCCGTTCGCGTTGATTGGGCTGCCTTGTTGGCTTTGTCGCTGTCTTCGCCATGAACCGACCTCCCGTTATGCGCACCGATGCGCACGGCAACACATCATCCGCCTACCGCGGCGATGCGGTCAGGCAGGCTGCGTCAGGATCGGGAGATCAGATCAGAAAGACCTGGAGGAGGGCGCGTCTACGGTCGGGTGGCCAGAACCAGCGCTCGCGCCGGAGGGCGAGGGTCGGTGTCCGGATCGCCATCAATGTGACGATCAGGAGGAGGAGTGGCATCAGCGAGCTGAACGGCAGCCGGGTCAGTGCTGCCACAACCCCGGCGCAGATGTGACCGGGGATGCAGAGACTGATAACGCCGCTCGGACATGCACCATCACACGGTAGGGCGATGTTCGATCGGCTCGTGGCTGCCATTACCGGCGCGGTCATGCGAAGCGGCATGACCATGATGGCTTGGTGGACGAGCAGCACGATGATGAACACCATGGCGACGTGTCGCCACGGGCTTCGCCAGGAAGATTGCTCTCTCATGTGTGTGCCCGCGTCTCGATGCTCCATGTCGGCAAGTATAGCCCTGCTACCGATGTCGGGCAAATGAGCATCCGGTGTGTACGATGCGGGCTGCACCCCTGCCATCACCGAACTTCCTCGTGGCAACTGCGTAACCCCTACCATCGTCTTCCACGATGGTAGGGGTTCGCCCCGTCACTCCCCCGCGACGGTGGGCGCGAGTTCGTTCCAGACGGTTTCCATCGCCTGCAACTGTTTGTAGGTCGTGTAGATCGAGCGCCACATCGCGTCAATGGCGTCCTTCGCGGCGGCTTTGTCGCCCGCGCTCAATGCGCTCCGCAGGTTCGTCCCCGCTGCTTCCTGGGCCGCCGCGTTCGCCACAGCCGCATCAGCGAGCGCATGCGCGGCCGCGAGATGATGGGAGAGGAGGGTTTCCGGCGCTTCGGGCGGCGTCGTGCGCGTGCGGCGTTCCTCGCGCGTCGAGCCGCCATACTGATACGGTAATTTCGTGCCGCCTTCATGATCCCACTGCGTGTGCGTCGGCTCCAGGTGAGGCGTGACGGAGAGGTAGTAGGTCAGTGGTGTATCCCCAACGACCCGGATTGTGTGCCACTCATCGGCGCGGACGATGCACATCTGCCCCGGCCCGAGGATCGCGGACTCGCCCGCAATCGTGATCTCCGCCCGCCCTTCGAGAATGAGGTAAATCTCGTGTCCGAGGTCGTGCGTGTGGCCGCCGCCCGCCGTGCCCGGCTCCCTGCGGATGATGCGCGCCCGCATCTCCGGTGTGATGAAAATATTGCGGACATCCGTCCGGTAATCGAAGACTTCGAGCGGCATCACGATTCCTCCCACGGATACGTCGGTAGTTCAGGGAAACGGTGACCCCGATGATAGCAGCATCAGGAGGGAGGTGATGATCTCTCCTCGATACATCGGTCAGGCAGCAGAGAGCAGAGAGCATCCGCGCTCATCGCGCCTGGATATGACAGTTGCGATCACCCTGAATGCCGCGCCTGCGACGGAGGCGCGTCAGCCGGTCGGCGAGTGATAGTCCGTTCTCTCCGCGCGGCGCGGCGTCGGTTCGCCCTGTTCCCGGCTCCCCTGATCCTCGCTGGTATGGCGATGCGCGCGCAACCGGAACCGGTCCGCGCGCATTGCCTCGCGGTTTTCCAGGCGGGCGATCAGTGCGTCAACCTTGCGAACCTCGCGGGTAATTCGCGCGAGCGCGGTAGCGACATAGGCGAGCAACCGGTCGGCATCGGCAACATTCGCGCGCTTGCGTTGTAACTGCGTGACAGCGAGCAAGGCGACGGTGAGTTGCGTGCGAATCGTGACCAACTCGTCGTGTTCCGTGCTTTCCATCTCGTTCTGTCCCATCTCGGCATATGCCGTCAGAATGCATCAGGCAAGAGTGCTGCCACAGCATGCGACGGCCCCAACGATCCGCCGTACTGCGCGCCCACTCACCGCAGGGTGCAAACGTGCGAAAAGCCGCCCCCCGACGGGCGGCTTTTCGCACGTACCGATTGCCCACTCAGAGTACGAGGGTGGCGAGCACCGCTTTCGCGAATGGGTCGAGACGGTCAGGGTCGGGGTGTTCGACCGCGACGAGCAGCCCCGCGTTGCGCGTGAGGATGCGCGCGTATGCGCCGAACTGCACGACGGTGGGATACGTTGCGTGCGTCAGGCGGTAGCGCCCATAGAGTGTCTCGTACCCGCTGACGGTTATCGTTTCCAGATCACCGAGGATCGTCCCCTCCCGCTCCTCAATGCGCTCCTTCATCGTCTGGCTGTACCGCGCGCGATTGAGTCGCATCGCCCGATGATAGCCGATCAATTCTACTTCGATCGTGCCATCGCCCGGTTCACCGCGCCACCGGTACTTCGGCAAGGGGTCTTTCGCCCGCAGGTCGGTGGTTGACGTGAACGTGGCCGGCACGTACATGATGCCCCCACCCGGTAGGGAGACGCGCTTTGATTCCTCCCATTCGCCCAGTGGTGGCCCATGCAGATCCTGGGCGTTTCGGGATCGCAGTGCCATCAGTGCTTGCTCCTTCCTGGCCGGGGGTGGGTATGGGATCGCCCAGGCGGCGATCCGCGTCCGGTGAACGGCCCGCCGCCCATGCCACGCACAGAGGGCGACCCGGCGGTCGCCTGCTCCCCACGGACAATCGGTTACGCGCGGTGCGTGAGGGCGCCCCACCAGCGGCGGAGTTTGTCAACGAGTATGGCGGCGCCGGTCGGTTTCGCTTCTGCGGTCATTTCGGGACGTACCTGTTCTGCCTCGCAGCGATGCCGGACGCGTCGGTAATGCGCGCGCACTCCTATCGCTGAAGAGAAGGACTCCGTGAGGCTGATACGAGAATGAGCGTAGCCCGAAAGACCGGGCCGTGTTTCTCTCGCCCCGTCAGTATACCACGATCCACGATGCCGCGGAGCGCAAAGTGCAAACTGACGTGGCCTGCCCGGAGAGCGCCCGGTGTGCCCGGTATCGTTCCGTCCATCCTCAGTCTTACCGGAAATAGGAGATGTAGGAGTAGATCGTCAGGCCGATCAGGAACCAGAAGGAGAAACGGCGGGGGGCACGGCCGGAGGCAAGCGAGAGGCCAAGCGGGACGAGGAAGTACCAGGTGCGGATGCGCGGCCAAAGGATTAGGAAGACCGCGAGCGAATCTGCCCATGCCGCCAGTTCGTCATGGATCGTCCACGCATTGAGCATCATACGGGAACGCCAGATCTCCCGCACTTGCCACGTCGCGAACAGCAGCGCGATGATGCCGACGATCGCGGCGGGGGTGTGTGTCGAAAGGCGACCACCGGTAAGCAGCCAGAGCGCCCCGCCAATCACCTTCGCGACAAGGTTATTCACCCCCCGGCCCGGTTCGTTGACGGTGCTCATCACGCTCCGGTAGCCCGCCCAGTAAGGAAAGAAGGCGCAAACAGCCAGCGCCAGAGTCGCCAATGCCAACCGGGCCGCCAGCCACCAGCGTGCCCGGAATGGCGTGCGAAGGAGGAGGCGCAGCCCGGACAGCCCAACAACCGGCAGCGTCGAGTACTTGATCAGCGCCGAGACGGTCAGCCCCGCGATGGTGGCGATCGGGCGGGCGCGTGCGAGCAGGAGCGCGCTCCCGAGCATCACCGCAAGGATGAGCACGTCATTGTGCCCGATGACAATCCCCTCGACGAGCACCATCGGGTTCCACGCGAAGGCGAGATAGTACCACCCCGCCTGCTCCGGCCATCGCTGACGGACAAAGGTGTAAATCAGCCAGCCATCCAGCAGCGTGAAGGCGAGCGCCACCACCTTGAAGCGGAGGATCATTTCGAGCGGCGCCCGATCGCCGCCGGCGACGAGCGCCTGTGAAATGAGCGTCCATAAGGGGCCATAGGGCGAGGGAATATCCCGCCAGTAGAGATACGGGATGAGTGGGTCGCCGGGCGCGACACTGCGTGCGGTGCCGAGATACGGGTTCGCATGATAGATCGTCTCGAATCGGGCGTACATTGCATACGAGAAGGGGTCCGTCGAGAAGAGCGGCGGGACGATCACGGCCATCAGACCGAGCACGACCGCACCGGTGAGGATAATGCGATGATCAATCGCCTCACCACGCAGTTTCCAGACGAGCGGCAGGTAGACGAGCCACAAGCCGACAACGCAGAACCACGCGACCAATGCGAGTTGCGCGGGCGGGAAGGCGGCGAGGGATGGGAAGATCTCGTGGAAGAGTTGGGCGTTGCGCGTGATCTGCTCGTAGGGCGGGACGGCGGCAGGCCCGATCGGCCAATCCGCCGTGATGGAGGCGAGGACGAAAAGGATGCCGAAGAGGGCGGCGCTGCCTGCGGCGAGGGCGATGGCGGCCGGCGCACCCGCCTCCGCGTCCAGCGTAAAGATCGCGGCCCGACGCTCTTCAGTAACACTAATCGTCATGGGGCCTTCGGGCAGCGATAGCGACCGCACGAGACGTGATCCACGCGGCGAATCGCCGCCAGGAAACCCCTAACAGACTCCGCCGATCTCTGATGGCGCAATACGACACTGTACCGTGCCCTCCTGACGCTGCGCTGACCCGGACAGGCCGGTCATCCTCGCCGCAAGTTCCGCGCCATACTATAGCAGAGCGGGCGGCAGTCGGCAGCCAGCAGGCAATGAAACGAAACCGAAAACCGGCCCTTGAAACCGAGGAAGCGACACGATCAGCGACCGCCCGACTCCCCTGCTCTCGCTCCCATACACTGCCTGCCACTCCTACGGCCACGCGGGCATACGGGGCAAATCGCTCACTGTCGGCGTCAGAAGTGGCGCGATCATGAAGGTCTCGCCGGGCGGGGCGGTCGTGCCGTACGGGCGCCAACCGAGGTACGAAGGCCAGTTCTCGTACATGCTGCGGACGATGCCGTTGTTGAGCGCGGAGAGCATCGTGCCGTCACCCAGGGCGATGCCGGCATGACCATTCGGATCCGAGCGCTGATCGAAAAAGACGACACTCCCCGCCGGTGCGCGGCCGCGATAGAGCGGGCCGCTCGCCGCGTCGAGCAGGGCGGTCGCGTAGCGCGCGCGCGCGATGCCCGCCTCGTCCATCACATTGCCGATGTACATCTCGCACCACCCGACCCACGGAACGCCATCCGGCCGGACTTGCTCGCCGAAGTGACGTGCAGCGGCACGGACAATCGTCAGGTTGCCGCCGGTGCCCGGGTCGTCGAGCAGCACGAGATTCGCAAGGGCCGCGCTCTCCTCCGGGCCTGGGGTGGCGGCGGGTGTGCCTGTCGGCTGACTCGACGCGGCGGCTGGCATGGTCGGCGTATTCGGAGGATGCGTTGCGGTCGGCGGTACGGTCGGCGCGGGCGTCGTAGGCGAGGCCGCTCCGGATGTCGCCGTCACCGGGGGCATCTCAGCCGTCGGCGGTTGCAGTGGCATGAGGATCGCCGTGCTGGTGGGCGTCGGTCCTGATGCCGGCGACGGCGCCGGGGATGGTGGCGACGATGTACCGGGATTGAGTTGCCCCGCCGCGCCGGGTGATGCCGCGGTGGTCGGTGGCGACTGCGCTGTCGCGGGCGGTGATGGCTGGCTGGTCACGGGTGTTTCAGCCGCGACGCCGCGCGCCGTGAAGAGCAGCACCATGAAGAAAAAACCACCCACGCCGCTACGGAGAACGCATCGCCGGAATTGTCGGACCCGGTGAACATCCCACGCACATCCGCGCGTGAACCGGCTGCGACAACCCTTCCCCTGACCCATCCTTGCCCCCTCACCCCGTGTCCCATTGCCCCGACGGTGCGCGCCTTCCCCAATGTGCCTTGCCACCCGGCCGTACCGCTTCCCGCGCTGCGCCGATTATGTACGTACGCGCGCAAGGTCTGCACCATAGCAAACACGGGCCATCAGCGCAAGGGCGGTTGCCGCGCGTCATCCGTCAGGTTCAGGAGGCTCCGCACGCCGGTGAATTGCTGACGCATCGCCGCGGCGGCGGCATCGGCATCGCCACGCCGTACACGATGTTCGGCGCACGAGGCGCGTTTCATGCTCCACGAAGCGACGATCGAGGCGCAGTCCGTCAAGGGCTGGACGCCGCGTAAACAGTCGGAAGCCATAAAGCAATAACGGACGCCGAGTACTGAGCGGGTTCGCGAACCCGCTCAGTATCCAGTCTCAAAGGAACGCGCGTGTCGCGCCGCGATGCCGACGCTACGCGGTTGCCGCCGCGAAGCGGGACGCGGAGAGGAAGCCGATTGGGTGGGGCGTTGTGCCCTCGGTAGCGAGGTCAGCCATCACTTCACCGATCACGGCGGAGAACTTGAAGCCATGACCGGAGAACCCGGCGGCGTAGACGACACCTACATGCTCGGGGTGGCGATCAATGATGAAATGGCTGTCTGACGTCATCGTATAAAGGCAGGTGGTGGCGGCAAGCGCCTCGCCCGTCGCGCCCGGCATATAGGTGTCGAGGACGGAACGCATGAGGGTGATTTCCTCGGGTTCGATGGTGCGCCGTGCCGTTTCCGGCGTACAGACATCGCCTCGGTCGTGCCGCCCGATCTTCAGGCCGTCGCCGGGCAGCATCGGCACGCCGTAATAACTCCCCTCCGGCCCCCGAATGCCGTAGACGGGGAAGCGGTCCGGACTGAAGAGTTCGGGGCGGGTCGGCGCGAAATAGACGTTGTACATCCGCCACGGTTCGAGCGGCAGATGGAGGCCAGCAAGGACTTCTCCCGCCCACGGCCCCGCCGTGATGACGAGCGCATCCGCCGCGTATGCCGCCGTGTCGGTCTCCACACGGACGCCCATGCCATCCGGCGACCAGCGGCGCACCGGTTCGTCGTGATGCAATGCCGCTCCGTACCTGATGGCGAGATCGAGGTGCGCGGCGACGCACGGCTCTGGCAAGAGGAACCCGGTATGCGGGTCATAGATGCCACGATAGCCCTCCGGCACCCGGAAGCCGGCCCAGCGCGCCATGATCTCCTCCGGCGACAGTTCCTCGACGGTCAGGCCGTATTGCCTGGCGGCGGCCTTCTGGTTCGCGCCGAAGCCCGGTTCGGTGGGGCCTATACTGATGCCGCCCGTGATCGTCAGGAGATGCTGGCCCGTCTCCGCTTCCAGTTCGCGCCAGAGGGCGTACGCGCGCTGGACGAGCGGGACGTATTGCGGCGATTCGCCGTACGCCTCGCGGATGCCGCGCGAGCGGCCGTGGGACGAGCCGTTGTGGTGACCGCGTGCGAAGGCGTCGAGGCCGAGGACGCGCCGCCCGCGCCGCGCGAGATGGTACGCCGTCGCGCTGCCCATCCCACCAAGCCCGAGGACGATCATCTCATACCGCGCATCCGCCCGCATCTTTCGCGCCCCTTTACCTGCTCGTGGCACTATCGCCATGGCTCGCCCACATGATAGTCGGTAAGGATGGCATGGTCTATATGGGAGACGAGTATCGTCGCACGCGGCGTGCTATGCTCCCTCCGATATGCGGGGATGGCGGGAAAGGAAGCGGTACGGTGACCGAACAGGTGATGCTCGCGGGGCGGACCGTCCCCTACACTTTGACGATCAGTCACCGCGCGCGGCAGCCCCGGTTGATCGTCGCGCCGGGCACGGGGCTGCGTGTCGTCGCGCCACTGGGATATGACCGCTGTCGCCTGCTGAACTTCATTCTGCGGCGGCAGGGCTGGATTTTGAAGCACCTCGACCGTTTCGCCGCGCTCCCTGCGGCGCCCGTCGTCGGCACGCCATTGCCGGAGGAGATCGCTTTCCTCGGCGCACCGCACGCCATCCGCGTGGCGGTCGTACCGGGCAAGCGCGTGACGGTCGTGCATGAGGGGCAGGCATTGGCGATCACGGTGCCGGAGGCGGCGTTGGCACGGCCCGCGCTGGAAGGATGGCTGCGCGCGGTGGCGCGGTTCGCCATCGCCGCGCATGTTGCCTCGCGCGCGAAGGAAATGCAGCTGGCCTATGGCCGCGTTGCCATTCGGGATCAAAAGACGCGCTGGGGCAGTTACTCGCGGGCGGGCAACCTCAATTTCAACTGGCGGCTCGTCCTCGCGCCATCCGCCGTGCTCGATTACGTCGTCGTTCACGAACTGGCCCACCGCGTCGAGATGAACCACTCGGTACATTTCTGGCGCGTCGTCGCGCGCTACTGCCCGGCGTATCGCGCGCACCGCGTCTGGCTCCGCAAACAAGGTACGGGGCTACGATTCTGAAAGGAGACCTTGCAAGTGACCGACACTCCACGGCCCCATCATCTCAATCTCGCTGGCGCGCATTGGGAGGCGAGCGCCGCTTTCTACCGCGCCCTGCTCGGCCTCGTACCCGTCGAGTTACCGCGCGACCGGGAGGCGTATGGCGCGACAATCGCCACCTTGCAGGATGAGCGCGGCTATCAGTACCACTTCATCCCCAGCGATCCCGACTTCGCGGCACGCAACGACCTGCCCGTCAACCCGCTCGGCGCGGGGCATCTCGCCTTCCGCGTGGACGACATCGCGGCGGTGCGGGCGCGGCTGGACGCGGCGGGTATCCCGTACAGCGACATGGGCGAATGGGCAATCAAGGGATGGCATCAACTCTTCTGCGCCGATCCCGACGGCCGCGTGATCGAGTTCCATCAAGTCATCGAAGATGCCTCTGAAAGGTAGCGCGCACAACGCTGATACGCGATTCCCACTCAACGTTTCGAGGCCACGAACGCCATCGCCTCTCTCGCCAGCGGCAGCCATTCCTCTTCAGAGGTTGGTCCGACGGTTACCCATTCCTTCATCAGTCGGCCATGACCGGGATCGAAGCGTTCCCCATCTCCGGAAGCGATGAGCGCAGCCACCCGTTGCGGGGGCAGTTTGACGACAAACTGACCTTTGGACGAGAGCATGGCAAAGATCTTCCCGCCCACCTTCAGTCCCGATGCGCCGAATCCCGTCCCCGACGGGGGTGTGACATCTGGATTGCCGAGAAGTTCCTCGACAATCGTGGTAAAGCGCGCTTCTGGCGTGCTGGATGGATGATTCACGGAAGGGATGCCTCCTCGAGATACGTGCGAAGTTTCTGCAATTCCTCATCCCAGCCGGAATTGACGCCGTCGAAGAGGTGATCCCACGCCGCGCCGCTGCCGAAGCCGGAGTGGACGAGATGGAGGCGCGTGCCGCTCCCCTCGGCAGTGAGCGTGAAGGCGGAAGTCGTGATGCCTGCGACCTGCGGGCGCTCGTCCCACGTAAAGACGACGCGGTGCGGCGGGTCCACTTCGAGGAATGTGCCCTCGACCGATGTTGGGTCCCAGAAGAGGCGCAATGCCCCGCCGACGCGGAGATCAACCGTCGCTTCCTTGACGAACCATGCCTCCAATTCCGCTTTGTCCGTCAGCGCGCGAAAAACCCGCTCCGGCGTCGCACGGATGAAGAGTTCCTTCTCAATCGTCCGGCCGCTCGTCTGTTGCGTCATTGCCATCCGTCGCTCCTTTCCCTGCATCCGCTTCCACAAACGCTTTCAATGCATTCAGCCGTGCATCCCACAGGGCGGAGCGCGCCGCCCACAGATCATCCCCTTCTGGGAAAACCGCGATGATCGTCGTCAGCACCCCACGGAAGATGGCGACCTCCTCCGACGTGTGATGCTGCAGAAGCGTCTCTGCAATCGCCTCCTCCCAGCGCGCGATTTCCGGTACGAGCGTCGTTCGGAGCCGCCACCCCGCCTCGGTCAACCAGACGCGGACGACGCGGCGATCGGGGTCCGCCCGGCGGCGTTCGAGGAAGCCACCCGCTTCCAATTGGTCCACGAGCCACGTCGCGGAAGTCGCGTCCAGTTGGGCGCGCTGGCCGAGCAGCCGCAGCTGCTGCCCGTCCTCCACCCACAACTGCCGCAGGAGGGCGAGTTGCGAGGGTGTCACCGGCCCATCGGCGAGCGCACGGGCATAGAACTTCGCCAGTTTGCGCGTCGCCGCCCCAAGCGCGAAGCCGAGCGGAGCCGTCTCGTCAGCCACTGCGCATCTCAGGCGACCCCGGCCGACTCGCTCCGTCGCGCCATGTAGGAATGAGCCGGATACCAGTCGCCCCGCCCTTCCGGCGTCAGGTCGAGCAGTTGCCAGACCGGGGAGTAGAGATCAATGCCGCGCCCGTTGTGGTCATCGAATTCCGCGCCGATCGAGTAGCGATGGTGGACCGTGCCATCCGGTGTGCGGCTGAAAACGCTCAGGCCGGGCTGCTGGTCGCCCTTCGCATCCTCCATGTTGAAATCGCGGTTGAAGGTGCTGGCGTGGCTGGAGAGGAGGCGGAGACGATCCCACCCCCGCTGCCGCGCCCACTGCCGCAGCACGCCGATCTCCGCCTTCGCGACGAGCACGAAACTCGCCCGCTGCTCGATATGGGGCGCGATCGCGTTGTAGCCGTCCGCCCACATACTGCACATCGGGCAGGGTGCGTCATCGCCCATACCGAAGAACGCCTGATGGCCGCCCGCGCCGAACATCAGATGATCCACGATCAGCGTCTCGTGCCCATCAGTGAAGAGGTCCGCAAGCCGCACATCGGAAAAGTCCGCCGGGTTATTCCGGCTGAGATCGGTGGGGCCTTCGCGGAAGATGTACTCCGGCACCGGCATCCCCATCGGCAAGGCTCGCCGCATCGCCGCGACCTGCTCGATCTGGTCCTTCAGCGCGATCTCCGCCGCCAATAGTTCCGCCCGCGCCCGCCGGTATGCATCGCTCTCGCCAGGAAAGTCAAACTTCGTCACTGCGTCGCCTCCTTGCTTTCCGTCAACCGCTCATCCGTTCTACGTACGAACATTCTAATTCCGATTGTTTCTGTTGTCAATAGGAGATGCCTGATAGACGCAAGTGATCGCCTGTGTCAATGATGATTCCGCGATTCTTGGATTGATACAGGAACTGCGTGAAAGAGAAGGCTATCGCACGTCTCAGGAGACATTCCCGCGTGCGCATCTGCTCCCCCGATCTTCGCTCTGGACAACCGAGGATGCGCCCGGAAGTCGCGGCGAGCGATCCTCAGGGCGTCTACCACTCACACTTTTCGAGCCGATCGTAAGATCAAAGCCACGGGCGCGATGCGCCGCAACGTGCGGGTGGGATCGCTCTTTCCACCGGGAAGCCGAGTAGCACTTCCACAAAAAGAACGGTCATGTTCGGGAGCCGCTGCTGTCCACTTAGTCCGCTGGGACGGCCGCGAGGCTTTCGACAAACTGGCCGATGCGGCGGGTCGCCTCCATCAGGTTCTCCATCGAGTTGGCGTAGGAGAGGCGAAGGTAGCCCGCGCCGTACGCGCCGAATGCCGTCCCCGCGAGGGTGGCGACACCCGCCTCCTGCAACAGCCGGTCGGCGATTTCGCGTTCTCCCAGGCCAGTGCCGGAGACATTCGGGAAGGCGTAAAACGCGCCCTTCGGCAGTTCGCATCGCACGCCAGGGATGGCGTTCAGCGCGCCGACAACCGCGTCCCGCCGCCGCCGGAACTCGGCGCGCATCCGGTCTACCTCGTCCTGCGGGCCGGTAATCGCCGCGACGCCCGCGCGCTGCGTGAACGATGCCGTGCAGGAGTTGGAGTTCACCATCAACTTGATGATGCTCGGCGCGAGATTCGCCGGCACGACGCCATACCCCATCCGCCAGCCGGTCATCGCGTAGGTCTTGGAGAAACCGTCGAGGATGATCGTGCGGTCGTCCATCCCCGGTTCGGCGGCAATGGAAGAATGCGCGCCTTCGTAGAGCAACCGGCAGTAAATCTCGTCCGAGAGCACCCAGAAGTTGTGCTTCAGCGCCAATTCAGCGATGGCCGTGAGGTCTTCCTTCGGGATGATGCCGCCCGTCGGGTTCGCGGGGGAGTTAATGACGAGCATCTTCGTCCGGGGCGTGATGCGCGATTTGAGATCGTCAATGCTGAAGGCGAACCCTTTTTCTTCCAGCAGCGGCAGCGGCACGGCCTTCGCGCCGACGAAGTTAATCATGGACTCGTAGATCGGGAAGCCGGGATTCTGGTAGATCACCTCGTCGCCCGCCTCGCAGAGGGCGAGGATCGCGTAGAACATCACCGGCTTGCCGCCCGGCGTCACGACGACCTGATCGGGCTGCACGCTGATACCGCGACTGGTCGAAATCTCCTGGGCAATCGCTTCCCGCAGTTCGGGCAGGCCCGCTGCCGGGCCATAGTGTGTATAGCCTTCATCGAGCGCGCGCTTCGCCGCCTCGATGATGTGCGCGGGCGTGTCGAAGTCGGGTTCGCCGATCTCGAGGTGAATGACTGACCGCCCCTGCGCCTCTAATGCCCGCGCCTTCGCGAGCACCTCAAACGCCGTCTCCGTTCCCAACCGGCTCATCGCGGACGCGAGTTTCAGTTCCATCGCTGCTTTCTCCTGTTCGCTCCATCAGCCCCGCATCAACGCAGTATAGCAGGAACGTTACGCCCCGCCCCAATCAATCCGTTTCCTGTGCTCGATGGTACACTTTAAGGACGATGGGCTGATCCTCAGTCCTCAGTCCTTAGTCCTCAGTCCTTAGTCCCGAGCGGAGCAATGACGGAAATCCGGGATGGCCTGACAACGACGATGCGCTACGCGGTCTACGCTCTCGGGCGGGAGTATGGGCCGGACGGTGGCGCGGAGAACGGGACGGACCAGAACTTCTACCGCATTCTCCGCAAACCGCCGCACGAGGCATTCAAGGCATACGAGGTGATGCGGCGCGAGTGGCGACTGGACGTCATCCCCATCTGCCCGGACCGCGCGACGATCCTCGGCGATCCGTGCTACCCGTCGCTCCTCGCCGCGCCGCACGCTGTGGACTGCGTCGTCTCCTTCCTGCCCAGTCACTTCGCCCGCACGCTCGCGCGGGAGATGGAGCAAACCGGGAGGCCGATCCTCTGGCGGATGTTCGGGCCGATCATCAACGGCTTCGACACGACTGAGCGCGAGATCTACCGCGCGGCGGGCATCCGCGTCGTCAATGGTTGCGTCCTCGCCCACTGGGATGTCGCCGCGACGAGCATCCCCCGCTCCGAACTCTGGCATCATGCCTGCTACATCCACGGCCTGCGCGCGAAGAAAGTCAGACGAAGCACCGAGTCCTGAGTGCTGAGTGCTAAGTACTGAGTGGGTCGCACGCGCTTTCTCGGCGTATCAATGCTTCGTGGTACACTTTGCACATGCAACAACGCGCGTGCATTTGACAGAAGCAGGGCGGCGTTATGACAGACTCAGTCCTCAGTCCTCAGTCCTCAGTCCTTTCCCATCTCCGCACGCCCGAGACCGCGCCCTATACCGACCGGCGGTACGCTCCGCCCCGCGCGAGTGATGACCCGCGCCCCGCCTTCGCGCACGACCGCGACCGGATCATCCATGCCGATGCCTTCCGCCGCCTGCAACACAAGACGCAGGTGATGGTCGTCTCCGAGGGCGACTTTTTCCGTACCCGCCTGACGCACACGCTGGAAACGGCACAGATTGGCCGCGCCATCGCGACGCTTCTCGATCTCTCCGAGCCACTGACGGAGGCGATCTGCCTCGGCCACGACCTCGGTCACACGCCCTTCGGCCACACTGGCGAGACCGCCCTGAATGCCCTGCTTGCCGATCAGGGCGGCTGGGACTCCAACTTCCACTCACTCGTCGTCGTCGAGGAGATCGAGGTTAACTATTCGGACTATCCCGGCCTCGACCTGACGTGGGCGTGCCGCGAGGGGATCGCGCGCCATCAGACGCCCTTCGACCTCCCCGTCACGACAGGTGAGTACGTGCGCACCGTGCAGCCCTCGCTCGAAGCGCAGGTCTGCAACCTCGCGGATGTGATCGCCTACGCGACGCACGATGTGCAGGACGCGATCGAATCGCGCATGCTCGCGCTGGGCCATCTCCAGGCATGGGCGGAGGCGAACGACTGCCGGGTCTGGCTGCGAAGCGCGGAGACGGCGCGGCGCGAGGTGCCGGATATCCAGGGGCGCGAGGCGTTGTTTGTGCGGCGCATCCGGCGGCATATGATTAACTCGCTGATCAGCGACGTGCGGCGCACCTCACTCGGGCGCGTCGCGGAGTGGGAGATCGAAACGCTCGACGCGGCCCGTGCCGCGCACACCGCCGTGATCGGCTTCGGCGCGCAGTCGGAGCGGGATGTCCAACAGTTGATCTCCTTTTTGCTGGAGAATGTCTATCGCGGGCCGGTGATCGCGCGGCAGGCATACAAGGCGCGATATATCATGGAGCAACTGTTCGTCGCTCTCAGCCAGCACCGCCGCCTCCTGCCGCAAATGTGGCGCGCAATGATCGGGACCGGCCCGGACCTGACGCAGGAGCGCGTCGTCGCCTATTATCTCGCCTCGCTCACCGACCGGGGCGCGATTGACCTCTACAACGAACTTTTCCTGCCCAGCGAGCGCTCCCTCGGCCACCACATCTGAGTAGCGAGTAACGAGTAACGAGTAGCGAGAGACACGGAATCCCTCGTTCCTCGCTACGGGACGAACGCCCTTTTCGTCGTCTTGTCATTCCTTGCATGGTATCATAGAGATACAGGCTGCTTGCATCGGGCGCTCTTTTGTGTGGAAGCAGCGTGGCACGACGTGTATGGTGGGGCAACTCGACGCGTTGATTCGTTGCACGAAAGGGGCAACCGATGTCTGCGACCGGCACGGGAAAAGGGGCGCATCCTGCGGGGCTGGAAGGCGTCGTCGCCTGTGACTCCGCGATCTGCGCCGTGGATGGCGTGCGCGGCGTGCTCTCGTATTTCGGCTATGACATCCATGACCTCGCCGATCATGCGTCTTTCGAGGAGACGATCGCCCTGCTCTGGTCCGGCGATCTGCCGACACGGACGCAACTCGATGAACTGACGGGCCAACTCGTGGATGAGCGACCACTACCCGAGCAAGTGATGGACCTGCTGCATTCCTTCCCAACAGATGCACGCCCGATGCATGTCCTCCGCACGGCGGTATCCGCGCTCGGCATGTACGATCCCGAGGCGGAAGAGAAGAGCATGGCATCGAACCGGCGCAAGGCGATCCGCCTCACCGCGAAGATCCCGACGATCATCGCCGCGTACGACCGCATCCGGAAGGGCAACGAGCCTGTCGTGCCAACCAGCGGCCACTCGACCGCCCGCAACTTCCTGACGATGCTCCACGACACCCCGCCGACCGACACCGAAGAGAAGGCGCTCGACATCGCCTTCATCCTCCACGCGGACCACGAACTGAATGCTTCCACGTTCGCTGCCCGTGTCGTCGCGGCGACCCTCGCGGACTTCTACGGTGCGACGACGTCGGCGGTCGCCTCTCTCGCCGGGCCACTACACGGCGGCGCGAATGAGGAAGTGGTGAAGATTCTCGACGCGGTCGGCAATCCGGAGCGCGCCGTCGCGTATGTGCATGAGCAACTGGCGGCCCATCGGAAGATTTCCGGTTTCGGCCATCGCGTCTACAAGGCGGAGGATCCACGCGCGACGCACCTGCGCGAGATGGCACGGCAAGTCTGCGAAGAGTCGGGCAACCAGAACATGTTCCTCACACTGCGCGCGATGGAAGACACGATGCTCAACGAGAAGAATATCCACTCCAATGTGGACTTCTACTCCGGCACCGTCTATCGCGCCCTCGGCATCCCGGACGATCTCTTCACGCCCGTCTTCGCCATCTCCCGGATGTCCGGCTGGGCGGCGCATATTCTGGAACAGTATGGCGATAACCGGCTCATCCGCCCGCGCGCGGAATACACCGGCCAATACGACCGCCACTATGTGCCGATTGCGAAGCGATAAACCGAGCAATGAGCAATGAGTGGGGCATAACGCTTCCCTCATTGCTCATCGCTCATCGCTTCCCGGGGGTGGACATGATCCGTGAAGCGACCGCTGCCGATGCGCCCGCGATTGCACGCGTGCATGTGGAGAGTTGGCGGACGACCTATCGTGGCATCGTGCCGGATGAGGCGCTCGCCAATCTCTCAACCGAGCGGCGCGAGCGGTTCTGGGCCGCAGTGCTCAGTAAGCCGGACAGCCCGGAGTTCGTCTACATCGCGGAGGATGACACGGGTGCGGCCATCGGCTTCGCGTCCGGCGGGCCGGAGCGGGAGGACAATCCGGCCTATACCGGCGAGTTGTACGCGATCTATCTCCTCGCCGGGCGGCAGGGCAAGGGTATCGGGCGCCATCTCGCGTGGATGGTCGCGGAACGGCTGGCAGCGGCAGGGCACGAGACGATGCTGGTCTGGGTGCTCGCGGAGAACCCGGCCTGCCGCTTCTATGCGGCACTCGGTGGCGTGCCTGTGCGGGAAAAGCAGATCACGATCGGTGGTACGTCATTGACCGAAGTCGCATATGGCTGGAGTGATACGCGCGCTATCCGGCAGCGCAGGTAGGGAGGGGACGATGCGCTCGCGTCGCCCCATCTGGCGCGCCTTCGACTTCGTGCTGATTGTCATTGTGCTCGCGCTCGCGGCGTTCGTCCTCTTCGCTCTCGTCACTGCCGTGCGGGCATAAACGTGGGAGCGTAGGCTGGAAAGCCTACGCTACTCGGTATGTGCGACTTCCACCGGCATACCACCCTCACGCGCGGAGGCGTACATCGCCTGCGTCAGTTGGGCGACGGCGAGACCACGGTCGGCATCGGACGCGCCGAGATCGTTGCGCGCGATTGCCGCAACAAACTCCGCTTGCGGGGTCGTGGACTTCGGACGCTCTCCTTCGGGTGGGACGAGATTGTGGCGTGGTGTGCCGATCCAGCCGACATAGTTGTCCGCGCCGATGTGGCGGATGTTATCACGATCCCAGATTTCAATCGTGCCCTTGGTGCCGACGATCGTGATGTTCCAGAGTGTCGGCCCGCGCCCGACGGCCGCCAGCGTCGCCACGCGCCCGCCGTTGAAGCGGATCACCGCAGCATTGATAATGTCCACCTGCTCGCCATCGGCATCGTTGAAGGCGGCGACAGTATCGGGCCGCATATTCGTGAGATAGAGCATGATGTCCACGAAATGGCTGCCGGTGTCCACGAGCATGCCGCCCTCACTGAGCGTCGCGGAGAGCCGCCAGCCACCGAGTGCGCCCCACTGCTGCGTGATCTGGCCGGAGTAGAAGAGGATTTCGCCGAGATTCCCGTCCGCGATCTGCTGATGGGCGTAGCGGTACGGCCAGAGGCGCGGGTTCTGGTACGAGACCATCAGGATGCGCCCCTGCGCCTGCGCGAGCGCGATCAACTCCCGCGCCTGATCGGGCTGCGTCACGAACGGCTTCTCGCTCAGGACGTGCTTGCCTGCCGCCAACGCCTCCTTGATATGCTGGTAATGAAGGCCATGCGGCGTCATGATAATCACGCCATCGAGGTTGGTCTTCAGCATCTCGCGATAGTCATGGTACGCCTCCGCATCCTTCAGTACGGGAAAGTCCGCCGTGAGCGCGGCGATATTCTCCTCGCTCACATCCGCCACCCCCGCGACGACCGCTGCCGATATCTCCCGCAGCGCCCGCATATGCTGGTGGCTGATCCGCCCGCAGCCGATCAATCCCAATCGAACGGAAGGACTGCGGACGGGAGAAGGACTGAGGACTGAGGGCTGAGGACTGAGTGGGTTCTGCCTCGTCATCTCTTACTCCCCACGTTGTTATTTGCCATGATCTGCTCGCCTTGCATCCTCTCTCCCCTTTCCTCAGTCCTCAGTCCTCAGTCCTACCCAATAGACGGCGTTGCGGATAACGCGCTGCACGTCGGGCCGGTAAAAGGTCGGGTTCTCCTCGTGGCCGGGGCGGTAGTAGAAGACGCGCCCCTTGCCGATCCGGTAGGCGAGGCCGGAGCGGATCTGCTTACCGTTCGGGAAGGTGGAGTGGAAAACGACGGCGTCCGGCGTGCCGATGTCGAACGGCTCGTCGTACATCTCCTCGTCTTCGATCACCATGTCCGAAACACCGCGCGCCACCGGATGCTCCGGCATGACGACCGTGATCTGCTCCGGTCCCGCGTCGTGCTTCCACCCACCGATGGATCCCGTCGCACCGATCAACTGGGTGAAGGGCTTGGACATGTGCGATGAGTGGAGCGGCACGAAGCCCATCCCTCGCTCTCGCACATGTTTCATCAACCGCTCGACATGGACATCCTGCACATTGCGGTGGAGCAGGTGCCCCCACCGGACGAGCACATCCGTGTTCGCCAGCGATGCCTCGCTCAGCCCCTGCGCCTCGTCCGTGAAGGTCGCCGTGCGCACGTCCAGATGCGGATCGGCCTTGAGCGCGGTCGCCACGACCGCGTTGATGTCATGCGGATAGGCCGCCTTCGGGGCTGTCCCTTCAGACCAGACGAGAACGCGGAGTTTGTCGGTCATTGCCATCGTTGCCTACCCCCTGACCCCCTTCCGAGACAGGAAGGGGGAACCGGGCACACGGCCGTGCGCCCCTACATCGCTCTATTCCTCCCCCGATTGCCCCTTCCTTTTCGGGAAGAGAGACCCAAGGGTTAGGTTTCTCGGTATCATGCCACAGGATGTGCGATCATGGGCATTATGTTCGAGAAGCCATTGGCATCCGCGACTGCCTTATGGTATATTTACCATGTCGCTCATGTGCAGACAGAGGAGTGTTGAGAGGATGGCTTTCATTGGCGGAAGACCAACGACCGCTCGTGTGGGTTGGATCGTCGAAGAAGGAACTCGACACATTTCCCGATGATGTTCAGCATGTGATCGGATTCGCGCTCTGGCGGGCGCAGGAGGGAAAGAAACACCCCGATGCCAAGCCGCTCAAAGGGTTTCGTGGCGCGGGCATATTGGAAATCGTCGCTGACGAGGAGGGTGATGCATATCGCGCTGTCTACACCGTCCGGTTGACGCACGCGATCTACGTGCTTCACGCCTTTCAGAAGAAGTCGAAGCGCGGCGTCAAGACACCGTATCCGGTGATGAGCCTTGTACGACAACGTCTGCGAGACGCTGAGGAACTCGATGCACACGCGATGACAACGGAGGAAACCATTTGAGCATTGAATATGAACGCGGGAGCGGAAACGTCTTCGCCGATCTTGGCCTGCCAAACGCCGATGAACTCCTCGCGAAAGCGAAGATTGTCGGGCAGATCAGCGACATGATCGAAGAGCGTCATCTGACTCAAGTGCAGGCAGCCGAGACACTGGGTATTGACCAGCCCTCTCTCTCTCGCCTGCTTCGCGGTCGGACAGTCGGCTTCTCGATGGATCGCCTGATCCGGATGCTCAACGCATTCGATTATGATGTGACGATCACGCTATCGCCGAAACCCGCGAACCGCGATCACGCACACGTCACCGTGCAGCCATTCCCCATACCGACACCAATCAGCCATCATAAGCAGGGATAATGATCGCGCCATCGCCTCATCATCCCGTGGGGGCGCCTCCATTTGCAGTTCCTCAGTCCCCTATCTCCCCATCCAGCCGCCATCCACGACGAGCAGGCTCCCACATCTCTCCTCAATCTCACAGCGAATCGCCCTGTGGCGTAGCATAGCATCGAAGAGAACCCCGATCGAACCACGCAAACCACCCGAAGGGCGCCCGCGATCCGGCAGCAGTGGATTGCCCTCGCGCGCCGGTCTCAGGGGTGCGATGTATCCTTGAGGGAGAGGGTTGTGGGGGTGAGGGGTGAATCGTGCGATAATCGCGGTGAGGCGTTGAGCGAGAAGGAGGCAAGCCGTGGCGCAAACCCTGACGCGAACACCGACACGAGCGCGTACGAAGGCGCAGATCGTGGATGGCGACATCCACAACGCGGTCGCCTCCGACAAGGCGCTCTATCCCTATCTGCCGGAGCGGTGGCGGCAGTACCACGCACAGTTTGGCATGCGCACCTACACAGGCAGCATCTATCCGCGCGCCAACCCGAACGCCGCACGCACCGATGCGTGGCCACCCTCCGGCCTGCCGCCCGGCGCCGATCTCTCTTTCCTGCGGGAGCAATTGCTTGACGCGTGGAATATCGCCTACGGTATCTGCAACCCGCTCGTCGGCATCCAGGGGCCGTATGTGGAGTACACCGCCGCGCTGGCCCGCGCCGTCAATGAGTGGCAGGCCGCGGAATGGCTCGATCCCGAACCGCGACTGAAAGGCTCAATCGTCATCCCCTATGAGGACGGCGACCTCGCGGCGGCGGAGATTGACCGCGCTGCGCGCGACCCCCGCTTCGCGCAGGTGCTGATGCTGATCCGCTCGCGCGAGCCGCTCGGCAAGCGGCGTTTCTGGAAAATCTACGAGGCGGCGGAGCGGAACGGCCTGCCCGTCGGCATCCACTTTGGCGGCGCGGGCGGCAACCCGTTCACCGGCGCGGGCTGGCCCTCCTTCTATCTGGAAGATCACGGCGGCACGTCGCAAGTCTTCCAGGCGCAAATCGCCAGTTTCGTCTGCGAGGGCGTCTTCGAACGCTTCCCGAACCTCAACATCGTCCTGATCGAGGGCGGCTTCGCGTGGCTCGCCCCGCTGATGTGGCGGCTGGATACGTCATGGAAGCGTCTGAAGGACGAAGTGCCATACCTGCACCGTGCCCCCTCCGAGCAGATCCGCCAGCAAGTCTGGCTGACGACGCAGCCGATGGAGGAACCGGCCAAGCCGGAGCACTTCGTTCAGTTGCTCGACCATCTCGGCATGGCCGATCACCTGATGTTCGCGACCGATTATCCACACTGGGATTTCGACGCACCCGATCAGGCGATCCCCGCCCGCCTCGCTCCCACTGTCGAGGCGGGGATCATGGCGGGCAATGCGAAGCGGCTGTATCGGCTTTCCTAACCCCCCAGCCCCCTTCCCGCGGGCGCCCTCTGGGCAGGAGGAATGGGAAGTGAGATCGGCGCATGCGGTGAAACATTCGGATAATCGGATCAAGTCACCCCTTCCCGTCTCGGGAGGGGGTAGGGGGTGAGCAGATCAAGCATATCGTCGCAACCGTGGACGAAATCCCGCCCGGCACGCGCAAGATTGTCGAGGTGGCGGGGCGATCCATCGGCGTCTTCAACATCGGTGGGGAGTTCTTCGCCCTTCGCAACAGTTGCCCGCATCAGGGCGGGCCGCTCTGCACCGGGCGCGTCTCCGGTTTCGTCATTGCCGAGACGCCCGGCGAGTACCACTACAGCCGCCAGGGCGAAATCCTCCGCTGTCCGTGGCATGGCTGGGAGTTCGACATCCGCACCGGGCAATCGTGGTTCGACCCCGCAAAAGTCCGCGTCCGCCGCTACGACGTGACCGTCGCGCCGGGCAGCGCCATCGCCACCGTCGAACCACCCCCCGCCCCCGGCCTCGCACCCGGCCCGTACGTTGCGGAGACGTACGCCGTCTCCGTCGAGCAACACCTCGTTATGGTGGATGTGCCGGGGTGAGAGGAAAGCCCCAACCCCCTACCCCTTTCTTCTGGGAAAGGGGCTGAAGGGTTAATCACAGCCATTCCTTCAATTGCGCCGGGGCGACGTTGCCGCCGCTGACGATGAGCGCGACTTTCTCGCCGGGGCGGAGGGAGAGTTTGCCGAGTAGGACGGCTGCTGTCGCCGCCGCGCCCGCCGGTTCCGCGACGAGTTTGCACCGCTCGATCAGGAAGCGCATCCCCTCCTTGATCTCGTCGTCTGTCAATGAGATGACGCTCTCCACGTACCGTCGCACCTGGGCGAGCGGCAGTTCGCCGACGAAGGGGGGCGCGAGGCCGTCCGCGATTGTCTCTACGCGGTCGAGATGGACGACCTCACCCGCCGCGAGGCTGCGCGTCATCGCGTCCGCGCCGGTCGGCTCGACACCGATCACGCGGGCCGCCGGCTTCGCCTCGCCGATGGCGGTCGCGATGCCGCCGATCAGCCCGCCGCCGCCGATCCCGACGACGACCGTGTCCACATCGGGCAGATCTTCGAGCACTTCCAGCCCGATGGTACCCGTCCCCGCGAGGGTGCGGTCCGAGTCGAAGGGATGAATGAAGGTCAGATTGCGCTCCTCGCGCAGCCGATACATTTCCGCGAACGCTTCCGTGGCGGTCGGGCCGTGCAGGACGACCTCCGCGCCGTAGCCCCGGCATGCGGCGACCTTGATCGGGTTCGCCGACTCCGCCATCACGACCGTCGCCCGGACGCCCGCGGCCCGCGCCGCCCACGCCGTCGCTGCCGCGTGATTGCCGGACGAGACGGTGATAACACCGCGCGCCTTCTCGTCATCCGAGAGTTGCACGATGTTGTTGTACGCGCCGCGCGCCTTGAAGGAGCCGGTCTTCTGAAAATTCTCCGCCTTCAAATAGATCTCCACGCCGAGCCGCTCCCCCAGCGTCCGGGAGGTAAAGAGCGGTGTGCGGTGGACCTTGCCCGCGATCCGCGCGCGCGCGCGTTCGATGTCTTGCAGCGTCGGTGCGTCCATTCCTCTCCCCTTCCTTACCGCTTCCATACCGGAGGGTAGTATACCCTGAAAGGACCTCTCCCCCGGCCCCTCCCCGAAAAGGGAGGGATACCTTACCCATCCAATTCCTCACGCCCATCGTAGACAGAAATGGGATGCCGCGCGTGGCGCGTGGAATGAAGCGGGCGGTCGCGGTGTTCCGAAGAACGCGGCATACTTGCTGGGTGGCATCGGGTCTGCAAGGGGGAATCATCGGATTATGACGCTGATGTTCCCGTCGTCCACGCCCACCGCCAGTCATGATGCCGCTCCGCGGACCAGGACGTCCGCGGCAAGCCCCGGCGGACCATGTCGCCCGCCACGCATCGGAGAGGATCGCATCCCATGGCACTCGGAACGAATGGCGTCCGGCGACCGGCGCACACGCATCAGGAAATCCTCATCACGCCGGTGGACAAGGAGCGCATCAAAAGCGCCGTGCGGGAGATCATCGCCGCTATCGGCGAGGACGCGGAGCGCGACGGACTGCGCGAAACCCCCCGCCGCATCGCTGACATGTACGAAGAAATTTTTGCGGGGCTGAGGACAGACCCGTACCAATTCCTCGATGTGACCTTCGATGAGGCATACGCGGAGATGGTCGTCCTCAAAGATATTCCCTTCTACTCGATGTGCGAGCACCATTTCGCCCCCTTCCATGGCGTCGCGCATGTCGCGTACATCCCGAGCGGGCGCGTCGTCGGCCTCTCGAAACTCGCCCGCGTCGTCGAGGCGTATGCCCGCCGCCCGCAGGTGCAGGAGCGGCTAACCGCGCAGATCGCCGACACGATCATGGCGGGGTTGCAGCCAAAGGGCGCGGCAGTCGTCATCCAGGCGGAGCACACCTGCCTGACGATGCGCGGCATCAGGAAGCCGGGCGCGAAGATGGTAACGAGCGCCGTGCGCGGTCTCTTTAAGGACCACCCGCCGACGCGCGCCGAGTTCCAGGCGATCCTGCGCGGCGACCACTTCGGCGGCATGGGAGGCGCCGGTTGAGCGGCCCTGCTCACCAACCCGAAGTCCCGGTTGCCCTCGCCATCGGCGGCAATCTCGGCGATCGGGCCGCGACGCTGCGGGACGCCGTGCGACGGCTCGTGGCAGGCGGCGTGCGGGTGGACGCCGCCTCCTCACTCTACGAGACGCCGCCGTGGGGCTACGCGGACCAGCCACCCTTCCTCAATGGCGCGCTCCGGGGCCGGACGACGCTCCCGCCGCATGATCTCCTCGCCCTCGCCAAGCGGATCGAGCAGGAGCTTGGGCGCGAGCCATCCTTCCGCAATGCGCCGCGCCCAGTGGATATTGACATCGCGTTCTACGGCGACTGTGTGATCAACGCACCGGGCATGCATGTGCCGCATCCCGGCCTGCCCGAACGCGCCTTCGTCCTCGTCCCGCTCGCGGAGATCGCCGGGTCATGGCTGCACCCAACCCTCGGCAAAACGATTGCCGAACTGCGCGCCGCCCTCGGCCCCACCGATGAGATCAAACAGTATCTCGCTCCCGCCCGCTGGGCCTATGTCACGCCGGAGACGGAAGAAGCCGAAACCTCAATTGGTGACGAACCGAAACCCGCACTGATGATGAGCCGATGCGCCGATTCATCTATTCATCCGCGCTATCACGCCCGCGTTCTTGCCCTGCATCGCAGTCGGGAATACCGGGCAGAAATCCGCCGACTCGGCATGCACAGTCCTGTAGGAGATGCCTTTTTCGCTCATCTCGGCTTCGTCGCGGTACAGGTTGACGGCGTAGAGCAAGCAACCGCAAGACGCGTGGAAGAGTGGAGCAATACTGAGACGGTTGTGGCTACCTCTCGATCAGATCGAACAGCACTTCTGGTGACAGGAACGCCGGAAGGAATCTCGCATCTCACACAGGACCTCGTAGCCAGTTCTGATGCAAATGTGAAGGCAGTCAGTACCGCGCTTCGCCTCGCCATCGAACGGCATCGTGCCCCCCCCGCGACTGTCACCGTCGGCACGCACACCTTCGACTGGGCAAACCGCGTCATCGTGATGGGTATTCTCAACGCGACGCCCGATTCGTTCTCCGACGCCGGGGAATATTTCGAGTTCGATGAGGCCCTCCGCCGCGCCTACGAGATGGCCGAGCAGGGTGCGACGATGATCGAAGTCGGTGGCCAGTCCGCCCAACCTGGCCCGGTGATCTCCATAGATGAAGAACTCAGCCGCATCGTGCCGCTCCTCGAACGGCTGCGGGACGAGATCGGCTTGCCGCTCGCGGTGGATACCTTTCGCGTCGGCGTAGCGCGCGGTGCGGTGGCGGCGGGCGCGGTCTACATCAACGACATCAGCGGCGGGGGTGACGAAGGCGACGCCATGGCGCGCCTCGCGGCGGAGACGGGCGTGTTGCTCGGCATCATGCACCTTCGCGGCAGGCCGAAGGAGAAGCAGTGGGACACCGAGTACGAGAGCGTGATGGACGAGGTGACGGGCTTCCTGCACGAGCGGATCGGGCGGGCCGTCGAGGTCGGCGTAGCGCGGGAGAAGATCGTCATTGACCCCGGCTTCGGCTTCGGCAAGGAAGCGCCGCACGATCGCGAAGTGATGCACCGCTTTTCGGAGTTGCGCTCCTTCGGCCTGCCGATTTTGCTCGCCACGAGCCGCAAAAACTACCTCTCCGACACGATGGGCCTGTCTGTCCATGATCTATTGCCCGAGACGGCAGCGGCGGTGACCTACGGCATCGCGCAGGGCGCGAGCATCATCCGCGTCCACGATGTCGCCTTCATGGCCCGCATCGCCCGCCTGATGCCGCACATCCTGCGGCATTCCCGATAGGCAGCATGATGGCACGCATCCGCGTACAAGATTCGTTTGCCGGGAATGACGGGAATGCCTGGTTGTTCTATAGTAATGAGGAGAGTATAACCGTGGCGGGGTGCGGAAGCGGCTGCGCCGCTCCGCGCGAATCAGGAGGCTTGGTGTGGCGACGACTCATACGGACATCGCGATTATCGGGAGTGGGCCGGCGGGCCTGACGGCGGCGATTTACGCGGTGCGCGCGGGCCTGTCCGCCCACGTTATCGCGGGCTATGCCTGGGGCGGGCAACTGATGTTCACGGGCCGTGTAGACAACTATCCCGGCTTCCCCGAAGGCGTCGAAGGCCCCGAACTGATGCAAAAGATGCGCGAGCAGGCGGAGGCGCAGGGTGCGGTCGTCCTGGATGATGAGGTGGACACGTTGATCCCCGGCACGCGACCGCCCCACACGATCAAGACGATGAATGGCGAGGAGATCATCGCGCGGGCGGTCATCCTCGCGACCGGGTCGGAGCCGAAATGGCTCGGTATCCCGAATGAGGAGCGACTGCGCGCGGGCGGCGTCTCGTCGTGTGCGACGTGTGACGGCGCGTTCTTCCGGGGCAAGAATGTCATCATCGTCGGCGGCGGCGATACCGCAATGGAGGAGACGCTCCACCTCGCCAAACTCGTCAACCATGTGACGGTCGTCCACCGGCGCGAGCATCTCCGCGCCACCGCCGCGATGGTCAATCGCGTCAAGGAGCAGCCGAACGTCTCGTTCGCGCTCGAACGCGTCCCGGTCAATGTCGAGGGCGACAAGAAAGTGACCGGCCTGACCGTTCAGAAGCGGGATGGCTCGCTGGAGACGATCCCGGCGGATGGCGTCTTCGTCGCCATCGGCCACAACCCGACGGTCCGGCTCGTCGAGGGCATCATCCCGCTCTCCGAGTACGGAACGGCCGTGCGGCTGCCGAACTCGACGCAGACGGTTGTGCCCGGCTTGTTCGTCGCGGGCGATGTCTGGGACCATCACTACCGCCAGGCCGTGACGGCGGCGGGCGATGGCTGCCGCGCCGCGATGGACGCCGAGCGCTGGCTGGGCGCGCCCCGCCTCGACAGCGCCGAACGCTACCCGGACTATCCTGCCGACGCCGAAATGCTCGCGACAGTGAAGGCCTAACCCTCTGTCCCGCCTCCCCGCACGGGAAGGGGATCTCGCGTACGACATCGTGTTGCACCCGCGCGAGTGCGAGTGAGGGAGGGGGCCACGATCGGATGACCTTTCCGACCGATGCGTACACGCCGTATGGCTACCTGCAAAGCCCGGAACATCACGCGCGTTCCTGGGACGGCGCCAGCGGCGGAATGATCCGCACGAGCGAGCGGTTCCTCGGCATGGGATGGGCCTCTGTCCAGCCCCGGCGCGCCATCTTTCTCTGTGCCGGGTTGGAGATCGGCACGAGCAAACTCCATTCCCGCGCCGACTGGGCCGCGCACGGCCTTCATGCCTCCCACCATTCCAACCAGTTGATGACCTTCCGCGCCTTGCTCCCCGTCGGCACGCTGACGCTCACCTATTTCCGGCTCCGTACCGGCGTGCTCGCCGCGCACGCGACCTTGCATGCGGAGGCGGCGATCACCGGGCGATGGGGCTGGCTGCTCGATGCGGACCGCGTCCCCGGTCACTGGAACGCGAGGGGCGACCGTGCGCTGCTGATCGGTCGGGAGCCACACACCCTGCTCGTCCGCGACCGGCCCTTGCCGCGCCTCCAACGCCGCCCGCGCCCCGGCGCGTGGGAGCCGGTCGTGCTCCAGCCCGGCGAGGTCTGGGAGGGGTGGGCGCTCCTCACGAACACTGTTGCGCCGACCGACCCGCGCCCGTGGTGGGGCTCCGTCGCCGCCGTCGAGGAACAGAAACGGCGCGACGACGACACCTTCTGGAGCCACGCCCCCCGACTCACTGGCGACTGGCCGGAGCATTGGCGGCGCGGCTGGATCTACGACATGGAGACGACGCGCGGCCTCATCCAGCCGCCCGGCGGTATCTTCAGCGGCGAGTGGCCGACGTGGATGGCTGCCTGGCCGCGTGCCGTCCTCGCTGAGGGCGCGCTCGATCTCGACCGTTTCGGTCTTGCCGAAGCGGCGCGCGCCCAGGATGCCCTGCTGACGCTCCTGCGGGACACGCCCGGCGATCAAATCCCCTGCGTCTTCCGGGGCGGCGAACCGAACATGGTCGCGGCGGACGGCGCGATCTGCGGCACATCCCCCGCCTGGTGCCTTCCCTTTTTGCATATCGGACGGCTGCTGCACCGCCAACCTGATCCAGGCCGGATCGCGACGATCGCCCCCTTTCTCGCGCGTTACCTCCGTTGGTGGCTGACGGAGCGGACCGATCACGCGGGCTGGCTCTCCTACCATTGCACCTGGGAGGCGGGTGAGGACGACAACCCGCGCCTCGATCCGAATGGCACCGGCGACGGTATCATCCAAGGCCGCACCCGCCCCGTCGAGTTGCAGGCAGCGATGGCGCTCTCCGCCACCATCTTACGGGATATGTTTCAAGAGATCGGGAGGCAGGGCGAAGCGGCCCGGTGGGATGCGGTGGCGCGGGCCTACGCGGAGCGCGTGCAGCAACTCTGGGATGGCGCGACAGGCCGCTTCCGCGATTGGGATGTTCGGGCGAACCGCTTCATCGAGGGGTCGAGCACCTACTGGGAGACCGATCCGAACCGCTTCTCGCCGCTCTCGCTGACACCCGCCCTGCTCGACCTGCCAGAGGCGCAACGTGCGGCGCTTCGGTGCGAATTGGAATACTACGACACCGCGCCGTGGCGCTGGTGGCCATCGTGGAGCGGCACACTCTGCGAGGTGGCGGCGGCGCTTGGCTGCGACGCGTGGGCGGCGCGGTTCGTCGCCAGGATCGTGGATCGCATCTACCGCGAGAATGACCGCCGCACGCAAGCGCCGGACGAGCGCCCGACGCCCGGCAGCGCGCGAGAATACTGGCCGGAACCGCTCGGCAAATTCACCGGCAACGACGAATACGGCTGGGGCGCGGAGACCTTGCCGCTCCTGATGCGCCATATCGTCGGCTTCCGGGAGGACGGTGCGGGCTGGCACGCCGTCCGCTTCACGCTCGTTCCCGGTTTGCCCGATGGCTGGCACGGCACCTATACCCTCGCGAACATCCAGTATCGCGGCATCGCCCTCGACCTCTCCTACACCGTCACGGACAATGGCACGATGACCGCGCAGATCGTCTCC
>CALBSO010000120.1 GCA_937968015.1 uncultured Thermomicrobia bacterium
TGGACGCGCTGCCTGCGGAGTACCGGCGGGCCGTCAAGGGATTGCTGGTCGCCGTGTTGGGGCGGCTGGCGGACGACGTGTAAGAGGAGGACTCATCATGCTCTCACCGATTGGATGTATCACATACGCGCACGCCCTGCTCGTCCCGTTCGCCGCCACAGGCGATGCCTCACAGATGGGCGACTTCTTCAAGAAGGTCTACGAACAGTTGCTCATCCCGGTCGCCGCCCCGATCGGCATCCTGATGTTCACGGTCGGCGCGGTGATGTTCCTACTCGGCAGGCGCGACGGCGTGGAGAAGATGCTCTACGCGGGCAGCGCCCTCTTCCTGATCGCTTTCGGCCCCTTCATCGTCACTAAGCTCTGGGAGATCCTCACCGGACTCGGTGGCGGCGTCGCGCATTGACCGAACAGGGGATGGGAGACTTTATGCCACGAACGATCAACCGCACGCCGCGCCATCTCGACGATCCATTGAAGGTCCTCGGCTTCAGCCTTGCTCAGTGGGCGGTGCTCGCCCTCGGTGCGCTCTGCCTGTGGGGCTGCTTGATGCTGCTGCCGGCGGCAATCCCGACGACGCTGCGGCTCAGCCTCGGTGCGCTGCTCGTCGGCGTGCCGCTTGGACTGACCTTCGCCGGGAGCACCGCCCGCTCGATTGGCGAGTTGCCGCGCCGCCTCTGGCACAGCCTCGCGACGCCCGCCGACTTCCTGCCAGGGCCGCCGCGACGCGGCCCAGTCACCCTCGTCTTTATCGAACGTAATTCCCGTGAGGAGGAGCCGGATGCGTAGGGGAGCGGTCGCGGATCTCCTGCCAGTGCTCGCGGTCGAAGAGCACCACTTCGTCACCGTCGACGGGCATGTCGGCGCGGCGCTCGCCTGCACCGGTATCAACTTGGCAATCCAGTCGGACGAAGCGGCGGAGACCATCGCCGCGCTCTTCGCGGATACGCTCAACTATCTGCCGCTCGACGCGCACCTCGAACTGCTCGTCGTCAATGCCCCGCTGCGCGCGGAGGAATGGGTCCCGCAGCACCGCGCACAGTTCCATCCGCCGACAAGCCTCACGTCCTACGTCGATCATCTGGCAGAGGCCTACCGCCAGGAACTGGGCGGCCAGCACATCCCAGATCTCCGGTTCTACACGATTCTGTCCTTCCCCGGTACCGGGGAAAGGCGTCGACGGCGCGCCACACAGCGGGCGCTGCGGATGCACCGGGCGGCACACAACGAGACCCTCGGCGCGCTAACGCAGGCGACGAGCGAGCTTGCGCACGCGCTGGCTGAACTGGAGATCGTTGCCACGCCGCTCGGGCGGCAGGGGTTGCTGGACCTCTTGTGGCAGTGCGCCAATCCGACATGGTCCCAAGAGGTCGTCGCACCCTATCGCGAGGCCTCGCCAGCGGATCTGCGCACCCTGCGCGATCGGCTGGGGCAGAGTCGGCTCTTGCGGCGCGCGGACATGCTCTCTTTAGATCGCGGCAACGAGATGACGATGGCCCTGCGCGCCCTACCCGACGGTACCTTCCCCGGCTGGCTGCGCGCTCTGATGGCCACTGGCGTCGCCTTCCGCTTCGCATTGCACATCGACGCCCTCAGCAAGGAGAAGGAGCGGCAGTCTCTCACCCGCACGCTGCGGCAGCGACATGCGGTACTCGCCGAGCGACGCCACCAAGGGAGTAGCCCCGATATCGAGCAGGAGGAGGCCTACGGCGAGGCGCAGGACCTCCTACGCGCGATGGCCACGACCGACCTGCGTACCTTTCACACCGCGATCTTCGTCACGGTGCGGGCGGGAAGTCCCAATGATTTGGGAGCCGCAGCCCGCGCGGTCGGCAAGGCGCTCGGCGACGCCGGCGGCACGGCGATCGACCGCTGCCAGCTCTACCAGGACGTCGTCTGGCAGGCGACACTGCCGCTCGCATGCAACCCGGCCGGGATGGCCTACCGGACCGTGACCACCAACCTCGCCGACACCATGCCTTTCATCCACCACCGCGCCGGCACGCGCGGTGGTGCGCTGATCGGCTTCTCCCACCCCGGCCACGAGGTGGTCACCCTCGATATGTACGATCCGGCGCTTGACAACAGCAACCTCACCTGCCTCGGGATCAGCGGCTCCGGCAAGACGATGTTCGCCCAGTCCTTCGCACTTAAGCACATCGCGCGCGGCGGCCGGGTCATCGTCCTCGACCGCTCGACGGGGCATTGGGACGACTTGGTGGCGGCGGTGCCGGGCGCGGTCGTCCATCGTGTCCTGCTGGACAGCGGCTTTCGCATCAATCCATGGGAACTGCCGCGCCACGCGGGGGAGCCGAGCCAGACGAAGCTCGAATATCTGCTCGATCTGCACACGCTCATGGTCGGCGAGTTGCGCGGCGGGGTGCCCGCGCTCACCGCGCAGGAGCGCGCCCTGCTCGAGGGCGCGTGCCGGGCGGTCTATCGGGAGGATCGCACGCCATACGAGCGGCATCTCTTCGACTGGCTTCGCGATGCGGAGAGAGAGGATGTGGGGACGAACGCCGACCCGGTTCGTCGGCAGCACTGTCGTGCACTCGCCGAGCGGCTCGTCCCCTATGTCCATGGCGGCACCTACGCTGGCTTGCTTGATGGATCGACTACCGTGCGGCCTGATGCATTGCTGGAGGTCTTCAACTTCAAAGGCCTCGCCGACCGGCTGGTGCCACTGGCGATGCTGCCGCTCATCGAATACATCTGGTCCGTGATTGCCGATCCGACGCGACCGACGCTCGTCGTACTGGATGAGGGCTGGAGCCTCCTGAATAATCCGGCATCTGCGCGCTTCGTGGCGGAAGCGACGCGGACGGGACGGCACCACGGGATCATCACCCTCAACCTCAGTCAGATGGTCACCGACTACGAAGGGCCGCTCGGACGGGCCGTGATCGACAACGCCTCGGTTTCGCTGCTGCTCGCCCAATCCGATCACGCGCTGCCCCAGGTGCAGGAGGTCTTCCACCTCTCCGCAGACGAGCGAGCGATGGTCGGGAGACTCAGGACCGTGAAGCAAGTACGGGCAGGCGCGTATCTTCACTCGCGGCGGGGGGCGGATTCCGGGGAGATCAGCCTCTATGTCACCCCCGAAGAGTACTGGCTCTTCACGTCAGTGCCGGCGGAGCGGAAGCTGCGGCAGGCGGCGATCTCGCGGCGCGGCGGGGATGTCTGGGCGGCCGTGCGGGAACTGGCGCGCGGGGAGTATGCCGCGACCACTGATGAGACGGTGCCGATCCGGATCGTGGCGGGGCGGGCATGAAACTCGCCGTGGGCGCGCTCGTCGCCGTTCTCCTTGTGCCGCTCCTGTTGCTCGCCGTGGCCGCTGCGGGGGTGGCCGCCCTCGCGCGCACGCTCAACCCGCTCGGGTATCTGCCCGGTTTGCCGGGGGGCGGGCCGCTGGGTCCCTTTGTCCAAGCGGTCGGCCAGATCTATTACGCGGGCACGGCCAGCCTGTCGGGCGGGGACGAGGCAATCTCCCGGATATCAATCCACGACCTGGGCTTCGGCCCCTCGGACGCCGCGCGCATCGAGCACCTCATCGCCGCGATTAATCCCAGGAGCCCGCTCGTCGGGCAGGGTGAGGCGATCCTCCATCTCGGGCAACAGTTCGGAGTAGACCCACTCCTGATCGCCCAGTGGCAACTGGAGAGCAACATGGGCACGGTGGGCCTCAACAGCCCCGCCAACGGCGGCAACATGATTTGGGCCGCCGCGAAGCCGTATGCGGATCGATACGGCTGCACGCCCGGCCCATCGAGCACGGGGCATCAGTGGGCGGCGTGCCCGGATGTTGGCGCGGGCCTCGGCATCTGGTTCAATTATGTTGGCATCTTCTACCGCCAGACGGCCGACCTCGCCGACTACGCGCGCATCTATGACCCATGCAGCGACCCGGGCAATGTCGGCGCATCTTGTGGCGATGCCTACGCGCGCCTGCTGGTCAACCTCGTCCGGCAGCACGCCGGACCACCCGTTACGCCACTCATCCTGGTGCCGGGAAAGCCGGACCCCGAGACGGGCGATTGCGTCCCCCGGTTGCCGGTACGCAGCGCGACGGAGGACCTGACGGCGGCGGGAGTTGCCGACATCATGGTGATCGTCTTCGGCGGTAGGAGTTTCCCCGTCACCCAGGGCTACGGTATCTCACCCCTCGGCGGTGAGCCCGCCTTCCTCGGCTATCCCCATTTCCACACTGGCATCGATTGGGGTGCGCCGATGGACACCCCACTCTACGCCCCCGCCGCCGCGCTCGCCGAGCCGCGCACGTACGGTGGGGCACTGATCGAGTCGCTGCACATGGCGAACGGGTACACCTGGAATCTGCTCCACCTCGATAAGCAGGTCGCCCACGGCATCGTGGAGCAGGGGCAACTGATCGGGTACAGCGGCAACACCGGCTACTCCACGGGGCCGCATCTGCACCTCGAACTCGTCGATTCGCGCGGTCAGTGGGTACCGCCCGAGGAATGGGCCTGCCACATCGCGTAAGGAGAAGACCGTGAAGCGCTGGACTCTCTTCTTGGTTGCCACCCTCACCATCCTACTGGTGTTCCTGTCCCTACGCCCAGTTGCGGCGCAAGCGCCGACGCCCGTACCCACTCCCACCGCGACGGCGACGACCACGGCAACTACGCCGGTCGCCACGCCCGCGCCGAGCACCGACGGGACCGAACCGCCTGCGGCGACCGAAGCACCCGACACCGCCGACCCGGCGACGAGCGTCAAAGTCGGCAAGGGGCCGTTCGGCTTCTCCATCGACCTCGGCGACTGGATCGGCAAGCTCCTCCGGGGGCTGTGGAAGGCGCTCGGCGTCGACGTGATCGGCAAGTTCGGCGACGAGATCGCCGGGTGGCTGCTCAAGAACCCCGACCTGACGACAGGTGCGGGGCAGATGGGCAACGTCCAGCGGATGGCGGACGCGCTCCGGCTCGCCTCGCTCTCGCTCGTCATCGTCCTCTTCCTCGTGGCGGTCTACCGCTTCTGGCTCGGGGGCGAGGAGGCGCCACAGGCCTCGCTCGGCCGGTTGACCGGCGTGCTCTTCGCGCTCGGCTTCTACAAATCGCTCGTCGGCTGGCTGATCGGCGGCAGCAACGCGCTGACGGACGGCGTGTTGCACGCGGGCACGAACGCCGCCCAGCCCTCGTTCGGGGCGATCCTCACCGCGATCCCGGACACGGGGGCCTTGTGGGCGCTCGCCGGGGTGATCGCGCTCGCCTTCCTCGTGGTCATCGGCGTCGTGCGGATGCTCGGCTTCGCCTTCCTGCTCGTGCTCTATGTCGCCGGCCCGCTCGTCCTGCCGCTCGGGCTCGTGCCCGAGACGGCAGGGTACTGCGCCTTGTGGGCGAAGCACGGCGCGAAGCTGCTCTTCTGGCCAGTGGTCTGGGCGATCGAGTTCCGGCTCTTCGACGCGCTGCGGGAAGGGCTCTACCTGCCGGACTCGGTGGGACATACGATCCTCGCACCGTTTGCCGCGCTGGGGATGCTGCTGGTGATGGTGAAGACGCCAGTCCTGCTGCATTCCGGGTCGTTCGAGCAGCACGCGCGCACCGCCGGGCGGGTGGCGCGGACGGTCGTCGTGACGATGGCCACAGGCGGAGCGGGCGGAGCGGCGGCAGGTGCCGGGAGCGGCACAGCGGCGGGTACGCAAGCGACAGCGGCTGCGGCGGCGCGCTCGGTACCGAATCCATGAGCGCGCCGCCGTTTTTGGCTAGCTCGCAGATGGACCGCCCTGCCGTGCCTCGAACTGCCGGTGCCCGCCCGAGCGATGGCGAAGGCAAGATAAAGGGGCGGGCACCGATCCGAAGTATCGTGCATCCCCGCGCGACGCGACGCGTGCACCGGCACCTCCCGCGCGGTGCGGACGAGTGTGCACACGGCGGGCAAATCAGGCATGGCAATGCGACGCGACGCATGCACCGACGCACGATCGGGCAGGCGCGACGCCCCGCGACCAGCGGATACGAGAGGAGGCATCGGGATGGGGACGGAGCGGACGGTACTCTATCTGCAGGTCGAGACCATACAGGCGCTCGCCGGCTACGAACTGCGCCATGCGTCGCGGTTCCGTTCCCGGTCGGCCGCCGCCGATCATCTGCTGCAGCGGGCGCTGATGGGAGAACTGGACGAGGGGACGGAGGGCGTGCTTGCCCCGACGCTCGTCCGCGCCGTGCGCGAAACCGTCCGGCGTGAGATCGCCGATCAAACGGGGCCGCTCATCGATCGGCAGTCGCAGCGACTGGCCGGGCTGCTCGTGCAGAGCGGCAAGGACGCCCACCGCGCAGCGCGAATCGCCGAGGTTGCCCTCGGGCACCTGCTCGCCGACCCCTCCCGCGCCGCGCGGGTGGCCGATGAGGCGGATCTCCAGGCGGGTTCTCGGTATCGCCGGAGTCCTTCTTCGGATGAGGGTCAGAAGCGCGAAGTGGCACTAGGGATTCCATCGGGCCAACTAGGGGATCGCCGGTGAGGATTGTGATCATCCGGCATAGCTACACGCGTAACCGCGACACCGCACGGGCGGCGCTGCGCTACTACCAGATGCGCCCGCGCGGTGAGGGGGAGCCGCCGCGCAGGCTCTTCACGAAGGAGGGCACCGTGAGCCGGGACGAGGCGTATCGGATGCTCGACGAACACCAGGCGCGGGGATACCTCGTCCATCGCCTCATGCTCAGCCCTGCCGCCGATGAGCGGCCGGACGATCTGCGCGACCTGACCCGCCATGTGCTGCGCGAACTCGAGAAGGAACGCGGTGTCCCCTTGCACTGGGTCGGGGTGGAACATCGCAACACTGACCACCCCCACGTCCACGTCGTCTTATCCGGCGGCACCGAGACGCGCGACGGACGGCGGGAAGTGCATCTCGACCGCGCCGATCACGCGCGCTTGCGGGAGGACGGGCGGGACTACTGCCGGACCGAGGTCCGGGAACGGACAGAGTGGGAGCGGGCTCTCACGGATGCCGCAACGCTGATCTTATGTGGCGCGCGCGATGCCGACGACCCGCGTGAGGGGAGGGATGACCATGACCGCTAAACGCGGGATGCTGCTCGCCGTACTGATGCTCGCCATCGTTGCCGCGTGGGGCGTGAGAAGCACCGCGAGCGACGCCGACATTGTCCGGGGTGGGCGACAACAATTCCGGCGGGTAGAACTCGTCGCGGCATACCCGGCCATACGTATGGATGAGAGCGTCGCGGGAATCGCGACCGCGAAGGCGGGCGGGCGCGAGACGGGCGCGCGCACATGGTTTGATCGCCCGTTCGGCGAGCGGTGGGCGTTCTACACCGGTGCCGAGCAAGCCCGCGTCCGCCTCTTCACACACATCGAGATGGCGGTGCTCGGGGTCGGGCTGATGGCGCTGCTCGTGCGCACGATGGGGCGCGGCATCTGGTTCCTCCTCATGCTCCGCGTCATGCGCGGACGCGGACGACCGGGAACGAGCCACGGCAGCGCCCGCTGGGCGCGCGGTGCGGAATTACGGCGAATGCGCCCGCGTAGGGGATGCGCCGACCTTATCGTGGGCAGGATCGGCCGGACACTCGTCGCGATTCCCGAACATGACCAGTACGAGCATTTGCTGCTTGTCGCCCCCACTGGCGCGGGCAAGACCTCGGGCGTGATCCTGCCGAACCTGCTCGCCGAACCGGGCACGCGCTCACTGGTCATCACCGACCCGAAACGTGAGCTCCTGCGCAAATCATCCCCCGGCATCCGCGCGCGGTACGGGGAGACCCATGTCTGGGCGCTCGACTTCCTCGACCCCGCGCTCTCGCGCGGCTACAACCCGCTCGCCTACGTCACGGACGCCGCCACCGCCGATCTCTTCGCCCAGACATGGGTCCGCAATACGGGCGAATCTAAGGATGCCTTCTGGTCGAATGCGGCGCGCACGCTGATCGGTGCGGCGGCCTTGCACCTCGTCGCGACGGAGGAGATCACTCCGCCGCTCATTGGACTGGTGGAGCTGCTATGCGGCACGCCCGCCGAGGAGGTGCGCGCCGTTCTCTCCGATAGTCCAGTGCCGGAGGTGCGCCGCCTCGCGCGGGGATTTCTCGCCAATATGGCGAAGAACGAGCGGCTGTTGGGGAGCGTATTCACCGAACTGCCGCCGCGCTTCACCTGCCTCAATCTCCCCGACGTTCGGGCGGTCACGGCTACCAACGAAATTGCCTTTGCACGCCTTGCGGTGGAGCCCACCGCCCTCTACCTTGCTCTCGATCCGCAGTACAGTCGTACGCTCGCCCCGCTCACCGCCTCCTTCTTCCTCCACCTCTTCACGACGCTCACCGCCATCGCCAAGCGGGAGCCGAGCGGCGCGTTGCCGGTGTCGGTGCTGGCCTATCTCGACGAATTCGGCACGGTCGGCCATATTCCGGAGTTCGCCAGCCGGATGGCGACCGTCAGGAGCGCGGGCATCGGCTGCCTCCTCGTCGTGCAGGATCTCGCGCAACTGACGAAGGCGTACGGGACCGAGGATGCGGATACGATTCTCAGTAATGCGACAACGAAGCTCTGCCTGGGGCGAGTGACGCACGACGACGCGGAATATTTCTCCAAGCTCGCCGGGACGGCCACGGTCTTTAGCGCAAATCAGAGCGCGTCACGACCTCTGTTGCTGCCGTGGGCGGATCGGGGGAACCGGGGGGTGGGGGAGAGCCAACGGCCGCTCATTACCTCAGACGAGTTGCGAACAATGCGCGACGAGGTGTTCGTGGTTGCGGGTCATCGCGATCCGATCCGGGCGAGCCAGCGACGGTATTACGACGATCCCGCGCTCGTGCGGCTGGTGCCGCGCCTTGGCACGCCCGATCCTTGCGTGAGCCTACGACGGGCGACGCCGCTCGCCATGCCGCGCTCCCACGACGAATTTCCCGATGACGAGACAACCCCCCCCGTGTGCGGAGACATTGGCCATCTTCCGATCACGCCCGCCGAATCCGCGCTATCAGATCTGTCGCTGACCGCGCTTACGTCGGAAGCCACTCCTGTCGCTGTGACGCCGTCACCGACACACGACGATGGTGGTGCCATCTCAGATACTGCCGTGGTGCTCACGCCGAGCCAGGAGCGGCTGCTCGTGGCACTAGCGACAATACCCAACGCGAGCGGCGCCGACCTCGCGGCAATGTTGGGTGTGCAGCGCAGTACGGTACGGGACGGCCTCATGAAGTTGCGCCGCAAACTCGCGGTCGGCACCAACGACGATCTGGTGGCGGTGGCACGGACACGCGGCCTATTGACCGCCCGCCCATCTGTCGCAACCGTCAGTGCGCCAATGCTGGACGATGGGGAGGCATCGTGATGCCGGGGGACTGGGGCGACGAACGGGGCGAGCGCGTCGCCAACGTCTCTCGTCAGCCTCGTCACGCTACGGAGGAGCAGCGGGCGGAATGGCGGGCACTGGGGCGGGAGAAGTTCAGGGATCCCGATCACCAGCGCTTCGCGCAGAGCCACCGCAGCACGGAGAGCCTGCGCGAAGCAGGTCGACACGGCTATCAGGCGACGGCCGAGCGGTACGGGCGGGATTTCGCGAGCGACCTGCTCGCCAGTCATCGTCGCGAGCAACCAACCCGCCCGGAGCGCGAGATGGCCGGATTGCTCAAGGAACTTGGGGCGGAGGAGGGCCGGGACTATCACCGCGAGTACAAGGTCTCACCCGGCATGTACGCGGACTTCGCGATCCCCGAACGGAAGCTGGCGATCGAGGTGCATGGCGGGGCGCATCAGGCGACGTTCTTCCTCGAACGGGGGATGCCTGAACGGGAGGAGCGGCGGACAGGGATCTATGAACGTGAGGGATGGACCGTGCATGTCGTCACCGACCGGGATCTGCGGGAAGGGCGAGTTGAAACCCGTGCCCGCATGCGCGATGTGCTCGCCGGATCGGTAGCGAGTGGAGAATGAGGGGGAACGTGATGGCTGACACGAGCGCTTTGACCGTGCAGTTGATCGATGGGGAAGCATGGGAGTGGGGCGAGATCGCCATCATTGGGCGATCGGTGACTCTCCAGGAGTGGTTCGGTAAGCTAGTCGAGTGGGAGATGCGACTCTCTCTCATGCCGCTCTCGCGGATCACGGGCGGGCCGTACGACAGCGGGCATGTTTTGATGGCGGTGGGCGATACCCGGCTCTACTTCGCCGTGCCCGCAGCGGCAATCGCCCTGCTTCAAGCGTGGCTCCCGGAGGGGGAGTATCGAGAACTCCTTCGGCGCACACCGCAGTGAACTTCGTCAGAGCACGTACGACCTATGGCTCCCATCTGTTCGGAAGGGAACGTGGGCATTCCCGCCGCCAGTCTCCCGCCGCCAGAAGGAGGGTCGCATGGCCCTCAAGGCACGCTCCGCTGCGCGTCGCTCTCCGGCCTTGACCGCCATGCACCCGAAACCGTAGCGGCGGGAGGCCGCCGGAAATGTCACTTGGGTAGAAAGGAGAGCGCAATGGACGAGCGCGACCGGATGACGAGCGATTACGATCTGGAAGAGAGGGAGCACGAAGACCTGCGCCATGCCTACTATCGCACCCGCGCGGAGATGATTCTGCACTGGAAGCGGGAACGGGCGACGGGGAAAACTCCTATCTACTTTCTCGAAGCCGAGGATGATTGGACGCCCGTGCCGATGGACCGTGCGTTCTGGCAGATGGTTATGGGCGGTTTGGAGGGATTACGGCGATACCTATCCCACGCGGGCGTCCTGCGCGGCGACGACTGAGGCGCGGCTAGCGCGCGGCGGGGTCGTCCTTCTTGCGCCGTCCCCCGCCACCGCGTTTCCCGTGCAGCGGGTGATCCGGCGAGGCGACCCCCGTCTTCCCCTGATGGGTATGCCGGTAGCGTTCCACTTCGGCGGGGGAGACTACCCAGATCGAGCCGAGCCGCTTGGCGTGGAGACTGCCGCGCTGAATCTGCCGCAGGAGCGTATCGCGGTGCAGCCCCAGTTCCTCCGCAGCCTGCGTGACGGTCAGCATGTCCTTCCCCTTATCGTCCATGCGGGCATTCTAATCACCCCGCATCCACGGGGCAATGGGATTGACAAAATACCGTATATACAGTAAAATGAACAAGTCAGCCGGAGTCGCCGCTGACAGACGAAATGCCCCAGCCGGTGTACCACCACCGCCGGGGCCGACCAGAGGGAGTGACCCCAATGGCAAGCACAGCCTACGTCACCTTCACCGTCCCGACAACCGTCCAGATTCCCCGCACGATCACCCCGGAGACCGATCCCCAGACCGCCGATTATGCGGTTCGCGCCTTCTATGGCGTCACGTACTCATGGCACAACCATCAAGACGGCGACGGCGTGCTAGCGACCCGCGACACCATCCAAGCGTTCGTGACCGCTCTGATGGAGAGCGGTGCGGTGACGGTGCTCTATGAGGACGCGAAGCATGAACTGACGGCGCGCACCCTCTACCCCAGCGCCCTGATGCTGACCGAAGAGCACTACGTCGCGTGCAAGGCGTACTGCACATTCCGGCAGCGGACACAGACCTTCCGCCTCGACCGGATGCGCTGCGTCCACCCCGTTACCTTCCCCGGCGAGGTCGCGGCGGCATAACGCCCGCAGGGGACGGTACATAGCCGTCCCCCCTTACTCGACAGAGCGGACGGGAGGCGTCGCCATGCCCTACACCCAAAGCGCCCTCGCGCTGGACGGCGCGGCAGTATCCACGGTGGAACCCACATTCATCGCCGCATACCCGGCAGACAGGGGCGGCTGGGTCGTCACGCAACGACATACGTTCATCCCCTCCGGGCGGCGACTCCCCGACGATCTCTGGGACGAATACCGCTTCGAGTGTGCGACGCGCGACCGTATGCAACTTCCGGAAATGAGCCTCGGTGAGTTTCGGGACATGCGCGACTGGACTGACCAGATTGAGGAGACTAACGATGACTGGATCACCGAACCCGACACCGACACCCTGCACCACTATGGACACATTGCCCTCAGGTAAGACCAACGCAGGAGACGATACATTCCGGCAGGTGCTCGCGACGCTGGAACAGGGCATCGCCGCAATCATGAATTCCGAGGGATTCGCCCGTTACTTGCGCTGCCTTGCTCGCTTCCATTCGTACAGCCCGAACAACGTCGCCCTCATCCTCGCCCAACGACCGGAGGCGACGCGCGTCGCGGGATACCGGACATGGCAGGCGCTGGGGCGGCAGGTGCGGAGAGGCGAGCGGGGTATTCGCATCGTCGTTCCCTATCGCACTCCCATCGCGCCGGAGGAGGAAGGGCAGCGGGCGGAGACCGTGGCGGGCTGGGGAGCGCGCAGCGTGTTCGACATTGCCCAGACCGAGGGAAAACCGCTCATTGCTACGCCGATCAATGGCGCGCTTATCGGCGATGCGACCGTAGCAGAGGTAGTGCACACGGAACTGGCGGGATGGTTGCAGGAACAGGGCGTGACGCTGACGCGCCAAGACACCGGCAGGGCGAACGGCTACTATAATCCGCGCACCCGCGAAATCGCCGTCCATCATCATCTGACGGGCATACGGGAACTGAAGACGCTCGTGCATGAGGCCGCACACTTCGCCGCCGACCACTGCGGCGAGGTCCGCTGGGAGGACGCCGAGACCGTGGCGGAGTCGAGCGCATACGTCGTGCTGGCGCATTTCGGCATGGACACGAGCGGCTACACATTCGGCTACGTCGCACACTGGGCGCGGGAGATAACGGTATTCCGACGCAATCTCGCGGCGATCCAGCAGGTCGCCCATCAACTCATCGTGGCGATTACGGACACGAGCCAGCATCCCATGGCCGTGTAGCGAATGCTGCTGGACGAAGAGAGCGCCGCCCTGAGCGACACGGGGCGGCGGTAGGCGAACAGGGAGTGAGGAGACGCAATGCGCGGCGAAGAATTCTCCACGGATATCGCGAGCCTACTTTGGGACCCGGAGACGATGGATATCCGTTGCGAGCGGACGGAGGATGGTACCCATTTCAACATCGCGCAACGGGTGCGCCATCATAGCCCGACCGGGATGGAATGGGGCTATGCGGGGTCGGGACCGGCGGACTTCGCGCTCAACATCCTCGATCGTTTCATCCCTGCCGGCGCAGATGGCTGGGAGGGTGTCCGCTGCTGGGATACGAACGTCGTGAGCGGGACAACATGGACACTCCATCAGGAGTTCAAGTTCGCTTTCGTCGCCGCGCTGCCATATGAGGGGGGAATAATCGAAGGCGCACGGATTCGTGCGTGGATCGCTACGATGACCGCAACGGGCTTCGCCGTGTTCGGCGTGGCGCGCGATGAGCAGGGAAGGGAATACGAATGGCTGCACGACGATGGCTATGACACGTTCGGTCTGGCCGAGGCGGACGCGGCGATGTTGTCGAAGGCTGCGGCCGATCCCGATCTCGTGGGATTCATCGCGCGCCGCGTTGTCAACGTCCGGTGATGGCGCGAGCGGTGCAAGACGCGCGGTGCGGTGGTCGATGCCGTTGCCAGGTGCGCCATCCGATCCATCCCTCGAACCCGACGAACAGCGCGACGGCGAGGACGCGCCACGGAGCGGCGATCGCCGCTCCGTGGAATACAAGCCCCAGATAGAGACCGGCGAAGCCGGTCAGCAGGGCGGTTGCCGTCGCGCTCGCACCGGCAATGTTGCGGGTGGACCACGCGCCGTAACACCCGCAAGGGGCCGCACGCTGTGCGACCAGCAGGTATGCCTGCACGACGCTCAAGGCCGCGAACAGGGCGAAGAGAAGCGCCGCGACGAACCGGGGCGCGATACCGGCAACGAGTGCGACGGCGAGGACGATCTCGCACCACGGGAACACCCGACTGACCGTGTCGGTTCCCCATGCGGGGAACAGCCGTTGCCGTCGCAGGATCGCCGCGAACAGGGCGGGTTGCTCCATCTTGGCGAGTCCGGCAACACCGAGCATCGCCGCGAAATAGAGGCTCAGGATGAAGCGCAAGACAGCCATTCGGTGCCGCCGCTACCTCTTCTTCAGGAATTCCGACACACGTTTCCCTCCATGCGCGATATGGGACGGGCCGGACACCGCGGGCTGTGTCGCCGAACGCCCCGCTGTCGGATGCGGCGCATCATTGCGGAAGGCGATCTGCAGGCGCGTTTTGTTTGGGTCGAGATGCGCGTAGGGCTTGAGCGACAGGTGCAACTTCCGCTTTGTGAGGGGATGGGCGACCTGTCCTTCGTCGCCGCCCAAGCGCTTCTTCCATTCGGCGATGGTGTCGCCGCCGGGATAGGTCTTCCCGTCCGTGCCGACGATCTGATAGTCGGGGTCGCCGTCGCGGAAGGGGTTAACCTTGATGTCGTCCATGGGGTTCCTCCGTTAATATGCGGCCGGGCAGGGGATGCCGGTGTTGAAGAGGTACCACTCCGAGCAGTCCACGTCGTAGAACGCATCGAGCAGTTTCTGGTCGAGATAAATCGTCCAGGAGCCATCCTCGTTTTGCAAGCATAGTTCCTCGGCGATCAAGACCCGGACCGCATCGCAGAGCTGATAATCCGGGGGCGGAGGGCCGGCGACGGGCGGCGGGTAGCCACAACCGCAGTCTGCGCCAACTGACGGTGCTTTCGCAAGTTCGCGCGCCACCGGTATGAAGGCGACGAGACCTGCACTCGCCTTGAGGAACGTTCGCCGTGTCAGCGTTTTCATGCTTCGATTCCTCCATTTTGTAACAACCATCTGCCTCTCCGTCGCGGCATTCACCACCCCACCATTTATATTTGCAAACACCATGCCATAATAATTCGTATTTATGAACGGCGTTCTGTCGTGCCGTTCTTACCGCGAGCCAGGCAGGACGAATGAATGATGTATCAACATCGGTTCATGACATAGCATGGTAAATACGGTATAATGTGGATATTATCCGGAGAGATTTCTTGGAGGATAACTGCCATGGTCACGATCATCGCCCGCTTCACCACATCGACGCTCACCGCGACGCCGGCGGCTCTCGAAACCCTCGCTATGGCAGGCATCGCGCCGGGCGCGCTACTCGCTCGGCATTTTGTAGGGGAGTGGGGCGGGGATGCCGATAACGCGCGAGTCAATGAGCAATACCTGCATGACGGTGAGGGAATGCTTCTGAGCATTTTTGCCGACGTGCCGGGCGGGCCGGTGTGGGTGATCTCGCACATCGGGTATGGCGAGGATTCGTACACGACGATGTTGCTTCCGGAGGAATATTAGTAGGAGCGGAGATGTCGGATGGCGATGTACCGGCTGGTAATTACAGGCGAGTGGGATTTAGGGGGGGACGACCTGCCGGTGACGCGGGCGGCATGCGAGTTCCCCGCAGAGAACAGCGTCGAGGCGATGGATGCGGCGCGCGCCCTCCTCGCCGCTCTCCTCGGCAATGAAAACGTGCGAGCGGAGTATGCTAGCCCGTTGCCGCTATGGGGCGCATCAGACGCATCGGCGGCCACGCTGGTGGGGGTACTAGCGGTCGAGGTTCGATACCTAGAGCCGCATGACCGTGCCCCGGTCGATCTCCACTGGGCTGCCGACTGACGGTGCCGATCCGCTAGACGGTCCGGAGGATGAGCAGCAGCGCGATGCCGATCAGGATGAGCGCCCATCCCCCGCCCGCGAAGTCCCCTAGAGACCCTACTTCATCGCGGATTTTGTCAGATGAATCGGGTGTCTCGTGTTCGCGCATTGATTGCCCCGCCCCTCTTGTCTGATACTTATAAACCGTGTCCTTATAAACCGTAGACGATCTGCCCGCAAGTTTGCACCGTGAGGGCATGGAAAATGTCATCGTTACACTGGGAAAACGGGTCAGGGAATTGCGGCAGCATACGGGACTGTCACAGGAGCGGTTCGCGGCGCAGGCGGGGCTAGATCGGACATATTACGCGGGGATCGAGCGAGGTGAGCGCAACCCGTCGGTCAAGCAACTGGCGAAGATCGCCAGCGCGCTCAGCGTACCTATCGGTATGCTGTTCGACGTCCCCGAAACTGAGCGGCCCGAGGGAGACATATCCCTAAAGCAGTCTGACACTGCGCCGTGAGAAGGTGCGGGGTGTCGTTTTACGAATTGTCTGGCTAATCTCTTGGCGCTTGCTGGCATCTCCGCCTGCCAGTGATCATCCTCGCGCATGATCCCCACTTCTTGAGGAGAAAGCGGTAATCGCAGGTCAGTATTTGACCACGCGGTGCCGCTGCATCTCGGCGAAGCTCTGATCACGGGATCTCGCATCACGATTCGACGCCCCCTCAGATGGGGGGCGATTGGCGAAAGGGAAAATATTGTACGCTAAGCGTCTCACCTCGATCGCATTGAACCGATTTTTCCTTGCTCTACCTGCTTTCTCTCCGCCAAGCGCCACCGTCGGTCAACGCGATGAAGGACCTTGGTTAATCTCCCCTCCGGACGCAGCATCGCTAATGTTCGCGTCGCATACGGGGAGAGCCGGATTGTCGCTACGACCACAGGGTCACGACGGGGATAGTCGGTCGGTCCGATGGCGGCGTTCATGTTATCTGCACAGTTTTGGGGGGCTTGCGGTGCGGGACCAATCCCCGCCGCGCAAGTGAAATCCTCGCCGCGTCATGGAGTCAGACGAGCATAACTGTGCAGAGAATAAAGCTTATTTGACGAGTTCATCGAACCCCGGGACGGGGGCACCGCTCACGGATCGCCGTGCGGCATCGCGTTGCAGAATCAGTGCACCTTACCGTTGCACGTTCCATCGCACCGAGAGACCCGACGCCCTTAGCGTACAATATTTTCCCTTTCGCCAAACCTTCGCATGGCTGGGTAGCCACCACCGATGCATGAAAATGGGCGTGCGGCGTGCTACCTTGACGGGGATCGAGTCTGGGTGGTCAGAGGTCGGCGGGGTTGGTGGTGCTATGAGCCCGCGCCAAACCTTGACCTTGGTGTCCCCAGGCACCACCGACTGTCGCTCCCTTCAGGGAAGCACGCAGAGCACACTCTGTGATCGCGGGACACCACCCACTCCGGCGCTACCGTGCGGGAGGCGACCATGGACATTCTCTACTCGTGTTGTTGTGGCTTGGACATCCACAAGCGGACCGTGACGGCCTGCCTGATCGATCGTGACAGCAAGGGTCGATCGCGCAAGGAAGTGCGGACGTTTGGGACGATGACCGACGAACTGCTCGCGCTGGCAGATTGGCTGGGAGCGGCGGCCTGTACGCATGTGGCGATGGAATCGACGGGGGTCTACTGGAAGCCGATCTACAACCTGCTGGAAGCCAACTTCACCCTGCTGCTCGTCAATGCTCAGCACATCAAGGCGGTGCCGGGGCGCAAGACCGATACGCGGGATTGTGAGTGGATCGCCGACTTACTCCAGCATGGTCTGCTGCGGGGTAGCTTCGTCCCGACGCGAGAGCAGCGCGAACTACGGGAGTTGGTCCGCTATCGGACGGCGCTGGTACGGGAACGTGCGGACGAGGTGAACCGGCTGCAGAAGACGCTCGAGGGCGCGAACATCAAGCTGGCGTCGGTGGCCACCGACATCATGGGGAAGTCGGGCCGAGCGATGCTGGCAGCGCTCATTGACGGCACGACCGACCCAGCGACCATGGCGGCGCTCGCGAAGGGGCGACTACGCGAGAAGCGGGAGGAGTTGACACGGGCATTAGACGGGCGGATCGCTCCCCATCAGCGCTTCCTGCTGGTCGAGCAGTTGAGCCACATCGACACCCTTGAGGAAGCGATCGAGCGCGTGAGCGCCGAGATCGCCCGCCGGATGGAGCCGTGCGCGGCACAACTGGCGGCGCTCGACACGATCCCGGGCGTCAGCCAGCGGGTAGCGGAGATTCTCATTGCGGAGATTGGCACCGAGATGACCCAGTTCCCGAGCGCGCACCATCTCGCCTCATGGGCTGGCATGTGCCCTGGTAACAACGAGAGTGCAGGCAAGCGGAAAAGTGGCAAGACCCGCAAGGGCAATCCGTGGTTGCGTTCCATCCTTGTCGAGGCGGCGCGCGCTGCGGCGCATACTAAGGGAACGTACCTATCCGCCCAATACCACCGACTGGCACGGCGGCGCGGGAGCAAGCGAGCGGCAGTGGCGGTCGGTCACACGATCCTCGTGATCGCCTATCACCTACTCAAGGAGGGTACGACCTATACGGATCTGGGCGGAGACTACTTTGACAGGCGAGACCGGCAGGCGGTAGAACGTCGCCTGGTGCATCGGCTGGAAGGACTCGGATACAAGGTGTCACTGGAACCGGTTGCGGCGTAAGGAGGGTTTTTCAGAGCACGACCCCAGATGAAGGTGTCATCTAACACGTAAGGTTCAGTGCTAGCTACATCAGTGCTAGCTACATCAGGTGCTTTGTATCTTTAGGGATATGTAGTCTGATGATCTTGTGTGCTCCGCCGCAGAATGGGCGACTCGCTGCGGTGGGGGCATATCTCATGTCAAATACAAGGCAGGGTGTTACTGGCGGAACAAGTAACGCTCAATCTCCCAGTGCCTTGAGGAGAGCGTCCCTCACATCGGCATAAAATTGCACGCTTACCTTCGTGGCCATCTCATCTGAGAGGTCGGCGAGTTGCCGTCGCGCCGACACCGGCAGGAGCAGTGTCACCGCCCCTTTTTCGACCGCCAGTTCCGCGATGTCCACCGCGTTGTACACCGGCTCGATCGTCCCGCCGAGGTTGAGGCCGCCGACCGCGATGAGGCCACCCTTGAGGCTTTTGCCGAGCATCGCACTGCAAAGGGCGAGGAGCACGGGCAAGCCCATGAATGCGCCGGTACGGGCGGCACCGAAGGCGCGAAGCTGCATGCTGAATTCGCGCTGGCGCGGGTCATGGTCGCCTACAAGGTCTCGGGCGCGGCCGTAGAGATTCTGCTTGGCGTACTCGACGCTCTCCCGGAAGGGTTGCGGAGTTGGCTGGTTGAGAATACGGACTCCCGACCCCGGTGCGTCTGTCACATCAACGCGATAAAGCCCCGCAGGCTCATCGCCGCTCCCCGGCCCGATCGCCCATGCCTGGCCCGGCGGCAGCGGATCGGCGCCGATGCGATCCTCGCTCTGCAACTCCGGCGTGGTGACGAACTGCTCTACGCCCTCTTCCCCCATCTGGTAGCTGAAGTGGGTGTTGCGGAACTCCGCAGCGCCGACGCGCTTCTGCTGCTCCTTGACGCGCCGCCGACACTCCAATGCGAGGCGCACCGCCCATTCGAGGTCCTCGTCCGCGACGGGCGCACCGCCCGGCTGGAGCAGCTTCAGCAGCCCGCTCACCGTGCGCTGCACCGCCGTCGCGTCGCGACCGCTTAAGGCGCCCCCGAATGTCACGCGCTCGCCCAGGGTCCGCACGCGGCTCTCGCGGCGCAGGCGGCTCCAGCACTCGGACAGAAAATCGCTCACGAGGCCGAAGTGGTCGGTGAAGAGCGCCGCATTCATCTTCGGCACGTCCCAGCCGGGCAGATAGGCGTGGATGCGATCCATGAATGCCGTGTCGTCGCGCATCTCGGGGGGCAGGGCGCCGAGGAGATGGCCGACGCGCTGCTGATGCTCTACGTCCACATCGAAGTTGCCGACGAGCACGATGCCGCCGTCCGCACGGATGTTCTCGCGCCCCCGGCTGAACTCACCCGATTCCATGTATCCCTTCATGATGTTCACGCCGTCCTTCTGATCGAAGGAGACGCCGGAGACCTCATCGAAGCAGACGACATCGTACTGGCAGACCAATCCGCGCTGCCCGTTCGCGTTGTTCACGAACATGCGGGCCACCGTCGCCTTCCCGCCGGAGATGAGGTGGGAATAGGGCGACACCTGCTGATAGAGGTGCGACTTGCCCGTGCCGCGCGGGCCGAGTTCCACCAGGTTGTAGTTGCGCTCCACGAACGGCACCATCCGCAGGAGCAGCACGTCCTGCGCCCGCTGGGAGAGCATCTCGGGCTCGAAGCCGACGCTGCGGAGGAGGAAGTGTTTCCATTCGGCGGTCGTGAATGCTGCCCGCCCCACCGCTAGGTCGTCTAGCACGTCGCGCTTTGAGAGCTGGATGGGGCGCAGGGCGGCGATCGCGAACGGGCGTCCATTCTTCTCCTGTGCAATGGCGGCGTCGTACTCCAGTGTGAGGTCGGCGTAGAAGCCACCCGTCAGCATCCGCTGGTTGTCACTCACGATCCCGTCGGCGATGCGGACATCGGTGAGGCGGAGGCCCGGCAGCGTCGCGACGTACGAGTCCGTATCCGTGTCGAGTTTCGCGGTAATCAGGTCGATGACCTTCACAGTGCCGTTCTCGCGGGCGCGGGCCTTGAAAAGCTCCTCCTCGCCCGCCCGCACGGTCCGCTCCCGCATCTGCAACTCGACAATGGCGAGCCCCTCAGCAATCTCGTCCGGGTCTATGCTGGCGCAATAGCGACCGAGCAGGAACTCGCCCACGTAGGTCGGCACGGGATATTGCCCTTTGAAGCGGCGCGCGAGGTCCTTGCGGACGATGAAGCCATCGAACGCATCGGCAGCCTTCCGATCGAGCACGTCGAGATCGATCTGCATATTACTCCCCGCCGATCGTGGTAAGGCGCTGCGCCAGCACGCGCCCCTGCATATCGAGCACGACGACCTGCGCGGCGCTCCCCTCATCGTCGGGATTCAGGACGATGAGCGATACCGCGCCATCGTCCTGAATCCCCTTCACTTCGCTGACCCGTGAGGTCGCCGGATCTCCCGGCTTCGTCCTGATGTCCACGCGGCAACCGGAGAGCGTGCCGGCGAGGCGGACGCGGACGCGGAGTCGGCGCCACTCGACGCTTTCGATCTTCGCGGGAGCGGCCGCACCAGTCGATGCTCGCACGGTGATGACGGGCACCACGCATTCCTGCGGACTCAGCCCGCCGTGTTCGTACTCCTTTCCCGCCTCGAAGCAGGAGATGCCGGGCGCAACCGCGACGCGCACGTCGGTGTCCCAATGCCAGGATACCGTCTGCCCGTCGTATGAGGCCCCGGCCTTGAGGCGCGCGCACCGCCCCTTCTTCTCGTCCGTGATACTGACGGGCAATTCCGCTTTGGGCAAGCCACCGGGGAGAAGCAACCACCCGTGATCGGTGACGACGCGCACCTCCCGCCAGCCCGCATCGAGCAGCGCGGCGATCCGGTCCGCGAGTTCGCGTATTTCCTCCCGCACGCGGCGCGCGAGCTTCCACCCTTGCCCGTGTCCATACGAGTCGAGCGACCCACTCTCCGTCCATGCCGCCCCGGAACCGGCGCCGGCATCGTCCCCCCGCAGGACCGTGAACCCCGCGTTCGCGAGCAGGCCGCGCAAGATCTCCACATTCACCTTCTGCCCCGTCGCCGCCACGGTGAGATCGAAACCGATGCCGGGGCCGAGCAACCCCGCGACGGGAGAGAGAGCAGGCTTGGCGGTGGGTGTCACCGTCGGGAGGGCGGCGAGGTGCGGGGTGATGCCGGCGATGTAGCCGCGTGCGCTGAGATGGGCGACGAGCCGCTCCCCCACGTCGTAGCGCAGGCCGTCCGCGAAGAGGAGGCAGACACCCGGTTCAGGAGGCGTGACGGCACGCGGGGGCGATGTGTACCGGCTCGTGCCTTCCCCGACCGCCGTCGCGAACGCCTCCGCAGCGTCTCGCATCCAGACATGCGAGAGGGTATGCACGGCATGCTTCACCACCGCGACGTCGTCCGCGCTCGTGACGGCGGCGAGCGCATCGAGCGCGGCGGCGTCCGCCTCCCACCCGCCCCCCGCGTACGCCGCGACGATCCCCGCGATGTCGCCGCCCGGCAGCGGTGCGGCAGTGGCGCGGGCGAGCGATGCCAGTGCCGCGAGCGCGACCGCGAGGGGCGCCTGCCCGAGTTGCGCCCAGACCCATCCCCGACGGGGGGCGTGTTCCGCCTCCAACGCCAGCACCACGAGCCGTGCTTCCCCCGGCATCTCGGGGCGTACGTCCGCGAGAGCAGCGCGCAGCAGCGCTTCCGCCTCGTCATTCTCCTGTGGCCACGCTCCGGAGGCGTCCGACAGGGTGCCGGATAATGGGCGGGGCGCGCGGCGGAGACTCGTTGGCACGCCGGGATAGGCGGCGGGTGAGTCCGCAAACCGTTCCCAGACCGCCTCCCATGCGTCATTCCGTCCGGCAAGGAGGGTGGCGGCGGTGAGCGGTCCGTCACGCTCCGGGTCGAAATGGTAATCCTCCTGGCAGATGGCCGCGAACGCGGCCCATGTGGCATCCGGCAGCGCGGCATGCGTGGCAACGGGATCGCTCAGCCATTGGAGCAGCGTGCGCACACTATCCGGAAGGAGCAACTCGCGCAGCCATGCGGCCCGCAGCGGTGCGGCGGCGCGGATGCGGGTGACCGGCAGTTCCGCGAGGGCGAGAAGGGCGGGCGGGAGCATCGCCTGGGTCGGGCCGTCGCGCAGCACCTCGATGCCGAGGCCGCCCTCACCGTTCGTCAGGAAGGAGAGGATCGTCCAGTCCCGCTGCCCCTGCGGCTGGTTCCAGATCGTCCCCCGGTATTGCAATTCGGCGAGGGGCTGGAGCGTGTGCGGCGCCGTCTCGACCGCCTTGAGGTCCTGCTTGCCGATACCGGGGAGATAGAGCACGGGCGTCGCGTCATCCGGCCAGTACTCCGTATCGGGCAGCGTACGGGCGATCATGCAACGCAGCCAGATAGCGGGGCCGGTGCGCGCCTCCGGGGCGTAGGAACCGAGCGTGAGCAGTTCCGGCATCGCCGCGCGCAGGCGGGGGACGAGCGGCTCCCATTGGCACTTCTCGTCCGTCCACAGCACGCAGGCGGGCGGCGCTTGGTCGTATTTCACGTAGTCCGCCGCTCGCCGCAGCGCCGCGACGAGGGCATCCCGCATCGTTTCGCCACCGTCGATCACGCGGCACCATCCCTCCCCCACAAACAAAAGGGCCGGGCCATGCGACCCGGCCCCTCGACTGCGCGGCGATTCAGCGGCGAAGGCCGGCGGCCCGCTTCCCGGACGCCGGGGCGGTCGCCCGCTCTTGCTGCCGAGCGGCAGCGGGCATCACTGCGTCCTTGAAGACGGGGTGCGTCGAAGAGACGAGCGACATCGCCTCCTGCTCGGTCGCGCCCGTCTCGCGCATGTAGTAGGCGATCGCCTCCTGCCTGCTCATCGCGAGCACCGCACGGTGGTCAACACGAACTTTTGTGGCCATGTTCATCGCCATCCTACGAGACGCATCAGATCGTCAATCGCGGCATGCACGGGCAGAAAATCGTCTTCGTCCCAGTGTAGCACCACGCTCTCGCCGACGCGAACCTGCATGAACTGCTCCATCAGCCGCGCGTCGCCGCTCTCACGGACAATATACTGCACGTAGCTGCGGGCGAACAGCTCCCGCCATGCGCCGGCGTAGCGCACCAGGTCAACGTCCACGGGACGTTCGACGATGGTGCCGTTCCCGAGTATCACCTCCTCGAAACAAACGAGCCGCGACTGGCCATTGGCATCCGTGACGCGGTACTGCGGCAGGGAGCGCAAAGAGCGTAGGCGCGCGCACACCCGCGTCTGCGAGACCACGTCCCGCCATTGCTGCAAGAGCGGGCTGGCCTCGGACGCCCACTGATCGGCGGGGAGAGCGAAACCGCGATCGTCGAGAAAGTGCCCGATCTCATGGATGCAGACAACCCACGGGAACCCGCACCCGCGCCACAACTCGATCACCGGCACCGTCTCCCCAATGCCGGGCCAGTATTGCCCCTGTGTGTCGCCACCCGGCGGATCGGCGAGCGGACGCACCGCGATGGTCGGGAGGTTGCCGTCGCGATGGACCGCATCAATGAGCCGGAGCGCGGGCCGGACGGTGCGCGAGAATGCCCCGAAGCGAGGCGGACGCACCGCACGGCTTACGCGCCTCCGTCTAGGGGGGCGGGGCATGTGTCTCCCGGCGCAATTGCGGAGGGCGATTAATCATTGCCATCCCCCTCCACGGCGACGAGTTCGAGCGCCCGCGCCGGGCGTGCGGGGAGAGGCGCCGGCTTCGCGGCAACGGGGACCGGGTTCGCCGCCGCATGCTCCCGACGGGCTGCTTCCTTCTCGGCGCGGGTAAAGTGGAAGTCGTTATGCCGCTCGTTCGCCTTGCGGCCCGTCTGTGGGTCGGCGTAGAACTGGAGCGACGGTGGGTTTTCGCCCCGGTCTTTCTTCCAGAAATTCTTCGCGAACGCGCCGTTCCGCAAGACACCCGCCTCGATGAACGGACGGATGTTCAGACGCACCCCGTCGTTCAGGTCCGGCTCCCAGCCGATCGGCTGCTCGTGCAGGGGCTTCCAGCGCACGAAGAGATCGTAGGGCGGCTCCCCCGCGATGATCTTCGCGAGCTTAGATTGCAGGGTGAGGGCGGCGGCGTGGCGGGCTTCCGCGCCCACCTCGCCCGCCTGCGCGGCGGCCCGCTGCCGTTCGAGCCAGTCCCCCAGATAGGTATAGGTCAGTTTCTCCAGCTTCTGGCGGTCAAGCAGGTGGTAATTGACGAGGGCAGAGAACCCATCCTTGCGCCCATCCCAGATCTGCCAGATGAAGGGACGATTGCCGAAGCGCACGCAGTGCCGCGACCAAAACACGTCGCGCAGCCATGCTTCCAGCGACGCGCCGCCGAGCAATGCGCTCTGCTGTTCCGGGGTCCACGCCTCGCCGTACGCGGCGGCGAGCAGGGCGCGGAGCCGTTCGGCGGCGGGACGTTCCTGCCCGATGGCGGGGATGCAGGCGATGCCGTCCGCATCGGTGTGCGTACCACAGTCGTCGAGCGGCTGGTCAGGCCAGCGGTAGCCGAGCAGGCGCGCGACGGCGACCTGAAGCGGATCGGTGCTGGTGGCGATGCCACCACGGAAGAGCCACTGTGTCGGGTCGTCCGAATGTGGCTCCGGCAGCCCGTTCGGGTATCGCTCCGCCGCCACGCGCTGCCAACGTTCAAGATCAAAGGGTATCTTTACGAGTGTTGCTGTTGTGACTTTCAGTGACTGGTCAATTTGCCGTACTGCCAAGTTATACTCTGGCGATGAACAAAAGGCCCATATCGCCGGAAGATACGAATTGTCGCGCGGAACGATAGCAGCAGTGTTAACGTCAAAGCAGTCGCCATCGAAGAGAGAAACGGATAAACTGCCAGTCATGCTAACTATTACTCCCCGCTTTCCCCATGCTGCTTGACCATCTTTCCGGGCACCCGGAAGTTCGAGTATTGGTCCTTTTCCTTCGCACCAATATAGCAAATTACTACGCCCGCCGTACATTTGTGTGCTAATAGTCGTTCCTTGATAGGGGATCCATTCTATAGAGGGCGACTCGAACTCCCAAAAACTCCTCTGCATTCGTGGGAAATCACCGGTAGCTAATCCATGTACCCCCACTGCGTATTGACTGAGCAAAGTGCTAGAAGAGACAGCAACAAGCGAAATGCGTGTATCTGGATTCTGTAATTGTGTTGCTTGTGGCACCGACTGTAATACGGCATTGCAGAGTAGATTAGCTTTTCCAGAGGTCGTCTTCGGGCCGGCAGCATCAATGCCATGCATAATCTGGATTTCCGAGGGGCAAGCATTTTCCAGTACAACGAGCGTGACATTCACCACTTCGCCCGTCACGGTCTCGAACGCACCGGGGCCAAGGCGGGCGACGGAGTGCCACGTTTGTTCCTTCAGCACCTTCTCACGCAGTTTCTTATACGAGCCGAGGAAGAGCCAGTTCTGTGGCGTGACGAGGGCATACGCGCCGTGCGGCAGGCAGAAATCGCGGCAGCGTTCGAGCATCGCCGTGGCGAGATCCGCCTTCGCATCCGCATACCGGGCCTCAATGAGCGTGCGAAGCCGTTCACTCTGCCGTCCGCGCGCGAGGAACGGCACATTCGAAGCGACAAGATGGTAGTGACGGAGCAGTAATCGCGCGGCTCGCACCGCACCCACCGCCGATTCGCCGAAGACGAGCGCGACAGGGTCTTCGGCGATGCTCGTGCGCTCCAGCAATGATTCCAGCTTTGGCTGCACTCGCGCCAGTACGTTCGCACCGCCGCCGAACTGCGTCTGCATATCTCGCCGCACCCCGATCAGGCTGCCCAGATCGGCCGCATCAAGGAAGAGATCATGAAGGTCGCGCAATGCCCATTCGGCTTCTTCGTCCCCTTCCACCAGTCGTGTCCACCAGTTGCGCTGCAACTTCGCTGCGATACCAGAGCAGGCGATGTTCGGCAGAGGCAGTTCGCGGTAGCCGCCCGATTTCCATGCCTCGAACGCGAGTGCGAACGCCGTGATCTGCACGCAGCGCGCGTCCAGTTCCAGCCCGAAGAGATTGTCGCGCAGCACGGCGTCCCCGGCTGCGGCTGCACCTAGACCCTCCTCACGCTCCCGCATCTGTCGCAGCATTATGAATGCGCGTTGCAGAAAATGGCCCGACCCTGCACACGGATCCATGATCGTCAGTTCCGCCGCGCGTACGGGCCAGTGAGGAAAGTCGCCGCAAATCGGCGCGCCGGCATCCGTCCTTCGGAGGTACGTGAACGTGGCGACGAGCGGGTCGTCCGGGTACCGTGTCGCCCACCACGCACCGAGGGTGTTGTGCAGCAGGAACTCGACCATGTACGGCTCACTGAAGAGCTGCGTCACGGGGGCGATCAGGCCGTTCTCGATCTTTGCGCCGCTCTCATTGATCTCCCGCTTCCGCTTCGCCTGCCAGAACTGGTACACCCAGCCGAGGCTGTCCTCGGCGCGGAAGACGGCGGCTGGCACGGTGGCAAGCAACTCCTCCAGCCGCACGCGATCGTCCGGCGCGAAGCGGACTGACAGCAGCGGATCGGTGGCGCGGAAAATGCCGGGGAGCATCCTTGCGGCATACTTCGCGGCGAGCATCCAGCCGTCCGGCTCGCCTTCCGCCCCCGCGAGTTCCGCGCACTGGGCGAGCGTGAGCGGCACGCCGTAGTCGGGGTGGATGAGCAGGTCATTCTCCGCGAGGAAGCGGGCGAAAAGCATCCGGTGCCACTGCTCGTAGGCGCACGCTTCCACGAGATCGCGCACGTCGCTCCGCGTTTCCAGCGCGGATGCACCGAGTTCCCGCGCCTTCATGCGCAGCCATTCGCGCAGGGCGCGATCCTCCGGTGGCATGTGCGGGAACGACTCGTCGCGCGTAACCGCGAGCCGCTGCAACGCCGCCCATGCCGCGTCTTCCGCCGCCGTCCGCGCCGCTTCGACCACGCGCTCCAATGTCCGCCGCAGGCCGCTCTCCAGTGTACCCATCACCCGCCTCCCCCGCTCGCTCCGGCCTGTAGGGGGTGCATTGTACGTATAGTATGGAATTAGTGGAAGTGGCACGGAGCCGATATCGCGTGGGGATGGGCAATTCAGACGATCACGGGTTTCCCGGCGGCGATGTGCTCCATGATCCGGGCACGAACCTCGTCCATGTAGACCGCGACATCCTCTTCCGTCATGAGCGTCCGCGAAGGGAAGGTCACGGGGACGGCGGCGGGGGTGAGTTTCTGCACCGCGTCCGCCGCGACCCGCGCGAACCGCTGCGAGAGTGCATCCGTGCGGTCGCGCCATCCAGCGAGGGAAGTCTGTGCGAGCGAGGAGAGCAATTCCGCGTCCGACCCGACCACCGGAGCCGGCGCGAGGGAGAGGTGCGCCGCGAGGAGGGATTCGGCTTCGTCCGGGCCGAGCCGCTGCCACACCTCGGTGTGCGCGAGTTCCTCCATCGTCGCGTCGTATGTCGTGCGATACCGCTCATAGGCCGCCGCCAGCGCCCCCCGGAGGCTCGCCGCGATCTCCGTGCAGAGCGGCGGCACAGGGTCCGGGTCCGAGAGCAGCGCCCGTTGGTCGCGCACCGCCTCCGCCTGCTCCCGCACGGGTTCCGCAGCCGCCATCTCATCCGCCACGGCGAGCATCTGTTCGAGGGCGCGCCACCGCTTCATGCGCTGGGCGATCGCATCGCGCCGCATCGTCCAGGCTTTGCTGTCCTCCCGCAGTCGCGCCGCCTCGCTGGCGGTGGCCGCGAGGAGATCATTCCCCTGGCGCGCGAGCAGATCTTCGAGATACGCGGCGTCCGGGGGGGCGGGAGACGGGGCCGGCCCCCCGGCCTGAGCGGCGAGATCGCGCAACTCGAGGAGCGCAACCCGCGCCTCGGCAGCGAGAGAAGCATCGTCCGCGCCCGCGATCTTCTTCCCGGTGAGGGCGAGGATTACCCCTTGCACCGCGAGCCGCTGCGGCAGCGTGATCGTCACCGACTCCCGGCGGAAGTCGGTCGTCGCGACGACGGCCGGGGAGAGCTGCTTGGCCGGGATGGTCGTGCCATTCTGCGTCGCCCGGAGATTCCCTGATACGGCAAGGACGGTGAGGGCGCCGTCCACCGCGTCGCGCGGCCAGCCGAAGGGCGAGCCCGCGAAGTGGTCGCGGATCGCCTTGCCGCGCTTGCCGCTCATGCCGACGTAGTCGAGGACGTGCGTGCAGACCGGGTGCGACGTCACATCCCCACCGTATCCGACGCGTTCCAGCGCATCCGTATCCCCGCTCCGCGCGCGTTCCGCGACCTTGCTCCAGCCTTCGTGGTCCGCATCCTTGAATTGCGGATAGAGCCGGACAACGCCCGCCTCCGCCGCCATCGTGACCGCCGCAGCGAGGGTGAGGCCGGTGACCTCCGTACCGCCACCCGAGAGCACCTTCGCATCGCGCAGCACCGTCGCGAGTGCCTGATCGAGCCCCTCGCGGTGTTTGTGCCCCTTCGTCCGCATCGCCGCCCGAGCCATCTCGCCCGCCTCGCTCGTCGGGACACCGCGCGCATCGAGGGTTTCCGAGGCGGCGAGCCATCCGACGAGATCCCGTCGCACCGCGTCAGCCTCGACACGCGGCAGCCAAACCGTGACGACGGGACTATTCGACCCCAGTCGGTGCGCCTCTTCGGTCGCCGCCCGGAGCGTCGTCCCGCTCCACTCGTCGCGAATCCAGACGGGGACTCCCCCATTGCTCGCCGGCACGCTCGTTTCGAAAGAGAGTTCGAGTTTGCGCGCGATCTTGCTCGATCCTTGCGTCAGGGCAATCCCTTTGAGTTCCGCCTGCACGGCCTCATGCAGTGCCTTCGTGCGCTCCTCGAAAAGCCTGGTCGTGTCCCCCCGCAACCCGCTTGCGCGGCTGCGATACTCGCCGTCCCAGATTTTGCCCTCTCCAGTTTGGAGGCGGTATTCGCTCTCCACCTGCACGAGCACGCCGCGTTCGACGAGGGTGTTGAGCACATCCGGGAGTTGTGCGCGGAGCGGTGCGCTCCCCGCCATCAGGTCGGTGGTGAGCAGGTCGGCGAGCGTTTCCACCGTCGCGTGCAACCCGAGATTCGCTCCCCCGTCGGTCGTGAGCTTGCCGATCAGGTAGACGGCGGCGCAGGCGCGATGCTGGAGCGCACCCTCCTCCGTCCCGGCACCGCGCAGATTCTCGATGGCCTCGTAATCCTCGCGCAGCATCATGCCCGTGCCCACCATCCGGGTCGCGATCTGCGAGTAGAGGAACTCGCCCCCGATCACCGTGCCGAGCGGCGCGTCCGCGACATCGCGGATCGCCTCATACGCGATGCGTAGCTGGCTGCGCAGTTGGTTTCCATGGCCCGAGCGGTCCACTGCCCGGATGGCATGTTCCCAGAATCGCTGCCGCGCGGGCAGGAGCGGGTAGTCGGCGACGAGATGATGCGCGTCCTCGGCGATGGGCGCGATACGTGTCCCCGGCAATTGCTTGGAGATTTCGCCGCTGCACCGATCCAGCAATGCTTGAAGGGCGGGGAGCTGGTCCTGCTTCTTGCGCAGCACAACCTCCCGCACAACCCGCTCGACGTCCGTCGTCGCGAGCGAGACCGACACCGTGAAGCGATCCTGAATCTTCGCCAACTGCTCTGTATCGTGGAGAGCGTTTTGCCCTGTCGCGACGAAGAGCAGGCTCGTGCCGAGCCGCGCGGAACATGCCTGCACCACTTCCTGCACCTGCGCCGCGCGATCCGCGCTCGGGCCGACGAATTGCTGGAGTTCGTCGAGCACGATGAGGGTACAGGGGCGTTTCGTCGCGTCGGCCGATCGAAGCCGTAGGACATCTTCGAGGGCGACCAACATCTCCTCGTTGCTGATGTCTCGCACGGGCGGGTATTGCGCCCGAAGGAATGTGCGTGCCTGCAAGTTATCGGGGGCGAAGTCCGGTCGCACCGACCGGAGGCTCTCGGCGAGCACGGTCGAGACGTACATGTCGCTCAACTCGCTGCCGAGGTTCCGCCCCCGTTCCTGTACTGCGGTCGCCAGCGCGTCGAACAGTCCCTCGCGCATCAGCCAGAGCATGAAGCGCGCCTGGGGGTATTTCTCGTGCAGTCCCGCGCTCTTGAAGACGATCGCCAGGAGTGCCAGTCGCACGCTCTCGCTGACTGAGGCGTTCAGCGTCCCGGCGGCCGACCACAAGCCCCCGTGGCGCCGGCTGGCAATCGTCAGTTCGCGCAGATGCTCCTTGATGTCGTCGGAGAGGTTGGTGAGGTCGCGCGCATTCACGCCGTCGGGCAGCGGGGTATTGCGCCACATATATTCCAGAACGCGCACGAGGTGCGACTTGCCGCTCCCGAAATAGCCGCTCACCCACACGGCGGGCTGCGTCTCCTTGCCGAGATTGGCGAGATATGAGCCGAGGATGCTGTCGAGTCCGCGCCGATACTCGCCCTCGCAGACAAACGTCTCCAGTTCATGGCGCAGCACTGCCCATTGCTCGACGGTGCGCGGCTCGCCAACCTGCGCGACGCCGTCGTTGGGCAGGCGGGTCGTGAGCGGATCGCGTAAGAAGACGTCACGGTTCAGCGTCACAGTGCCGTTCCCTCCCCCGCGATGATCGGTGTCGCACGGTAGTTCCAACCATCGCGGGCATCGAGCAAACGATACCGGTGGTCCGCGTATTCGCCCGGAAAGAAGACGAGCAACCTGCCTCGGATATCCGGCGCCACCCTCTCGATGATCTGCGAGACGCGCGCGACCCCGAAAATCGACGCGATACCATGGACCGCGACCACCGTCGCGGCGTCCGTGGCGGGGGCCGTCAACACCTGCGCGAGTTGCGCGGCACATGTCTCCGCAAAAGACTCAAGCGCGGCCTCCTCGAGGAAGTCGGGAGCGGAGAAGTATTCATCGCGATTGGGATGCGACGCCATCCATCGAGCGAAGGTGTCGGTGAGATCGACGAGGTTCCATGCATGGTTCGCGCGCAGGGTACGCTGCTCGAAGTCCGCTAGGCGTCGTCGCAGTCGCCGCTCCTGCTCCGGCGCGTAGAGCGCAAACCACACACGCTCGGCGGGCGACAGCCCATTCGGCCACGGCACCGCGACAAATCGTTCGTATTCCCTTGCGAGGTCATCTATGCCCGCCATAGGGATCGCATCTCCCGTTTGTGTGCGGTACGAAGGAGACCGATTCCTTCGAAGAGTGAGCATGAGTATAGCGCAGCGGATTCCACTGTGTTGAACGGCTGACATCGATGTTTGTGACGGCGCAAAGTCTTCTCAGCGAGAGAATTGCGCCGCAGGCGATCGAACAAGCATGGGTAGGCGCACGGTCATATGGCTAGCTTTCCACTCCTCCGTTCAGACGATGGTACAATATTTGGCATCGGGGTATTCCGAACGGATGATAACGCAGTGATCCTCCATATGCGGGAGGACCGTATCTGCCCTTTTGCGAGACTACGAGACAGAGACCGGTAGCACCGCAGTGAACCGTGGACGCAGTATCTGGTAAAGGAACGGGGTGTACGTTTACCCGCGCACCCCCCCGCACCCTCGGTCGGCAGTGAGTTGGCGATCAAATCGGGCCGTCTGAGGGCCTTCAGGCGGTCGCGCACCCGGTAAAACGGCGAGTGGGACGTCCAGAGAACGACCGATCTGCCCATCCACGGTTCCCTGTGGTGCTACCCAGAGACCCGAGTCTATCAATTAACGGCGCTTATGCGACTACTTTCCCTTTGTCCACCGACCGGCCATACGGACAACAATAAAGAACTTACCCCGCACCATCACCATCAACGCTCTTCCATGCTCTGCGCCGCCCTCATCTCAGGCGGGGCAGACCATCCAGTAAGGGCACCGGGCACACTCGCCACTCCCGATCCCATCCGTCGGGTACCGTCCGGCGAGGATACCCTCGACTGCGCGCTCGACCTTGGCGATACGCGGCTCTTCCCATCGCCTCCCCGCATCCTTTACCGGTTTTATCTCGCCGAGTGACGGTAAGTCGAGCTCGATAATGAACGTATCCGCCCTCCCAAATTCCTTCAGGGCGGCGGCGCGTAGGAGTGATAGGCGCGGTGCCTTGCGGTCGTCATCGCGCTCACGCCCGAGCCGAACGCGTCGGATATGCAGCCGCCCGTCCCCATCAATCTCCGAATCATCGATCGGGACGTGAACGACCACCGACCCGATGGTCACATCGAGATGATCGCGCCACACCTTCCCGCGTTCACAGTCGCATAGGGCGGCATTGGCGAGTGCGACCGTCCGCTCGGCGACCGCACGATACAAGTCCTCATGGACATGACCGACTGGGCCACCCTGATCCCAGAACGCCGCCAGCACGGCGAGTGCGCCTGCCTCATCAGGCAGCGCACCGGCCCGATGGTCGGCGCGCAACCGCGCGAGTGTGCGCGACAGGCAGCCCTGGAAGCGCCGATAGCCCTGCATCTCGTCGTGCTCACGCAGATCAAGCATGTACCGATAGGCATACCAGCGCGGGCATCGGAGATACAGTTCCACCTCGCCGATTCCGAGCGCCCGCTCCAGGGTGATTGGCTCGGACACGTCCTCCGTCTCGTCATGTGCAGCAGCTATCCAGCGGAGGCGCTCGGGGGCATCACCCGCAAAGAATGGTTCGACCATGGCAAGCAGCGGCGATGACGGGTAGTCCGTCTTCCCGTAATGTGTGGCATAACTGAGAACAAGCTCATGCTTCGCGCGGCTGATGGCGACGAAAAAGAGACGTGTTTCCTCGGTGAGCCGGTCATCCTGCTCGCCCCCCTCGATGAGGCCGGGAGGTGGGGGGACTAGATCGGGACGCCCGCGCCACGGGAAGCGTCTGTCGGCCAGGTTGGTGACGTAAACGACCGGAAATTCCAAGCCCTTGCTCCCGTGCGCCGTGAGCACCCGGACCGCGTCGAGAGCATCGCCCCCCGGCGGGGTTCGCGCGTTGGTGTCCTCTGTAGCGACCAGCCGGCGTACGTGCCCGAGGAACGCGCGCAGCGTCGCGCTGGGTAAGACCCCGGCGATCGGCGGGCGCTCCCCGAAGGCGCGGGCGATTGCCAGGAGCTGCCCGATCGCCATGAGCTGCTGATAGGCGGCAACACTCTCGTCGCGCAACAGCCGACGGACAAGTGCTCCGTGGCCGTAGAGATATCGCGCCAGGAACTGCCACGGCTCGGCCTGCCAGCCGATAGCAGAAAGTGCATCCCGTAGGTCGTCGACGATTACCGTGCTCGCTCGGTCGAGTCCCGCCTCGGCTGCCAGTGCCAGTGCCGCGGGGAAGGGAGTCTTTGAGGAGTGGGCATGGCGAATCAGGCGGACGCGATCCGTGCGTGGGATTGCGTGCTCGGGCATCGCGCCGACCCGCATGAGACCGCTCCCGTCGCCCTCGGCGACGAGCGAGAGCAGCGACAGCAGGACGCGCACTTCCCCGCGGGCAAATAGGTCGCCTAGGTAGAGCACCGGAACTCCCGTGCGCGTCAGTGCCGCGATAATCCCATCCGCCTGCCGATGCGTGCGGACAAGGACCGCCTGCTCGCTGAAGGCGCGACCGGCGGCGTGGCGCCGCAGGACTTCTGCCGCAATGCCTTCGCCCTCGGCGCGCTCGCAGTCCGCCTCAGCCAGCCAGATGCGGGGTGGCGGCTCACCCGGCCAGAATGCTTCCCAGGTGGGCGGCGGCATCCCCGGCAGGCCAATGCGCGCACCTGCCTCGCAGAGGAGGGCGACCAGCCGAGGATCCGCGCGGTAATTGAGCCCTAGCTCGCGCACTTGGCCCTTTGGGAAATCCTCCTTGAAAGCGGTAATGTTGGCTGGGGAAGCGCCCCGAAAGCGGTAGATCGCCTGCCGCAGGTCGCCGACGACCCACAGCCCATGGCCATCGCCGGCAAGCAATTTGAGGAGCTTGCCGCTCGCTCGGTTCATATCCTGATACTCGTCGACGAGGATGGCGGCGTACTGATCGCGGAGTTGTGCGAGGATATCCGGATGTTCGTCGAGCAACGCAACTGTACGCATGATCAGCCCGCCGAAATCGATAAGGCCGTACTCCGTGAGCAGGCGCTCGTAGATGTCGTAGACGCGCGCCACTTCCGCCCACTTAGCCGCTTTTTCGAGCGCGACGGGCTCCTCGCCCGCCGCACGGCGTGCATCCTCGGCCAGCTCCGCATAACGCTCGGGCGTGGCAAGTTCGTCCTTCGCGCGACCGATACCGCGCACGATGTCCTTGAGATAGAAGGTGGGGTTCCGCAAGGTGACGTGGTGCTCAAGGCCGAGGGAGGCGAGGTTGCGCTCGAGAAGGAGCGCGCCGTCCACGGCATCGGCGATTCTGAAACCCGCCGGGAGCCCGGCCGCTGCGTGATAACGCCGCAGGATCTCCAAGCAGAACGCGTGGAAGGTCGAGACGGTGAGCTCGTGGGCATGCTCCGGTGCGGCGCGCTGCAGGCGCGCACGCATCTCGCCTGCAGCACGATTGGAGTACGTTACGGCGAGGATGCCGCGCGGCGGGACCCCGATGGTCAGGAGATATTCGACGCGGCCCCGGAGCGTGCTCGTCTTGCCCGTACCCGGCCCGGCGCTGATCAAGACAGGCCCCCGCTCGACCTCCGCGGCAGCGCGCTGTGAGGGGTCGAGCGGGGCGTCCTCATCGGACTCCTGTTGCGGAGGAGTGGATGGGATGAGCGTCGCCCCGACCAAGGCATTCAGCGCCGCAGTCGGTGATACGCCGTAGTCCGCAGCGATGCGCTCGAACGATGCACCGGCCTCGAAGCTGGCGCGAACTTCATCAGGCGGCAGCAGGAATGCGGCGGCGAAAACGTTCGCCTCCAGTTCGCGCTGTTGTCGCGGGTTATACACGTCCACGCTGGCGTCGCCGTACGGCAAGCGATCGGTCACCGGACGCTCATCGATGTCGCCGTCAGTGCAATGGCATGGCTCGCCATGGAGGTCGAGGTGCCCGAGTTCATGGGCAAGCGCAAAGGCTATTCTCTCCGGAGCGAGCGTTCGATCATACGCGACGTAATACTCGCCGCACATCGCCCGTGTGCCCCGCAGCAGGATGTCACCGGGAGTGACGGGAATTACTTCGAGATCCCGGCCGTCCAAGGCGGCGAGGATCAGGGGCAGGCCCTGTCCGTGGTTGTCGGGCCGGGCCATGTTCCGTGCCTCGATGGCACGCTGACGAATCGGTGCCCAGCGATCGCTCACGGGAATAACCCCTCGTCGCTGAGCACGGCCAGCCACGTCTGTCGGTCGGCCTCGTCCATGCTGTCGGCCTCCGCCAGAGCATCAGCGAAGGACTCCTGGCGGGCCGGGTCCGGTGCGCGGCTCGCGTAGTAGTGCGCATTGGCCGTTCGCGGTGCGGCAGGCAAGCCTTTCAGGATCGCGTCGCTGGCGCAGTCGAGGGTCGCGGCGAGTTGCGCGATCAACCGCTGCGGGATGGTTTCGATGCGGACATAGCCCTGATCGATCTTTACGAGGATCGCGGTGGGAAGTCTGAGACGTTGCGCGAGTTCGGAAAGCCTTAAGCCATGTGCCCGCACGCGCGCGACGAGGCCCGGCGCGGGCTGGGAAAGAGGGAAGCCAGTTACCTCTTGGAAGGTCGCGCGCAATGCAGATGCTGCGGCCACGATGTCTCCTTGCTCGACTGTGCGCGGTCGTTCGGCCGCGTCGAGCGCCATCGCAAGGTCGATCAGCGCCCGCGCGTGCTGCGGGTAGCGGTCGAGCCACACGGTGACTGATTCGCCGCGCGCATGTGCGTCCATGAATGCGACCTCGACCTCGCGCGGTTCCTCGGCAGCGCCTCCGCTATGCCTCATGTTATCCATTTTGCACGCCTTTCTTCTCAGCATATTTGCGGGACAGATCGTGTCCAGGTGACGCAGTCGAGATCCTTGCGCCCGCCCGCCATGGCCGAAGGATCGTTCTCGCCTTCATTAGATGCGTGCGGACCGTCCGGTCGCTGACGCCGAGGATCGTGGCAATGGTCGGCTCGTTGGGGATCTTGCTGCGTTCTTTGTAGCCGAGCGAGCGAAGATAGACCGCCCGTCGTACGTCGCCCTCCAGCTGATCGAGCGCTTCGGGCAAGAACAGTTCGGTATCCATCGTCTCATCATCGGGCACATCCGCTTCCTCGTCGAACGGCTCGCCCTCGTCATTTTCGCCCCGCACGAACGGGCGCTCCCGCTCCCGCTGCTTGCGGATCGTGCTTGCGGCATCCGAGCAGGCGAGGATGACCATGCGGTGGAAGTGCACCTCCCAGAACTCTTGCGACGGGCCGGTATCCATCACCTCGCACCATAACTGTATGCTTGCTGCCTGAATGACGTCCGCGCGATCTGCGGGGGATATTGGAAATTGCCCTACGGCCTCCGCGGCGATGAGCTTGGCCGCCCGCTCTACGAGGAGCGTGGCCAACTCATTTGCCCCTTGCTGCTCTCCCTCCCGGCGCAAGCAACGCAGGGCGTGTATCACCGTTTCCGGCGCCTTCGCGGCTTTGGCCACCGCACAGAAGCCGGGATCCGTCACTGCGGGCAGCGCCACAATCTCCGCCTCGACTGCGGGTAAGCGCGTGTAGCGACGCGTCAACCCGATTGCCTGCGTCTCTTCTCCGGTCGCGTCTTCGCTCATTCTCCGCCGCGCTCCCTGCCATCACTCACCAAGATGCTCCCATTTAGCGCTACCCACACCATGACTATCTCCCGCCGGGCCGAAAAAGCGGCAAAGTGATTCCGGCTGCCGACCCTTCCGCTTTTTTCGCGGGGGTGAAGATAGAGAGAGTAGAGGCGCCTCGCCCGTCGATGACACTGTGTCGTCGCGGAGAACCCCTCAAGAGGAATAACGAACGACCGGGGCCGCCGTGACGGTTATCAGGCAGAAAGCAGTTGCCCGGGTGGTCACACAGCCGCAAGGCAAGGTAGGTGCGCGCATGAACAAGAACGAGGTTGGGGTCATCGTCAAGTCGCAAGCGGGTGGCACGTGGCCGGACGCGGTTTTCAACGTCCACCAGAAGGTGCGGCACGTATTGGACCAGGCGCTCGATTATTTCCACCTGGATTCCGGGCTGCACTACGAGGTGCTGCTGGTGCGCGGCACCGCGCAGCAGACCATCCCCGCAGACGAATCGCTCGAGCACGCGGGTGTGCGCAACGGGGACACGCTCCTCGTCCGCACGATCGGCCGGACGATCGACGGTGCGGACGAACATGCATAGGCATGTGGTGGAGTCGCTTGTCGCGGCGGAGGAGACCATGCTGCGGGGGGACGTCGCCGCAGGGACGCTTCGCCGTGTCGAGCGGCGTGGGACACTCCTGGTCGCGGAGTTGCCCCGCACGATTTACAGCGCGATCCCCACCGCGAACGGGGGTGTGCTCGATCTCGGCCGTCGCACCGAGGGCGCCATCGTCGTTGCGCTCCACTGCGAGAACTTCGACACCGACCCGCCATCACTCGTTTTCGTCACCGATTGGGACGCAACGATCGAGTTGCCGTACGCGCAGTGGCCGAAGGGTCCCGGCGTCGTACCCGTCCACCACGCGACCGGAAAGCCCTTCCTCTGTCGCCCCGGCGTGCGCGAGTTCCACACGCACATTCAGCACGGTGACGAGCCCTGGGAGCGGTATCGGAGCTACGTGCGACCGAGTCAGCTCCTACGACAACTCGCGCATGATCTGCGTACAAAGCAGGTGCTCCAATGAGTCGCCCGTTCCTCGTCGTCCCTCCGACAATCGACCGATGGGTCGTGCCGCGGACCGTCCTCGACGAGACGCGGACGCTGCTTGCTAGCCCGGGAGAGGAGGGCTGCGAGGCGGTGGTGCTATGGCTGGGGTGGGTGGCATCCCCACGCGAGGCGCGCGTGACCCTCGCCTTTCCCCCGCGACAGATTGCCTACCGGACGGAGGCCGGCCTCGCGGTGGAGATCCCCGTGGAGGAGTGGACCGCGCTCGCGCTCCAGTTGCCTCCCGGTGCGTTCGTGCTCGCGAAGGTACACACGCACGCGGGGGAGGCGTACCACTCCGAGGTCGACGCCGCGAATCCGTATCTCAGCCATGAGGGGGCGGTCGCAATCACCGTGCCGAACTTCGCACGCGATCCGCTCACCGACCTCACCACATGCTCGGTGAACGTGCGCCGGGATCGACAGTGGCAGGAATTGGGCGAGGCGGAAGTCCGCGAGATATTCACTATCGAGGAGGTCGCGACATGAGTGAGCACGAGGACGACGGGCGGCTCCGCTGGATCCGATCGCTGCCCGCCGCCGAGGGAGGCCTCCCGTTCGCTGATGTCCGTGAGCGCCTCGATGAGGCACCGATCACGGTGGTCATCGACGCCGCCGATGCGGACACCTTCTCCGCCCAGGCGACCGCGTTGACAGCCGTGAATTTGCTCGCGCGTCTCTTTCGCAGGTTGGTGATCGTCGCACCGGATGGCGCGGTCGCGGACCAGCGTCTGCCCTTCGTCACGGGGCCGCTCGGGGCCGCTCTCATTTCTTTCGCCGAGCGCGTGCATCCCGACGTCTACGCGACCGTCGCCGCAGTGCCGTCCCCGGATTCGACCATCCTGCACATCGCGCCCTTCACGGCCGCGACGTGTGCAGCCTCGGTCTATTGCGGAGGCACGGGATGGCTGGCATGTGTTTCGCGCTGCCCGCTCACAGGGAGGAAGGCACGCGATGATGCCAATCCGATCGGCCCCCTGGTGGCAGCCGTCCTCGGCGTTGCGGAGATATTCAAGGTGGCGTTCAGCGACCTTGTGCCCAGGATGATCCCCGCGGACGGCATCCGCTTCTCGGCGCTCACGTATGGCGCGGATGCGAACGATCCTGGTCCCCCGCTCGGCTCCATCATGCTGCCCGATACGACGCTTGTCGGTGTCGGCTCGATCGGCTCCGGGTTCCTCTGGGGCCTCGCACACCTCCCGGCGATAGAAGGCCGTCTCGCAATTGTCGACCCGGACATGCTCGCCGCGCACAACCCCGATCGGGCGATCCTCGTATTCGACGACGCAGCGGCGCGGAAGCTGCCCAAAGCAGCATGGGCGCGCGACACGGTTCAGCCCTCCCTCCCGCGCCTTGCCATGTCGTCCTTTCAGGGGACGATTCGGGAGTACGTCGATACGCTGCCGCCGGACTATCGGCTGCCGCTGGCAGTCTCAGCCGTGGATTCCATCAAAGCGAGGCGGGACATCCAAGATTCCTTGCCACGGCACATTCTCAACGCATCCACCGGGCCGACGAGGGTAGAAGTATCGCGCCATGGGTTCGGGGATGGCGGTCCGTGCCTTTACTGCCTCTACCTGCCGGAGGTCCTCGAACGTGCGCCCATCCGGCTCGCGGTGGTGCGCACAGGCTTTCCGCAAAAGACGGTGGCGGAGATGCTAATGCCGGGTAACCCGCATCGGCTCAGCGCGGGTAACATCCGGGGTATCGAGAGACACAACGAACTACCGCCCGGATCACTGCGCCGGTTCGAGGGTCGGACGCTCCATGAGTTGCTCGCGGATCATCTCTGGTACGGCCAAGCGCCCGTGCCGCTGGCGGACGGCCAGGCGTTGATCACGACCGCCTTCGTATCGGCGCTCGCGGGCATTCTCCTGCTCGCCGAGGCGATCAAGGAGGCGACGGTGTCGCTCGCGCCGTATCGCCTGACGCGCGTGTACGAGCAGGAGTTGCTCGGTGTCCCGAATGGCTTCGTCTACCCGGGCGAACGGGATCCCACGGGCTATTGCCTCTGCCACGACCCGTTCCGACTACGGCTCTTCGAGGACAAGTACAATTCCTCGGCGCATTTCTGCTGGCACTAAATGCGCCGGCCGATCCCATGCCCGTCATGACGATCTCCGACAATTCGTCCGCTATCATCCCGACTCTCCACATGTGTGCTGGCGCTTTTGGCTGACAGCCCGCCTCCGCTATGCTTACGGGCGCTGCTTCTGTCGTCGCCGCGCGCGCAATTCGGCGTCGGCGGCTTGGTCGCTCAGTTCGGCGTACCGCAGCGTCGTCTGCAGGTTCTTGTGCCCCAGACGCTTGCGGATCGTCGCCAGGCTCACCCCGCCGTTCACCAACTCCGTCGCGTGTGTGTGCCGCAACTGGTGCAACGTGCAATCCACGCCCGCCTTCGCGCAGTACGCCGCCCACCGTTCCTGGACGCTCTGGTAGGCGAGCGGCCCGCCCGTGCCGTTCTTCGCCGCGCGGAAGAGTGGGCCATGCTGGTAGCCGTGCTTCCGTAGGTAGGTCCGCAACTGGCGCACGAGCGCAGGATCGTCGAGCAACAGCGTCCGGTGCCGCCCGCCCTTTCCTTTCACACGCAGGTGTTCGTCATCCGCCGTCATGTCTAAATCTTCCACGTACAGTCCCAGCGTCTCCGAGACCCGCATGCCCGTCTCGGCGATCAACCGGAAGAGCAGGCGGTCGCGCGGCTGGCTCGCGGGGATCGCCGCGAGCACCTGCTCCACCACTTCCCTCCCCACCCCGCGCGGCGGGGGCGGCGCGAGCCGCACGCGCGCGATCTTTGCCATCGGGTTGGCGGGGAGATGCCCCCCGCGATAGGCCCAGGCGAAGAAACTGGCGAGGGCGGCCTGCGTGCGGGCGCGCGTGGCGGCCGCGCGGTCGGCGCGCGATGCGAAGAAGGCGCGTAACGTCTCGACCGATATTGCCGATGTATCATCGACGCAGAAGATAGAATAGCGGAACAGATCGCTCTCGTACGCACGGATCGTATGGGGCGAGCGATCGGCATTGCGGAGGTCGGCGAGGAAGTCGCGGATGAGCGGAACGAGCGACGTCTCCATCATTGCACTCTCAGTCATTTTCGGTCGCCTTTCGTCATTCCTGTGATAACGATGGACTTGCCGAGCCGGAGCATAGCCGAAGGAGAAAAGTCCAGCAAGTCTCGTACTTTCAAATTCCTGTGATAACGTTTATTATCTCAGGATTTTTCCGGCTGCCGCATATGCTGACCCCGGGACATTCGCCGAATCCCAACCAGAGAGCTGATTAGTAGGAAGAAAACCTTCAGCGTCTACGCATTTCCTTCGCCGGAAGCGGATTAGGCGAAGAACAGGTGTCAGACCGGATCACAGTGGCCCACAGAGAGGGAAGTCGATAACTGATGCTGATAGCACTCCCCTCAGAATCTTGTCTGGCATTGCCCTCATGGCTGGGGAAGCTGCCTTGTTACCGGGAATGCCTGTTACAGGAACGAACGGACCTTTGGAATAGCGTTGCGCGGAAACGCGCGAGCGTCCTCCGGTATACCGGGCGTGCTATACTGATAGCTAGACCGCCACGGGGGCGGTTTTGTTGTTATCGAGGGGACATATGGGTCATACAGGGACCGATGCCGTCACCATGTCGCAGCGGGTTGTGCGCGCCGCGCGGCTGGCAATCATCTCCAACATCATCCTCGTCGCGGGCAAACTCGCGATCGGCTTCGCCACCGGCGCGGTCAGCATCCTCTCCGAGGCCGCGCATTCCGGCGTCGACCTGATCGTCGCGCTCCTCGTCTGGGTCGCCGTCCGCTACGCGCATCGTCCCGCCGACGAGACGCATCCGTTCGGGCACGGCAAGGTCGAGCCGCTGGTCGGCTTCAGCCAGGCGCTCCTCATCTACGCCATCGCGGCGGGGCTCATCTACGAGGCGATCCACTCGCTGATCGACGGCAAGGTCGTCGCCAATGTCGGCTGGGGCATCGCCGTAATGGCCGTGGCGGCGCTGGTGAACGTCGGGATGTCCCGCTACCTCCTCCGCGTCGCCAGGAGTGAAGGGTCGCCCGCCTTGCACGCCAATGGTGTCGAGCTGGCCACCGATGTCGCCACGGCGTTCGGCGTCGTGATCGGGCTCTCCCTGGTCTTGCTCACCGGCTGGCACATCCTCGATCCGCTGATCGGTCTCGCCGTGGCGGTGGTGTTGCTCGTGACGGGCACGCGGGTGATGCTCGAAGCCTTCCGCGGTCTGACCGATGCCCGGCTCCCGAACGAGGAGATGCGGGCGATCACGAATGTGCTGGACGAACACGCCGATTCCTTCGTGGAGTACCACGCGCTTCGCGCCCGGCATGTGGGCAGCGCGCACGATGTCGACGTGCACGTCGTGGTACCGACCGGCACGCCGATCGAGCAAGCGCACGACCTCGCCTCGCATCTCGAAGACGAGATCGCCGACGTGCTGCCGCAAACCGAGGTGACGATCCACATGGAACCGGAGAGCGAGGCTCAACGGCACACCGAAAGCAGCGCGTCGCCTTGACAATGATGCTACACGTCTTCCCATTCCCGGTCTTTCACCCACGCATCCTCGACCGGGTCGAAGACCCCTTCATGGGGCACGAACCGTTCGTCGCGGGTCTCCTCCTCATCGAGCGGCCCGCGCAGGCCGATCACTTTACCCGTGTCGTCGTAAACGATGACGTAGACCTCGTCGGTTGCGACAAGCCGTTTCAGCGTAAAGCGCGGCACTGATGAACCTCCTGGTAAAGACACCTTCGACGCATACCCCATCATCCATCTCATGCCGCCATAGTATCGTCGTCCGATGCGGCAACGACCCGGATAAGTCCAATCACGCCCGCAAGGGTCAGGATCACCCCGCCGCCGATATAGACGGCGGCGATCCCGATGCGGTCAGCCAGCACCCCGGCAACGCCGATGCTCGCGATCTCGCCCGTCGCCCAGACCACATCAAGGGTGGCGAAGACTCTTCCTCGAACGCAATCCGGGACACGTCGCTGCACAACCGTGCTGTATGTGACCGCACCCGTGGAGGTCCCGATGCCATAGGCGACAAGAATGGCAAATGCAACAGGCAGGGGAGTGAGGATGCCCAAGAGAATATCCCCGATCCCGCGCCAGACGTACGGCCAGAACACCAGCCGCGCATCCGCCCCCATCAGTCGGGGCAGGAGAAACGGGCCGACTAGCGCCCCAAACCCGATTGCCAGCAGGAGCCACGAGAACTGCCCCGGCTGCAAGTGCAGGTGCCGACTCGACAGGATGACAAGAAGCGCAGACGTGCCGCCCGTCGCAAAGGACGCAAGCCCTTGTACGAGAAGGAGCGGCCGAACGAACGGATCGCGGCGGGCATATCGGAGTCCTTCTCGTGCTTCAGTCCAGAATCCGCCGATTGCACCGTGTTCTGCGATCTCCTCAGCCCGCAATCGTGCAGGAAGACGAAGGAGCATCAGCGCAGAGAACACGAATGTCGCGGCATTGAAGAGAAACGCCGGTGTCGTGCCATAGGCAAGGAGGAGTGCACCGGCTCCCGCAGAGGCGAGAATCTGCGTCGCCTGCTCGGTCGTCCAGCCGACGGTGTTCGCCGCAAGCAGCGCATTTTCCTCGACGAGGGACGGCAGCAAGGCTCGTGCGGCGGGATTGAATGCCACGCCTGCTCCCGCCATTGCAACGGCCAGGACGATGGCGAGCGAAGCATGGGTCGTGAATGCCAGGCCGACCGCCAATGCCGCGCGGCAAAGGTCGGCAGTGACCATGACAACGCGGCGGTCGAACCGGTCGATAATCACGCCCGCCACCGGCCCCACCGCCAAGGTCACCGCGATCTGGGCGAGCGCGAGGGCCGCCAGGGCACTGCCGGAACCGGTCAGCCGAAAAAGCAGGACGACGAGGGCGATGTAATGGAACGTATCGCCGAGATTCGAGACGACCTGACCGAGCCACAACGGTCGATAGCGACGGCTTTGCAGGATCTGCGCGTAGGGCCGGAAGGTGCCCGCCAGGACCGTTCTGAGATTCTGCTTGCTCTCGGCCACGCCCTACCCGCTTCCGCAACCCCCACCTTCGCCGCGGCGACAGTATATGACGCGCCGTTCGAGCATGAACGTGGTCGCGGCACGCGGCTCCATCAGTCGCGCGTCGCGATCTGTTCGCGGTGGAAGCGGAAGTGGATCGTCGGATAGACGAACAGGTCCGCGAGGGTCATGTACGGCCGGAACAGCCCGTCCCATCGGTCCGGATAGTACATGCCGCGCTGCATCTCCGCGTCCGGGATCGTATCGAGCAGTCGCAGGATGTGCGCGTGGACCCGATCGTACTTCCGGTTGAGCCGGTCGCCCTGGAAGATGCGCCCGCCGATGTGCGGCCCGAGCGCATTGAGCCGATTGAACAGCGGGGTAGTGAAGTTGAGGAGCATGGCAAAGGGTTTTGACCCTGCTTTCGGCAACCGCCCGAAGAACCGAATCAGCCACAGGAGCGCGGGCACAAGGATGAAGGCGAGCGTGATATGGAAGAGCACTTCGCCATTCGTCCACGCGGCGTTCTTGCTTTGTCGGTGCATGTCCCCTGCGGATAATGATCGCGAGAGCGCGTGAAACTCGGCGCGGGTCTTCTCAAGCTCTGCCCGGATCGCGGCTTTGTCGGTCTGCTGCATGGGATTCATCCTCAGCGTCGCACATCTCCCGTGACGAAAACACCGCCAGAATGGAATGCCCGCACAGTTGCCCGCTTGTGTGAGGGCTTTGTGATCGCCATTGACACCGGCATCGCGAGTCATCATATTGATTGTAGTCGAAGTGATGATGATCAATCTATGGGGAAGGGGAGTATGGCGACGATAGTGGGAGAACGCTCAACTCAGACACGGGGCCGGTTCCGCGTGCATCCGCTCGTGCAATCGTGCATCGCCGAAGGGGTCGGCACATTCGGACTGGTCTTCGCCGGTACCGGCGCAGTCATCATCGATGCGATCACCAATGGCGGCGTGACGCATGTCGGCATCGCCGTGACCTTCGGCCTCATCATCTTCACAATGATTTCCGCAGTCGGTCACATCTCCGGTGCCCACTTCAACCCGGCAGTCACCATCGCCTTTGCCTCGGCTGGTCATTTCCCGTGGCGGCGGGTGTGGCCATACATCGCCGGACAAGTCGTCGGGGCGCTCCTAGCGAGCGCGCTCCTGCGATTCCTATTCGGGGATGTTGCCCATCTGGGTACGACGTTGCCGCATGGCGCTTCGGGACAATCGTTTGTCCTTGAAATGGTGCTGACCTTCTTCCTAATGTTTGTCATCTTCTCCGTTGCGACTGATGCACGGGCGGTGTCGCGTGCGGCCGCATTTGCCATCGGCGGCACGGTCGGACTAGAAGCGATGTTTGCTGGCCCGATCAGCGGTGCGTCCATGAATCCGGCACGCTCCTTGGCACCCGCCCTCGTGAGCGGTACATGGTCATCGCTCTGGCTCTATCTCCTCGCGCCTGTGCTGGGGGCGATTGCCGGTGCATGGGTCTATCGTCTGATCTCGGAAGGAGACGACAATGCCTGAGCCGCTTCGTGTCCTCTTTCTCTGCACGCACAACTCCGCGCGCTCGCAGATCGCCGAAGCGACACTGCGGCAGATGGGTGGGGCGGATTTCGCGGTCTTCAGTGCCGGAACGGAAGTGACTCGGGTGCATCCGTTGGCACTCCATGTCTTGCAAGAGCAGGGAATCGGCACCGATGATCTGTACTCGAAGAGCCTGACGGATTTCCTCGGCCAGCAGTTCGATTTCGTCATCACGGTCTGCGATCAGGCGAATGAATCGTGCCCGATCTTCCCCGGCGACCCTGAGCGTATCCACTGGTCAATCCCCGACCCCTCAGCCGTGGAAGGGACGGAAGAGGAACAACTTGCGGCCTTTCGCAGTGTGAGCATGTATCTGAAGCGACGCTTGCCGTTATTCATGATGGCGCAGAAGAACGCGCGAGACCGGCACGCCAAGACAACCACCTAAAGGACGATGACTATGGCAACGAAGACAGGCGACTCCCTGATTGTACTCCCCATGGTGGATGATCCGACGTGCGCGCCGCTGCCGACGGTCGTGCAACCAACATCTGAGCAAGTGGCACGCTGCAAGGCATTGGCAGATGAGACGCGCCTGACTCTGCTCCTGACCCTCCTCAACGCCGAAACCGCCGTGTGCGCGTGCAACCTCGTGCCCGCTGCGGGCGTCGGACAGGCGACGGTCTCCCATCATCTGAAGGTGCTCCGGGAAGCGGGTCTGGTCGCCGTCGAGCGACGGGGTATCTGGGCGCATTACGCGATCGCGCCTGACGCCGCAGCTTGGCTTACGAGCATTTTGACACTGGCCTAGTCAGGAGACATATTGACAAACTTCAATATGTGCGGTAGAGTGCCCACAAGGAAGGAGTGATTACGTGGCACAGACGGTTGATGTGGAACGAATCAAAACGGCAGATTGCTGCGACACGGGCTGCTGCGGCTCAGTCGTCGCACCAAGCCTCACGGAAGCGCAGGCGGAAGAGTATGCGGAGTGGTTCAAGGCGATCTCCGACCCGACCCGCGTCCGCATCCTCAATCTGCTCGCGCGCAACCCCGAGCCGGTGTGCGTCTGTGACATCACCGACCAGTTCCCGCTCCATCAGCCGACGATCTCCCATCACCTCAAGATTCTCCGCGACACCTGCTTCGTGACGACGGAGCGGCGGGGGAAGTACATGTACTACGCCATCAACCGCAACTGCCTGAATGCCTTCCCCGACGCGGCACGCCGCATCATGGCCGTCTAGCCACAGAGAGGAGGACACTGAACGTATCCAGTGCGCCCGAACATATCGAAGATTGTCAATGCAATAAGGAGGATTCCCATGAGTGCGACACGGACGAATGAGCAGATCGTGGACGTGGTACGCGAGAAGTACGCCGAGATCGCGACTCTTGTGCAGGCCGGTGGCCGGGGCTGTTGCGGCGATGCCTGCTGCGGCGGGGGAGAAGCGGACCCGATCACGAGCAATCTCTATACCGATGCGGAAACCGCGAACCTGCCGGAGGCGGCGGTACTGGCTTCCCTCGGCTGCGGCAATCCGACGGCGCTCATCGACCTTCGGGAAGGCCAGACCGTGCTCGATCTCGGCTCCGGTGGCGGGATTGATGTGCTCCTGTCGGCAAAGCGTGTCGGGGAGACGGGCTTTGTCTACGGGGTGGACATGACCGATGAGATGTTGGCGCTCGCCATGGAGAACAAGGCAAAAGCGGGTGTCCGAAACGTGGCGTTCCTGAAGGGGCGCATCGAAGATATACCGCTGCCCGCCAATGCCGTGGACGTGGTGATCTCCAACTGCGTCATCAACCTCGCGGCGGACAAGTCGCTCGTGCTCCGCGATACCTTCCGTGTCCTCAAGCCCGGTGGCCGCTTCGCGGTGAGCGATGTGGTCGCCGATGGCGAAGTGCCGGACGGCCTGCGACAGAACATGGAAGCGTGGGTCGGCTGTCTCGCCGGTGCGCTGCCGATCGACACCTACAAAGAACTGCTCGCGCAAGCCGGATTCGAGGATATCTCCGTTGATATCAAGCGCCGCTACACCGTGGCGGAAACGGGACTTGACCCCGCGACGCTGCCCGTCGGTTGGGAAGAAGGTGACGGCAAGTTGGCCAGTGCGTTCGTGCGCGCCACGAAGCCGGGGGGAGCAAGCGATCCGGCAAGTGACCTGATCCCGGTGGCCGTCGTCGTTGACGCCTGCTGCGACTCGTCGTGCTGTAGCTGAACGAAACGGGAGTGCTCAAAGATGAGGGCGGCGTGCCAATGAAGGTGTGCCGCTCGTCGCGTGTCGGAAAGGAGCGCCTATAAACGCTTCACAGGCATCTGCCTATTCGCGATGAGGGAAGCAAGGGGAATCGTGAGGAACCCGAGGAGGGTGATCAGGTGCGTCGTGCACGAGACCGCTGCAGTGCACGGCGCGTAACTCTCCGGGATCAGGTGATAGTAGAGGAGATTGTGATATGTGCCGATCGCCAAACCGGTGACACTCAACGGGAGGGCGTAGAAGGGGATCGCGCGGTCTTTGCGGACAATGCCGACGAGGAGCACCGCGACGAGCGGGTACATGCAGATGCGCTGATACCAGCACAGCAGGCAGGGGAGCAGTTTCAGCATCTCACTGAAATACAAACTCCCGGCCATCGCGAGGGCGGCCTGGAGAAAGGCAATATACACCAGATTGTCTGCGAGCCATTTCTTCATACGGAGTATGCATCGGGCGGCTTTTAACGCATCGTCAGCACTATGGCAATGGGCAAATAGAGTAGCGCTGCCGCCGAAGCGTCGTCATTACGTCACCTATTATACACTTTTTACTCGTAGCGACATATTTCTTTTTGCGCACGAGCATTTCAGCCCGACGGGTGCGGCTCGCCGGGTGCGCGGATCAGCACGAATGGACCGGAGGCGCGAGACAGCACCTTGTTCCCGACGCTGCCCGACCACACACCGCCCAATCCGCCGCGGCCGTGACTCGCCATCACGATGATATCCGCCGGTAGGCGCTTTGCCGCATCGACGAGGACCGCCACAGGATCGCCGCGCTCAACCCGTGCCTGTACCGACACGCCCTCCTCCTGCAACCCCGCGAGAATCGTCTGCAAATATTCGGTCGCATCTTTCCCGGCGCTATCCAGCAGTTGATCCGTCACCGTGGGGCTGAACCGGGCGATGGTGGACATCGCCCCCGAGAGCGTGCCGGTCGTCGGCACGACCAGGAGCAGCGTGAGCGTGCCCCCGGTCGCCGTCGCGATGCGCGCCGCGAGGGGGAGCGCGACCTCCGCGTCCGGCGTCCCGTCGAGCGGCAGCAGGAGTCGCGTCAGGCCCGGCGTGTGCGGTTCTTTGCCATGTGTAGGGAAGACCAAGAAGACGGGCGCCGCGCCGACCGCGAGCACCTTCTGGGCGATGCTGCCGAAGAGCCACCGGCCGACGCCGCTGCGGCCGTGCGCGCAGAGCACGATCAGATCGACCTTCATCTCCGCCGCGTGGTCGACGATCCGTCCGGCCGTGTCGCCGTTCTCGTTGGTGTCCACGTGCGTATCGACCGCGATCCCGTCGCGGCGCAGGCTGCCCGCCACCTCGTTCAGGTACGCCTCGGCCTCGGCGACCGTCGTGAGATGCCGCGCGCCGTGCACGGATGCGGGCGCGTTGCGCTCAATCAGGTGCACGAGCGTGACGCGCGTGCCGTTGTAGTGCGCCAGGGCATGCACATAGGGCAGGGATGATTCCGCCAAGCCTGACCCGTCGAGCGGCACGAGCAAGTGCGTGAACATCGCGTCTATCCTCCCAGGAATGTCTGCTGCAGCAGGAAGAGGTTGAGCCCGATGATCACCGCCGCCACGCCCGTGATGAGCACCGTTGTCAGTTGTCGATTGACGAGCGCCCCCATGATATCCCGCCGTCGGGTGAAGATGACGAGCGGCACGAGTGCGAACGGGATGCCGAAGGAGAGCACGACCTGGCTGAGGATCAAGGTGCGCGACGGATTGAGGCCGATCGCGATGACGAGGAGCGCCGGGAGCATCGTCACGATCCGCCGCACCCAGATCGGGATGTAGACCTTCAGGAAGCCCTGCATCATCACCTGCCCGGCCATCGTGCCGACGGTGGAGGAGGAGAGGCCGGAGACCAGGAGCGAGACGGCGAAGATCACCGGCGCCGCCCCGCCCAACAGCGGCTCCAAGGTCTTGTGCGCGTCCTCGATCGCATCGATGTCGGTCAGGCCCGCCGCGTGGAAGGTGGCGGCCGCCATCATCAGCATCGCGGCGTTCACGAACCCGGCGATGCCCATCGCGATCACCACGTCAACCACCTCGAAGCGATAGAGCCGCTTCGCCTCCTGATCGGTCTTCGCCCGGATGCGGTGCTGCGTCAGCGACGAGTGCAGGTAGATGACGTGCGGCATCACCGTCGCGCCGAGGATGCCGACCGCGAGCAGGACGCTCTCGGTGCCGTCGAACTTCGGCGGGAAGAAGCTCTTGGCCGCCTGCCCGAAGTCCGGCTTGCCGAGGATCGTCTCGAGGATGTAGCAGAGGGCGATCACGCCGACCATCACCGAGATCACCGCCTCGATCGGGCGGAAGCCGTAGCGTTCTAAGGCGAGAATGAGAAAGGTGCAGACGGCGGTGAGGAGGGCGGCGGGGAAGAGCGGGATGTGGAACAGGAGGTTGAAGCCGAGCGCAGCGCCCAGGAACTCCGCGAGGTCGGTCGCCATGGCGACGACTTCGGCGAGCGCCCAAAGGACATAGACCACGGGGCGGGGAAACTGCGCGCGGCACACTTCCGGGAGGTTCATCCCGGTGGCGATGCCGAGCTTGGCGGAGAGGGACTGGATGAGCATCGCCATCAGGTTGCTCATGGCGATCGCCCAAACGAGGAGGTACCCGTACTTCGCGCCGCCAGCGATGTTGGTGGCGAAGTTGCCGGGATCGATGTACGCGATGCAGGCGATGAATGCCGGGCCGATGAAGGGCATGATGCGCGCAAAGCCGCGCTTGCTGCTCCGCCCCTCCAATACCTGGGTCGCCGATGCAACCGTCCCCGCCGATGACCCTCCCGCAGGAATGGCAGGAGCCGTCGCGGGCTCCATGAGTGGTTCCGTCTTCCGCACCGGCTACTCCCTCCCCGTTAGTCCTTCTTCGCCATCTGATCCTCGGTCACGAGGGTGACCGAGACGGCGCGCGTCACCGCCTCACCCAACGCATATTCGTTTTGTCCGACACGGATGTGCAGCGGACCGTCAAACGGCGCTTTCGCAAGTATCTCAATACTCGCTCCGGGGATAAGGGCCAAGTCTGCAAGATAGCGAAGCAGCGCCGCGTCCTCATCCGCCACTTCCGACACGACCACGATGCTGCCGGGCTGAACGTTCCAGAGCGGCTGTGTCGCGGCGATCGCGATCGTGCCCTCTTTCGTCGGGATCGGTGCGCCATGGGGATCTTTTGTGGGGTGGCCGAGCGCGGCATCGAGCCGGTCCTCCAGGTCCTCCGAGAGTGCATGCTCGAGCCGATCCGCCTCGGCATGGACCTGTTCCCACGGGACGCCCAACGCCTCGGCCAAATACGTTTCGAGCAACCGATGATGCCGCAGGACTTCAAGCGCGATCTTCTCTCCTGCCGGGGTGAGCGCGACACCCTGATAGGGGTTATGTGTGGCGAGCCCGCGTTCGGCGAGCTTCTTCACCATATGCGTCACGGAAGCGGGCGTAATATTCAACCACTCAGCGAGCGCCACCGTGCCGATCCGCGCCGTCTCGTCGTGCAGGCCGAGATGGTAAATCGCCTTGAGGTAATCCTGTTCGGACTGAGAGGGGATCAACTCTGTCATGAGACACCTCACATACACAGTTTAGACACTACTAAAACCATAAGCGCGGAGCGTAGTGTTGTCAAGACGTGAAAGCGGCGATGGCTTCCCACCGCCGCGTATGTGTCTATGGAAGAGGGCTGCGATTTACGGCGATATTCGTCTTGACAATGCCTCGCGCGCAGCCAGCACTATGTCACGAGATAGACGACATTTCGGGTCGCCACCGCGACGCAGAGGATGAACGCCGCGAGCGCGTAGTGCCGCTCGACTCGTGCGATGGACGGTTGTCGGCTTCCCAACGCAATCCAACATCCGCCGACCGTCGCGACCGCCAGCCAGAGCAGGCTGAAACCGCGCGTGAGCGCCGTGGGCGGGCGGGTGACAAGGGCGAGCGTGTTGAGCGTCGCGAAGACCGGCAACGCGAGCGTGGCGACCAGTCGCTTCAGGTCCGCGTGCGTGCCGCTCCGCTGCGTGAAGAAGAGTACGCCGAAATAGATGATGACGACCGGTACGAAGGCGAAGGCGACGATAGTGCAGATGACCGTGTCCATGGTGCCCTCGCGCCGCCTCTCGCCCTCAACGATCCCGTTACGCCCTGGCCCTTGACGGGTAGCACTAGCGATGTCAACATATGAGCAGTTCTTCAGGTGTTTGTCAAAGGGGCCGTTTGCCTGCGCGATGCCTCGGCCCTAATTGCCGCAATGGCGTCGCGAGGAGAGGACGTATGCCGTGACCGTGGCGCTGTTCGCAGGAAATACAATGGGGTTGGATCCCCGATGACGGTCGTGGCGTGTCCAGCGGCGATCGTGACGGCGGATGTTCACGTGGTGTGGGCGCTGCTCATGGACCCGTCCTCCTATCATCGATGGTGGACGCTCCAAACGACGAATATTCGGCCATCGGGTCGCGCCCGTCCGGGACAACAACTGACCGCGCGCATGCCGATTGCAGGCATCGGGCGGGACATTCTGACCATCATCGAGATGGTCGACGACACGCAGTACCAGATGGAAGTCAGGATGCTGCTGCCGCTCGGCATCACCCTCCGCGCGCACATTGTCTGCGTGCCGCTCGAACGGAGAACCTGCCGGGTGCAGATCGGGAGCGATCTTCGTTTCCCGCCCGGACTGCGTGGCAGATGCATCGAAAGGCTTGCGGCGAAGCGGTGTCTGCGGCATATCGACACGGCCCTCTCGCAGATCAAAGGGCTCGCCGAGTGTGCGGGACGCGTCGTCAGCCAGAGCTCCTTCCCGTAGCGCAGCGCCATCGCCGCTCTTGACACGAGCGGCGCACTGCACGAATATGTGAGTAGTTCTTCAGATGTTTCTGCATGGAGGTGTCCCGTGCCCCTATCCTCCCGTTTGTCCCCGGCAGATAGCTGCGAAATTAACCACATCCACGCCGAGGGTGTGCGCCGCGCCCGTACCGCGCTTCCCGATCCCGAGATGGCGGACGATCTGTCCGCGCTCTTCGGCGCGCTCGGCGATCCGACACGGGTGCGACTCCTCGCCGCGCTGACCACCGGGCCGCTCTGTGTCTGCGATCTGGCCGCGACGCTCGGTGTGTCGCAGTCGGCGGTCTCCCATCAACTCCGACTCCTGCGCTCCCTCCATCTCGTCCGGGCGCGGCGGGAGGGCAAGATGGTCTGGTATGCCTTGGACGACGACCATGTGCGCGATCTCTTGGTGATTGGGTTCGCGCACATCGGTCACCAGCCGCCCGCCGAGATCGCCGTGGAGGAGACTGCATGAGCGCGACCGAAACTGCACCTGTATCCTGCGAGCTTCGCGTCACCGGCATGGACTGCGGCGACTGCGCCCAGACGGTCGCCAAGTCCCTGCGCACGCTGCCCGGCGTCTCAGACGCGGACGTGAACTTCATGAAGGGCACTGCGGCCGTTGTCTATGACCCCGAAGTGGTGACGCCGGATATCATGACGCGACGCATCACGAGCCTCGGCTACGGCGTCGAGACGCCCCCGCCCGTTGTCACGCTCGTCGATGGCCCCTGGACGTTCGACGTGACGGGCATGGATTGCGGCGATTGCGCCAAGACGGTCCAGGCGGGCGTGCTGAAGCTGCCCGGCGTGCGCGCCGCCGCCGTGAACTTCGGCACCGGCACATTGGTCGTCACTCCCGACGCGGCGACACTGACTCCCGATACCGTGGTCCGTGCGGTCACGCAGGCCGGATACAGCGCCGTGATGCGGGGCGGCACTGCACCGATTGCGGCCGCGCCTACGCCTTGGTGGCGGCAGCGCCGAGTGATCGAGGTTGCTGCGGCGGCGCTCCTCTGGATCGTCGGCTTCACCCTCGAACACCTCGGCCTCCCGCGCGTCGCGAGCGCCGTCCCGTACATTGCGGGGATGGTTCTCAGCGGCTATCCGATCGCGCGCGCCGGGTGGTTCGCGCTCAAGGCGCGCCGGGCGGACATGAACCTCCTGATGACCATCGCCGCCGTCGGCGCTGTGGCGATCGGGCAGTGGGACGAGGGCGCGTCCGTCCTCATCCTCTTCTCCGTCGGCACGATGCTGCAAGCCCTGACGATCGAGCGCACCCGCCGCGCGCTCGCCGGCCTCCTCGCACTCACCCCGCAAGAGGCGACGGTGATCTACGACGATCACGAGCATCGCGTGGCCGTGGCGCAGGTGGGTGTGGGCGATCTCGTCCGGGTCCGCCCGGGCGAGCGCCTCCCCGTCGATGGAGTTGTTATCGCCGGTATCTCGGCGGTCGATCAGGCGCCGATCACGGGCGAGTCCGTCCCGGTCGAGGTCGAGATCGAGTCGCACGTCTTCGCCGGGAGCATCAACGGCGACGGGACGCTCGAAATCCGGACGACCAAGCCCGCCAATGACACGACGCTCGCGCACATCATCGCGCTCGTCGAGGAGGCGCAGGCATCCAAGGCCCCCGCGCAGGCGTTCGTGGACCGCTTCGCCGCCGTCTACACGCCGCTCGTGATCGTCGGCGCGCTCCTCGTCGCCGTCGTCCCGCCGCTCTTCGTCGGCGACTGGTGGGGCTGGGTCTACAAGGCGCTCGTGCTGCTGGTCGTTGCGTGCCCCTGCGCCCTCGTCATCTCGACCCCCGTCGCGCTCGTCGCGGCGATCGGCGCCGGGTCGCGGCGGGGCATCCTCTTCAAAGGCGGCGCGGCGATCGAGGCATTGGCTGCGGTCAGGGGTGTCGCCTTCGACAAGACCGGCACGCTCACCGTCGGTCGGCCTGCGGTGACGGCGGTGCACGGCTGCAACGGCGCGACCGAGACGGATGTCCTCGCCGTTGCTGCGGCATTGGAAGGACAAAGTGAGCACCCCTTGGCCCGCGCGGTCGTCGCGGCGGCACGCGACAAGCACCTCGCCTTGCCCTCGATCAGCGGCTTCACGGCGGTGCCGGGGCGCGGCGGGAACGGCATCGTCAATGGGTGTCCCGCCAGCGTCGGCAGCGTCCGCTGGTTCACCGAGCGGGGCATCTGGAACGACACCGGGCACGAGACCTTCCTGACGGCGGGGGACGCGCTCGTCTGCGTCGAGCAGGATGGTCGGATGATCGGCCTCCTCACGTTGCGGGATAGTGTGCGACCCGAGAGCAAGCAGATCGTCTCCCGCCTCCGCTCGCTCGTGCGCACCGTGACGATGCTCACCGGGGACAACGCGCGCACCGCCGCGCTCGTCGCCCAAGCGACCGGCGTGACCGACGTGCGGGCGAACCTCCTGCCGGAGGACAAGGTGGACGCGGTGCGCGCGCTTTCCGTGGACGGCCCGGTCGCGATGGTGGGGGATGGGATCAACGACGCACCGGCCCTGGCAACGGCCTCGGTCGGGATCGCGATGGGCGCGGCGGGCACGGATGTCGCGATCGAGGCGGCGGACGTCGCCCTGATGGGTGATAGTCTTGCGAAGTTGCCCTATGCAATCCGCCTGGCGAACCGAACAATGGGGATCATCCGGCAGAATATCGTCGTGTCGCTGATCATCAAGGCGGTCTTTCTCGTCCTGACACTCGCCGGGGTGACGAACCTCTGGCTCGCGGTCTTCGCGGATATGGGCACCTCCTTGCTCGTCACCTTCAACGCGCTCCGCGTCCTGCGGACACCCGAGGATGAGTGAGCGTGCGCACCCTGAGTCGCGTCGCCCTCATGCTACTCATGCTGCTCACCGCGACCATGCCGATTGAGGCGGCGCGCGACGGCGGCGCGGTCTACCTGGATGAGCAGGGGCGCTTCCTCTTCGCGGTCCCGGACGGCTGGACCGTCGCGGATCTCGTCGATCCCGGCCCGACCGCGGTCGAGTTCGATGCGACAGATCCCTGGGGCATCTTCTCGGTGGCGACGGACGGCCAGATACCCGGCATGTCGCTTGATCAGTACGCGACGGATGCGGCGGAGCAGTTGCGGAGAAACCTCGGCAATGCCCGCGTCCTGCCCGATGGGATACAACCCTCCACGCTCGGCGGCGTACCGGCGCGGGCGTTCGTCCTCCAAGGCAGGCAGCAGGGGAGTAACGTGGATATCTTCGGCGTCGTGGCGTTCCACGCCGGTACGGTCTACACGCTTACCTTCGCGACCCGGCCGGAGGAGTACGACGCATACCTCATCCGGGAGCAGGCGGTCCTCGATTCCTTCACCTTTCTGACCTGACGGCGCGCACAGAGGAGGGCACGGTGGCACACGATCACGGCGATGGGCACGGACACGGGCACAGCCACGCCCCGGCGAACTTCGGCAAGGCCTTCGCCATCGGCGTGGCGCTCAACACGACGTATGTCGTCTTGGAGGTCGTCTTCGGGCTTTTTGCCCACTCCATCGCGCTCGTCGCCGACGCGGGGCACAACCTGGGCGACGTATTGGCCCTCATCCTCGCGTGGGTGGCGAGCATCCTCGTCAAGCGCGCGCCGTCCGGGAATCGCACCTACGGCTGGCGGCGCTCCTCGATCCTCGCCGCCCTGATCAACGCCGTCGTCCTGCTCGTGACGATGGGCGGCATCGCCTGGGAGGCGGTGCGCCGCTTCGGCGATCCGCACAAGGTGGAAGGGAAGACGGTCATCTGGGTCGCCGCGATCGGCATCCTCATCAACGGCGCGACGGCGCTCCTCTTCGCCTCCGGCCGCAAGGGCGACATCAACATCCGCGCGGCGTTCGTCCACATGGCGTCGGACGCGGGCCTCGCCGCCGGCGTCGTCGTCGCCGGGTTCCTGATCCTCATCACCGGCAAGGGGTGGATCGACCCGGTGGTCAGCCTGATCATCGTCGCGCTCGTCCTGTATCAGACGTGGGATTTGTTGCGCGACTCCGTGAATCTCGCGCTCGACGCGGTGCCGGAGGGCATCGATATCCAGGAGGTAGAGGACTATCTCGCGAGTCTGCCGGGCGTCACGGCGGTGCACGATCTGCACGTCTGGGGGATGAGCACCACCGAGACCGCGCTCACCGCGCACCTCGTCGTCCCGGAGGGGAACGGTAGCGTCGATGGCCTGATTTCCCAGGCGGTGGACGGCCTGCATGAGAAGTTCGAGATCGTCCACCCGACACTCCAGGTGGAAACGGGCGATCCCGCGTATCCCTGCCATCTCGCGGTCGCCGGGACCGTCTGATAGGGGCAGCAAACAAGCAGAAAGGAGCCTGCGGAAGCGAACGAGACGAAACGCCTTACCGCCTACAGCCGCGCACTGGACGGCGACAATGGTGTCGCCATGCAGCAAGGAAAGAAGGGTCTCATGATAGGAACACAACAACGGCGTATGCTCCTCATCATTGCCACACTCGCACTCACACTGGTCGCAACGGGGGGCGTCTCCGCGCACGCCCGCCCGAAGAGTTCGGACCCGGCAGATAAGGCGACCATACCGAGCGCACCGGCGCAGGTGACGATCATCTTCACCGAGGAGACCAGTCCCACGAAGAGTGACGGGTCCGTATCGGACGCGAACACGACGGTCGTCTCCACCGGCTTCAAGGTGGACCTCAACGATCGCACGAAAATGACGATCACACTGAAATCCAACCTGCCCGGCGGGAACTACTTCGTGCATTGGAAGACCTTCACCGACGAAGACAGCGGGACCGCCGAGGGCGTCCTCTCCTTCACGGTGCAGGCCGTGGCGCAAGCGGCGACCGTTTCCGCGACTGCGCCAGCGGCAACACCTGTCGTTGCGACAACTGGGACAACGAGCGTGCCGACGACCGCAGCGGCGACGAGTACGACGGCCCCAACAGCCACGCCAGTGAGCGCGACGGCAACGCGCCCAGCAACCGCGCAACCGGCAGCAACGGGCACGACGACGGCGGCCACGCTCCCGGCAACAGGGCGATCCACCCCCCCATCGGATACGCAGTGGCGGTATCTCGTCGTACCGCTTGCCGGAAGTGTCTTGCTTCTCGCGGGCCTTGCACTCCTGCGGCGAAAATCGCGGCGCACGTAAGAATCGGGCAAACGGGAGACGCCGCCGCACCAAACGCTCGGCGTCTCCGGGACTCTAGGGAGGCTGCTATGGCCACAATGGCGTGGTCTTACCGAAGTCGCATCGTCACCATGCTCGCCGCCATCCTCGGCGCGCTCATGCTCGCCCCGGCCGGCGCCTCCGCCCACGCCGCGCTCGCCGCAGCGACCCCGGTGCCGGACACCACCATCGGCCAGTCGCCGAAACTGATCCGCGTGCAACTGAATCAGGGCGCGGACCCGGCACTCAGCCAGATCACGCTCATCGATACGAGCGGCCGGACCGTTGCGGGCGGCCCGGCACGTCTCGCGCCGTCCGATCCGACGATCATGGAGGTATCTATGGGGCAACTGGTCCCCGGGCTCTTCACGGTCGCGTGGCAGACAATCGCGGCGGACGGGCACTTGTCGAAGGGGAACTACTCCTTCACGCTCTCCTCGGGCCTCGGCCCTGCCCCGCCCCCGGACCCGCAACCAATCGGCGCGTTGCCGACCACGAACACACCCGGCGGCACATCGACCATCTCATCGGGCGGGAATCCGTCGCCCCTCACCGTCCTCGTCCGATGGTGGCGGTATCTCGGCCTCGGACTCCTCTTCGGCAGCCTGGGCCTTGCGGTATTCGTGATCCATCCCGCGAGCACAAAGTGCGAGGACGGGGAAATGCTCTGGCGGCGGGGGGCGGCACTCCTCCGGCCGGGGATACTCATCGGCAGTGTCACGTTCCTCCTGGCACACCTCGCAACCCTCATCGTGCAGGCCGCAGCCGTCGCCGATGTCCCGGTCGGGCGGGTCGGTGCGGGGACGCTTCGCCGCCTGCTCTTTGACACCCTGTACGGGGATATCTGGCGCGTGATCGCGGCGACATGCCTGCTGATCCTGCTCGGCGCGCTTGTGACGCTCCTGCCGTTCTGGGGCACGGGGAGGCGGCACGCGGCGCTCGGGATTATCGCGGCGCCGCACCCACCAATGGCAACGGCGGCGTTGCCGCCGCCACCATTGCCGTCCCTGTGGCCGTGGCGGCTCGGGCTCGGCATCGCGCTCGTCCTCACCGGTACCCTGACGCTCAGTAGCCATGCGATCGAGAGCCAGCATCAACCGGTCCTCGCGATCCTCGCGGACGCGGCGCATCTCGGCGCGATGGGACTCTGGTTCGGCGGGCTCGTGCTGCTTGTACTCCTCCGCTCGCGACTCCTCGCGCCGTTTGCGACGGAAGAGCGACCGGCGTTGCTGCAACGCCTCATCGACCGGTTCTCGCTCCTCGGCCTCGCGGCAATGGGCACGCTCGTCGTGACGGGCCTCTATCAGATGACGCTGCACACGACGCGACCGACGATCCTCAACACCTCGTACGGGCAGACGCTTCTCATCAAGCACGCGCTGATCTTGCCGCTGCTCATTGTCGCGGCGATCAATCTCCGCGTCGTCAAACCGAGACTGCAGGAAACGGAACGGGCACGCCGCCTGCTCCCCCGCCTCCTTGTCGTCGAGGCGACACTCGGCGCGCTCGTCCTGCTCGTCACGGCCCTCCTGACGCAACTGCCGCCGTCGCACCTGCTGCGCGGCACAAACGCCGTCGCCGCCGACCCGACGCTCGCAAGCGCCTTGGCGGTCGCGCCGCCCGTTACCGGCACACCGGCCGGTCCGGCGGCGGATCTGGAGAGCGGGCCGCAGAGTGTGGAGATGCTCGATGCGCCCGGCGTCATGGCCGTCTTGCGCACCACGTCGGGGAAAGACGGCGGCTCGCTCCACGCCAACCTCGTCCGGCCCGAGGGCATCCCGGTCGAGGGGGACACGCCGCTCACGTCGGAGCAACTCGCCAATCTGAAGATCTATCCCCTGACCGATGTGCAGCGCGTGACGGCGGTGATCTCGTTCCTCAATGCGGATATCGGGCAGCGGACGGTGGAACTTGCGAAGGGAACGGACGACTGGTACCACGCCTCCGGGCAGCTCTTCCCGATCAAGGGGGAATGGCGCATCCAGTTGGTCATCCGCCGCGAGAACATCCCCAATGACGCCCGGCTGAACTTCTCGTTCACCTCGGACCCGGCGCGATTCCAGGCGACACAAAAACCCGTCCCGCCCGCTGCGCTCCCCGCGACGGGGCTACTCTGGCCGCGCCTCCTACCGACCGCATCGCGGGGCTTCTTGCTCGCCGGGGTCGGCCTGTTGCTGCTCATCCTGAGCGTGGGCGGCCGGTTCCGCAGGTCGCAGTCGGAGCGGATGTCCCGCGTCTTCCGGCTGTGGAGTGTCGGGATACTGCTCGGGGGCATCGTCCTCATCGGGTATTACTCGACCGACCGCACACCCACCAGCACGCGACAGAATCCCACCGCAAATGACGCGGCGACGCTCGCGCGCGGGCAGCAACTCTTTGCCCAGAACTGCGCTGTCTGCCACGGCCCGCTGGGGAAGGGGAATGGGGAACTCGCGCCGCAACTGAAGCCGCGACCGGCGGATCTCTCGGGCAGCCACGCCGCGACGCACACCGACGGCGATCTGTCCTGGTGGATCAGTCGCGGCATCCCCGGCACCGGCATGCCGGCATTCGGCGCGACGCTGCCCGATGAGGATATCTGGGCGCTTATCCGTTACCTCCGGACGCTCCCGCAAATCGCGAGCTAGTCGCGGGGCGGGGGAGGCGTGTATACTGAAGAGAGGCACATGCATCTCATCACGACCGTCTTTCTCTACACGCTTCTCCCCGTCGTCGCGACCGCAGGCGGCGGGCTCATCGCGGGCTTCTTCACGTTGTCCGGCAGCGTGCGAAGCGGCTTGCAGCACTTCGCTGCTGGCGTCGTCTTCGCCGTGGCGAGCGTCGAGCTCCTGCCGGATATCGTGCGGGAGCATACCGTCTGGGAGGTTGCCCTCAGCTTCGGCCTCGGCGTCGGGGTCATGCTCGGGTTGCGCTGGATCACTGAGCGCGTCGAGCGGAACGAGGAGAAAAAGGGCAGCACGCCTTGGGGACTTCTCGGGGCGATCGGCGTGGATATCCTGATCGACGGGCTGTTACTCGGGATCGGCTTTGCCGTCGGGCAATCCGAGGGTCGTCTTCTCGCCTTGGCGATGACACTGGAAGGGCTCTCACTTGGCCTTGCGACCGCCACGGTGCTCGGTGCGGCGACGATGCGGCGTTCCCGGGTCGTCGGTACGATAGTTCTCTTGGGCGCACTTTTCAGCGTCGGCGGGGTACTCGGCGCATCGGTCCTGCAAGGACTGTCGCGGCATGCAATCGCACTTGTGCTTTCTTTCGGCCTCGCGGCGCTCCTGTTTCTCGTCACCGAGGAACTGCTCGTTGAGGCACATGAGGTGCCCGAGACACCTTTCATCACCGCGCTCTTCTTCGCCGGATTTCTGCTGTTTCTTGTGCTCGGGATGCTGGGGGGATAACTGCATATATCGAAGGGTTTACGGCTGCCACGTCGGTTCAATAGGCTGCATTCAACCTATTCCTCGCCAGCGCCCTCCCGTGCTTCCTCAAATGCCTCCCGTGTTTCCCCGATGAGCCACACGAGGAAGGCGAGTGCGGCGATGTCTTCCGCCCACCACCAGCCAAGCAGGGCATTGAGCAGCAGTCCGACAAGCACGGTTGCCGCCATGTAGGCGCAGGTGAGGCTACTTGTGGCATCGCCGGCGAGCGCATCGCTCGCTATTCGTCCCGCAACCCGCCGTTTCCCAATGGCCAGCCATACCATCACCGGTATGGCGGCGGCGGAGATGGCGATACCAAGCGGTGAACCCTCCGGCTTCGCGTGCGTTATCAGCCCGATGATCGCCGTGGTAAGGACATACAGGCAGAGCAGCGCCAGGGCGACGGCAACCAACCACGTCGCCCGCTCTTCCGCACGTGTGATCCGCGACGGCTCTCCTCCGTCCGCTTCGACGGTGAGACGCCACAGCAGGATCGTCCCGCTGATCAGCTCGATCACGCTGTCAATGCCAAACGCGGTCAGGAGTAGGCTGCGGGCGAGTATGCCGGCAACGAACGACAGGACGACCTCGACCGCAAGCCAGCATATCGTGATGACTTCAAGCCGGACTCCCTGCTTGATCTGCCCGATTCGCGCCACGCTCCTTGACATCGTTACGCGTGCACCGCCATTTCCGGTGTGTCTGCCTCGCGGGCAACTCCTCCTGGTGCAGGCCGTGGCTGTGGCAGCGATTGCACCCCCGGCTGTCGCAAGAGCCGCGATGAGTTGGCGAGAATCCCCAAGTCCGGGAGCGACTGTGCGGCTGCCGCAAAGATCGGTGGCAGGATACCGACCGCAGCGAGCGACAGGCCGATGAGGTTGTAGACGCAGGTAAAGGCGATGTTCGTCTTCACCACCCGCATCGTGCGCTTGGCGATGCGAAACATGTCTGGGATCAGTAACCAGTCCTCTCGCATCAGGGCGACGTGCGCCGCCTCCATCGCCACACTCGTCCCCGCCGCACCCATCGCGATGCCAACATCCGCCTGTGCCAGCGCCGGTGCGTCATTGACGCCATCGCCAACCATCACGACCCGGTGTCCCTTGGCCTGATACTCCTTGACGATACGGATTTTGTCTTCCGGCAGGAGGTTGGCTTGGTAGGAAACGCCGAGTTGATCCGCAAGCGTTTTGGCCGTCCGCTCGTTATCTCCGGTCAAGAGCTCGATGCGGGTGATGCCCAATGCACGAACCTGCGCGAGTGCCTCCGGGACTTCGGGGCGGAGCGTATCTGCGGCTGCGAGCACGCCGGATGGCTCGCCATCGTAGGCGACATAGAGCATGGTCTTGCCTTCTGCGGCAAGATCAATAACTGCTTGGCTTTTTCCCGCATCGGGCACCAGCCGGTCGCTGCCAACGGCAACCAAGTGGCCGTAGACTTTCGCCTGCACGCCGTAGCCGGGGATTGCCTCGAAATGCTCCGGCTCCTCGATGGGGAGGTTCCGCTCGCGGGCGGCGACACGCACGGCTTCGGCAAGAGGATGTTCGGAATACCGCTCTGCTGTGGCCGCAAGCGCCAGCAACTCGTTCTCGGACAGGCCGTTGAGCGCGATGATGTTTGTTACCTGGGGTTTGCCCAAGGTCAAGGTGCCGGTCTTATCAATCAAGAGCACATCGGCGCGGGCAAGGGTTTCGAGATATTTCCCGCCCTTTACTAACAGTCCCCGCTTTGCCGCCGCTCCGACTGAGGCGAGGATGGCGATCGGGGTTGCCAGTGCAAACGAACACGAGCACGCCACGACAAGCACGGCGGCGGTGGCAATCGGGTCGCGCCGGATCGCGAAGGAAAGGACGGCAATCCCGACGACAAAGGGGAGGAAATAGGCGGAGAACTTGTCCGCGATGCGCTGCACGTCGGCCCGATTTCCCTCAGCCTCCTCGACCAAGCGGATCACGCGGCCAAAGGTCGTGTCTGAGCCGACGTTCGTTACCCGGACGCGGATACTGCCAAGGCTGGCGAGGGTCGCCGCATAGACGGTGCTCCCTGCGCCCGCCTCGACCGGCATGGACTCTCCGGTAATCGCCGCTTGATTGACCGTCGCGTGGCCACTGACCACCTGACCATCAATCGGGATTTGCTCGCCGGGCCGGACCACAACGGTGTCGCCAACCCGCACCTGGCCGACCGGCACGTCCTGCTCCTGTCCATCCACGAGCACATGCGCCATGGTGGGCGCCATCTTCGTGAGGTCCTTGAGCGCCCGGCGTCCCCGCTCGGCGGTGAACTGCTCGGCGTATTCGCCAACCCGCATGAAGAAGACAACGATCAGCGCCGTCGCCCATTGCCCGACGACAATCGCGGCGATGACGCCAAGAGTCATCAGAGTATGGGAGATGACCTGCCGGTTGAGCGTCGCCCGGATCACGTTGCGAAAGATCGGATAGCCGCCGGCGAGGATCAACGCAAGCCACACCGGCCACGGCACACGCTCGGTGACTTTCTCAAAGAGCCCGAACCACTCGCCAGCGACAACGATGAAGAGCACGGCACCGAAGACCACACCGAAAAGCGTCAGGACGCTCTTGCTGATCCGGGCATAGGCCGCCTGCTCCTGCTGTGATTCCTCCGGATCGCGGATGCTGTAGCCCGCCGACTCGACGGCTTTGCGGATCGTGGGGATATCCGCGCGCGTCGGGTCGAGCTGCACGACGGCCTTTTCCGCCGACAAGAGCACATTTGCGGAGCGGACGCCGTTCACGCCCTCGATGGCGTGCTTGACGTGCATCGCGCACTCGTTGCAATCCATGCCGCCGATTGGCAGTTCTACTGTCTGATTGGTTGTTGCTGTCATCGGATGATCCCTTCTCCCTATGCCACACCTGCGGCTCGTTCGTCTCCATTCATGCCTTGCGCCTGGACGATACCCTGCTGAAGCAGACCGGCAACGTATGGATTGTCCAGGCTGTAGTAGGCAATCCGCCCCTCCTTGCGGTAGCGCACGATGCGCTGTCCCCGAAGCACACGGAGATGCTGCGAGACGGCGGGCTGCCTGAGCCCGAGCACCAATGAGAGATCGCAGACGCACAGTTCGCGCGCGGAGAGTGCCTGCAAGAGCCGCACGCGGGTCGGATCGGCGAGCGCGGCAAAGATCGCCGCCACATCCTGCGCGTCGGGCATGGGCAGGACGATCCTCCGCGCCGCGTGCACGCTCTCCGGGTGGATACAGTCTTCGGTACAGATGTCGTCGGTTTCGGGGGGAAGCGGTTTCATAGCAACTCCTTCGCGCGCATACATGCGTATGTTTGCATATATTAGCAGAAAATCGGGATGTGTCCAGTGGGGGAACGTGGAGTATCCGGCACGGGCGGCGCATGTGGTGATTCCCGAACCACGACGGCCGACTCGCCTGACGTTGCACAGTTGCTCGCGAGCGGTATCGGGGCTACACTTGCGCGTATGGAGCAGCGAGACGCGGGGACACCAGTCAAACAGCGATCCTCCTGGCGACATGTCGGCATGGCGCTGCTGCTTGTCCTCCTCACGCATCAGATCATCATGGCCACGCCACTCGATGCAACCGCGCCCGCCATGGCGGCGACGAACCAGCAATCGAATATCGGGATGCCCTGCGACGGTTCGTGCCCGACCGGGATTGTCAGCCTCTGCATCCCCGGCCGCATCTGCGCCGGGGTAGCGGCGACGCTGACCCGTCTCCCATTCGCGCCGTTGCTGCTCGCGCTACTCCTCATCTTCGGGGTATTGGCGACCCGGACACCCCTCCTCAGACTCCGGCGCGAGCGCTGGCTCTGGCCACCGGGCCGCAGGCGTGCCCTCCTCCAAGTCTTCCTGATCTGATATCCCGTTTCTGACGCAGCCTGCCCGACCGCATCATCGCGGCGGGTAGATGATGTGTTGCCGTGCGCAGTGGTGCGCACAACGGGAGGTCGGTTCATGGCCAAGACGGCGATAACGCCACTCAAGCAGCCCAACCAGCGCGAACGGATGCAGCGGGAAACGCGGGGCAAACAGCGGCAACGCCGCTTGCTCCTGAGCGGACTGCTCGCCGTGACGGTCGTCGGCATCGCGATTGGTGTCTGGGCGATCAGTTCCCGCGTCGGATCGAAGCCGAGCGCGGGGGCGCTCTACCAGTTCCACACGCAGGATATTCATTCCCTTGCCTTCGATCCGGGCGATCCGAACACGATCTTCTTCGGCCATCACACCGGTCTGAAGATCAGCCACGACGCCGGTCTCACCTGGCAGGATGTCTCGGTCGGGAATGTGGACGCGATGCAGCTCGCCATGCCCGCCTCCGGTGGGGATCGTCGCTATCTCGCCGGCCACAGCGTGTTCATGGTCAGTACGGATGGCGGCAGGACGTGGCGCAATCAGCCGACAAATCTGCCCGGGCTCGACCTGCACACGTTTACCGCCAGTCCTTCCGATCCGCTGCGCCTCTACACGGCGCCGGTTGGGTTCAATGGTCTTTTCACGAGCACTGATGGCGGCAATCAGTGGCAGCAACTGCCCCTGCCACCGGGTGGATCGAGCGGGATGGGCCTCGCCGTGGCGACGGATAGTCCGCTGCATCTCTATGCCGGTATCGGCACCCACATCGCGGAGAGTCGCGACGGCGGCAAGACGTGGACGACGCAGCCCGGCCCGACGGCGGAGACGATCCAACTGACGGTCGATCCTGCGGGCATTCTCTACGCCGGGACTGTGCAGGGGCTCGCGAGGCGCGCACCGGACGGGACGTGGCATACCTTGCCATTGCCGGCGGGCACGGCGGTCCTCGCGATTTCCGTCAGCCCCACGCAGCCGAATCGGGTTGCCGTGGTCGATCAGCAGGGGCACTTCTATCGGAGCGATGACGCCGGACAAAGCTGGGTGGGGAAGTAGCGACCGCACACGCCAGTCCGGCACTAAAGGAACGCGAAACCATGGCACAAACGACGAAGCGAGAACAACTTTCCGAGAAGCGCCGGGAACGGGAAGCCAAGGCCCGGGCGGCGACGCGGAACAAACGGCGCATCCGCAGGCTCGTGGCAATCGTCGGGGGCATCCTCGGCGCTGGGGTCCTGATCCTTGTCGGCGTCGTGCTCGTCCGTTTCTTCCGGGGGAACGGCGCCGCAGCCCCGATCGGCATCCAAGTCCCGAGCGAAGGGTCCGCCGCGCATGTGCCCGACGGCTCGACGCTCACATACAAACATTACCCGCCGTCAAGTGGCCACCATTATCCGTCGCCCGCGCCTGCGGGGATCTCCGCCACGCCAATCCCGGAGGGGAACTGGGTGCATAGCCTCGAACACGGCTATGTGGTGATCCTCTACAAACCGTCGGCGTCCGGTGCCCCTACGGACGCGCAACTGCGGGACATTTTGGCGACGTTCCCCAAAGAGAAGCACGGCGAGGTGAAGATCGTCATCACCCCCTATGACCACATGGACACGCCGATCACGGCGGTGGCGTGGGAGCGACAACTGTCGCTCGACACATTCGATCGTAGTCAGTTGCTTCAGTTCTACAACGCCTATGTCGATCACGGGCCGGAGGACGTGCCATAGCGGCGAGCAGGCCGCCGCCGGCAACATTGCGACACGCTCTCTTTGGAAGGAAACCACGCTATGGGACCCAGCACTCGTCCGATACGCATGAGTATCGCGGCCCTTATCCTGTTCGGTCTCGTGACCGCAGGGACCCTCGCGATCGTCCAGGCCCGGGATGCAACGATCATCTCCTCCAACCCCGTACCGACGAATACCCCAGGACCCCCAACGCGCGGGATGATGGGAAACGGCATGATGGGGCGGGGCATGATGGGAAGCAGTAATCTCAGCGACCCGTACGACCTCCGCTTCCTCGACGAGATGATCGTGCACCACGAGATGGCGATCATGATGGTGCAGATGATGATCAGCCAATCCACCCATCCCGAGTTGCGCGACCTCGGCCAGCGCATCATCACCGGTCAGCAGCAGCAGATCGATCAGATGACCGCGTGGCGGCAGCAGTGGTATCCCAATGCCGCCCCGTTCAACAGCATGATGGGGGGAATGATGACGCGCGGGACGACCGGCATGATGGGACGGGGCATGATGCAAGGCGACTTCGCCGACCGGATGTTCCTCACGATGATGATCCCGCATCATCAGCGCGCGATCGACATGTCCAATGACGCCCGCACAAACGCCCAGCATCCCGATCTGAAGGGGCTCGCCAAAGATATCATCGCCGTGCAATCGGCGGAGATCACCGAGATGCACGGGTACCTCGCGGCGTGGTACGGCATCACGACCTGATCGGACCGACAACGAAGAAAGGATCAACGATCATGCATAACCTCTTCTATCTGCTCCCGCTCCTAGCGTGCCCCCTCGGGATGGCACTCATCGGCGGCGTCATCTGGCTTTTCGCGCGCGCGAATGCGAAGCAAGCCACGACGACGAATGAACCGCCGGATAGGGAACAGCGACTCGCTCTGCTGCGATCTCAGCAAGACGCGGTCGCGGCGGAACTGCGGAATCTCACCGCTGACCAACGGCGTGATACACGCGCCACAACCATCCAGTAGGCGGAGGAGAAGAGTGATGCGCAATATGAGTGGCGTCGCGCTACCGCAGATAGCGGGCATCAGTGCAGCGGCCACGCTGTCGATTGTCGCCGGATACATCCATTTTCTCGTCATGCCCGAGCACTTCGCGGAGTGGTGGGGCTATGGCGTCGTTTTCCTCGCGATCGCGCTTGCTCAGGTTGCCTACGGTGGCGTGTTGCTCTTTCGCCCCGGCCGCATGGTCTTTCTTGCCGGGATCGTGGGGACCCTCACTGTGATCCTGTTGTGGGTGTGGACGCGCACGATTGGCATCCCGCTCCTCGGGCCGGGCGCAGGGGAGAAGGAGGCGGTGGCACCGATCGATCTCACGTCAAAGGCGGTTGAACTCGCGGTCGTCGTGATATTGCTGGCGCTCATGCGCGATGATGCGCTACGCGCACCACCGCAGCGGTGGGCGAAAGATGAGTAGGGAAGGTACCCCAATGAACAGGATGTTTGGCATGTGCATGAACTGGAAGGTCCTCGTCGGGCTCGGCGTCGTGGGACTTGGTGTCTGGGCGGTGGCGCCGAATCTCATCGGCGCGGCGCTGCCGCTCCTCCTGCTGGCGGTGTGCCCGCTGTCGATGATCCTCATGATGCGCGGGATGGGAGGGATGGGCGGCGGGCAATCTGCCACGCCGCCCGCACAGACAAGCCAGCCGACCCGGCTCTCAGGTACTCCGGAGGAACAGCTCGCCGAACTCAAAGCGCGGCACGAAGCCATCGCGGCCGAGATTGCGCAGTTGGAGAGCGCGAACGATGTGCCGCACGAACGGGACCTGGCGACGGTCGCGCCCCATCGCATGTCTTCCAACTAAGAAGGGAGGTCATGAGGATGAACGTGAGACAGATACGCAGACGATTGCCGAACACGGGCCGGGCGCTGATCCTCGTCATGGCAGTCGTTCTCACGGCAGGCACGATCATGCCGATCGCTGTCGGTGCGGAGTCGCCGTTGGCGGGGCCGGGCATCGTCTATTTCCCGTCTACTGGGCACAATGTGAACGGCGATTTCCTCGACTTCTGGCACGAGAATGGCGGCGCGGACCGGATCGGCAACCCAATCACCGAAGAGGTGAAGGACGGGAAGACGATCAAGCAATATTTCGAGCGCGGCGTCGTCGAGTATACCCCCTCGATTGGCATCTCCCTCGGTCGCCTCGGCGCGGAAGTGGTGCGCGGTCGCCTCGATGCTCCCTTCATGCCACTGACACGCGCGGACTTCGGCGCGGATCGCGACGGTCGTCGGTTCTTTCCGCAGACCGGGCATGGCATCACCGGACTGTTTGACGCCTATTGGGAGCAGAACGGCGGCCTCGGAGTCTTCGGCTTCCCCCTCTCCGAGACGACGCGAGAGGCCGTCGGCGAGAAGAAGGATGTGATAACCGTTCAGTACTTCGAGCGGGCACGCTTCGAACTGGCGAAGGACGCGAGCGGCAAAGATACGATCCGGCTCGCCACGCTCGGCCGTGAGTTCGCCCTCGCACAGAATCTCGGCGTCCCCCCCGTGCCGAAGAATGCCGCGGCGCAGGAGTTCAGCGCGAGCCTCTGGCCGAAGTGGATCGACGTGAACCTGAAGACCCAGCACCTGATTGCGTACGAGGGGAACGCGGTCGTCCAGCAGTACGACGTCACATCCGGCGAGCCGGCAAATCCCACACCACCGGGGGTCTTCCAGATATTCGCGAAGGTCAAGGACGAGCGGATGAAGGGCGATATCGGCCTGCCGACCGCATACGACATTAAGCATGTGCCATGGACAATGTACTTCGCGGGGGGTGGCTACGCGATCCACGGCGCGCCGTGGCGCAGCGTCTATGGCCCCGGCACCGATCGCAACGGCAGCCACGGCTGCCTCAACTCGCCCGTCGATCAGGCCGCGACCCTCTTCCAGTGGGCACCGCTCGGCACGACGGTCATCGTTCACTTCTAACGGGGAGGGATCGTGTTTGCACTTTTGACAGTCACGGCGGCGTTCCTGCTCGCACTCGGTGCCACCTGGCAGGTGCATAGTCACCCAGCGACCGGCATGACCGCCTGCATGGCCGCGATGATGCCGGCGATGGGCAGCGGCCTTGCCCTCGGCTACGGCGTCGGCATGATCTGGGGACTCGGGACGGCGACCTTGATCGGCGTCCTCGCCGGGATATTCCATGGTCTCTGGACCGGACGCCGCTTCGGGCCGATGGCTGCGTTGGAGGGTATCGGCGGCGGCGTGATGGGCGGGCTGATGGGGCCGATGCTCGCCATCATGCTTCTGTTCAAGTCGAGCCTGCTGCCCGTCGCGGTATTGATGGTCGCCCTTCAACTCGTGCTCAATGCCGGAGCGTACTACGCCGTCGCGGCGGCGAATGGGATCGCAGACACCGGCTGGCTTGGATTTGTAGGGCGGGTGCTGGGCGCGCCAAGCCTCGAGAGCGAGGACGCCTATGTGCATGACGAATCGCGCGCGCTGGTCGCCGGATCACAGCGGCACAGTCGGCGCGCACGCCAAGCGGAAGCCCAGCGACTGGCAGCGGAACGGGCGCGCCGCCAGAAGGCTGCGACGGCCGTTATCTCGGTTGGGATCGGCGCGCTCGTGCTCGCGGGCAGCGGATGGTTCATGCTCAACCATGCACAAACCGCGTCCGAGGCGAGCGGACCCGCACCCGCCGTGACGTCGAACGCGACGGCTCCTCAGGCGGCGTCCGCCTCTTCACCGGTGGTCGCGTCCGCAGGGCAGAAACAGGAGGTGGCGCTCACCCTCGACTACCCGCTCTATGCGCCCTCGCTGCTCGAAGTACAGCACGGCATTCCCGTGCGCCTCTCGATCACCGCGAAGGGTGACCCCGGCTGAGGACAACTCACATTAGTCCGAGGTCTCGGACAGAAACTGGTCCTCAAGGCGAATCAGACAAGTGTCGTCGAGTTCACGCCGGACAAACCCGGCAACTATGCGATCAACTGCTCGATGAATATGCTCCGGGCAGCAACACTGCGGGTGACGTAACGTGACGATACCGACGGGGGTTGAGACGGCGGTCGGGGCGGGCGGGTTCGCCGCGCTCTGGATCGTCCTTGTCGCCGGTGTTTTCATCGGCCTGACACCGGGCGCGTATCTGGCCGGGCCAGCGGTGCTCGGTTACCTGCACGTCGGCGACAATAGCCGAAGATGGGTGCTGATTGGTCGGGCGGGGGCGTATGTGCTCGGCGCCGCGATCCCGACCGCAGTGTTCGGGTTGCTCGTCGGCTTCTTCGGGGATGTCGTACTGATCGCGGTCGGGGAGCGAATCGTCCTTTGGTATCTTCTCGTTGTTGTCGTGACGACAATCAATGGACTGCTCTTGACCGGGATGCTTGTCGCGCGGCTCCCGTCCTTCCTTCCCAAGCCACGGCCCGTCGGTTCGGCACGGGGTGCATTTTTCCTCGGGTTACCACTCGGGCTTGCGGCCTGTCCTGCCTGCACCCCGCTCCTCTTCCCGATCGCGTCGGTCGCGGCGGTGAGCGGCGGGCCACTCTACGGCGCGGGGCTTCTGCTCCTGTTTGGGCTTGGCCGGGGCGTGCCGATTCTTATCGGTGCCATCTCGTTCGCGGGTCTACAGAAGCTTCGCCGATTGATCCCCTTCGGGCTCTCGGTGCAGCGGATTGCGGGCTGGCTTCTCCTCGCCACGGCCGGGTTCTACGTGTTGCAGATTATCTTGATCCGTACCGGGCGCGCCGCGCTCTTTGCATGAGGTGTCCATGATCCTGTCGATCCAACTCCAAGAGACGCCTCTTATTTTGGGCATCGTGCTCGCCTTTATCGGCGGGCTGCTCTCCTTCGCGTCGCCGTGCTGCCTGCCCTTGATTCCCGGCTATCTCGGCCACCTTGCGGGCGTCGCCGTGTCGCCCGAACGCACAGCGCCACGACGCGGGGTGCTCCTGCACGCGTGTGCATTTGTCCTCGGCTTCTCGACCGTCTTCACCGTCGTCGGGATCGCCGTCGGGCAGGTCCTCAGCAAAGTCCAGGTCGCGCAGGGGTACGTCCGGTGGATCGGGGGGGTGGTCATCATCCTGATGGGCCTGCACACGACCGGGCTTGTGGAGATTCCCTTCCTACACCGCACGATCAGCATGCACCCGCTCCTGCCCCGGCTCGTGCCGGAGCGAAATCGGCTTGGCATTGTTGCAGGACCAAGTTCCCCGCAACAGCGCGAACGAAGCCTTGGTACGGTTGTCTTCCGTCCCTTGTGGGGCCTCACCTTGCCACTCCTGCGCTCCTATCTCGTCGGCGTCTTCTTCGCGGCGGGCTGGTCGCCCTGTATCGGCCCGATCCTCACCGGCATCTACGGCGTCGTCGGCAGCCAGCCGACGAATGGCGGCATCCTCTTTTTCACCTACTCGCTCGGCCTCGGCGTGCCGTTCCTCGTCATCGGCCTCTTGTTCCAGCGCCTGCGGGGTGGCCTCTGGCACCTCAACCGGTACTACAACGTCGTCTCACTCGTCAGCGGGCTCTTCCTCATCGTGATCGGTATCATGCTCTTCACCGACACGTTCTCACGGCTGGCCCGCTTCGCGCCGGTGATCAATCTCCCCGGTGTCTCGTAGAGAGCGTGCTGTAACAGCACACGGCAGGAAAGGATGATAAGGATGATGTGGTATGGCTGACCCGATACCCGACGCGACAACGCCCGAGACCGTTCTGTCACTTCGCTCCTTGCCGCGCCGTGCGCAACTGGCGCTATCCCTGCTGCTGATCTTCGCGATCGTCGCGGGCATCCTCCTCTTCAATCGCGAAAATGGCGGTGGTGGCCTCACCAACCCCGGTGCCACCCTCCCCAAGGTCGGCGACCGGCTCGCGGCCCTGCCGCTGACCGACGCAAGCGGCGCGCCCTTTGCCATGGCGAGCCTCGCGGGACATCCGGTCTGGATCAACATCTGGGCGTCCTGGTGCGGACCATGTCGGTCGGAGATGCCTGATTTGCAGGCGGTCTATGAGCAGGAAAGAGTCTCCCACCCTGACCTTGTGCTCCTCTCACTCAATACCGCCGATAATCGCCAGGACGGCATGAAGTTCTTCGCCGATCTCCACCTGACCTCGACGCTCGCCTTCAACGATGGCAGCCGCGACATCGGCCCCTATCGCATCCAGAACTTTCCTTCGAACATCCTTGTTGATCGGTCGGGCATCGTGCGCCGGGTATTGCAGCAACCAGTGGACAAGGCGACAGCCACGCAGGAACTCACAGCGATCCTGCCCTAATGCGCGACGGTGGAGAAGAACAACGTCATGTCACGCCCGAGAAAAACGGACAGGTCACAGACAGGCACCGCCGCACCGGATGCGGAGCAGACGACGATCGTGCGGGAGCATTACGACCGAGTCGCTCCGCTCTACAACGTGCTCGAAGTGCTGCTGGAACGGTCGTACTACGCGACATGGCGCACGCGGCTTTTTTCTCAGGTTCGTGGTTCCGCAGTGCTCGATATCGGGGTCGGGACGGGGAAGAATCTGGCGTATTATCCGGCAGGCACGACCGTCACGGCGATTGATTTCTCGCCTGGGATGTTGGCGCTCGCCCGCGAGAAAGCGGCGGGACAAGATGCCCGGGTACACCTCTTTCAGATGGATGCGCAGCACCTCGCCTTTCCGGATTGCACCTTCGACACAACCGTCGCGACGTTTGTCTTCGGGTCGGTACCAGACCCGATACTCGGACTCAGAGAAACGGCACGGGTGACGAAACCAGACGGACACATCCTCCTGCTCGAATACGTGCGGTCTCCTGGCCTGCTCGGCGCGGCGATCAATCTCCTCAATCCCCTCGTGTTCCGGCTCTACGGGGCGAATATCAATCGGTGCACGATGCAGAACGCCGAGCGTGCGGGGCTCACTATTGAGCGCGTTGAACGGTTCTGGCGAGGGATGGTGGTGCTCATCGTCGCACGGCCCGGAAACACAAGGGAGGCATAGGATGACACCACTGCTCGATGATCTCGATATCCTCCTCAGCCGGGCACCCGACGATGTGCAGGATGTCTATGAGCGTGTCGCGAACAAATACGAGCGGTTCCGCGCCCTATGGGTGCAACTTGCGGGCGGGACCGTCGAGCAAACGATGCTCACCGATCTTCGGGAGATCATCGAACCCGATTACCGGGTGCTCGACGCGGGCGCGGGGACCGGTACTCTCTCCCGGCGCATCCATGCGATGGAACCGGCAGCGACGCTCACGCTCCTCGATCTCTCACCCGCGATGCTCTCCCATGCCGTCGACGTGCCCGGCAACCGCATCGAAGGCAGTGTGCTCGATCTCCCCTTCCCCGACGACTCATTCGATGTCGTAGTCAGTGGCTGGGTGATCGAGACGGTGTCCGATCCCATCAAGGCCGTATCGGAATATCTGCGGGTCATCACGCCAACCGGGTATGTCCTCTACACATTCTGCTCTCTCCCGAGTGGTTGGGTGTCCCGCGCGGGGACGGCGCTCTTGCGCGCGGTCGTCGAGAATCGCTTCGCCGGGCAATTTCTCCCGCCCGAGGAAACACCTTGGCACGATTGCGACCGCTCCCGCCGGGTTCGGAGTCACCTCGGCCTTACCAGCTACATCGCACTGCGGAAGTGTTGTCCGGTAGGGCCAGGGATATTACCAGCACCGATGGAAGAGGTACCACCAAGTACGTTTTCTGATGGCATGTCACGGTGACGCGAATGTGGACGCTCCTACACCGCCTGCGCGATCCTGGCCCCGCAGTTTCGCTGCATGACGCTTCGAATAGGGACGTGCGCGCGTCCGCCCGCTGCGAGTGGCCGAACGAGCACGAGGTGGCGATCACCCTCGCCGCGCCGCCACCCGTGGGAGCAATCCATCACGTTGAGTTCGTGGCGAGTTCAGTATCTACGAGTCGCAATGTGTACGATGATGAGACCTTGCTATGGCGTCAACAAGCGTCCACGGAGGTGCCGGTAGACGAGGAACCACCACTCCTCCATGACATCAATATCTTCTTGGCTGGTGATCTGCGCGATAACCTCGGTGCATTGTGCATCTCGTAAGGCAGTCTCGATGAGCAGGGCGACATTGTGAGCCGAAGAGGCCACTTCGTCGGATGCGTCGCATTGATCCCTTTCCTCGGTGTTGCGTAGATACATATTTGCGGCCGTTCTGGAACCGGCACCCTCATCCGAAGCGCTGATTTGTGCCGCCGATAGTGTGGTATCTGAGGCATGGATTGCCGATACATCAGCATCCTCAGGAACAAACGTCGTTTGTTTCTCTGGGCGTTCCGAATCATCCATCGGAGACCTGTCCGCATCGCCCGGAACAAACGACGTTTGTTTTTTCGGCTGTGCCGCTTTGCGACGCGGATTCACGACGCCGGCGTCGGAGAGGCGTCCGCGCGCCGTGGCCACATCGCTCGATTGGATCGCCTCACCGTTCAGCACGCGTGCCCGGAGAGCCATATACTCATCGTCCGGCAACTGCATGATGTCACGCGCGGCGGTGGCGGAAATCTGCCGCCGTTCGACCGCATCGGCGAGCACTTGATCGCTGAGAACCCGGAGCCGGTCCCGTACATGCTGCGCAGAGAGATGCAGCCGCGCCGCGATCATCGGCGGCGACAAATTCTCGAGGTCGATTAATTCCTGATACGCGCGGGCCTCGTCGATGGGGCTAAGATCTTGGCGCAGGAGGTTCTCGACCAGTTGGAGGATACGGACGCGCGACGATTCCTCACTGCGGGCGACGACGGGGATGGTCGTCAGCCCCGCCCGCTGGGCTGCGGCATACCGACGACCGCCGGCGATGATCAGATAGCGCTGGCGGCCATCGCCGATCGTACCGTCCTCGCGCACCACCAGCGGCTGCAGGATGCCGAACTCGCGGACGCTCTCGGTCAGCTCGTCCAAGTGCCGCACGCCGCCGTTGTGCTCCCAGTCCTGCCGGGGCTGGCCGGGATCCGGGGACACCTGCTCGATCGGGACCTCCATTGCGCCCGGCAACCGCCGCTCGGTCGCGCCCGCGACCGCGTGCAGCGTCGTGCGCGGTTGTGCGGGCCGGACGACGGCGACTTCCGCCTCGCGACGATTACGCGCCGACATAGTGCGCCTCCGGGATCATCTCGCTGCGCGCGATCGCACCAACGACGCGCTGCGCCAACGCACGATACGAATCCATCGCCACGGTCTTTGGCTCGGTCATCGCGAGCGGCAGGTGGCGGTTGAGGGCGCGCTTGATCGCCGCCGAATGCGGCACCGGCATCGTGACGAGGTCTCCGAACGCTTTCTGTAATACCTCGAGTCCCCCTTGATCGGGCCGGTCGCGATGCACCGCATTCGGCACGATGGCGAGATGCTCCGCGCAGACCATCTCGTCAGCCGCCAACTCGTCAATCGCCATGACCGTATCGACGAGCGCGTCGATGTCCTGTTGCGTGGTGGCCGTGGGCAGGACCGCCCACCCGGCGGCCAGGATGGCGCTCGACAGCGCGAATCCCAATGTCGGCGGCGTGTCGAGGAGCAGGACGTCGTACCCGTCGAGCGCCGTGAGGATCCTGCGCAGACGCAGAAAGCCCGTCGGGGAATCGCTCAAGGAGAGCGCCGCAGCCTCGATCGAGCGATCGCCCGGCACGAGGTCGATGCCGGCACCGGTGACGCGGATGAGGTCCTCCACCGGCAGGCCGGGCGCGGAAATGCACGCGCCGATCCCGCGCTCCACCGGATCGTCGGTGAGCAGGCGCGTCAGGGAGGCCTGGGGATCGAGATCGACGACGACGACCCGCAGCCCGGTCTCGACCAGGGCGCCGGCGAGATTGAGCGTCGTCGTGGACTTGCCGCTGCCGCCCTTGCGGTTGACAATCGCGACGATCCGTTCTCGCTTCATCGGCTGCCCACCTCGCTTGCAACCCTCGGCTCGATGAGCCCGAGTACGTCCTCAAGCACCGCGAAAAAATATGCCATGCGATTCTTCGTCGGGCCGATCATGGTATCGTTCGCGTCGCTCTGCTTGCGGATACTCGCACTATGCTGCTTCGTCGCAGCGCGTGCACCGAGCAAGGCGTCGGTAAAGCCGTCTAAGTCGATTGCAGCCCGACGATAGAGGTTCATCGCACGACTAACCGATGATGGCAGCGAAGCCTCGTCGTTGAGCTCCCGCGCGAGGTCACTGACGTAGTCCGTGATCACATTGACATCATGGTTGGAGGGCTTTCGAGAACTCGAGTTCTCGAACCCTCTTTCTCTATTTTCTTCTCTATTCGGTTCTCTATTCTCTTCTATATTATTGCGTAAACTTTTCTTTACATCAGCGGGGCGGGATGGGTTTTCGTCTGATGTAAAGTTTTCTTTATTTCTGCCGTCAAGAAGGCCTGATATCAAGTTTTCTTTACTTCTGACGTAAAGGCGATCCAAGTAGAAGTGCTCGAAGTATGCGCCCTCGTCCTCGACCCACCTGCCGAGGACGAAAATATTCTGGCGGCCCGTTCGCAGACTCTCGATGACCGTGCGGCGTGTGAGCGCCGTGATGTCGTTACTCACCGATACAAGGGAGAGGTTGAGCCATTCGGCGATCTTCTCGCGGTCGAGCGAGCACGCGAGGTAGCCTTTGGCGAAATACTCGTGCAAGCCCATGTAGTGGGGTTCGCGGGAGCGCCAGATGTGACGGCGCATGATGAGGTACGTCGAGAACTCGGGTGAGCGAGTAAACGAAAGGAAATCCGGGTTGTCCAGATCAGTGAAGTCCAGCAGGATGAACTGCCGGTTGAAGTTCTCTGATCCCATGAGAAACCCCCGTTCCCCCGATCAACGAGCTACGATGTGAGCATCGTTTCATGGTAGTGCCGAATCGCTTCTCGGATGAGTTGCGATCGGTCAACTTGACGTCGCTCCTGTCGCCGGAAGTGGGCTCGTAGCTCGTCGAGCGACGTGATCTCGTCTTCCGTTAAATACACCGTCGTTCGGAACCGGTCCCTTTCGGTGGATTCTTTCGTGGCGGCCATGTCCATTTTGGCGTCGCTGTGCACTGATACATCTCCTATTCCTCACCGAGGTGTACGTACACTATCTGAGACGTAGTGTGGGACATGAATGTTTTGATGTCAAGACGGCAAGGCATCTTGCTGCTATAGCATATCTACAAACGACCATCATTCTCGTATGAGAAAGAAATCATCATCCATTCTCATGTGTGGATGATACGATATGTCTGTCTTGATGTCTAGCGGTTATGGTGAAGGTATGCGCGGAGTGCCGATGACACGATCAGCGTAGCGCGATCATGAAGACGGTAAAGGCGATTCCCGAAACCAGCGCACCGATAAGTGTTCCGGCCGCGACTTGGGTCGCTGTATGATCCCCGAGCCGTATTCTCGCCCATCCAACCGCCATGACGAATGGGGCCATCAGAAGCATCCAAGGGCCGAACAGAACCACGAAGATCGTCATAATCCCTGCAGCAACTCCCGCGTGGATCGAAATCTTCCAGAACAAGGTGATGGCAAGCGCCACGACCAAGCCGACCAGGCTTGCGCCGATGAGCGCGATGAGTTCCGATGGTGAGCCGACCTCAAGCAAGACGGCCAGTGTGGCGAGCACACCGAGGAAGAATATAAGAAGGATGCGGGGCCGCTGCGTGCGCAGCCCGACATGGTGATCCGTGACGTGGCCTTTCCGAACCTGACGCAGCAAGAAGCCGAAAGGTAGCAACAGTGCGAGTAATATCCCGAAAATCGCGTCCCGGATCGCATCACTCTTTGTGGGGGCGAAATGCCAAGCGATGAAGGCAACGACGACGAGACCGGAGGGTACCGGGGCGAACACCTCGGTGATGATCTTCGCCGCTCGATAGCTGAAGTGTCGGGTACTGAGATGCGAAGCGGTCATCGATTAGTAACCTCTTGATGATCTGGTAACGCGTCAGCGGCCACAGCGGGCAGATCGCCTGCTTTCATGGCGAGGTCCTGGTAGAGATGAGATACATACCTCAGATGCCGCACTTCATGTTCCAAGTTCGGTCCGGTTGTGATAAGCGGGGGCGGCACGGGTTCTAACACGCGCCGCCCCTCTCGTTTCGCGCGCATCGCTTCGGTGATGATTAATGCCTTGGCCGTTGCTTCAGCCTCTTGTCCAGTGATGCCCATCCGCTTGCAGACACGATCCGCTGATTCAATTATCGCCGCATCGGTGTAGGACTGCAGGGCCATGATACCGTCGTGGATCTCCGTGACGCGTCGATAGAGCCGAAAGCCTACATTACGGAGCGCGCGTATGTCCGCGCCTTCCGAGAGTGGCGGGTCGAGCGCAATCTGCGGCGTCGCCCGATAGAGATCCCGCCACAGAGGAAAGAGCTGTCGGAGTGCCCGATACTGCGCGACCCAATGGAATAAGCCAAGAACGCCTCCGCTTAGGATCATGACGAGAAAACCGGTAAGGAGAAGGTTTGCGAGCAGCAGATCATAGGCGGCATGGTGCGCGAACCTCGAGCGGCGCAGGGCTACATAGACGCATTCGTTGGTCGAATATGCGGTGCCAAGACCCCAGCCGATTGTTTGGAGACGCGCCCACAGCCTCCGGTGCCATTGATTGATGCTCCGTACCACCTCACCGTTCCGCAGCGAGAGGGCGAAGAGGTTATACATCGCCAGCCCGATATATGCGAAGAGGACGATCCGATACTCGGCGACGAACGGTGCGGCACCATAGCGCTCTTGGAAATCCGTCGGCGCCGATTGAGGCACGGACATGCGATGGAAGAGGAATGTCATGACGCCGATCGTGCCGATCATCAGCCAGGCACTGGCCAGTACGCCACGCCCGCGTGCTTGATAGCGGAGTAGCTTGGTGATGATCGGCTGGAATGCCCACGCACTGATGACACCAAGGCTGTTGCCGAGCAGGCGGGAGAAATTCGGGATGCCCGTGATGCGGTCCACCGCACGATAAACAGGTGGATGAAATATGGTCAACGCGAGCGCGAGCGCGAGGAGGGCACCGCAATAGGATCGCTGGATCGTGTCGCGCGGCCACCAGCCGAGCGTCTGCAACTTCCAGATCAAGGATGCCCAGACGAGCAGAACAGTCAATGCGCTCACCGTATCTTGGCTCATGACGTCATCCCCTCCAGATCGTCGAGGAGTTGCAGCGTGCCCGAGATGTTTGGATCCTTGATCGCATTATCAGCCTGGGCATTGTTGACGCGCTCGAGGATGAGCGAGGCGAGCATCTCCGCTTCCCGCTCCTCTTCGTCCGAGTAATGATTGCTTTGGAGCGCCCTCAGTCGTTCGATCGGAACATCCGCGAGCAGCAATGATCGCAGACCTTCCTCGGTAAAATCGAAGCCTTGATGTTCGCACAGGATGTGACTCAGTTCGTGAAGGATGATGTGCTGCTGGTGGAACGGTGTCGCGTGCTGTTCGTAGAAAACGATATCGATGGACTCCATAGCTGCCCACGCACCGGAGACCACGCCGTGAAGCGAGATGGACTGCAACACGATGGGCCGCTTGCGACCTTCGCCAACAGACGCGGCAAATATTTGTGTATCAAAGGGATTCGGGATTGGCAGGTCCCGTATGCGCGCTGCACAGCGCTTGCGGAGCGTCTTCATATCCATGGATAAGGTCCCTCGGGAAGTTACTCCCGGTCAACTTCCTTGACTGGTTTATCGGCGTCTGACCGATCATGCCGCGCATCATGACGACTGTTGTGGATGCCCTCGATCTGCCGTGCCTGTTCGATGATCTGGCCGATCGCCTTCAACGTGTCGGGCGAGAGTTCTGCGGCGCGCAACGCGATCGTGCGGACATTCGCATCGAGGGCGATGGGAAGGGTTTCGAGGCGATCGTACGTTTCGAGCGCCTCGTCGGTGTCGAAGAAGTATGTAACCGGCACCGCGAAGAAATCCGCCAGCGTCTCGAGAGTCTTCTTCTGCGGATTGTCCTTCGCCCCGGTATGCAACTCCCAGAGGTATGTCGTCGAGATTGAGGCACCCCCGTGCGCGCGGATCGCCGTGGCGAGGTCTTTATACGAGTAGTCGCGCCGGTCGCGGATACGCTTCGAGCGGATCAACCGGTCGATCTTCTCCGCCAACGTCGGATGATTGACCGCCAGCGATCCCTCGTCCTGCGTGGCACCTTCATCGTGATCAGATTTTGCCATCACTCGCTCCTGCACCGACGCAAGGAGGCCGCTACAGCCATGACATCCATGCATGTGAATCATATCATGGGTAGTACACCCCCGCGAATTTCGTTCGGTAGACCCCTAGACAACCGAGAGCAATCCATGTAATATCCGTATTCATGAACGATATACACATTGTATTCACAAACGAGAACGAAGCGTGGTTCAAGGGCAAGACTGATCCCGCACCACATCCGGTGTCTACGCTTGCACGTCCCGAACCACCGCCGGAACTGCATGATCGGATCGCCAGGGCGGTGCATGCGGAGGCCGCGCGTATGCGCCGTCGGCTCAGACTCAGGCGTTGCGCCGTTATTGGCCTCGCCACGCTGTGTTCGCTCGTCGCCGTGGCGCACGCATACATGCGCTGAGTAAGGAGGTGATCGTGTTTGCGACCGATCTCGACAACCAGCACACTATTGCAGAACCCCCGGACACATATGCGGTCGAATCTCTTCGAGATGTTGCCAAGATCCGTACCGCATCGCGCAATCAGCCATCGATCCCGGCACCAGCGGAGCGCATCTTGGCAGTTCGCGGAGATCCGCCGGGACAACCAGTGTGCCCGCCGACAACACCACCGCCGGGCACCCCGGTGCCGGACTTGCGTGCACGCCCTCCCGTTCCTGTCGTCCCGTGGCCAACCCGTGCGCAGCGGTGGATGCGAGAAAGGAGCCAATCGGGCCGCGTCGAGACGGAGCACGACGCGCGGATCGCGGACTTCATGGCGATGATGTCCACCGGCTGCCGCATCCTCGCCACCATCGGTCCGAAGGGCGGCCCAGGCAAGACGACCGTCGCTCTCACCACTGGCCTCGTCCTTTCCGAGGCGCCGCTCGCCCGCCCGATCGTCGTCGAACTGAACCCGGACTGGGGCACAATCGACCAGGTACTCGGCGATGCCAACCCCCGGACGATCCAAGACCTCCTGCAAAACCTTACTGCAGTAAACCATGCAGGTATCGGGCTCCTCCAAGGGTACATGACGATGTGGGGACGCCTGCCGGTCCTCACCGCGCCGAGCCGCCCCGACGAGATGGCCCGCCTGACCCCGCGCGACTATGAGCGCGTACTCAAGCTCCTCTCCGTCCACTACAACCTGATCATCCTCGACTGCGGCACCGCCTTCACCCAGCGCCTCAACCAGTTCGCCATCCAAGCGGCGGATCACCTGCAGATCGTGGGCTGGCCGGATCACGCGACGATGCAGAAGACGGTCGCGGCCATCGATTATCTGGCGAGTGGCCGCTATGCCCGCGACTACCAGGGTGTTCTCGCCGAACTGACGTCGGACCGCGCCGCCGTGCGTGCCCGGTCGCTCGCTGACATGACGCTCGTCGTCAACGGCACGGGCTTCCCGTCCGGCACGGCGGCGATCGATTTCGCCAAGGTGCAAATGGCCGTCTCCGGCCTCAACGCAGTCACGTCGCTGCCGTACTCTCCCCCGCTACGGCGAATGCTCAGCGACGGGACGCTGACGATGGACGCGCTGCCTGCGGAGTACCGGCGGGCCGTCAAGG